>JAZLHE010000029.1:0-65052 GCA_045616665.1 Bacteroidales bacterium | reverse complement strand
TTGGTGTTTCTCAATATTATCCCAAAAATGAGATTTATCACCTTTGATTTTTGCCAATTTTCTCAAATCGATTCTCATGAGTATGTCTTTTGTAATCATGCGTTTAGCATCACAAAATGATATGCTTTTGAGCAAATTCTCGACAATGTCAGTGTTTAAAAGATTCCATATATACTCTGCCTGTTCTAATGTGTCAAAACCAATAAAATAGCATGTGTCATCTAACATGACAGGCTTGTCATTTTGAGGTTGTACCAAACAAAAATGAAACGTTTTGTACAAGCCGGATATTGCGATTTTGTATGGTTTGAAAGAATAATCACCTATGCCAAATATCGAAAATTTGCATTTCCCTCTATAAATACTCGATTTTCTCATTTGGAATAAATCAATATGATTGTTCAGATATTCAAATGTTTGTGGATAATTTTTTATATAGGAAGTGTCTTGTCCCACAAACTTTTGTGTTACAATGGTCATTTTTTGCGTTGGATTTGCAATAGTTTTTTTTAAGTCTGAACTCTTAAGTAGCGGATAAACCAAATTGTCTTCAAGGGTGAAATGCTCTCCTAACTTATTACGATATGAATTACCATCATACTCAAGTTCCATAACCTTTGAACAATCATGTTTTATGCCTTGTCGCCATACAAACGGTGATATTCCATCTATGTCATTATCTGCTGATAAGACGGACATAAATTTATTATTTTTCCATCCGAAATCACATTTTATTTCAGAAGTGTAAAAATCAGATTCTTGGCAATAACATTCTGTGTCTTGATTCAATTGGCAAGAGAATAAAGCAGCATCAACACTGACATCAAATTCTTTTTTTGCATCAATATTTTGTTTTTTTAAATTGGCAATAGGCAATTTCAACCTTGAAATATCATGTACAATATTTTTGATTACAGTATTTTTGACTAAAAAAGCCATATTACCTTTATAGTGTCCAAAGTTTCTTAACAAGTCGATGGTTATGTATTCAGCAATATCAAAGTTCCCCTTCCCTGTCATAGCATCAAGTCCCTTATATCGCTTGAAGTTCGATTTTTGCGGTAGATTTTTTGAATCCATTGCACTCAATTCCGAATTGGTCACCCAAGGCGGATTGCCTATAATTAGCAATTCTTTTTCGCCAATCGATTTTTTTATAGTTTGATAATTGTAGTCAAATATGCTGGAATGAACAAGACGCACTTCTGGTCTTTTCTTGTCAGGATTATTCAGAAAAAAGTCTAAGACATTAAATTTTGCCTGCCAAATATGTTTTTTCTGAATTTCTATGCCCAATATCTTTTCTATATTACTAAAAGTATTCAATGCTGCAAGAATGAAATGTCCCTTTCCGCAAGTTGGTTCAATCACAACTTTAGGTGAAATCCCTTTCTCCTCCAATTTCTCTGTTATTTGACTCGCTAAATTTAGATTTGTTTGAAAATCACCATATTCAGCATTGCTTTCGCAAGCCACGTATGCATAAGTGCTATTCAGTTCTTCTTGTATTTGTGATAGTTCAGAATTGTTCGTAAAAAAATCTTTGACACCACACTTTTTTTGAAGAAGTTTGTTGGCCTCTTCTATTGATGTCATTGCGTTTTTCTTGCTTTTAAGAAAGCAAAAGACGGAATTGCTTATGTCGGCATCAAAAAGTCTCATTTTTCAATATCGTCAATAATTTTGTTAATGCCTGATACCGATTTCTCTAAAGAGACTATTCTTTGGTATTGTAATCTCCATTGCAAAGCATTGGAAATCGTCAGATATCCTTGTTTCGGTGGATTATTTAGAATTACCTTTGCCATATTATGCAAAGTGATTTCATCAGCTGGAATATTTCTGTCCGTTAAATATGCAACAATATCTTCTTCATTCGCTTTGTCCTTTATCATTTCACGTAAACGATACGTGGTAGTATAGTCGGCAGTCCGTTCGCTTGAAATAAAAGCACAACTTACAAAGTGCAATGTCGTAGTTTTAGTTTTGGCATTGTCAACTTTGTTGTAAACAAAGACTAAAAGATTGTAGCCCAAACCAAATATCTTTTGTTTTGCATCTTTATAGGGGCATGACGATTGTGGTTGCTTAATGGATGTAACCTTAATATCGGTTAGAATATCCTTCGATGGTAAATCTATCCCACTTGCAGAAGAACCTATTGTTACGGAATATTTGGATTTTAATTGTTGTTGGAATTTATGTTCAACGTATGTGCCAACAGCTTTACCATCAGTTATGCCATACAATTCGCTAATCTTTATCGTTGATTCTGTTGTGCAGAATATTTTTGCTTCTGCTTCCAGTTTCTCTATCGTAAGTTTTGGTTTCATCTTTATTTATTTGTATTACAATATTTTATTTTAATAAAAATATATAAAAGAAGGATTTTGCAAAGATACTAAAAATCTCGTTATCCTCAGTGTTTATCTTATGTTAAGTTTTAACTTTGTCTGTATTATCTTATATGTCATATTGGATTGCAAATATCGCATTTTAGAACGGAATTATCCCTTTGGGTCTTGTAAAAGATTTTTTTCTCGAGAATGTTTTTCTTTACCGATACTTTCGTTATAACTTTGTGGGTTGAATCTATAAAAGAAAGGTTTGCAAGACGGAAGAGGATAATTCCGTTTTTTTTGATATATTTGCATTTTGGTTCTCAAATGATAAGATATGAAGAATTATGCTGCTTTGATCGCTGAAGAACTTGGCCTTACGGAAAATCAGGTCAAAAACACCCTCGATTTGTTGGAATCGGGGGCAACAATCCCTTTTATAGCCCGTTATCGTAAAGAAGTGACCGACAGCCTGGATGAAGTCCAAATTGCTGCCATCCGTGATTTGTATTCCAAATGGCAGGAGCTGGATAAACGTCGGGCGGCCATCTTGGATTCCATCGCCGAACAAGGAAAATTAACTCCGGAATTACAGGACAAGATAAATAATGCACTTAAAATGAACGAGTTGGAAGACTTGTATCTTCCATATCGGCCTAAACGGAAAACGAGGGCATCGGTGGCTGTTGAACGAGGTCTCGAACCATTGGCAAAAATCATTATGCGTCAGGGACTTATTGACTTGCAATCAACGGCAGCGAAGTTCGTCAATCCAGAAAAGTCTGTGACAACGGTGGAAGACGCTCTTGCCGGTGCCCGTGATATTATGGCAGAGTGGGTGAGCGAAAATGTGGGGGTGCGCGAGCGTTTGAGAATCCAATTTAGAAATTATGCGCTGATTTCCTCTAAAGTGGTTAAAAATAAAGAGGAAGAAGGTGAAAAATACGGCATCTACTTCAATGCTTCTGAAAAGTTGGCGAAAGTGCCTTCTCATCGTATGTTGGCGATGTTCCGTGGGGAAGAAGAGGGATTCTTGCAATTGACTATCTCCCCGGATGAAGAAAGAGCCGTGGATACCATTAAAAAGTTCTATCTGCGGGACGACAATGATTGCTCCCGACAAGTTGAAATGTCCATTGAAGATGCGTATAAACGGCTGCTGCAACCTCAGATGGAAACGGAAATGCGTAAGTTTTATAAGGAAAAGGCCGATACAGAAGCCATTAAGGTGTTTGTAACCAATCTCCGACAGTTGCTGATGGCTCCTCCAATGGGACAAAAAACCGTATTGGCACTGGATCCAGGCTTCCGAACAGGTTGCAAGTTGGTGATTTTGGATAAACAAGGCAAATTGCTTCATACGGAAACGATTTATCCGAATCCGCCGCATTCCCAGTACAAACTTGCATCCGATAAGTTGAAACGCCTGGTGGTGCAATACAAAGTTGATGCCATCGCCATTGGAAATGGCACGGCAGGCCGTGAAACGGAAAATTTCGTTCGCCATATTCCGTTTGAGCGTGATGTGATGGCGGTGGTAGTTAACGAAAGTGGGGCTTCGGTGTATTCTGCTTCTGAGGTGGCACGCGCTGAGTTTCCGGATTATGATGTGACCGTGAGAGGTGCTGTTTCAATCGGTCGCCGCCTGATGGATCCCTTGGCGGAATTAGTGAAAATTGACCCTAAATCCATCGGTGTTGGTCAATATCAGCACGATGTCAATCAAAACCGGCTGCAATCAAGTCTGCAGGAAACCGTCGAAAGCTGCGTGAATAGCGTGGGAGTGGAGGTCAATACGGCAAGTAGGGAGTTGTTAGCATACGTTTCTGGTGTGGGACCAAGTCTGGCCAAGAATATAGTAGATTATCGCAACGAAAATGGTCCGTTTCAGCATCGTAATGCGCTGAAACTGGTGCCTCGTTTTGGGGCTAAGGCCTTTGAGCAAGCCGCCGGCTTCTTGCGGATCAGAGATGCCGAAAATCCACTCGATGCCAGTGCCGTCCATCCCGAAAGTTATGGCGTGGTCACGGCAATGGCCAAACAGGCAAATTGTTCCGTAGCCGAATTGATGTCCAATGCCGAATTGCGCAGAAAAATCAATCTTAATGATTTTATTACCGATAAGGTCGGATTACCCACTTTGAACGACATTATGCAGGAGTTGGCAAAGCCGGGACGTGACCCTCGCCAGAATTACGAAGTCTTCGAATTTGATAAAAACATCACTTCGATTAATGATCTGAAAGAAGGAATGGTGGTTCCCGGTATCGTTACCAATATAACCAATTTCGGCTGTTTTGTGGATATTGGTGTGCATCAGGATGGCTTGGTACACGTTAGCCGCTTGGCCAATAAATTTGTGAAAGATCCCAACGAAGTGGTTAAACTTAATCAGAAAGTGATGGTCAAAATAATAGGAATAGAGGTGGATAGAAAACGTATCACCTTGTCTATGAAAGATGTCTAAATCACGATAGTTTTTCTTTGGCTATCTGAAGAAATTCCTCGTCAATGCCAAAGATTTCAGCAATAGTCACGGCTTCTTGAGGCACATCGTCCGTATGGCTTTCCACCAAGCTGTAATCCATAAATTGGTTGATGTTTTCCGGCGTGATTTGCTGTTCGTTGTCCTTGATTTTTAGCCCTTTGACCCTTAATCTGCGGCATTGCGTGTCTAAACCGCTGTAGTGGGTTGTGACGAGGGCATCGACGTTGTGTTGAGACATAATTTGGATGAAGCCGGAAACCAGGGCTTTGCCTTCTTCGGGATTGGTGGTGCGAGCCAGTTCGTCCACTAAAGCCAAGATTCGCTGTCCCTCTTTCACGGCTTTGATAATTTTGTCAATATTCAGGATTTCTACGGCAAAGGAAGACAAACCGTTCATTTCGGATTGCTTGTCGCCGATGCTGAACATAATGTCATCCACTAAGGCAATGTCGGCAGAAACGGCAGGAACGAAAAATCCAAACTGGCAAAGCGTTTGCGCTAAACCGATCGTTTTAAGCAGTACGGTCTTGCCCGACATATTCGATCCGGTGATCAGGGTGGGGACGTGTTGGAGTTCTATGTCAATGCCTTGGAATTTTCCTGTGCTTTGCTTGACGATGGGATTAAACAAACCCTTGAATTGGCTGTTTCCGTCGGTGATGGTCGGCTTGCATAAATGCCAATGACGGATTTGTTCGGCGTGAGCCAAAAGCAAATCCAAGTATCCGATTTGATTGAGATTTTCCTGAATTTGCAATGCTTTGAACGACAGCCGTTTGCTTAATGTCGTGCGGATGCCGTCTTCTAATTTGGATTCTTCCCATTTCAGTTTGGCCAATTCTTCTTCATCGCTTGTCTGGTCAATTTTTTTGCGAATTTCCGCCAATTCCGGTTTATAGGCCGAATAAATGTGAAATTGCGGCAATCGGTTCTTCTCAGGATCCAAAGTGTCGATTACGACAGATAAATCGTGAAAAGGAATCCAGTCGAAATGGTTGTCGTTGAGCAGTTTGGATACTTTATGGCAAATGAGACTGAATTTTTTGACTTCAAAAAGCTGAATGTCGTCCAACGTGTTTCCATCCACCAGATTCACGAAGGTTTGGCTGATGTCGTTAACCTGACAGAGTTGTTCTATTAGCTGTGCCATCACGGACGTGTCGTGGTGCGTTTCAATAAAGTCCACCACGGCCTGCTGAATTTCCAATTCCATCTGAAGTTCAAAAGGATCGGAGAGAAATCGTCTGTGTAATAGTTTCTTGCGACCCATTGGTGACGAAAATTGTAATTCATCGGTCATAAATTGAAAGGCGCTTTGTTGCTCAATATGTGTTTTGATTTTTGCCATTGTGTTCCGTTTTTTTGAAATGCAAAGGTAGTGATTTTTGTTAAATTGAAATTTATCGCATCGCTAATCTGCAAATTTCCACCATCATCTTAACCCCGGTTTCAATGATTTCGTCTGGAAAATCGTAGGTTTGATGGTGGAGTGGGGGACAATTTTCTCCGCTTCCCAATCCGAAGAGCGCACCGTCGTAGTGTTGAGTCAGCAGACCAAAATCCTCGCCCCAGGTAAAGGGAACTTCCTTTTCGACGTAGGTTAATCCCAACTTTTCGGCACTTTGGCGAACTAGTGCCACGGCATCTTCCGCGTTCTGTCCGCCCGCGAAATATTCCAGCCATCTGATTTCCGAATGGAGACCCGGCGTTTGACCGACTTCTTCTTCAACGATTTTTTCTGTGTCTTTAATGAGTTTTTGTAGTTGTGCTTCCGATTTGGCACGGAGAGTGAAACGCAGTACGCCGCTTCCTGCAGAAACGCCGTAGGCAGTTTCCCCGATGTGGGATTCTATTAAGGTGACAATCTGATAATCATTGTCTCGTAAATTGCTGTGACTTAGATTAAGTAGTCTTTCTGAAATACCGGTAGCCGCACGGAAGGGTGAAATGCCGTTTTGAGGTTCGGCGGCGTGTGCGGTGCGACCGTGCAGCTGAATTTCGCAGCTGATGACGGCACAGGTGAAATTTCCCGCACAGCAGGTGATGCTGCCACTGGGCAAACCCGGAATGTTGTGCAGCGCATATACCATATTAATATTATAGGAGTCGAGGAAGTGTGTATTCAACAACTGGCTGCAGCCTTGGCCGGTTTCTTCTGCCGCTTGGAAAAATAGCAGGACTTTTCCTTTTTTGATAGGGTGGAGGTGAAGCTGCTCGGCCATTCCCAACAAAATGGTGGTGTGTCCGTCGTGTCCGCATTTGTGCGAATAATTGGGATTTTGAGAAGCGTATGGAAGTTCGATTGTCTCGTTAACGCCCACCGCATCAAAGTCTCCGCGGAGAAGAATCGTCTTTCCCGGCTTGTGCGAATCATAGATGGCGATGATGTTGTGGCTGTCTGGAAAAGATTGGATTTGAGTGGGGACAAGACTTTGCAAGATGCGTAGAATGTTTTCGGCAGTCTTGTCTTCATGCCCTGATGCTTCAGCTGTTGTGTGGAACTGTCTTCGAATTTCTGTATAGTTCATATTTTCTATTTATAAATTGCAAAAGTAGTGTTTTTTGCTGAATATGGCCTGTGAAATTTTCTGATTGGAGAATAATTTGGTATTCAATTTTATTTTGTATTTTTGCGGTTTAATTAGAAAAAACATATTGAATCTAAAAAAATGAATTATGAAAAAAGTTATTGGTATTTTCTTCCTTCTATTGAGTATGTCAGCGTTCTTGTCTTCGTGTGAGAAGGATGTGGAAAACCTACCAGGCAAGTGGGAAGCTGTATATGCCACTGTTGATGGTGTTGAAGTGGATAATCTGAAAGATGTATGGATTTTCAGAATCGATGGAACCTGTACTATTGATTGTGATTTCCAAAAATATTTCAATTCATCCTATTACGGTATTATTACCATTAATGGTAAATACAATACCAGAGGCAATGAAAGACTAACCATCGAAAGTGATAAATTCCATGAAAGTTTATGGGGCTATGATTTAATTTCCTATGATCTTGATATTGATGAACTAAGTAAGAGTAGCCTGATGGTTAGAGGAAAAGTTAACTATTGTCAGTACGAGGAAAATATTACCAACCGGAAATCTGTTGATGTAAGTCTTCAATTTAAAAAGAAGTAATTCTTTCTGTAATAAGATGATGTATAAAGACGTGACGGGGGGTTCACGTCTTTTTTTGTCTTGATTTAGGAATATTCTACGTAAACATACAGATATATAGCTATTTGAACCTTGAATTTCCTTTTTTTTGTTCTCTTTATGTAAAAAAAACGGATCGAAAATCCGACATTGATAAATTTGTATTATTTTTTAGAGTAATGAAATTAACAATGCGGTGTTTATACCATAGAACAAATCGCTTGGAATGCCTATGAACATCAATATTTTATTTTTTTTGAAATTTTTTTTGAGAAAGGTGAAATTGTATTGAAATTTTTACTATTTTTGCCGCCAATTTTGATAGTAAATGGAGAAGAAAAAAATCCGTTTGTGTATCATATTGTAAATAAGCAAGTTAGAAATTAAAAATAATACAAAAACAATGGGAGCAAGAAAAAGATTAGCTGCAGATGCGCGAAAGGAAGCCAAGAAAAATGTCTATATGGCTCGTTTGGTCGATAATCCGACTTCTCCGCGCAAGACAAGAATTATGGCTGACGTTATCAGAGGAAAAGATGTTGATTATGCAATGAACGTGTTGAAATTCAGCAGAAAAGAGTCAGCAGAAAAATTATTGAAATTATTAAAGTCGGCAATTGCCAACTGGCAAGTTAAGAACGAAGGCGCCAGATTGGAAGATGCCCACCTCTATGTTAAGACCATTATGGTTGACGGTGGCAGAATGCTGAAGAGAATCAGAACCGCCCCACAGGGACGTGCGCACCGTATCAGAAAACGTTCCAACCACGTGACCATCGTTCTCGACAGCCGCGTACAGGAAGTTGCAGTTGAAAATAATAACGAATCACAAGAATAATATTAATTTAAAAAGTATGGGTCAAAAAGTTAATCCGGTAGGTTTAAGATTAGGAATTATCAGAGGATGGGATTCTAATTGGTATGGCGGCAAAAATTTCGCCAGTAAATTAGTCGAAGACGACAAAATTAGAAAATATTTGAACGCACGTTTGTTCAAAGCCGGAATCGCAAAAATTTACATTGAAAGAACACTCAAGCTTGTAACGGTTACCATTAATACCGCTCGTCCCGGTCTCATCATCGGCAAGGGTGGTACAGAAGTTGACAAATTGAAAGAAGAGTTGAAGAAAATCACCAACAAGGAGATTCAAATCAACATTTCAGAGGTTAAGCGTCCTGATTTAGATGCTGTTTTGGTAGCTCAAAACATCGCAAAGCAAATCGAAGGTCGTATCTCTTATAGAAAAGCTGTTAAGACTGCCATTGCTGCCACTATGCACGCCAATGCAGAGGGTATCAAGGTTTCTTGCTCAGGTCGTCTGGGTGGAGCCGAAATGGCAAGAACAGAACATTTCAAGGAAGGTAGAACACCTCTCCATACCTTGAGAGCTGATATTGACTATGCTCCCGCTGAAGCCCATACCACATACGGCCGTATCGGTATCAAAGTATGGATCTGCAGAGGCGTTGTTTATGGCAAGAGAGATCTGTTTGCTGCTAATAATGAAGCAAAAGAACAAAAAGGTCCAGCCAAACGTTCACCACGCGGTCCACGCAAAGAGAAGAGAAACTAATCATAGTCAACTTCAAAATACAATCTAGAGTATAAACAATAAAATAAATAGCAATGTTACAACCAAAAAAGACCAAATACAGAAGACCGCAGAAAGGCAGAATGAAACGCATCACCAAACGCGGTTCTGAAATTGCCTTCGGTTCATTCGCACTTAAGACCCTTGAGGAATGCTGGCTTACTGCTCGTCAAATCGAAGCAGCTCGTCAGGCTATCACCCGTCACATGAAACGTGAAGGTCAGTTGTGGATCTCCATCTTCCCAGACAAGCCGGTAACCAAAAAGCCTGCTGAAGTTCGTATGGGTAAAGGTAAGGGTACTCCTGAATACTTCGCTGCCCGTGTTAGTCCAGGTAGAATCCTGTTTGAAGCTGACGGCGTTCCTTTTGAAGTGGCAAAAGAAGCCCTCCGCCTCGGCGCTCAGAAGTTGCCTATCGCAACCAAATTCGTAGTAAGAAGAGATTATTCAGAAGAAATTTAATAGCAATGAAACAACAAGTAATACGCGAACTTTCTACCGCCGAAATCAAAGAAAGAATGGTGGAAGAACAACAACAGTTGGTGAAATTGAAATTGAACCACGCTATTTCTCCTATCGAAAATCCCCAGAAGATTAAAGAACAGAGAAGAACTGTGGCTCGCCTCAAAACCGAATTGCGCATGCGCGAAATGAAAGAAAACGTGAAATAATTAAGAGTCCCGCTATGGAAGAAAGAAATAATAGAAAAGTCAGAGAAGGTCTTGTTACGAGCAACAAGATGGATAAAACCATCGTGGTTAGCGTTGAAAGACGACTCAAACACGCTAAATATGGTAAGTTCCTCAAAAGAACAACCAAACTGATGGCTCACGACGAAAAAAATGAGTGCAACATCGGTGACAAAGTCAGAGTAATGGAAACCAGACCCTTGAGCAAAAGCAAGCGCTGGAGATTAGTAGAAATCATTGAAAGAGCTAAATAGTTATGATACAGCAAGAAACAAGAATGGCAGTGGCCGATAACAGCGGCGCTAAGGAAGTCCTCTGCATCCGCGTTCTGGGTGGTACTAAAAAACGCTATGCCACCGTTGGCGATAAAGTCGTCGTCACCGTGAAAAGCGCCATCCCTTCAGGTAATGTAAAAAAAGGTTCTGTCTCTAAGGCAGTGGTGGTCCGCACCAAAAAACACGTTCGTAGAAACGACGGTTCCTACATCAGCTTTGATGACAATGCCGTAGTTCTCCTTACCCCGTCAGACGAACTCCGCGGAACCCGTATCTTTGGACCCGTTGCCCGTGAACTTCGTGAGAAACAATATATGAAAATCGTTTCCCTCGCTCCAGAAGTACTTTAGTTGTTGCTTAAACAATTAAGATATATAGGACAATTGACAAAGACCAATTGAAAAACATTTAAAAACAAAACAAACAATGAAAATTCACATCAAGAAAGGTGACATCGTTAAAGTCATTGCCGGTGATTCTAAAGGCTCACAAGGCAAGGTGATTATGGTAGATGTCGAAAAATACCGCGCGATGGTTGAAGGCGTTAACCTGGTTTCTAAGCACACCAAGGCAAATGCTAAGAACCCTAATGGCGGTATCGTTAAAAAAGAAGCTCCGATCCATATCTCTAACCTTATGCTCGTTGATGCCCAAGGTAACGCTACCCGCATCGGCAGAAGAAGAAATGAGGACGGCAAATCAGTTAGATATTCAAAAAAGTCAGGAGAGGAGATTAAGTAATGTATTCACCAAGATATAAAGAAAAATATGCTAAGGAAGTTCTTCCAGCTTTGAAAGAACAGTTTGGATTCCATTCCATTATGCGCGTTCCCAAAATCACTAAGATCTGTTTGAACCAAG
This sequence comes from Bacteroidales bacterium, assembly GCA_045616665.1. Taxonomy (GTDB): domain Bacteria; phylum Bacteroidota; class Bacteroidia; order Bacteroidales; family WCHB1-69; genus RUG11690. The sequence goes on along the minus strand of JAZLHE010000029.1, from coordinate 53,656 downwards.
GTCTTGGCAAGTTTGGAATCGCCGATAAGAAATTAATTGACGCCGGCGTTCAGGAAATGACAATGATCGCTGGTCAAAAGGCCGTGGCTACCAAGTCTAAAAAGGATATCTCAAACTTCAAGTTGAGAAAAGGTATGCCTATCGGCGTAAGAGTTACCCTTCGTGGCGACAGAATGTACGAATTCCTTGATCGTCTGATCTCTGTTTCTATCCCTCGTATCCGTGACTTCCGCGGTATCAGCGATAAGGGCTTCGACGGAAGAGGTAATTATACTCTCGGTATCCCCGAACAAATCATCTTCCCCGAAATCGATATCGACAAGGTGGCCAAGATCAACGGTATGGATATCACTTTCGTTACCACTGCCCGTAACGACAAAGAGTGTCTCGCATTATTAAAAGAGTTTGGATTACCATTTAAAAATCAGAAATAAGATATGGCAAAAGAATCGTTAAAAGCAAGAGAAATTAAAAGAGCAAAATTAATTGCTAAATACGCTGAAAAACGTCAGGAGTTAAAGAAGATCATCAATGGTAATGATTATGAAGCCAAGCAAGCCGCTATCGTAGCCCTGCAAAAACTTCCCCCCAACTCTAACCCGATCAGATTGCACAATCGCTGCAAATTAACAGGTCGTCCAAAAGGTTATATGCGTCAGTTCGGTATCTCTCGTATCAACTTCAGAGAGATGGCTTCAGAAGGACTCATCCCGGGCGTTAAAAAAGCAAGTTGGTAACATTTAAAATTAGGAGAAAGACAATATGAATACCGATCCGATTTCAGATTATTTAACCCGAATGAGAAATGCCATTAGGGCTAATCATAAAGTTGTGGAAATCCCCACTTCTAAAACAAAACGCGAAATCACTAAGATTTTGTTTGAAAAAGGTTATATCTTAAATTATAAATTTGTCGATGAAACTAACCCTGGTATGATTAAGATCGCTCTTAAATATCATCCCACTTCAAAGTTGTCGGCAATCACCGAACTTAAACGCGTTAGCCGCCCAGGTCTTCGTAGATACGTTGGCGTCGAAGATTTGCCTTCCGTATTGAACGGACTTGGAATCGCTATCATCTCTACTTCTCACGGCCTGATGACCGATAAGGAAGCTAAAGCTCAAAATGTAGGTGGCGAAGTTTTATGTTATATTAGCTAATAGGAGGAAATTGTTATGTCAAGAATAGGAAAATTACCCATTTCAATTCCTTCAGGAGTTGAAGTTAAAAGAGACGAAAAATCTAACGTTGTCACTGTTAAAGGTCCCCTTGGTGAATTACACCAGTACGTAGATCCCGATATCACTTTTGAAGTTGAAGACGGTCACCTTAAATTGGTCCGCCCAACTGATCAAAAACGCCATAAAGCTTTACACGGCCTTTATAGAGCCCTCCTCAATAATATGGTTACCGGTGTGTCCAAGGGTTTCGAACTTAAACAAGAAGTTGTTGGTGTTGGTTACAAGGCCGAAGCCAAAGGGCCTCATCAATTGGACTTGAGCTTGGGTTACTCTCATAATATCCTTTTTGATTTCCCAGATGAAATCAAGGTTGAAACCATCAACGAAAAAGGTAAAAACCCAATCATCATCCTTAAAGGTATTGATAGACAACTTTTAGGCCAGATCGCTAACAAGATTCGCTCTTACAGAAAACCAGAACCTTACAAAGGTAAAGGTATCCGCTTCGTTGGCGAAGAAGTTAGAAAGAAAGCCGGTAAATCAGCAGAAAAATAATATTGAAAATTTAAGAAGATGGCTTACAATAAAAAAGAATTTAGAAGAAACAGGATTAAAAATCGCGTGCGCCAAATCGTTAGCGGAACTCCTGAACGTCCTAGAATGTCAGTCTTTAGAAGTAATCATGACATCTATGTACAAATTATTGACGATGTTGCCGGTGTTACCTTGGCATCCGCTTCATCTGTTAACCCTGATATTAGAGACCAAAAAGGTACTAAAATCGAAAAATCGGCAATGGTTGGCAAGTTAATCGCCGAACGTGCCAAAAACGCTGGTGTCTCAGCTGTGGTTTTTGACCGTAATGGCTATTTGTATCATGGTAGAATAAAATCTTTGGCCGACGCTGCCAGAGAAGGTGGTTTAACTTTCTAATTTGTAGAGGATATGTCAAACGTAAATATTAAAAGAGTAAAATCAACCGATATCGAATTCAAAGATAGATTGGTTGCAGTGAACAGAGTTACTAAGGTTACCAAGGGTGGTCGTACTTTCAGCTTTTCAGCTATCGTTGTCGTTGGTAACGAAAATGGTGTTGTTGGTTATGGACTCGGTAAGGCAAAGGAAGTTTCCGCCGCTATCGCAAAGGGTATCGATGACGCAAAGAAAAACTTGATTCAGGTTCCTATCCTCAAAGGTACTATTCCTCACGCTCAAGAAGGCAAATACAGCGGTTCCCTCGTGTTTATGAAACCTGCTGCTCCTGGTACCGGTGTTATCGCTGGTGGTGCTATGCGTGCCGTGTTGGAAAGTGTTGGAGTAAAGAACGTGTTGGCTAAGTCTAAAGGTTCTTCCAACCCTCACAGCGTGGTGAAAGCTACTATCAATGCCTTGGCTCAACTTCGCGATCCTTATACTATCGCTAAAGTTCGTGGCGTTCAGCTTGATACCGTTTTCAATGGATAATTCCACAATATCCTTATATCTTAAACTCCCGCCTTTTCGACGGGAGTTTTTTTTGCTTCTAATCCGATTTTTTTGTAAGTTTGCATCCAAAATTTTTGAATATGAATTATACCGATGCCTTCCAGGAATTACAGCAAATCGTGCGTGAAATGGAAAATGCCGATGTCTCTGTTGACGAATTGTCCGAAAAGATCAAACGTTGCCTTTACCTAATAAAAATATGTAAGGACAAATTGTCTAAAACCGAAGAGGAAATAGCCAAAATTATGGAGACGGAATAATGGAATCTATAACCCCAATCAATATTGAAGAATATTGCGAAGCGCACTCGACTCCGGAAGGCGATTTGCTGTATAGACTCTACCGTGAAACCCACCTTCGCGAGGTAAAACCGCGTATGCTCTCTGGTCAATTGCAAGGTCGTTTCCTTTCTATGATTTCCAATATGCTTAAACCTAAGCGTATCCTGGAAATCGGGACCTATACCGGCTATTCCGCCTTGTGTCTCGCCGAAGGACTTGCTGCCGATGGAATTCTCGATACGATAGAGGTCGATGAGGAAATGGAAGACATCATTTTAAAATATGTCAGCCAATCCCCTTATAAGAATAAGATAAACTTGCATATCGGTGACGCTGCGGCGTTGCTTACCCAATTCGACTGCACTTGGGACTTGGCCTTTATTGACGCGGATAAGCGTACCAATCGTCTTTATTATGATATGATCCTGCCAAAAATGAGAAAGGGTGGGGTGTTGCTTATCGACAATATGTTGTGGAGCGGCAAGGTCGTTGAACCAATGACGCACAGCGATTCGGATACGAAGGCAATTATGGAATTTAATGATTATGTGCAGCAGGATCAGCGCGTAAATAACGTTTTGCTGCCCCTGCGCGACGGTATTATGATGGTTATTTGTAAATAAATGATGAGGATAGATATTTTGACTCTTTTCCCGGAAATGTTCACCGGCGTGTTTGGCTGCTCCATTATTAGTAGAGCCGTTAAAGGCGGCTATCTCGAATTGCATACCCACGATATCAGGGATTACAGTACCGACAAGCATCGTCGCGTCGATGACTATCCCTTCGGTGGCGGTGCAGGTATGGTGATGATGGTGGAACCGATAGCCCGTTGCATCGAAAAGTTGAAAAACGAAAGACATTACGATTTGGTGCTGTTTATGGCCCCGGATGGTCAGACTTTTGACCAGAGTTATGCCAATAGATTGTCAATGTGCGAAAATGTTATGATCCTTTGCGGTCATTATAAAGGCGTTGACGAACGAGTGAGGGAGTTGTTCGTGGATGAAGAGGTAAGCATCGGTGACTATGTCCTGTCCGGCGGCGAAATTGCCGCAATGGCTATCGTGGACGCCGTGGCCCGTATTATCCCGGGAGTGCTCCACGACGAAACCTCCGCCTTGCTGGATTCTTTTCAGGACGGTTTGCTCTCGGCTCCCGTCTATACCAGGCCGGCTGACTATAATGGACATAAAGTCCCTGACATCCTTTTGTCGGGCCACCAGCAGAAAATTGACGAGTGGCGTATGGAGCAGCAGCTGAAACGTACCGCCGAGCGCCGCCCTGATTTGCTGGTGGAAGAATAAATTCTCCGTTATCCATTTCTTTTCGAATACATATAATTTATAGCGGAATGATCCCCTTTAATCTTGTTGGGATGTTTGCGGCAACATCGTGTCCGAACTATATCGCAGTTGTGTTTCGTCGCCGCTACTTTTTGCCCAATAACTCATCGCCATTCCGACGAAGCATTGCGAAGTCGGAATCTCTTTACAAGACGGAAAGAGATAATTCCGTAAATTATTCTATAGCACAACCACAAGGCGAAAATGTTTAATCCCAATTTTTAAATTTTGTAAGAAAAAAAATACCCTGAAAGCAAAAAAAATAAAGAAAAATGAAAAATATGTGATATGTATTAAAAAAAAATGTATTTTTGCACGTTGAAATTGTAATGTAGTATATTATCAATAAATAGACTTAACTAACGTAAAACCAATAAAATAAAAGAAAATAAGGATAAAAAATCAATAACAATTAAATTCAAAAATCTATGAAAAAATTAGTATCAATTTGCTTCTTAAGCATCTTATTCTCGATGTTTAGCGTGCAAGCACAAAGGGATTGCTGCTTCCAGCTGTTCAATCCTAGTGCCGATACGATGCGTAACATCGCGAATTTGCCAAATGGAGATCTTCCACTGAACAACACGATGAATAATCTGGTGTTTGGTGCGACGGATGTCTATGACTTAATGTTTTCTGATGAAAACTGCCTTGGTATTGATTATGAAACCGGAAAGGTTTCAATCGAAACCGAGTTGTGGTTGGATGGCGAAAACGTCTTGGATGGTCAGCACGACCTGAGTCGTTTCTGCGACATCAAATTGCAGACTTCTTACAACGAACTTCATTGGTTGGGCACTCCGCTGATGCCGGATAATCGCTATGAATACCCCGGCGCTATTGAGATCTTCCCCGGAACCTATGAAATCAGCAATGTCGCTTTCGACTATTTCTTTTTCAAATTCCTGGTTAACACCAATTCAAGATTGGTTGTTAAATGGAATCAGGTTTTCCAAGATGCTGTTTTGATTGTGAAAATTTATGAACGTATTCACGGTACGAATAACGAACTTTATTGGGATGAAGGCCAACGCTTGAATATCGGTGGTCACCAATCTCACCGTGGTCGTCTCCTTGCTTCTGATACAATTACCACTCGTCGTTTTATTGAACAAACTACTATCATTAAGGATTGTGATCCTGTAACGGTTGGCAAACCTGAATTTACTATGGATACGACTGGTATTTATAAAATTGCTTACGTAGATACTGGTTGCGGTTATAGAATCGACAGCGTTATCACTTACGATTATACGCATTATGTTCACCCAACTACTCCTACTTTGAGCGATTCTTCCTTCAACTATTGCCAAAAAGTTCCCGCTGACCCTATCGTTCTTCCAACAGAACCTAATCCTGCCTTGGCCGATCACGCCGATCAAATCGTTGCTTATTGGTCAGTATATGGTAGAGACTTCGAATATATGCCATCCTTTACTCCTATTACGGATACTACTGCTGGCACATACGAATTTTATGTGAAACGTCACGACAACCTCTGGGGTTGCGAAAGTGAAATCGATACTTTCCATATCACTATCAATCAAATTCCTGCCGGTCCGGTTGTTCCTGAAGCCGATAGAGTTCAAGAATATTGTGTTAATGATAATGCAGCTCAATTAGTATATAACGGAGAGCTCCCAGCCGGTATGCAAGTGCTTTGGGGAACTAACCCAGACGAAGTGACTTCTACTGAAGCTCCAACTCCAACCACTACAGCTGCTGGTACTCAATATTATTATTTGAGAATTCAAGATATGAATTCAGTGAATGAATGTGTTAGTGCAGATTACGATTCTATTATCGTTAATGTTTATGCTAACCCAGTGGTTGCCATTAGCGCCGACAATGATACCCTTTGCTATAACGCACAAGCTGTCTTGTCTGCTAATCCAACCAACTTGACTTCTTATCAATGGAAAATGAATGATGTTGAAATTTCTGGTGCCAACGATACTACTTATACATATATTAATAATGTAGCTGATACCACTACTCAACATTTCACAGTATATGTAACCGAAGAGCATCCTGAAGTTACTTGCCACGCTACAAGTGCTGAATTCTTGATTTTGGCTTATCCTGAAATCGGTGTCCCTGCATTGGTTAGCAGTGAAACCACGGTTTGCGGTCCTCAAGAAATTACCTTGACTGTGGCTAACGGTCAACACGCAAGTACCTCTACGTGGTATTCCGCCGATAAGACCACGGTTTTGGCTGAAGGTACTGAATATACTGCTACTTATTCAGCTAATACCACTTTATATGTTTCTTCTTCCAATGATTTCGGTTGCGAAACTGAAATTGAAAATTGGTTGCAAATCAACATTACCGTTAATGATATTCCTCATATCACTTTGTCTGCCGACAATAATGGTGAAGTTTGCGCTGAAAGCGAATTGATTATCAGATCTGCTGTGGTTGATTCAACTTCTAAAGTTTATACCTACGCTTGGACTTCTAATCCAGCTGCTACTTTGACTCCAGCCGATGCCGATACCACTACTTTCGTGGCTGCTAAAGCCGGTACTTATAAAGTTGCTTTGTTCGTAACCGATGCTAATGGTTGTACCAATACCGATACCATCGAGATTACGGTGGATACACTTCCTATTATCACTGCAGAAGTTAACTACAATGTTTTCGATAATGATTATTGTGTTGGTAATAATGGTAAGATTATCTTCACTACTCCCGATTATGTAAATTACAGCATCGACAATGGTGCTACTTGGCAAGAAGAAAAAGCTTTTGAAAAATTGGCTGCCAATACTTATTATTTGGTTGTGGAAAATGCTAACGGTTGTAGAAACCACGCTAATGAAGAAATGATTATTGACGCTCCTGCCACTCGTGTTTTGACCGACAGCGTTGTTGCCAATAAACATTGTGCTGAACCATATTCTGGTCAAGTTATTGCCCATATTACCGCTACACCTAACGGTCGTACCGAAGCTACTCCTAAGACTTACGAATATACTTTGAAGAATGCTTCTAAAGTATTGGGTCCTCAAGCCGATTCAGTTTTCACAGAACTTGTGAATGGTACTTATACTTTGGTTGTTGAAAATACTACCACCGGTTGTGTTGATTCTATCGATGTTACTGTTCCTTACGAAGGAGTTCTTCCTACAGGTAAAATTACTTGCTTAGATTTTATCTGCTTTGGCGATACAGCCAGAGTTTCTTTCGTTCCAGATAGCGCCGACGTGGTATTCCAAAAATGGACTTACGTAGGTCCTGCTACTCCAGAATTAACTGATCCTATTAAGGATTTGCAATCTTTCACTTTGAAAAACTTCCCGGCAGGTAAACATACCTTTACCGCTCACTTTATTGATACCGTAACAAAATGTGTAAACGAAGAAACCAAGACTATCCGTGTAATTGGTGTTAATATCAACTTACATCAGATTTCTCCTGCTCAAATTTGTGAATATGACAGCGTGATGATCAATTGCGAATACTTCCCTGATGATGCTACTGCAGATACGATTCGTACTTACAAATGGTATGCTAAAGATTATACTCAAATTTCACAAGATACCATCAAAGTTGTTCCAAGTGTTGTTGATAACAGAGTTTCTGTTGTGGCTACCGATAACCACAACTGCCAATCTACAAAATATATCGACTTAAAGGTTAATGCTTTGCCAAATATCATTTTGACTGGTGAAGTTGAATATTGTCAGAATTCTTTCACCAATATTACTGTTTCTTCAGATTCGACGCTTGTCGCCTATAAGTGGACTTTAGATGATAACGTAGTTTCAGATTCATCTAAGTTGAATGTTGTTTTATCTCAAGATACAGTTGCTGTTGTTACTATTACAGATATACATTCTTGTAAAAATGATTCTTCAATTGTAATTAACACTGTTGAAGTTCCTGGTAAACCTATCATCACCCCAGCTGTACAGTATTTCTGTGCTGCTTCTGATATCAGTGTTGTTCCAGCGCAAGCCGAACCTCAAATCGGTACACTTGTATGGACAGACGGTAAAAATCCTAATGTTCTTCAAGTTGCTGGTAATTATTCTGCGGTATTTGATACTGTTCATAGTGCAAGTTTGACTTGTACTTCTGATACTGCTAAAGTTGAAGTTAAAGTGACGGGTGTTCCTACTGCTACAGTAACTATCAAATACAATGATGAATCTACCCCATCAGATTCTACAGCAAGATGCTATGTAGAAACTCCAACCGATACCCTTCACGTCAATGTTGCTCCTGTTGCACACGCTTCTGCAACCGATACGTTGAATTACACCTATACACTTAACGGTGTTGATACTACAGCTAATATGATTCTTACTCATATTATTGCTGATTCAACCTATGTTGATACCATTGGAATTTCTGCAAGACACGTACATCCTGACGGCAATGTTTGTACTTGGGATACGACCATTTATTATCACTTTACTGTAAATCCACTTCCTGTTGCTCCAACTAACTTCCCAACAGCTCACAATAATGAAGGTGATCCTACTATTTTCTATTGTGAAGGTGCTGCTCCAATATCATACAGCTTCAATATTCCTACTGATGTAACTGCTAAATATTTTTATGGTGATTCAGTTAATGTTGCTACTCAGCCCGATTCTGCTTACACCGGCATTAAGTTAGTCTTAACCTCTGAATATGGTTGTGTCGATACCTTCAAGTATGATATCGTAGAAATTGCTACTCCTACTATTACGGTTACTCGTAAATCTGATGATTCATATTGTCAGTATGATGTATTCCAAGATACTATCCAAGCTAAGTTCAATACTTTCTCTCCAGCCGATTCAAGTATTTTTGATTGGAATTTGTTGAGTAGAACAGTTAACAGAGAAGTTGCTGTTGATTTGGATACAGTTCATCATACTTTCTCATCAGTTGATACGATGGCTATTGTCAATGCAGCTGTTGTATATGCAAATGGTGATTATAGCGCCACTTGTTATATTGCTCATCCGGATACTATTGATATCGATTTTATCTCTGCTCCGACAAAACCTGCTTTGCTTTCTTCTACTCCTGGATATTACACAATTGATACTGCTACTTATTGTGCAGGTTCACCAGTCGCTATTACTAAGGCTAACTTTACTTCAACAAGCGACTCTATTGTTATTTATTCTGCTGGTGTTGCCACCGCTACAATCACTACGAAGGGTTCGTATGACGTAGTTGCTTACAGTAAACTTGCTCCATATTGTCCAAGTGATACTTTGAAATTTGTCTTGATTGAAAATCGTAAGCCAGAAGTTCCTACAAATCTCTTCCCAACCAATATGTTCAATGATACTGTATATTATTGCAGTAATTCATCTGCTTCTTATGAATTTACAAAAGCTCATCCAGCTGATGAATTTACTTACGCAACTGCTGGTTCATCAAGTTTCAGTGCTACTAAACCGACTACTGCTGGTTTTTATACGATTAGAGTTACCGATACTGCTGCTGCTACTGTAGCTAATGCTTGTTATACTGATACTACTTATAAGATTAAGATGGTAAATATGCCTGATTATAATTTCTCTAAACCAGTTGTTTCTACTGCTGGAGCTGCTTGGGTTGATACTAATATTTGTTTCACAAATAGCCATTATTTCGGTTCATTCAAACGCAATGTTAAGAAACTCCACACTAGACTTCCTGAAGTCAAAGGTCATCTTGATGTTATTTGGAATGGTGACACTATCGAGAATCATACTTATGATTTTGATGTAACTGGTGACACTCTCCTTACATTTGTTTATTCTGAATATGATACTGTTGGTAGTGTTGGTTATGGTGTGGCTTGCCCATATTGGAATTCAGATACTATCGCTATTACCTATTTCAATACTTTAGCACAACCTGTATATACCGGAACTACTTCTTTCTGTGCAGGTGACAGTGTTGTTATTTCAGCATCTGACTTCTCTATTACGTATGGTGCAGATACGGCCTTATATACTAATCCTACATTGCCAAAGACCTATACTGATAATGGTTCTATGAAGGCTGTTGCTTATTATGCTGAATTCCCAGCTTGCCATAGTGACACTACTACTATTACCATTACAAAGAATGCTTTGCCAACAGTTCTTATTGAGCCTAATGATCCTACAATTTGTATGGGTGATACCGCTACATTGACCGCAACTGGTGCTACTACATACGTTTGGTCAACTGGTGAAACTACTTCGTCAATTAAAGTTACTGATTCTATTCAATATGTTGTAATCGGTACAGACGCCAACAACTGTTCTAACACGGATACCACTAAGGTTAACTTCTATCCTGGTTTCGAGGTTAAAATGTCAAATGATACGCTTGTTTGTAATGGTCAACCAGTTAATGTAACAGCAACTATATCTCCGATTGGAAATTATTCATATACTTGGTTTAAGAATGGTGTTATAATGTTTTATGGTACTGCTTCTTCTGTTGGAACTCTTGACTATGGTTCTGATATCCCTGATGAAAGTGAAATTATTGGCGGTGTTCCAGTTCCTACTCTCTATGCAATCGAAGTTATAGATGATGTGCATCATTGTAAGAGTGTTAAGGACAGCAATGTCGTAGAAGTTACTTCAACCAACAGACCTCAATTCGAATTCCGTGAAGTGGGTGGTACTGAATCCATCAGATCTTTGCAAGCTCACGTTGGCGATGCTACTTCATTCGAAATGTATATCCATCAAAATTGTTGGAATCCTGAAACTCGTGTATTTGTTGATTTCCAAATCTATAAGGGTGGCGTTCCTATGACTGATGCTCAATTGGCAAATACTCTTGATGTTACTCGTGGTATTTACAATACATCTTACGCCTTCGACTTGACTAATAATGCGCCTGCTTTGCAATACCTCTATATGACTTCTTCTAATTACAACACTGCTGCCAATTTCTTCCCAGGAACTGAATTCCTTGATAATAGTGAATATCCATTCGACTGGTTCTATATGCACTTTATTGATAATAGAAAGATCACGGTTGACCTTGGAGCTTGGAAACCTGCTTCAGCTGGTACATATACAATTTCATACGCTGTAATCGTTGCTGGTCCTGAAGCTGCTACCAACGGTACTCTTTATAAGGATCTGTTGAAGGTTGGTGGTCATGGTGCACACACTAATTTGATTAAAAAAGATACGATTGCATTTGATTATATTACCATCTATGTTGATCCAGTTTCTGCTTCAGCTGAAGGTAATGAAGACATCACTTCTATCACTACTTTGGATGCTGCTACCAGTGTGGATATGAAGGTTTATCCTAACCCAGCCAACGTAACCGTTAATGTTGCCGTTGCCGGTGTTAAGGGTAAGACCAACGTTCAGGTATTCGATATGAGTGGTAAGGCTGTTATCTCTACTCAAGTTAATGTTGAAAACGATGGTCAAATCATCAGCTTACCTGTTGACAACTTTGCTCAAGGTATGTACTTCATCAAACTCGTTAACGGTGATGCTATGATGACTAAGAAACTCGTTATCAAAAGATAATTATTCTAATCTATAAATTTTCAAAAGGAGTTGCGTTCTCTGCGTGACTCCTTTTTTTGTAAAAAGACAAGTTATGGAATTTTCGAGCAGGCATTTTATGAAGAGCTTTTTGAGCGACTACTGGCCGCGGTTGCTTGTGGTTTTCTTTTTTAATCTCTTGGCTGTGGCTTTTTCCATCTTGTCTTTGATGCTTTTGGAACCTTTCATTACTATTCTTTTCCATCGGGATATTTCGGCCTTGAGTGTTTTGGGGCAGTTGATGATGAACATCTTGTCCTCGTTCATCGATGTGCAAGCTGCCTCTCAGCAAGTGGTCGGATTGATTTTGCTGGCCGTTTTATTTTTCTTTTGCAAGAACCTATTCACCTTTATGGCGCAGTGGTTTATGGCGCCTATCCGCAGTGATGTGGTTAGGTCTGTACGCAATTCAATTTTCGACAAACTACTTATTTTGCCATTGTCCTTCTATTCGGATCAGAAAAAGGGTGACGTGATTTCGTGTGCGGTAAATGACACTCACGAAATCGAATTTACCATTTTGTCGGCCATCAAGGAGTTCATCATTGAACCGTTGACCATCTTGATCTATATGGTATCTTTGTTTATCATTAGTTTGAAGTTGAGTTTGTTTGTGCTGATATTGTTGCCCTTGGCCGGCTTCGCCATTTCTACTGTCACTCGTTCCTTGCGGCGGCACGGAAAGCGTTCGAAGGAATATTTGGGTACACTTTTGTCGCACGTGGAAGAAACGCTCTCTGGTTTGAGAATTATCAAGGCCTTTAATGCCTTTTCGCAGGCTGAACGTTCTTTTGCCCGTAACAATGATGAGTTCACTTCCATTCAACTCAAGATTTACCGGAAAGTTGAGTTGGCGTCGCCGTTGAGTGAGTTTTTAGGGATCACGCTGGTGATGATTGTATTGGTTTTTGGCGGTTATATTGTTATGCAGCCGCAGAGTTCCTTGTCACCAGAATTATTTATCACCTACATTGCGCTTTTTTCTCAAATTATCAATCCTGCCAAAAATTTCTTTACCGCCTTCTCTAATTATAAGAGAGGACTTTCCGCTTTGGATAGGTTGGCATCGATTATGCAGGCGTCTGAGGTGATTGTTGAGAAGCCCAATGCCCTAAACATTACTTCTTTTCAGCAGGATATCGTAATGAAGGATATGTCTTTTTCATACGAGCAGCAAGAGATTTTGCATCATATCAATTTGAAAATTGAAAAAGGTAAAACGGTGGCCTTGGTCGGTCCTTCCGGTGCGGGAAAATCAACCCTGATGGATTTGTTGCCGCGCTTTTACGATCCGTCGTCGGGTGTCATTGAGATTGATGGGGTGGATATTCGAGATTATAGAATCGACCATCTTCGCTCTCTGTATGGATTGGTATCCCAGGATGTGATTCTCTTTAATGATTCGGTGGCCAACAATATTGCTTTCGGATTGAAGAATGTGGCACGAGCGGATATCGTCAATGCGGCGAAAGTGGCCCATATTTATGATTTTATTATGTCGCTTCCCGATGGTTTTGACACCAATGTCGGTGATCGTGGGGTTAATCTGTCTGGTGGTCAGCGTCAACGCTTGAGCATTGCCCGGGCCGTGTTGCGCAATGCTCCGATTTTGTTGTTGGATGAAGCCACGTCGGCGATGGATACGGAGTCTGAAAAATTGGTTCAGCAGGCCTTGGATGAGATAATGAAGGATCGGACGGCCATTGTTGTCGCTCACCGGCTTTCCACTATTCAAAATGCGGACTGGATATATGTTTTGGATGATGGTTTCATCGTGGAACAAGGAACACACGATCTGTTGTTGCGTGATGGCGGAAAATATGCCAAGCTCGTAGAGATACAAAATCAGTAGTTTTTTGTATCTTTGATTTTTGAAATTTTCATTTGATAATCTTATAAATAAAATATAATGTCTAAAAACAAACTCGCCCGATTCGCAGAAAACGAAACCTTCTCCAATTTATTTCAATGTACCACTTTTGACGCACGAGGTGTCGGATTCCCATTAAAAGGCATGTGGAATACCGAATATTTTCATAATGAAAATCCTATTATTCTTGAATTAGGGTGCGGAAAGGGAGAATATACGGTGGGCTTGGCCCAGCGTTTTCCTGACAGAAATTTCATAGGTGTCGATAGAAAGGGAGCCCGATTGTGGCGCGGCTGCAAAAATGCGTTAGAGCAGCAGTTGCCTAATGTGGCCTTTTTACGAATCCCCATCGACGATATTTTCTATTATTTTGGAGAGAATGAGGTGAGTGAAATCTGGATTACTTTTCCTGATCCGCAACCAACTAAAGAACGCAAGCGTCTGATGTCGCCCAATTTTGTGGAAAAGTATAAAAAGTTCCTGAAACCGGATGCGGTGATGAACTTGAAAACGGACAGCCGTCTGCTTTATGACTATATTCGGAAAGTTATTCCACAGCAGCAGTGGAAACCCCTGGAAGATATTGAAGATGTTTACTCTTTGAACGAACCGTCTATTTTGACGGAGATTCAAACTTTCTATGAAAAGCACTGGTTGGAAGGCGGCAGCCTGATTTCTTATGTGAAGTGGAAATTGGCTTAGTTCTTGGGTTTGAAGGTCCAATATTTGATAATGACGAACTGGGCGATGCCGGCCAAAATGGTCGCTAGCAGTTTTCCGATGAAATCAGGCATTTCTATGATGGAAATGAACAGAAAAACCAAACCCTGACTAATTCCATAGCCGATAAGGTTGACAAGGAAAAAGGACAAAAACCTTTTCCACATATTGTCTTTTACCTTGAAATTGAAGTGGCGGTTGAAGAAAAAGCTGAATACCATAGCTGTTTGGTAGCTGATGGTGTTGGCAATCAGTTCGTGTATGTCGTAATGACTGAGCAGTGTGAAAATGCCGACGTCAATAGCGGTTGTAAACAGGCCGATGATGCCGTAAAGGATAAAGTTGCGGTATTGTTCGTAGAGGTTTTTGAAATGTTTGGTTATGGAACCCATTGAGTCTGTATTCAAATAATCTGCAAAGATACGAAATTATTGTTGTCTGGTAATACTTCAATTCAGAATCATAAAGCCAAATTGAAAAATAAAGGCAAAACGACATAAATGGATTAAACATTTTGTGTTAAGAATAGTCTATACATATTGTTTTACGAAACAAAAAAATGATTAATTTTGCAAACTATAAAAATTACATATTATGAAAAGGTTATTTTTATTAGCAATCTTTGTAATGGGAGCCGCAATGTTTTCCCATGCTCAAAATGACATTGACGCATTCCGCTTTTCACAGCACGATTATGAAGGAACGGCGCGCTTTATGGGTGCCGGCGGTGCTTTCAGTGCGGTTGGTGCGGAATTTTCCGCATTAAATGTCAACCCGGCTGCCATTGGTGTATTTAAGAAGAGTGAAATTACTTTTACGCCAATGGTTGTTTCCATTTACAACGATAATTCAAGTTATAATGGAACGAACAGCAACACGAGCAATGTGAAGTATTCGTTGTCCAATGCCGGTGGCGTTTTTCGTGTTGGCTTGGGCAAGGATAATGGTTGGAAAGCCATCCAGTTTGGTATTGGCTATAACAGAACGATGGATTTCAACAATATTTATCGTATTGAAGGCGTGAGCAACAACAGTTCTATGATGGATCCACTGGTGGCGAGTGCCAATACCACGTTGGTGCGTAATCCGAGCAGTTTGAACGACAATGCCTATCTGGCATGGCAGACCCGGATGATTGATACGCTTCCCGGCTGCATTTTCTATTCGCCATTTTCATACGAGTCGTTGAATCAGAAACTCGTGGTGGAAAGTTCCGGTGCGATTGATGAAGTCAATTTTTCATTTGGCGGCAACTATAATGACCAGTTGTTCATTGGTGCCACAATTGGTGTTCCCGTATTGAAATATGATGAAAAGACGAGATATAGCGAAACGCCATTTCTGCCCTTAGGAGGTATAGACAGTTATTCGATCTATGAAAATTACAAAGTCCGTTCGACAGGTGTTAACCTGAAGTTGGGTTTGATTTATCAACCTGTTGATTTTGTTAGAATTGGTGCGGCCTTCCATACGCCTTCATATTATGGAAAGGTGAAGAATACTTATCATAAAGAGATGATTAGCTATTATGCGAATGGGAATAATTCGGGTGTTTATGAAAGAAATTATGTGTTTGATTATACTTTGACTACTCCGTTGAGAGCCATTGGAAGTGTGGCCTTTCTGATTGCAAAGCGTGCCTTCGTGAGTGCGGAATATGAATTTACGGGTTATGGTATGGCCAAGATGAGTTCCAACGATTATAATTTTGACGATGAAAACGCGTCTATCCAAAGCAAATATGGTGCTTCTCATACCGTTAGAGTTGGTGGTGAAGTTTATGTTACCGGCAATTTCCTGCTTCGTGCCGGCTACAATTATATCTCTTCTCCCTATAAGGCGGGGGTTAACAATGCTGCCGGAACGCACAAGGCAACGGCGGGTATTGGAATCAGAACCAAACACTTTTTCGCAGACGTGGCATACGTGTTCAAGACACAGAGTGAACAACTCTGGCTTTACGACAGCGATTTCGTAGATCCCGCGTCATTGAAGACCAATACGCATCGTATTGTAGCTACATTAGGTTGCAAATTCTAAATATATAAGTTAGTTTTTCCTCTACGGGAAGGCTGATATCCATCCAATGGATGTCGAAGCCTTCCCGTTCCATTTTGCGGAACCAGGTCATTTGGCGTTTCGAGAACTGGTGAATGGCCACGTTGAGTCGTTGCACCATCGTGTCATAATCCAATTGATGTTGCAGGTATTGTGTGAGGAACTTGTATTCCAGTCCATAGCGAATCAGTTGGCTGGGGTTGACGCCATTGTCAATGAGTTGTTGCACTTCTTCAATCATACCGTTTTCGAGGCGTTGGTGAAGGCGTTGGGTGATGCGTTGGCGAATCAGGTCGCGGTCGCCCTTGAGGCCGAAAATGATGGAAGATACGGGTTGGCAAGAAGCCATCAGTTCGGGATGTCGCTGATAGTAAATTTCTATTTCGATGGCGCGGATGAGGCGGGGGCGTTCGCAGGTGTCGGTATGGTTGTGCAGGGTTTTGAAGGAGGCCAGCATTTGGGTCAGTTCCTCGTCGGAGTGATGTTCCAATTCCTGCCGCAGTTCAAGATTGTCGGGTACGGGGAAAAGTTTGTAACCTTTGAGCAGGGCTTCGATGTACATTCCGCTGCCACCGCAGAGAATGATGTTCTTGCCCCGACTTTTAATGTCGTTGATGGCTTGATGTGCCAATTGCTGGTATTGGAAAACGTTGTATTCGATACCGGGTTCCACGATGTCGATAAGGTGGTAGGGAACGTTGGTTCCGTTGAGGCAGTAATCGTCTAAATCCTTACCGGTGCCGATATCCATACGGCGATAGACTTGCCGCGAGTCGGCGCTGATGATTTCGGCGTTGATGCGGAGCGCAAGGGCGGTGGCAAGACCGGTTTTGCCGGTGGCGGTGGGACCGAGGATGGTGATAATCATTTTTCTTCCTGATAAATATCGAAATTAGAGATTTCCTTTCCGTTGATGTCGAAGCGGACGAAAGTGATGAGCTGGTGAATGCCGTATTTGCCGGCGGCACCGGGATTGATGAAGAGCAGGTCGTGTTGAGGATCTCTGATGACACGTAGGATATGGGAGTGGCCGGCTACCAGAATCGTCGGTTTTTCCTGGCTGATGACTTTCATTGCTTCTGCTTCATAGTGGCCGGGCTTGCCCACGATGTGCATCATGGCCACTTTGTGTTCTTCGCAGTTGAAAAGTTGCAGTTTGGGAATACGTCCGCGTATGTCCCAGCCGTCGCAGTTGCCGTAAACTGCACGGACAGGGGCGATGGTTTCCAGATTGTATAGAATTTCATCGCTGAGCATATCGCCGGCGTGCCAGATTTCGTCGCACTTTTCAAAAAAAGTGTAGAGTTCGGGATGAATGTAGCCGTGGGAATCCGAGAGAACGCCTATTTTTTTCATAATCTTTGCTTTACGGTTTCAAACAAGACGATGCCGGTGGCCACGGAAACGTTGAGCGATTTGATGGTTCCCACCATCGGAATGTTGATGGCGTCGTCGCAAATGCGCTGGTAATCCCACGCGATTCCTTCGTATTCGTTGCCCATAATGAGACAAACGGGACCGGTTAAATCTTTCTGGTAATGGAAGTGGGAAGCTTTTTCGGTGACGGCGATGACTTCTATGCCGGAATCTTTCAGAAAATTGATGATTTCTACCAAGTTGGAATGGCGGCAAATGGGAATTTTGTGCAAGGCTCCTGCCGAGCTTTTCACCGCGTCTTCGTTCAGTTGGGCACCGCCCTTGAGCGGAAGGATGATGGCATCTACGCCGGCACATTCTGCCGAACGGGCGATGGCGCCGATATTGCGGACATCGGTGATTTTGTCGAGCATCAGCAGGAACGGAACTTTCCCGTTTTCGTATATGGAAGGAACAATGTCATAAATGCTTTGGTATTCGATAGACGACATAAAAGCGACGACGCCCTGGTGATTTCCGCGGGTAAATTTGTTTAATTTTTCAGCGGGAACATATTGGAAAGGCACTTTGTTTTGCCGTACGTGATAGAAGAGATCTTTGAAGAGTTCTCCCTGTAAGCCTTTCTGCAATAATACTTTGTCGATTGTTTTTCCTGATTCCATCGCCTCCATAACCGGGCGAATGCCATAAATGATATTGTCTAAAGCCATAATGTGAAAATAAGGATGCAAACTTACATAAATTTTCGGAATTATTCTCTTTGCGTCTTGCAAAAAGATTTCGGCAGCCGATGTTAGAGCAAATGTGATAATTACGAAATTGAAATAACTATCAATCAATCTATTATGATAACATCCGGAAGGGATGTGATATTCCCCAAAGGTAGCACCTCTCCGAGGTGCTATGCATATAGTCGGCCTTTCCACCCCAGATGGCGCTACGCTTATCTGGGCTTATGGAGAATGCGACCTCTTCGAGGTCAAACTTCACGCAACGTATCTACTAATCGCACTCGCTTCGTTTGTTAGCCAACAGAAGGCAAGAATATCGACAGAGAAACTGCGGTAGTGATTGGAAGGGCACCGAAGGCGGTGCGAGCGGAGCGAGCACGGAACCCCTGGAAAGCGCGACCCGAGCGGAGCGAGGGGACCGCCCAAATCATTAAAACGATGATTTTTTTATCACCATAATTCAAAGAATAGTTGTATATTTGCGAATAATAAAAAGATAATACCTTGGAATCATTAGATATTTATTTTCAGCAAGTTGCGTCGGGAAAAGAACCCGGCAACCTGTACGAACCGATTACCTATATTTTGTCGCAGGGTGGGAAACGAGTCCGCCCCAATCTGGTTTTGTTGTCGGCGGAAATGTTCGGAGAAAAGGCGGAAAACGCCTTTCACGTGGCGACGGCGTTCGAGATGCTTCATAATTTCACCTTGATACACGACGACATTATGGATGACGCACCCATACGCCGGGGAAAACCGACGGTTTATAAGCAGTGGAATGGCAATATCGCCATTTTGGCGGGCGATGCATTGGCCATTATGGCGATGCAGGAATTGTTGAAGGTCCCGACAGACGATGCGACCATCATCAAAATAAGCGAACTGTTTGCGCAAACCTCGTTGGAGATTTGTGAAGGACAGCAATATGACCTGGATTTTGAAAGGGAAGAGAATGTCAGTATCGAGGATTACATTAAGATGATCCGGCTCAAGACGGCCGTGATGCTGGCCGGCTGTTTGAAGTCAAGTGCCATTTTGGCTCACGCGTCGGAGCAGGACCAAAAAGCCATTTATGATTTTGGCATCAACATCGGCCTGGCTTTTCAGTTGCAGGATGATATCTTAGACTTGTATTCGGATGTTCAGGTGTTTGGAAAAGCACGAGGCGGGGATATACGAGAAAACAAGAAAACCTATCTGTATCTTTCGGCTTTGCGCGATGCGGATGAGGAACAAAGGAAAAAATTATTGCATTATTTTTCGTCCACGGATTTTGATTTTGACGAGAAACTGAATGAGGTGAAGACTATTTATGAATCCTTGACTATTAAGGAGAAAACCGAAAAGGTGATTCTTCAGTATGTCAATCAGGCCAAGGAACTCTTAAAATCTATTTCCGTTGCTGAAGAAAAGAAACAAGCACTTTACCACTTGGCAGATGTATTAGCCCATAGAGAAAAATAATGAACAGCCAGCAAAATTCAAGAAAATTTGTCCTCATCGTCACGGTGATGTTGATCTTGGCGGTGGTTTACCTCATCAAGTTGTTCAGTCTTCAGGTTGTGAACAAGGATTATGCTGAAGCGGCCAAGAACAATGCGTTGAGACAGATTACCGAGCATCCGGATCGTGGATTGATTTACGACCGCAATGACTCGTTGCTGGTTTTCAATGACGCGGCATACGATTTGATGGTGGTTCCCAAGGAATTGCGAACTTTCGACACGCTTGATTTGTGTCGTATTTTGGACATCACGCAGGAGGAGCTGGAGACCCGCATTGAGAAGGCGTCTGCCTATTCGAAAATCATTCCGTCTCTGTTTGCCCAGCAGATGTCGAAGGAAGATTATGGCTATTTGCAGGAGAAGATGTTTAAGTTTCCCGGGTTTTTCGTGCAGACGAGAACCTTGCGTTCCTATCCGGATGCCGTGGCTGCCCATATTTTAGGATATGTGGGCGAAGTGAGCGAGCAGACGATGGAAGACGATCCGTATTACAAGATGGGCGATTATATTGGCATCAGCGGCATAGAAAAAGCCTACGAAGCGGAGTTGCGGGGGGTGAAAGGGCAACGTGTGGTATTGGTGGATGTGAATAACCGGGAAATCGGCAGTTATCATAATGGAGAAGAAGATGTGAAGGCAGTTCCGGGAACATCTTTATGGAGTACTTTGGATTTGCGTTTGCAGCGTTATGGCGAGCAGTTGATGCAGAATAAGCGGGGCAGTATTGTGGCGATAGAACCCAAGACGGGCGAAATTTTGTGTATTGTGTCGAGTCCGGGATATGACCCCAATCTCTTGGTAGGAAAGGACCGAAGCAAGAATTATAGAATGCTGCTGATGGATTCTGTCCGGAAGCCGTTGTTTAACAGAGCTTTGCAGGCAATGTATCCGCCCGGTTCCACGTTTAAGCTGGCGAACGGACTCATTGCCCAGGAGGAAGGTATTTTGAATGCCAACACAATTTATCCTTGTCCCGGCGGTTATCAGGTTGGAAGTCATAAAATCGGTTGTCACCATAGCGGTCCGACCAATTTGATGTCGGCGGTGCAGCATTCCTGCAACACCTATTTTTGCAAGGCATTTTATAACATTATCAGTAATAAAAGCAAATATAAGACGATACAGCAAGGATATACGGCCTGGCGGGAACACATTATGAAGTTGGGTTTCGGCACGACTTTTGACACGGACCTGCCGTATGAGAAGAAGGGAATTTTGCCGTCCGCGGATTATTTTGACCGGGTTTATTTGGGACATTGGAATGGCAACAGTGTGGTTTCAATGGGTATTGGCCAGGGCGAAGTTTGCGTGACGCCGATACAGATGGCCAATATGTTGGCGGTCATTGCCAACAGGGGATATTATGTTCGTCCGCACGTGATTAAGGCTGTCGGGACGAAAGACCATCTGAACACGCAGTATATGGATAGGGTGGATGTGGATATCAAACCGCAGTATTTTGATCCGATTATACAGGGAATGGAGTTGGCTGCCACTGCGGGTACGGCTCGAGGTGCGCAGATTGAAGGAGTTCGCGTGGCAGGAAAGACGGGAACGGCGCAGAATCCGCACGGTCGCGACCACTCGGTATTTGCTTTGATTGCCCCTGTCGATGATCCGCAGATCGTGGTTTTCTGCCTCGTGGAAAACGGAGGGTGGGGGGCTGCCGTGGCTTGTCCCATTGCCAGTCTGATTGCCGAACTTTATCTCACGGGTGAGGTGAAACGCAAGGGAGTGGAAGAAAATATGCTTAACTTATCATTGAAATAGTCATGACATTATTAAATACGAGAACATCAACGAACGGATTTGACGGCAGACTGATTCTGTATTATGTCTTGCTTGTCATCATTGGGTGGATGACTATTTTTTCAACATCCTACAATGCTGCCAATCCGCAGGGTTTTAGTTTTGCTCTTTCCTACGTGCGTCAGTTGGTGTGGATTGGCACTTCGGTGGTGATTGCCGTCGTCATTCTTCTTTTGGATTCCCGAATTATACAGCATTCAGGATATTATGTCTATGCCGTTTGTCTGCTTTTGGTCTTGTCAACTTTTGTCTTGGGATCGAAGGTAAACGGAGCAACTTCCTGGATTAAGATTGGCAGTTTCAGTATTCAACCGACAGAGTTTATGAAGTTGGCCACGGCATTGACCTTGGCACAGTTCTTTACCGAAGGCAAGACCGTTGGGCAGCGGCAACGACTTTGGGTGATTGCCTTTGCCATTATCTTGATACCGGCTCTTACCATTTTATTGCAAAAGGACACGGGGTCGGCCTTGGTGTTCTTGTCCTTTGTCGTGTTGTTCTACCGAGAAGGAATGAGCGGGCTCATTTTTGTTTTTGGCGCGATAGCCGTTTTCTTGGCGGTCTTTACCTTGATGTTTAACGAGATATACGCGGTGGCGTTGCTGACACTCGTGTTGGTGATCGCGTGGATTATTGATCGACGAGACAAGAAAAAAGTGATTCGGAATATTATTGTCTTTGTTGTTGCCGTGCTTTTTGTGGCGGCGGTGAATATTGCTTACGAAAAAGTGTTGCAGCCACACCAAAAACAGCGTATTGACACGTTGATGGGTAAGACTTCTGATCCGAAAGGTGCGGATTTTAACCTTATTCAGTCCAAAATCGCGATAGGTTCCGGTGGATTTTTCGGGAAGGGCTACCTTAACGGTACGCAAACCAAGTTGAATTTTGTGCCGGAGCAAAGCACCGACTTTATTTTCTGTGCTATTGGCGAAGAATGGGGTTTTGTGGGCAGCTGTGCCATTACGGCTCTGTTTTTAATGCTTGTGATTCGCATTTTGCGTTTGTCGGAAAAGCAGCGAAGTCCCTTTGTCCGATATTATGGTTATGGCATTGCGGGCATTATCGCCTTTCACTTCTTTATCAATATTGGAATGACGGTGGGTTTGGTTCCGATTATCGGTATCCCGTTGCCGTTTATTAGTTATGGCGGTTCTTCGTTGTGGGCATTTACCGGTATGCTCTTTATTTTTATCAAATTGAATGATAATTAATGCTATGAATAAGAAAATCGGGCTTTTTTTCGGTTCTTTTAATCCTATTCACGTGGGACATTTGATTATCGCGGAATACATTGTGGAACATAGCGATTTGAAAGAACTGTGGTTTGTGGTTTCGCCTTGCAATCCGTTGAAAAAGAAGCAGAGTCTGTTGGGTGAGCGGCAACGCCTGTATATGGTTAATCTGGCCATAGAAGATGATATGCGTTTCCGTGCCAGCGATATTGAGTTTAAGTTGCCGCAACCGTCCTATACCGTGCACACGTTGACTTATTTGGCTGAAAAATATCCGGATAAGGAATTTTGTCTGATAATGGGTGAAGACAATTTGGATTGCATTGAGAAATGGTATAATTATCAGTTTATTTTGGATCATTATCAGATTTATGTTTATCCAAGAGATAATTACAAGACTGAAAAGAAAAGGATTCTTCCGAATATTACCTACGTGAATGCCCCGAAGATGGAGATTTCCGCCACGATGATTCGTGAAGGCATTAGGGAAAAGAAGTCGGTGCGGTATCTGATGCCGGAAAAGGTGGCCAAGTATGTGGAAGAAATGGGTTTTTATAGAAATTAGAAATTAAACTAAACTTTGTATTCGTTGTCAATATTAAAGAGATGAATTATTTTACGATAGAAAACTTAGAAATTACGGATGCCGGAGCGGAAGGCAAGGCGGTTGGAAAACACGATGGACTGACGGTTTTTGTGCCCTATGCTGTTCCGGGAGATGTTGTTGATGTTCAGGTGTTTAAGAAAAAGAAAGGTTATGCCGAATCCTATATCACGGCCATTAAGAAGCCGTCGGCAGACAGAATCCAGCCGGAATGTCAGCATTTTGGTTTGTGTGGTGGGTGCAAGTGGCAGATTTTGACCTACGAGAAGCAGTTGTATTACAAGCAAAAGCAGGTTTTTGACAACTTCAAGCATTTGGGGAAGTTTGATTTTCCGGAAATTTCGCCGATCATTGGCTCGGAAAAGCAATATTTTTATCGCAATAAACTGGAATTTACGTTTTCCAGTTTGAGATGGCTGGATGATGAAGACAAGCAAAAGCAGGAAGCGGGTGAAAAGATAGTTACCGATGGCTTGGGTTTTCATATTCCTGGCAAATTCGACAAGGTGCTGGATATTCGGAAATGTTATTTGCAAGCCGACCCTGCTAACGATATCCGCTTAAGTATCAAACAGTTTGCGATGGAACATCAGATTCCGTTTTTCAATGTGCGCCTCCACGAAGGAATTTTGAGAAATCTGGTTATCCGCAGCAGTTCCACGGGCGAGTTGATGGTGATTGTGGTGATGACCGAGTTGAATGAGCAGACCAAGGCTTTGCTGCAGTTCGTCGCTGACCGTTTTCCTGAAATCACTTCCTTGTTGTATTGTATCAATACAAAGTTCAACGACAGCATTACGGATTTGGAGATGGTGACCTATAAAGGCAATCCGTTTATGATGGAGCAGATGGAGGATTTGAAATTCAAGGTGGGACCGGTTTCGTTCTATCAGACTAACAATCCGCAGGCTTATAATTTGTACAAGGTGGCTCGGGAGTTTGCGCAGATAGGTAAAGACGATATCGTATATGATTTGTACACGGGAAGTGGAACGATTGCCAATTTCGTGGCACGTCAGGCCAAGTTGGTGGTTGGAATTGAATATGTGGATGAAGCCATTGTCAATGCCAAGGAAAATTCAAAAATCAACGGCATAGAAAACACGCGGTTTTTTGCCGGAGATATGGCGAAGGTGTTCACACCGGAATTTATCAGGACCAATGGCACTCCCGACATCGTGATTACGGACCCTCCACGCGCGGGTATGCACGAAAAGGTTATTGATCAACTTTTGGACATCGCTCCCAAACGCATTGTCTATGTGAGTTGCAATCCTGCCACGCAGGCCCGTGATTTGACTTTGTTATGTCGTGACTATAAGGTTACGCGAGTGCAGCCGGTGGATATGTTCCCGCATACGCAGCACGTAGAGAACGTCGTGTTACTGGAAAAAATTGATTAGTTGTCCTGTTATTCTTTAAATTGTTTTTCGGAATTATCACCTTAAGTCTTGTGGAGAGATTTTAACGTTTAATTGTTTAACTTGTCGTTTTTGGGGGTGAGAATTGGGGTTCACGAAAAATCACAAGTTGTCTTTTTCCACTGTCGGCTTAGAACAATCGTAGATCTTCGGGTTTGACTTTATCGAGGGAGAATAGCTTGTTTTCCTTGGCACGGATGACCATCAGTCCGTGTTCTTGGGCGTATTTGTCGCTTTGGGCCTCGAATCGAACGGCGGCGATGGCGGCATAGACCTTTGACTTCGTGAAGGGAAGATCACCGAACAAATCTCTGTAGATTTCCATTTGATTGAGAAAATGGTCGATTTTTTTGTCGGTACAGTTGAGCTTGGTTTCCACCACGATGGTGCATTCGTCGCCGAAGAGGATGAGGTCGGCCTCCATTTCCTTGCCATTGCGTTTCTTTTTGGCCTGCTGCAGACTGCCTTCGATGTTGAAGCCGGCCTTTTGGAAGACGCGGTGTGCTTCGGGTTCCACCAGGCCTTCTATCAAATGTCCCACTTGGGAGGTGAAGTTTTCGGCCAATTCCTTAAATTTGCGATCGGTTTCTTTCATTTGCCGGCCAGTTTCTTTTACCTGTCTGTCTATGATGGCTAATTGTTTGAAATTGTATCGCGATAATTCGGCACATCTTTTTAGAATCTCGTTAGTCTCATTTAGCCGAATTTGCCAGTCTGGAATAGGTTGGTTAGGAGTAATATTTTCCATCTCTTTGTAATTTTGTGCCTGCAAAAATACAAATAAAATTTGAATAATAACTATTATTTAGTATTTTTTTGAATTATTATTATTTTTCATAATCTTAATTGCACTGGTTTTTTAGGGGGAATTATCTCTTTTTGTCTTGCAAAAATAAATCCGACTTTGCTATGATTCGTCGGACTGGCGATTTATAATTTTCCTGTCAACGCTTGACCGGTAAAGGATTTCTTGCATTTGACCAAATCTTCGGGCTTGCCTTCGAAAACGATTTTCCCTCCGTTGTCACCGCCGCCGGGTCCCATATCTATTACCCAGTCGGCGCACTTTATCAGTTCAAGATTATGCTCGATGACCACGATGGAATTGCCTTTCTCAATCAATTTGTTGAAGGCGATATAAAGTTTGTTGATGTCGTGGAAATGCAGACCGGTTGTAGGTTCGTCAAAAATGAAAAGGGTGTTTTGCTGGTTGTTGCCCAAGGAAAGGTAGTAGGCCAATTTGACGCGTTGAGCTTCACCGCCGGAGAGGGTGGAGGACGATTGCCCCATCTTGAGATATTCCAAACCGACTTCTTCGAGTGCTTTCAAGCGTTGGATAATGTTATCGACGAGCCGGTTTTTGGGAAGAGAACTGAAGAACTCGATGGCTTGACTGACCGTCATATTGAGGATGTCGCTGATGGACTGTCCGGCGACTTTGACATCCAAGACTTCCTCTTTGAAGCGGGCGCCGCCGCATTCGGAGCAGACCAGATCGACATCGGCCATAAACTGCATTTCGATATGCACCACGCCTTCGCCTTCGCATTCTTCGCAGCGACCGCCGGGACTATTGAAAGAGAAGAACCCCGACTTGTAGTTGCGTTGTTTGGCCAGCGGCTGTTCGGCGAAAAGGTCACGGATGAAGTCGTAGGCCTTGATGTAGGTGACCGGGTTGGAACGTGAGGAACGGCCAATAGGATTTTGGTCAACCAGGACCACGTCGCGGAGTTTGCTCAAATCTGCGTCAATGTGGTGATGTTTGCCGGGTTTGTCGCTGGTTTCATTAAGGATTTTTTTCAATCCCGGATAAAGAATGTTTTTGATGAGCGAACTTTTGCCGGAGCCGCTGACGCCGGTGACGACGGTAAAAATATCCAAAGGAATTTTCACGTCGATGTTTTTCAGATTGTTTTCCTTAGCACCGAAGATTTCGACATAGTTGCGCCATTTGCGACGGCGGGTAGGAACTGCGATACAGCGATTCCCTTCCTGATGGGGATGAATCATTCCCCGGAGGTAGGCTGCTGTGAGGTTGTCTTTCTGTTTCACCAGTCGCTCGTTGGTTCCGGCGAAGACGACCTCACCTCCGAGGCGGCCGGCACCGGGACCGATGTCGATGATATAGTCGGCGGCATTGATGATTTCCTCGTCGTGTTCCACGACCACCACCGTATTGCCGATATCGCGCAGCCGCTGAAGCACCTTGATGAGTCGTTGCGTGTCGCGGACGTGCAGGCCGATGCTGGGTTCGTCGAGAATATAGAGCGAGCCCACCAGACTGCTGCCCAGCGAAGTGGCCAAATTGATACGTTGTGATTCTCCGCCAGAGAGCGTGCGGCTATTGCGGTTGAGCGTCAAATAACCCAATCCCACGTCAGTGAGGAAGCCAATGCGGTTAATCAGTTCGTTCACCAGTTGTTTGGCAATCTGTTTTTCCGTATCGTTTTTATATTTAAAATGAATGAAAAAGTCGTAGAGCTGGTCGATAGGCATAAGGATGAGGTCGGAGATGGACTTGTCGTTGACCTTGACGTAGTTGGCATCTTTGCGGAGGCGGGTGCCTTTGCAGTCGGGGCAGAGCGTGCGTCCCCGGTAGCGTGACTGGATTACGCGGTATTGGATTTTGTAGATGTTTTTATCCACAAAATCGAAAAACTGCTTGACACCTTCTATGTTTTTTGACGAGCAGCCGTTCCAAAGCATATCGAACTCGGCTTCGCTGAGGTCTTCAATGGCCCGATGAATCGGGAAACCGGCTTTTCCGGCCTGTTTGATGAAATACTCTTTCCATTCGTTCAGCACTTGGCCGCGCCAGCAGACCACCGCGTCTTCGTAAACGGATAACGAGCGGTCGGGGATGACCAATTCGGGATCGATGCCCTCAATCATACCGGTTCCGCTGCAAGTCTTGCAGCAGCCGTATGGATTGTTGAAACTGAACAGGTTGACAGAAGGTTCTTCAAAGCGGATATCGTCCATTTCGAATAGATTGCTGAACTTGGCTCGTTTGACGGTGCCGTCCAATTCGTATTGAACAATGCAGTTGCCTTTTCCCTCGTGGAAAGCCGTTTCAATGGAGTCGGAGATACGGGCCTTATTGTCGTCAATTTTATCGGATTTGAATCGGTCAATGAGGATGTTGATGTCGGCATTCTTGCTGACTTTCCCCTGCAAAACCTCATCAATCTCTTTCACTTCCTTATTGTAGATGATTCTGCTAAATCCCTGTTGTTTAAGCACTTCCAACTGTTCGACTGGTGTGCGTTCGGCAAAAAGCCGAAAAGGTGCGGAAATATAGACTTTTGCACCAGCGGGAAGTTCTTGTATATAGGTATAGACATCTTCCACGCTTTCGCGTTTAACTTCCTTGCCGCTGACGGGCGAAAAAGTATGGCCGATGCGGGCAAAAAGCAGCTTCAGGTATTCGTAGATCTCGGTTGTTGTTCCTACGGTAGAGCGAGGATTACGGGAAATCACCCGTTGCTCGATGGCGATGGCAGGCGGCAGTCCGATGATGCTGTCCACGTCGGGTTTGGAAATTTTGCCCATAAACTGTCGGGCGTATGAACTCAGACTTTCCACGTAGCGGCGTTGTCCTTCGGCGTATAGCGTATCGAAAGCCAAAGAACTCTTGCCTGAACCGGAAAGGCCGGTAATGACGACTAATTGATTGCGGGGAATCTCAACATCGATATTCTTGAGATTGTTGACGCGGGCTCCTTTGAGGATGATTTTATCTTCGGACATTGGAATTGGCAATATTTAAAAATGCAAATTTACGAAAAAATCCGCTGAGTGGGACAAGAAAAAATCTCATCAATTATCTTTGCCACTATGTCAAAGAAATGTTGTATATTAGCACTTCCAAAATGAAAAACGTAAATAGTTCACTATGAGATTTCTAAAGATTCTTGTCGCGATATTATTCCTTAATGTTTTACTTTTTTCCGGCGTGCGGGCACAAGATGCCACCCGAGATGATTTCGGTTTGTGGACCGATGTGCAGTTGAACAAAGCGTGGAGCAACGGTTTATATGTCGGTTTCAGGGCTGAATTTCGTACTTGCGACTTGTCGCGCAAGGTGGATTGTCTGTTTTTGCGGCCGAGTTTTGGGTACCAGCCGTTGAAGTGGCTGAAGGTGGATATTGGCTACGACTATCTGGTGTGGGCGGATCGGCGGATGCGTCACAGCTTCTTGGTTTCGGTAACGGGAACGTTGAAGCGTGAGCATTTGACGGTGTCGTTGCGGGAGCGTTATATGCTGATGTATATGCAGAATGAAAAGCAGTTTTCGCACGTGATCCGTTCCTTTTTGAAAGTGCAGTATCAGATTGGCGAAAGCCGATTTGCGCCATTCCTTTCGTTAGAAATGTTCACCTGGAGAAAGTGGCAGATGCAGGATAACATTGTGGGTACGTCCATCCATTTGTCGAAGCATTGTGATATGGAAATCTTTTACAATTTCAACGTCAGAATGGCGAAGACCAAGGATTCGGAACCAGTGGATTATCTGGCTACGGAACACATTGCCGGCGTGGGCGTCACGGTGAATTTGTAAGGGTTGGCTGTCGCCTTTGTTGAAGGCCTTTGCTAAAAAATGCACATCCAGGCATTTGTTGGTTTTGGCGGTTTTGTTCGCAGTGCTTTTTGTGGTTTCCATA
Source organism: Bacteroidales bacterium (assembly GCA_045616665.1). GTDB lineage: Bacteria > Bacteroidota > Bacteroidia > Bacteroidales > WCHB1-69 > RUG11690. Next base: position 23,866 of record JAZLHE010000029.1, on the reverse strand, counting down.
GACGATATTGGCTCTTACATTCATTCTTGCTGGTTGTTGGGAAGGTGTTGGGTTTCTGCTGGCTGCCAAGTCAATATTCAGATTTGGGGATTTGCAGAATAAGAAGGACGTAAGTCGTACGGAATATGTTTTGGTGGGTACTTTTTTGAGTTTTTCTGTTCCATTGATTATAGGATTGATAATGAGTAAATTATTTATGTTCTAATTCACATTGGTAATGAAAAAGAAGAATAAAAAAACTGACCGAAGTCAGCCGGGGAGTGTGATTTTTTTGTTTCACTGCAAAGAAAAATGTTGTATATTTGCAGACTTATTTTAAATTAAGGAATATATAAAAATTTTACCTGTCGAATTAAGCGCTTGGTTGGATGGAGGAAAAGACAGGGGAATTTCAGCAAACCCCGAACCCGCCCCGGGGAAATTGCGGCGGGGGAGAAAAGAATGAAGGAAAATATGACAGTTGAGGCATTGGCAACACGCCCTGAGAGTCAGACTTTTGACCGCAAAAGCATCAAGATCGCGGCGAAGGACTTGGCGACCATTGTGGTTGCTTTTGCCAATGCCGACGGTGGTACGATTGCGGTGGGCGTTGCGGACAATGGCGAATTGGAAGGAATTGACAAACATACGGACCATTTGAACGAATTGCTCCGAGTTCCATTCGACTTCTGCCGACCTTCTGTAAAAGTCTCAGTCGAAAAACTTTCATTCACTCGCGACAATGGCGAATCTGACCATATTCTTTTGATGAATGTGCAACAAAGCCAGAAAGTTCACGCCAATCAAAAAGATGAGGTTTTTTATCGTGTGGGCGACAAATCAAAGAAGCTGACGTTTGATGAACGGCTGCAATTGCTGTACGATAAAGGCGAAATGGCTTATGAAAACAAAGCAGTTTTCGGAGCATCCGTTGAAGACCTTGATATGACATTGGTTCAGTCGTATTGTGATTTGATTGGCTACACCAAATCTCCGTTGGAATATTTGGAGCAAAACGACAAACTCATTGTCAAAGAGAAAGGTGGGTATAAGATAAGTACGGCTGCCATCCTTTTGTTCGGAAAGAAACCGCAGAATTTTTTTCCTCGCGCACAAGTCCGTTTTATCAAATATCAGGGAACGGAAGCGTTGACCGGTGCGCAGATGAATGTGATGAAAGACGTGATTTTTGACGGTACGATTTTGGAAATGGTCAACAAAAGTATTGACTTTGTGGGGACGCAAGTACGCGAGCATACCTATTTGGGACCGGATGCACGTTTTGTGACCAAGGCAGAATATCCGGAATTTGTTTGGAAAGAGTTGATCATTAATGCGATAACCCATAGAGATTACAGTATTTTGGGCACGGATATCCAGATTAAAATGTTCGATGACCGTATCGCAGTGGAAAGTCCCGGCAACTTGCCCAGCATTGTACGCTTGGACAATATGCGGTATGTGCATTTTTCCCGGAATCCCGTTATCGCCAAATTCTTGAAAGCGCATAAGTTTGTCCGTGAATTTGGTGAAGGTATAGATAGAATGTACCGTGAATTGCAAGAAGCAGGTAACCCTACGCCCAAGTACGAGCAGGTTGCCTTTATGATTGTGGGAACGGCATATTCCTTGATGTATGAAGGGAAAGGAAAGGCAAAGGAGTCTCTCGGAAAGGAAACTACGGAGAAAGACCTACAAAAAGACCTACAAAAAGACCTAGAAAAAGACCTAGAAAAAGACCTGCAAAGAATTTCAGTGAATCAGAAAAAAATATTGGAATTAATGCGATCCAATCCTTATATTACGCAAGAAGAATTGAGTAGAGAAATCTGCATTAGTGCTAAAAACATACGCAACAATATACAAAAACTGAAAACTGCCGGTCTCCTCATCCGCGTCGGCCCTGACAAGGGCGGTTATTGGAAGGTGACGGAGGAAAAAGATTAAGTATAAAACACCCCAAACCGCCCGGGGGATTGTGCGGTGGGAGAGAGAAAAGAAGAAGAGACTTTGAAAGAATAAAGAAAGCGAAAACTCAAATTGTATTGAAAATGGCAAGATTTAGACTTCTCATAAGCAGTGTTCAATCGGAGTTCGCCTCAGAGAGGCGAAAGCTGTGCGACTACATCCGGCAGGATGCTTTGCTTGGAAAGTTATTTGTCCCATTTTTGTTTGAGGATTTGCCGGCGAAAGATCAGAATGTGCGCGAAGCATATTTGTCGGAAGCCGCCCGCAGTGATGTCTATGTCGGACTTTTCGGCGAGAAATATGGTTTTGAAGATGATGAAGGTGTATCGCCAACCGAGTGCGAGTTTGATGCCGCCACGCAACACAACCGTTATCGCTTAGTTTTCATCAAGCAAGTATCTGAACGGCATCCGAAAGAGCAAAATCTGATTGACAAAGCCGAACAGGCGGTCGTTAGAAAATCATTCAACTCATACGAACAGCTTCAAATGGCAGTTTATGCTGCCCTTGTCCGCTTTTTGGAAGTGAAGGAGGTTGTCCGCATATCGCCATTTGATGCTTCTATTAATGACAATGCTTCTTTAGCAGATATTGATGAAAGAAAAGTACAATCCTTTATCAATTTGGCTAAGCTGAAACGAGACTATAAACTTTCATTGGAAAAGGATGGTTTGCTTGCTGTGCTGATGAGTTTGGATTTGACGACCGATGATGGACGTATTACCAATTCGGCACTGTTGCTTTTTGGAAAGAATCCGCAACATTTCTTTCGTCCTTCAGAGGTGAAGTGTGCGCAGTTTTACGGCGTGAATGTGCAAAAACCCGCTCCCTATTATCAGGTATTTGCTGGCACTATTTTTGAAATGTGTGACCAGGCCGTCTCGTTTGTAATGTCGCATATTGATGCCAGGATAGGGAATCATTCTGCGAATGACGATGGGGTGGAGTATGAACTTCCGGTCTCCGCCGTACACGAAGCCATCATAAATGCCATTGTGCATAGAGATTACACGAGTAATGCCAGTGTGCAGGTGATGCTGTTCAGAGACCGGTTAGAGATTTGGAATCCAGGGCGATTGCCGATGGGGTTGACGACTACAAAACTTAAGGCAAAACATAAATCAATACCAGTAAATCCGACGCTTGCCTATCCCGCCTATCTTGCAGGATATATTGAGCGATTGGGTACGGGCACAAATGATTTGGTTGAGACATGTGTGGCGAAGGGATTGAAATCCCCGGAATTTATTGAAGATGAGGATTTTTGTACAATTATTTGGCGAAACAGTACGGAAGTAGATACAGCCGAAAAAAATCCGCCTGTAAATCCGCCTGTAAATCCGCCTGTAAATTCTTTGGATAGTCAAATTATGGAATTGATGTTGGGAAATTCCAAGATTACGTATGATGAGCTGGTTCAAATAACGGGAAGGCATAGGGATACCATACGAGAACATATCAAAAAATTGCAGGAAAAAGGATTGGTTACCCGCATCGGACCCGACAAGGGCGGTTATTGGAAGGTGACGGAGGAAAAAGATTAAGTATAAAACACCCCGAACCCGCCCCGGGGAAAGTGCGGCGGGAAGAGAAGAGAAAGGAAGAGAAGAGAAAAGAAGAAGAGAGAACGACGTTGATGTTTTTTTGCTCACATTATGAGAAAATGTTGTACATTTGCTGCCTTAATGTTTGTACAGAAATAATTGTTGGGAGGAACCAAACTTATTAGTGAAAGCCTATGAATAATGTGGAATACTTGAAGATAGAGCATTTCGGTCCAATTCAATTCGTTGAATTGGACGACATCCGTCCATTTACCATTTTACTTGGAGAATCAGGGAGTGGTAAAAGTACTATTATGAAGGTTCTTTCAATGTTCAGGTGGATATACAAACGGGTAGTCTTGCGCTCCTACGTGCGTCAAGCAAACATCAAGAAAACGGGCATTGGTATCCAATGGAAGACTTTGCTTAAGACCTCCGAATTGGATGAGTATTACCAGCCCAATACAGTTATCGTTTATCGCAGGAACGACTATCAAATTGAATTTTCAAAGGGAAAACTCAATGCCAGAGCATCCATTGCTCCTGAAAAATTGAGTTTGGAAAAGATATGCTACATTTCGGACAAACGCTCAATGATACCTGATTTTCTGCACAATAAGATGGAAAAAAGAATAGCTGGCTTTTATCTTCAAGACACGATGGACAACTTTTTGTCTGCTACCAGCGAAATAAAATCCTTCTCTCTTGATTGTTTGGGCGTTGACTTTAAAGTTGTCAAGACGTCATCTGGCACGAGATACCAAATACACGGCAAGAACGCCGATGAGTTTTCTATTAATTTGAAAAACGCTTCATCTGGAACACAAACTGTTACACCGCTCAGCTTGATTGTGGAATATTATGCACGGTATTTTGACCCGAAAAAAGCCATGGATTCGTCATTGTTCAGATATATGGCCGATGTGGATGATTTGAAGAACTTCAATACAGCCAAGAACATTGGCGATATTGAGGATAAAAATGTTCACATCATGATTGAAGAACCGGAGCTGAGTTTGTATCCGGAAAGTCAAATCGCATTGACGGACTTCCTTATACATCGTTGTTTTCTAACAGCGCACAATTACCGGATTTCTTTGATGTTGGCCACACACAGCCCCTATATCGTCAATTATTTGAACTTGGTTATGCGTCGTTCTGAAAACAGCACGGATTCAAGTCATATTAAAATGTCAGGAAGCGACATCAACGTCTATATGATTGAATCTGGGAGAGCCATTCCATTGAAGATAGGCGGAGAACATACGCTTATTGACACGAGAACGCTGTCGGATCCCATCTCTGAAATATACCAACAATATAACGATTTGGAATAATATGGATGAATTGTTGAAAAAGGAGATGGTAGATGCGATAAACAACTCTGTTCGTCGGGGTAACGCTCCAGTGTGGATTGGAGTGCCTGTTGTTTTATCCGAGAACATTAGTGAAGAGTGTTTTGACGTTTGTGATGCTTCGGAAGATGAAAAGACGATAAAGCGTGCATGCGGAGAAGGGGAGGCGTCCTATTTCAACACAAAGCATTGCAATTTGCACTTTATCAGATTTGAACACTATTTGAAGCAATTTGATGAAATATTGCCGATACATACATTTAGAGCAGATTTGTTGGCATACGACCATGATGATAGTAAAAAATATTTCATTTAACTGATTATGCAAGAACTGGCACAAAAAATATTTGAGATAATTAAGGGTTATCGAAATAAAGATGGGATTCATCTTAGTACTCAAGACATCTTGGATTGGGCATGCCAATTTGAGAATGACTGTGAGTTCGTTTTGTCAGAATTGTATCATCTTTTAAAGCAAGTGTATCTTTCCAAAGACGATGCGATGTCTGCTTTGCGGTCACTGATGAATCGACAGTATAAGGATTACGGCTTTGCTTCAGTGGAAGATTATTTGCAAAATACCTGTTTTCTACGTCTTCAGCCAGAAGGGAAGAGTCAGCATGTTTACCTTGATATGTTCGATAGCATTGTGTTTGAAAAACATGGCCATCATATTGATGAATACAAGGACTATCCTAAGACATTGTTTGTATATCTTGACGACATCTTAGCTTCTGGTGGAACCATCAGAAAGGATTTATTGTCTTGGTTGGCTGTTGAGGATCATGCTGTAAAGTTGAAGAGTAAAGAAATCCGACTTGAACTATCGCTCATCTGCGTTCATACTTGGGGGTTGAATTTCTTGTTTTATGGACTTCAAAGGCAATTCGGCAATTTGCCTATTTCATATAGGGCTTGGTATGAAATCCAGAATCACTTGAAACTTTACAATCAGGATTTGAATGTTGCAATTCCGACGAAAGATCAGCCCAAGGATGTGTTACAATATTTAGCAGGCCTTGACGCGGAAAAGTATGAGGAGTATGCTTTCAGAGATGCCGCAAATCCAATACAAGAAAAGTTTTTTACAAGCCCTGAAAATAGAATACGATTTGAAAATATTTTATTGGAGAAAGGATTGTACATTATTAACCAGGTACAAGGAAACGTAAATCCGAATATTCGTCCTTTGGGAATAATAAATCCGAATTACAAGACATTTGGATTGGGAACACATTTCTTTACTTGGAGAAATATTCCTAATAATTGTCCGTTGGCTTATTGGTGGGAAGTTCCTGGTCATAATTGGAAACCATTGTTTCCGGCAAAACGTAAATGATTATGAACAAAGAAATCTATACATATAACAAAAAAGATATATTGTCGTTTGCAAAAACGACGGGGCGTTTTGGGGGCTTCTCTAATATGGCATCTGATTATGCTATGTTTGTTAATGAAATCAACATCCCTAATGTCGAGGCCTTATACCAAGCCTGTAAGTTTTCTTTATATCCGGAAATTCAGAAAATGATTTTGGAAGAAAAGAACCCTATGCAGTGTAAGATGATTAGTCGTAAATATCAGTCATTCGTGCGCCAAGATTGGGAATTCATAAAATTTGCGGTTATGGAGTGGTGTATTACCGTGAAATTACTGCAAAATTGGAACACATTCGGTTCTTTGTTAAAAGAGTCTGGGACATCGGTAATAGTAGAATACTCAACTAAAGATAGTGTGTGGGGTGCAATGCCAAAAGGAAAAGATTTGCTTGAAGGGGGAAATGCAATGGGACGACTGTTGATGAAGATTCGACGTGACTACATAGAGTATGGGGAAAAACCAATAAAAGTTTCGCCTCCTAAAATCACCGGAATGATGTTATATGGAATCCCTATAGGTGATGTATATCCTCCTGAATACTACTTTGATGATTAATGATTTAGTGAATTTGCAAACGGAAAAACATAACATTTGAAATAAGAAAATAAGTTAAAAGATATAATAAACCCTCTCCCGAATGTCCAATTAAACGGTCGGTTAAATAGAGAGATAGAACGCTGAATTTCAGCAAACCCCGAACCCGCCCCGGGGAAAGTGCGGCGGGAGAGAGAAAAGTTGTATCTTTGCGGCAAAATTTTATAGTATGATTAAATCCATACATTTTATAGACTTCCGGTGTTTTCAGAACTTCTCAATGGAGTTAAAACCCGGCATTAATCTGTTGATCGGTGACAATGCCAGCGGTAAAACATCGGTATTGAAAGGATGCAAATACATTTTGAGTTCTTTTTTTGCTGGTTTTAGCGATGAAAACACCCGATGGATTTGTCCTGAAATGTCTGATTTCCATGAACAAATAGTTGATGGCAACGTGCTGTCAGAAAATCCACTCCAAATTTCTTTTTCTTTTTGCAGTGACACGCTATCTCAACTGAATGGCCAAGAATTTGTTTTTGAGGATTTATTATTGAAGAAAGTTAGTAGAAAAAAGAACAGTCGTCCGTTGACCTCCGGCATCAAAAAATATAAAGACTATTCTTCCCAATTGCAAAAATCTTTGTATCAGCAGGCGGGAAACGAGATGTCGCGCAGTTGTTCATTGCCGTTGTTCGCTTGTTTTTCTACGGAAGATATTCATTCTGTTCGTAAATTGGATAAAGAAAAATTCACCAAATACGAACAGAAGCACTCGTTCGGGTATTATGAATGCTTGGAAGGCGATGGATTTTACCCATATTGGAAACAACGACTGTTGGTGTTACAGGAAGGGAATAAACTCACACACGAAATAGATGCTGTTCGCAGGGCTATTCAAAATGTATTAGGACCTGAAGGCTGCAATGTGATACAAGATATCAGCATACGTCCCAATCAAAAAAGCATTTATTATATTTTGACGGATGGTCGTGAGGTTGAAGCCACCCAACTCTCTGACGGTTATCGTCGATTGGTGAATATTGTAACGGACATCGCCATTCGATGCGCGCTGTTGAACCACAATGTCCCCAATTTCAATCCGCTCACAGATACGACGGGAACCGTGTTGATTGATGAAATTGATATGCACCTGCATCCTTCGATGCAAAGCAAGGTGCTGCAAAGTTTGAGATATGCTTTCCCGAAAATACAGTTTATTGCGACCACTCACGCTCCTATGGTAATGACTGGTATTGAAAACAACGAGAACAATGCGGTTTTCAAATTGGATTATAGCTCGGACGTAGGATACGGATTCTCAGAAGTTAGCACGTTCGGCCTAGACGCTTCTACCATAACGGAATTGGTTTTAGGACAAGTTCCTCGCGATAGAGGAATTCAAGAAGAGTTGTCTCGGTTATTTGCTTCTATTGATGAAGAACGTATTGAAGATGCGCAGCAATTGTTGTCCTCTTTGCGACAGCGCTTTCAAGAGGGTTATCTTCCAGACTTGGAACGCGCCGAAATGATGTTGAACTTTCAGATGATAGACGATGATAAAAATAACTAAAGGGAAAGAACCTAAATCGTGGCGCGAGCATCGTCTGACTCCCGGAGCCACATACGAACCGACAGAAGATTTGAGAAATTCTTTGTTGGAGGAACAGGGCTATATTTGTGCCTATTGCATGCGCCGAATCCCGACCACGGATTCCAACAGTAACGAAACGACACGGATTGAGCATATCGTTCCTCAAACAACGGGCACAAAGGAAATGGATTATTCCAATATGGTCATCTGTTGTCCGGGAGCTATAGATGGTGATTTCCATTGCGATAAAAAGAAAGCTGACCAGGAAATATTCTTTAGTGTTTTTGACGACAATTTTATCAATACATTGTCTTACAAAACTTTCTCTGGAGAAATCAAATCTTCAAATCCGATGCACGATAGGCAAATCAATGAAGTGTTGAACCTCAATCATCCCAAATTGCAATACAACAGGAAAGAGGTGTTAACTGGTTTGGTGACAACTTTGAATAATAAGACGTGGAAGAAATCCGAAATCATTAAAGCGAGAGACCATTATGCGGCCAAGCAAAACGGGAAACACGAACCATACTGCGGCATCTTGATATGGTATCTGAACAAGAAACTAAGAACATTAACATAAATATACACCCACTCCTCCAATTAGACGGTCGGTTAAATGGAGAGATAGAACGCTGAATTTCAGCAACACCCCGAACCCGCCCCGGGGAAAGTGAGGCGGGAGAGAAAGAAGAATAACGCTATTTTAGAAAATAATTCATCCAATGATAATAAAACGTATTGATATACATAATTTTCGAGGATTTGAACATTTAGAAACGAAATTCCATCCACAAATGACAGTTGTGATTGGGAATAATACTGCTGGAAAGACAACGCTCCTCCAAGCTGTTCAAGTCGGATTAGGCGCTTTTCTGCAATCCTTATCAGACCTTCCGACCGGCAAGGCGTATAGAAAGAATTTTTCTCAAACAGACCAATTCTTACGTTATTCTCTTGAAAAAAAAGACTTTTTCCCAAATAATGAAAATACGCGGTTGGATATTGTCGCAGACTTTGTTACAACAAAACAAAACGACAATGGAAACTGGGATTTTCCGTTGGAAGAAATCACATGGTATAGGGAGCTTCAAAAAGGACATACGTCACATACCCGACAATGTGCTGGACAATTGATAGATAAAGTTCGAGAAATGGAGTCCGAACGGAAAAAGCCTAGTAGTAATGCGGTTTTTCCTCTTGTTTTGTCTTTCGGCACCAACCGCATCGATGCCCAATATCGAACTACAAAGAAATCCAAAGAACGGCTTACGCGAGTTTCTAAAGCATACAAGTCGGCCTTACAGCAAGAAGTGGATTTCCAAGGTGCGTTAGAGTGGCTCAAAAGATATAGACAATCGATTAAGGACGGAAAAGAGTTTGAGGGAACCTGGGATGCTTTTTTCGAAGCTTTGCAGACAGCCATTCCGGCCTTGTCGGAGATTACATTTGCAAACAACGAGATTGAGGCGTACGTTACAGTTTACGGAAAACAACCTGAGAGACACACCTACACATATATGAGCGACGGCTTAAAAGCTATGATTAACATTGTATCGGAAATTGCCCATCGCTGCATAGAACTGAATGGCTTTTTAGGAACAGATACTATTAAGAAAACTCCGGGTGTTGTCGTGATTGATGAAATAGATCTATATCTTCATCCTCGTTGGCAACGACACATTTTACGAGACCTGCAAAATGCCTTTCCAAAGATCCAATTTATTGCTTCCACCCATAGCCCCTTCATTGTCCAAAGTCTGGAAGCCAACCAGCTGATAAGTTTCGATGACGCTGTAAATGTATCAGGGGAACCATTTAGAGAAGGATTAGAGGACATTACGGCAGAACGAATGGGACTGCAACAGGATATTCGAAGCAAGCGTTTCAATGAAATGGTGGAAAAAGCAAGCCAGTTGTTTAATGCTGTTGATCAGCAAAGCGCAGATGTTGAAGAATTGAAGAAACAATTAGACCTCTTGGAAGCTGAGTATAGTGATGATCCCGCATATTTGGCTATGGTAAGGATGGAGTATCAATCTAAACTAAGCAAAAGATGAGACCGGTTGTGAAAAAAAATGTGGGCGACAGTATATCTTACTTCAATGCGCAAAATGAGCAGATTGATCATGTTGTGCAAACAGACTATAGTCCCTATCACACTGCGAAGTTGCCCTTAATAGCCAATCTTGGAACTTATTGCTCTTATTGTGAAATATACAACATTGAAAGTAATATTGCCGTTGAACATATTCAGCCCAAAGATGCTGGAGGTCCGATCACGCAATGGAACAACTTTTTATTGGGTTGTAGAATTTGCAATTCAGATAAGCCCAAAGCAGCATTGAATCTGGATGATTATCATTGGCCTCATCAAAACAATACCTTTATGAGTTTTGTTTACGACCAGACAGGTAGAGTAAAGGTGAACCCCACGTTGTCGGGTGTTTCAAAAACGCGTGCGGAAAACTTGTTGCGGTTGGTAAAATTAGACCGGCATCCACAATCGTTGAACCACAGGCCATCAGATATGGATTTTCGGTGGAGAGGTCGTTATGAAGCATGGAAAATTGCATCAAAATATGAGGCAGTATATGAAAGGAAGCTTCTTCCGTTAATTATAGATTGCGCAAAAACAAAAGGATTCTGGTCTGTATGGTTTACCGTGTTCCAAGGTAATGATGAGGTAAGGAAAGCTTTGATAGATGCATTCCCAGGAACCGCGACTTGCTGTTTCGACGCAAACAATCACTACGAACCCATTAATCGTAATGTAGGAGCACCAGACCCCATATAATATAATTTGCGCCAATTAAACGGTCGAATAAATGGAGAGCAACCCCGAACCCGCCCCGGGGAAAGTGAGGCGGGAGGAGAAAAAAAACGGGAGAACTGCGTTAATGTTTTTTTGCTCATATTATGAGAAAATGTTGTACCTTTGCCGCTGTCTCCGTAAAGAGTGAGGAAACTTGTTTATAACAACCTTATCATTTTGCAAAAGTAACTTATGAGTCAATTGCTTATACAAAACTTTGGACCGATTCGTAACGATGACGCGGTGGTTGTCGAACCTCGGAAAATCTCCGTTTTCACAGGCAAGCAGGGAACAGGGAAAAGTACCATTGCCAAACTTTTCTCCGAATTCACCTGGCTTGAAAAGGCTTTGGTGCGAGGCGATTTTACCATTAAGCAACTTACTCGAAAGGGAACCTTTGTCAAAACCTATTGCGCTTTTCACAACATACAAAATTACTTCCAACCTTCAACGCATCTTGATTTCGTTGGCGACAAATATCATTTTAAATACGTGAACCAAGAACTAAAAGTTGAAGAAGTTGGAACAGAAACGTACGAGAGACCCCAAGTGATGTATGTGCCGGCAGAACGCAACTTTATGACGGCAATCGAACATGCGGACAAAATCAAAAACCTGCCATCAAATCTCCAAACACTGCAAATGGAGTATTACAAGGCCTTGAATGCCATCAAGTCTTCAGAGGATTTGCCCATTGACGGTTATGCGGTTGTTCACGACAAACTGAACAATATCACATGGCTTAAGAATTCGGCTGCCCGTATTCGTATGCCCGAAGTGGCCAGCGGTTTTCAGTCGTTGGTTCCCCTGATTCTGGTCTCACGAAACCTCCAGAAAAAGCTGAATTCTGTGGATGATGATAATACACGTACTGAGGAAAGTTCAGAGGAAAGCCGTAGATTTGAAAATAGAGTACAGGATATTCTGAATGATAACACAACAGATCAAGACACTAAGAAGATACTTCTTCGCCAGCTGGCAGCTTTGCGAAAGAACCATCGTTTTGTAAACATAGTGGAGGAAATGGAGCAGAACCTGTTCCCGTCTTCCCAGCGGGCGGTCCTTTTCGATTTACTCCGCATAAACAATTCCAGTCCAAACAATCAGCTGGTCTTGACCACGCACAGCCCTTACGTGGTATCATACCTCTCGTTATGTGTAAAAGCAAAGGATGTTCATGATAAGGTGACTACAACTGAGCAGAAGCAGCAAGTGTGTGATACGATTCCGGCAACTGCGATGGTGGCACCTGAAGACATCGTGTTTTACGAAGTGACAGAAGACGGAAGGATTTCCATGCTGCCGACATACAACGGGATGCCTGACGATGAGAACTTGCTGAATGTTGCCTTGGGGGATGTGGGTGACATTTATGAACAACTTGTAGATATAGAAGAACAATGCAACAGATAGATTTTTTTTCGGAGCAATGGCATAGCGAACGCAGCGCTGCTGCGTTGTTGCTCATCTTTGACGAAGGTGGAGAAGGTGATATGGCTCGTATGACTGATGACAACTCCCTGCAGCGAACTTCTGTAGTTCTATATAATGATAATCATAAGATAATCTGGTTTCTCCCAGTTGACCACAACGTGGAAATTAAAAAGGAAAATTCCACGGATGACGAGTCGGTTTGCGATTACATTTTTACAGTGAATGATATCGAACAGATTGTTTTTGGAGAAATAAAGAATCGAAAGAAACAATGGATAAATGATGGAATATCGCAATTAGGGAACACTATTGAAATTTTCAAATCCAACCATGATATTTTACAATGGAATAGTCGGAGAGCTTTTGTCTCAAATCGTTTCTTTCCACACCATAGGCAATGTACTATCACGCGAGAAGAACAATTTCGAGACAAATATAAAGTACGTTTGTATGTACAAAACTCAATTGTAGTAGAATGAGGGGGAGGGGAGAGTATAGATGACAGATTAATATAGACAACCCACCACCCCTCCAATTAAACGGTTGGGGAAGTGGAGAAAGAAGAGCCTTAAAATTATAAACAAATAATGCAATTATGGAATTAACAAGAGTTATACATCCAGTAGGTCAAGGCGGGTTTTACACGGAAACTTTCTCTAATGCAAGAGGAGAAGTTTTCAACGTCGTTTATGATTGCGGTGGATTTCATAACAAGTTTAATATGACAAAGACCGCAAAGTCAAAAATGGAGAACTATTTACGGTCTTGTAAGAATTTTGAAGGTGAAACAATTGTCTTCATTTCTCACTTGCACGAAGATCACATTAATGGATTGGAGTGGCTTTTGGAAAATGCACCGGTTAAATATTTGTTTTTGCCACAATTAACCGATGATGTTATTTTAGAAGCTGTGCTATATAATTATATCAGTGCGATAAAAGGGAAATCGTCTGTGAATAATTTTTTGTTGAATTATAAAGGTATAATTAGTTCAATAAACAATAAAGAGATTCAATTGGTTCAAATCACTCCTGATAAAAGTGAAGATGATAATCGGGATGAACGTTCAGGAGAGACTGTGCGAAGTGATAAGCGCATAAATATATTTGGTAAACTACAAAACTCATATAGCTCAGGAACAATATTTCAATATGATGAATGGCTGTACATACCATTTAATTCTCCCGCAAGACCTTTGCAACAGGGCAGTTTTTATAATTATCTTAAAAACACCGCAAACTATGGCCAAGATTTTAAATTGGAGGATATTGAGCACATTTACAAAAATCATCCGATACTGTGCAAGAAAGCGTATGTGGAATATTTTGGAAAAGACCACAATTCTTATTCGATGACTCTTTTTTCTGGAATGGAAGACCCATATCTGTTCCATCATTGCCTAAAACCCTGCAGATGCAAACACAATGTTTGCCCAAAGGATTGCGATTGCTTATGTAGAAATTATTCCCCGAATTTCCTTTACACGGGTGATTTTGAGCCTAATAAATCTGACCAAAATAATGAAAAATATGTTGATAAACTTATGCAATCGCTTAAAAAGATGAATTTATGGCAAACCATTCGAGGTGTTCAAGTTCCTCACCATGGTTCAAGAAATAATTTCAGCAGTGAATTATACGAAAACAGATGTGTCGGCTATATCTCGGCAGGTTCTCGTAATCAATTTCATCATCCCAATGTAGATACCTTGGTCAATATCCAGAAGGAGGGATGCAGACCGATTGTCGTGTCGGAAGATTTGAATTCAATGCGAGTGGAAGAGTATAAGCATTTGCCTTTTTAAAAGAAAAATGAGAATAATACAGTGAACAGTAGGTCCGTTCGACTTTGTTTAATTGACTCCGCAAAGTTTACACGGGATGTTGAAATTAGTAAGGAGTCTGTGAAATTTTTAGAATTATGGATTATGTTATTTATGTTGACAATGCTCACAAATTTGTTTCAAAAGTAATCAATTGTTTGAAAAAAGGCGAAGACTTGTCTGGGAATAAAATAGAAACGTGGACATACGATTCTGTCAAGCCGAATGAAATAATTATTGTTCACATTCCAAATCAATGGAGAGAGAAAGCGTATATTCGTCTTATATGTTCATCTTGTAACACTAAGGTTAGAGTAAAATTTTGTTATAGGGATTCGTATGCAAAAATTGAAGCCGCAGACGAAGGTTATCTTTTAGGTAGGTTTACAGAGTTGTTGTTAGCCCACTTTGATTCTGATTTTAGGACGGTTGAATTTTCTAAATCGTTGATTCGTAGGTGAGGTTTGTTTTTATAATGATTGATGACTTTAAATTATTATGGATAAATACAATAAATTAAAAATTGAAGTACAATCAAGTGAATGGGAGGCATTTAAGACTAATCTGACACTTAAAATTGGCATCAATAATTGGAAAAAACGAAACGATTTTGAGAAAAAATTTTATGGGACACTTGAAACAAATAAAGAAATATTGTGTGTTGAGACTTCTGATATTCCTTTCCGGCAGAAGATACTACATGCAGTAATGTGGTTTTGGATGTCCCCCTCTCTACATAGAATGGAATTGTTCAATATAGTTTCATTAATAAATAACTATTTAGAATGTGATGAATATAATCATATAATTACAACGTTTCATAAGGAAATTATTGAACCGATGGAATCATCCTTTGATCTTCAAGTGTTTGTTTCTAATCATATTTCCAGTATGCAAGAAATCTTGGGGGACGATGTTTTTAAGAAATTATTGAATTTTAGCAATTTGGCCAATAAAAGCACTGGAAACACGAACTCTTTTGATTTTGGATGCTGGTGTGATTTCGTTTTTGCAGTATTTAAGAACAATATTGCACTTTCTTCAACTGATTTGCAAAATTGGCTTATGGAAAATGGGTGGCTGGAAGAAATGGCTAACAAATTGTCAATAGATTATGAATATACTATAGAGGTGTTAACGAAATATGAGCATGATAGATACTAAAAATATACAACAAAAGTCAATTGAAGATTTTGTCAAACAAGACTATGAAATTTCCCAAAAACCGATTTTATTTTGGGATACTTGTGCGTTTCTTAATATCTTGAGATTTATATATAGAAATGTTAAGGATCCTCAAAAAGAAATTAATGCAATATTGGAGATTAGTGAAAAAATTGGGAGAGGGGACGTTTACTCGGTTTGTTCTTCAATAGAGAAAACCGAATGTGTAAATAACTATGATAAAACGTTATCTGAATTTGCAAACTCCTTGAAACGTACCACAAAATATCATAAGGATTCAATTCTTGTCATTAACACACTGAACAAGACATCATATAGTTCGGAATCACTTGTAGATAAATCTCTTTCGGAAAATCTTCACGATATTGCTCAGAGCATCTTTTCGAAAACTATATTTTTAACGGAGGATGCTTCTATTGCCAGTGACGCTCTTAATAGAACAATAAATAATATTCCCCCTGCAGGTGTGAAAAAAGAATTTAAAGATTGTGCCATTTGGGCTACGATGATACGACTTGCTGAACTAACGAATAAAATAAACCCATCACTGTCAAAAGTGTTTTATACCGTTAATTTTGAAGATTTTTGTGAGAAAAATAATCCAGAAAAAATTCTTCATAGATTGCACTCTGAATCTATTTCAAAAAGTTTTGCTTTAACAATAAACATAATGGATACATTGGCAAGAATTGCTCCGTGATAGAATATTGGATAACCAAGTAAAATCAAAAATTGAAAATTATTTAAAATTGTAAAATACCGGTTTTAACATGAGACGTTTTAGTGAAAAAGAAAAGAGAATAATAGTTCTTATTTTAAAAAATTATGAGTACGATCCATATTCATATTTATTGGTTAATGCATACCAAGATATATTTTATTCTCGAAGAGTGAAATTTAAATATGGAGGTCCTAATACGAAACAATTCTTGTCGTTTTATAGAAATGTCAATTCTGAAAATATTATAGCTGATGTGTTTGAAATCGAAAATCATATTATGGAAGTTTCCTTATTGCTTGAATATTTGGAAACTAATCATTTGATATTTCTCATTGATACATCAGCAGACAATGTATTAGATGAGATTGGAGGATTTGAGCCTAATGAAAATGAGAACGAGGTTAGGGTACCGCTTGACTCAAATATTGCAAATATACTTTTTCGAAGTATGAATCATCGCATTTACATTGGTGAAACACTTAAATCTATTGTTGAGAACAATTTTAGAACGATTGAAGATAAATTACTTGAAGAAGCTCAAACTCAATCAATAGAGGCACACAAACAGTCAATTGAAGCTGCAAATCAGAGTGATGAAGCAAAGAAACAGACCAAGTTTAGTTTTATAGCTATTATTCTTTCAATAATATCTATCATTTGCAGTATTTTGGTTCCTGAAATTAGTCCAATGGACGTAAAACTAACGGATGATCAGTACAATGGGATTTGTAATAAAGTAGAAGATAATATCGTATGCGTTGATTCTGCTGATATACAACAATGCGACTCGATGGCAAATTCCAAAAAAACTTTTAACAATGCATTTTAATTCAAGTTCAAATTCTTTTACAATGTCCATCATCTCCCAATTTTTAACCCTCCAACAACTCTCTCCCGATGACGACAATCGTTTTTACGAGTTATTACAGCGGATTGGGAAAGATGAAAACGCTTTCTATAATCCAGCAAATGGAATGACACATGAAGAGTATAAAAATTGGCTTAAAGAATGGGATAGTTGGTCAAGAGGAGATAGTTTGCCGGAAGGTTTTGTTCCTCAAGTTAGTTATTGGTTGATGTATCAAGGAGAGCCCGTCGGCTTTGGTAAAGTAAGACAAATTCTAACGGATGCTTCACGAGCATTTGGTGGAAATATTGGTTACGCTATAGATCCAAATCATCGGGGAAAAGGATTTGCAAGTGAATTCTTAAGATTAATGCTCATTAAAGCAAGAGAGATGAAGGTGCAAGAAATATTGTTGACCGTTGAAAAATACAATTACGCCTCTAAGCGAGTTTGCGAAAAAAACAATGGGGTGCTTTGCGGAGAAAATGAACTAAGATGGTTCTTTAAATTTTAAAATATATGAATTATTACATCAATCCAAATATTAAAAATACGTATCGTGTTTTCCCTCGCCAAGGAAGAACGGACTATTATCGATATGATGCTAATGAGAATCCAGAGGGACTTCCAAAAGAATTTGTTGACTCAGTATTGAAGGAAATCACACCAAAATATTTGGCAATGTATCCAGAACCGGATCGCTTTTTGAAAAAATATGCCGAATTTATTGGTGCTTTTTTTGAAAATGTTTATGCTACTAATGGCTCTGATCATGGGATTCGAGTGATACTTGAAACTTTCGGTGAACCAGGAAAAGATGTTGTAACTGTCTCTCCAACATTTGAAATATATTGGGTGTGTTGTAACTTATTGGGGCTAAATCATAAACCAGTACAGTATGATTCCGATTTGACTATTTCGGTTGATCGAATTCTGAATGCTATAACTTTGGATACCCGCATAATTGTTATGCTGAATCCTAATAGTCCAATTGGCAATTTATATTCTGAAGAAGATGTCAATAGGGTGATTCTACGAGCAAAAGAAGTTGGGGCAGTGGTAGTCTTGGATGAAGCTTACCACTATTTTTATGAAAAAACATTTTTGTCTTTAGCATTGAAAAATGAAAATGTGATTTTGCTGAGAACATTTTCTAAATTGATGTCGCTCGCAGGTTGTCGTATCGGAGTTGTTATTGGTTGTCCTGAGATTGTTAACTTTGTTAAAAAATCGCGATTGGCATACGAAATGAATTCCGTTGGATTATTGTTTGCGGAAAAGTTATTGGACAGGCGTGATATTATTGAAAATTTGATTCAAAGCGAAAAAGAAGGGAAAGCATATTTAATAGGACTATTGGAAAGTAGACACTATTGGTATATGGATTGTCACGGTAATTATGTCTTGATAAAGCCGAAACACGAAGCACATTTATTATCTAAAGAATTGGAAGAAAAGAAAATATTAGTTCACCCTTACAACAACGAATTAATGAAAGATATGATTCGTGTTACTACGGGATCAAAAAAAATGATGGAAATTTTTGCAAATATTTTCTTTGAAGTAGATAAATAACTGATAATGAAAAAGGTAATTACATACGGAACATACGATTTGTTTCATCAAGGACATTATAATTTGTTGAAACATGCCAAAGAATTAGGTGATTTCCTGATTGTGGGAGTTACGGCTGATGCTTTTGATCACGCTCGTGGCAAGATAAATGTACAACAAACCTTGATGGAGCGAATTGAGGCAGTGAAAAACACGGGCTTAGCGGATGAAATCATCGTAGAGGAATACGAAGGTCAAAAAATAGATGACATATTACGTTATAATATTGATATTTTTACAGTTGGCTCTGATTGGATTGGCAAATTTGATTATCTGAAAGAATATTGTGAAGTAGTTTATCTTCCTCGAACGGAAGGAATTTCAAGTTCTGATTTAAGAACTGCTGAAAGAAGAGTGAGAATAAAATTAATTGGGGAAGAAAAATATTATGCGAAACTAAAAAAGGAATGTTCTTTTGTAAACGGCATTGAAGTTGTAACTGCAGATTCTGATTACGATGCCGCATATATTATTTCACATCCCACAAAACATTATGAGGACATAAAAAAGGAATTGCTTCTTGGCAAACATGTTTTGTGCGAATCCCCCATTACCTTATCTGTAAAAGAATGTACGGAATTATTTGATTTAGCCCAAACACAACATTGCGTGTTGATGCCGGGATTAAAGACTGCCTACTCTATGGCGTTTTCCCGCCTTTGTTTGTTAGTAAAGAGTGGCCGAATCGGGAATGTGTTATCTATTGATGCAACGTGCACAAGTCTTCAAGAAATGGATGATGTGGAAAATGGGAAATTTGATAATTTATGGAATAGTATCTGTGCTTGGGGACCTATAGCTATGCTTCCTATTTTTCAAATTTTAGGAAGTAAATATATAAGCAAACAAATTTGCTCAAAAATTATTGACCCAAAATCTCGTTTCGATGCTTTTACTAAGATTTCTTTTTTATACGACAATGCAGTTGCATCCATAAAAGTTGGTAAGGGTATTAAATCAGAAGGCGAACTCATTATTTCTGGCACCAATGGTTATATTTATGTACCGGCACCTTGGTGGAAGACGGATTATTTTGAATTACGATTTGAAAATCAAGAGAACAACAAAAGATATTTTTATCAATTGGATGGCGAAGGCATTCGATATGAATTAGTGTCATTTGCAAAAGCCATTCAAAATAAAAACAAGTTTTCTATCATTTCCAAAGATACTTCTTTGGCTATAGTTAAAGTAATGGAAGACTATTCCCTTAGTATTGATTTTATTGAATTATAAATTTTATAATATGGAACAACAAGAAGATTATTCAGAATTTAATGGCGAAGGAACAAACTTACGCAAAGTTCAATTAAGACAAATATCAATGCTTAAAGAAATTGATAGGATTTGCCGCAAACACAATTTGCTTTATTGGATTGAAGGAGGTACATTATTAGGATACCAGCGTCACCATGGGAAATATATACCATGGGATGATGATCTTGACATTGATATGCCTACTGAAGATTTTCGTAAATTCATTGAAATTGCAAAGACAGAATTAGATTCCAATTATTTTTTGCAAACAAGGGAATCTGACCCGACTTCCGAGGTTGGAACTGGGAATCTACGCATTCGCGATAATAATTCATTGTATATATTTAATTTTCAGCATTTTAGAGTTCCTTGTCATAAGGGGATATTTGTGGATATTTTTGAAATGGTACATCAACCTAATATGAATTATAAATTATGGCGCTATATAATGCGTCGATGTTCGTTTGCCTACAATTTTTATAAATATTGTCCACAACTCAATTTTCATAACATTATATGCTACTTTTGGTATCCTATTCAATATGCAATTTTTAAAACCATCTGGCATTGTTTACCTAAAAGCAAACAACTGCTTGGTGCCACTCCTGAAACTTATGTGGAGGGACGCCCATTAGATGTAAACGACCTCTTCCCTTTGCAAGAGGTTGAATTTGAAGGCGTAAAAGTTTTTGCGCCTAAAGATATCCACAAACGATTAACTAATATCTTTGGTGATTATATGAAACTGCCTAACGAAAAGCAACGCCGTCAACATGTCCAATATGCCGCGTGTGATTTGAAGGATGTAAAATGTTTTTAGTTTCTCAATTATATGAATATACTTTTTTATTGTAACCATAATGTACAAGAGCCTATTTGTGGAGGAATTGTTAGAGTCTCCAGCCTGTTAAATAATATATTTGCTCAACATGGTCATCATAATTATTTAGCATATTATTATTCTGATGCCAATGCCACATCTCAGTCATTTGTGAAATCAATACAATGTGAACGGCATAAGGAAGAAAACATTGTGGCTGATTTTATAAAAGAAAATAGTATAGATGTTATTTTACTACTTGTTCCTCTTAATAATAGCACTGTATATATTCTTGACTTTTTAAACAAGTTCAGAAAATCATGGTTCCACGGACAACTTATACACCCTATTCATACGATTCCATTTGCCGAATTAAAAGGGTGGGACTGGCCATACATAAAATATAATCTTCACAGAAAAGATTATTCATTTTCATTGAAACTCAAGACAACACTCTGGGGTATAATGTGTAATATATTCCCTCGATACACAACGCAGCGTGTGGCTCGCCGATACCAAAATATATGTGATACGTGTGATCAAGTTGTTCTGCTATCCGATTACTATTTGCCTTTCTTTAAGAAACATGTAAATACAAGCTATAATGTTTGCGGTATAAATAATCCCTATGTTTATTCCAATATTAATTTAGATATAGACATTCGTAATAAGCAGAAAATTGTTTTAATGGTTGGCAGATTAAATGAAGATACTAAACGAATTTCAAGAGCATTGAAAATATGGAAATTGATTGAACAAAAGTATCATCAAGATTATTGGAAATTAAAAATTGTTGGTTCAGGAGACGACTTGGCTTATTATACAAAACTAGCAAGGAAATATAAATTGCATAATGTGAGTTTTGAAGGCCGACAGAATCCACGACCATATTACCAAGAAGCAAGCATACTAATGATGACATCTGCTATTGAAGGATTACCGATGGTAATCATTGAGGCTAAGCAAATGGGAGTCGTTCCTATTGCCTTTAACTCATACGAAGCTGTGTATGATTTAATTGACCCAACAAAAGATGGAGTTATTGTTGAAAATGAGGATATAAATATTTTTGCTGAGCGACTCTATCAACTTATGTCAAATGATGCTTATAGGAATACTTTAGCAGTTAAGGCAATTGAAATTAATGATAAGTTCTCAGAAGAAAATATTTATCACAAGTGGGAAGAGCTATTTAAAAGGTAATATATATGAAATCGCTTCTTCTTATCGGTCCCAATTTCCACCATTTCAATCAAAGTGTGCAAAGCGCTTTTGAACAGTTGGAATGGAATGTCTCTTTATTAGCATACGATACACCTATTACACCATATATTTTATCAAATAAGATTAGATATAAAATATCTCAAGACAAAGAGCATTTAAAGTCATTATCACGAATTTCTTTTTCTAAAACGGTCAAAGATTATTTTGATTCATTGAATCCTAAGCTTGTTTTTCTGCTTAATGGAGAAATGCTTACTCCAGAAGTGGTCGAGTATATGAGAAAACGGTGTATGGTCATTGTTTGGCTTTTTGATAGTATTACAAGATTGCCGCAATGTTGGAATATTCTTCCTTTTTGCGATAATGTTTTTTGTTATGAGCAAGAAGATATTCCTTTAATTCATAAAAAACTATCAATTGAATGTGGCTTTATTCCCCAAGCTGTTGATCCTGCACTATATTATCCTGTAGATAATACGAATAAGAAATGGGCTGTTGTTTTCGCCGCAGATATTTGGCAATCAAAAAAAAGAAAACAATTCATTCAAAAAGTAGTTGCCGCATTCCCGACTTGTAAAATAAGAGTATGGGGAAGATACAAACCTTGGTATAAGGGAATATGGGAATGTCTGACCCGCGAAAGACGAGATATCTATACAAATTGCAATACGACTCCTCAACAACTTAATGAAGATTATAATCTGGCGAAAGTCGTTCTTAATATTCATCACGAGCAGCAAAAGAATGGGGCTAATCCAAAAGTTTTTGAAATTTCTGGCTCCGGCGCCTACCAAGTTTGCGATGCCAATCCATACATAGAATCTCTGTTTCCTAACGGCGAAGTCGGTTTATATCATTCAGAGGAGGAAATGGTAGAGCAAATTCGTTGGGCTTTGGATTCGGCGAATGAGCAAGAACGTGAACGCAGAGCCAAGGCAGCACAGGAAATTATTCTAAAGGATAACACGTTCCTTTCTCGCGTGAAACGAATGTTGGAAGTGGCGGGAATAAATTGATAAATGTAAAATTCCTGCGTAAAAATATAAAACCGTAGCTCTACAAAATATTTTTTTGTATTTTTGCAGTTCCGAAATACGCATTTCGGAACTGTGTATTTCCAAACATTGAAAATCTAAAGACTTTGCTAAGTAAACTTCCCCAAAAACAAAAAAAAATCTCATTTTTGGGGAAGTTTAGAATATTTATGCTACCTTTGCAAATGTAATCTGTGGCCTATACGCCTTTTTTTAGAAGTCTGCGTCCATCGTAAGCTCCCCGATAGTCTTATCTTCCAATGGAACCTTCGCCTTGAGTTCCACCGTGAATTTCCGACGGCTCGTTTTTTTGTGAATTGTTTATCTTCTTGAATTTTGTGCAAAGATAATCACCTTAGCCGTTGCTCTGAAATTTTGGGAGCATTACATATTGTTGAAAAAATTCCGCTGAAAGTTCCGATTTTTACGAAATTATGTTGTATTTTTGCCGCCAGATTACCCGTTTTTAGGTTTCGCAGCACAAAAATAGGTGAAATTGTCGAAAAATGTATGTCGTTGCTAAGTTGTTTATTAACAACGGCTTGTCATTTTTTAATAACCAAGAATTGAGATTAATCTGCGGAATCAAGGAAAAAAGTTTGACCTATAGGTCATTTTGCGGGCTACAACATAGCTGAAAGCCTTGTAAACACAGGCTATCCGGTCGATTCAAAACTTTCAAGTGGAAAATTGAGCTTTAAAAATGCTCTATAGGTCATTTTGCGGGCTGTGACTTGTT
>JAZLHE010000028.1:0-65783 GCA_045616665.1 Bacteroidales bacterium | reverse complement strand
ACCTTCCTTCAGGGATGACTTCCGCATATAGTCCAGGGCATCCTGCACGTCTTCGTATTCCAGCACGCTCTTGGTGTATTCTTCCTTTTCCATAGTCGTTAGCTTTGACATTTGACACGTTTCGTAGAACTTCCTGAAGATTTTGCTTTCCCGCGTGCTGTCCTGCTCGTCCATCTGCCCGATGTTCTTGAGGAGGTACAGCCACTTGCTCATCTCGTCCTTGAAGCCCTTCTGGTTAATTTGCGCTGCAAATTTAGTCAATTCCACGAAAAGAACACGATTTTTTTGGAAAAAATTTCGTATATTTTCCCTTACTTTCTTTATAACCCAAAGAAAGTAACCAAAGAAAGGTTTTCCGCTGCCTAAGCGATTGCTACAAATCGGGCAGTTGTCGGCTAAACGCTGAAACTCGCTGGCCGAGCCTGCGAGGCCAGCTCAGACAGCCAGCGTTCTTAACGCCGCCATCCGCCACGATTTGTCACGCAATCCGCTTAGAAGGCGGAGGATATAAAGAGCCGCGGGGAGGCATGCCGACATCCGTTGCGGCGCAGGTTGTGAATGGGTGGTGTCCTACATCAGCGCGCGAAGGCGCTTGCGTTACAAAAATGCCAAAAACCGGCAATGGTCGTTAAAATTCAATATGTATCGGCATTTTTGTCTTACTTCGCCGCTGATGTCAGACAACACCCAGAGCGGGCGGAATTGATGTCGGCTTGATCTTTTGGCTACTTTTCTATCAAGAGAAAAGTAGCGGAAAATTTTTCTGTCTCTTCTTATAGAAATGATGTCAAAAACGTAAAATGGCAAATTCGCCTGCCGGACTCCCAATGACCGGGATTTTCGGAGAAAATAGGGTTAAGGGTTGAGGGTTTAGTAGAGACGTGGCGCGCCGCATCTCTACTGTTCGCACGGGAAACGCCTCTGACCGTCAGACCGGGGTGGTTGCTTCCGACTGGGAAACACCTCGGTGCACCGCATCTTTACAAAATTATATATATACAATATAATTATATTTTCCCCTTTCCCCTTTCCACTCTCCACTCTCCACTCTCGCGAAGTCGGAATCTCATTAAAACAAAGAAAATAATTCCATTTTATTAAAATTTTTCAGCGCTTAAATCTTATTTTAAACAGAAAAAAGCTGCTTTTCTCTGTTTGAATTTCTTTATTTTACTGAGTTTTGGTTGCTAATTATAGCTAATGTCCTTTTTTTTAACAAAAAAAAATTTTTTTGATTTTGTAAAAAATATTTTCGTATTTTTGCAAATTGATTAATAGTAGATAAAATCGAAAAATAATGAATATAAACTAAAACATCAAACAATGAAAAAAAGATTTATTTTTTCAATCTTAACGCTGGTCCTCTGCCTCTTCATTGGCACGGCAACAGCGCAAACCTATCCGGCCACGCAAACTCAGACCGAGATGGTGACTTCTACAAGTACCACTACTTGGACTCCACCTGCCGGTACTTGGAAAATTACCAAGGTGGAATGCTGGGGTGCTGGCGGCGGTGGCGGTAATACTACTCTTAAAAGAGGTGCTGGTGGCGGCGGTGGCGGTGCCTACGCTGCTTATAGTTCTGTAATATCCACTACTCCGGGTGCCTCTTTTAATATTCAAGTGGGTGCTGGTGGCACGGGTGGTAATGCTGGTGGAAATTCCTATTTTTCCGCCTATAATGAAGCTAATGCATACGCTGCGGCTGGTGGCGGAAAATCACCAAACGCCAATACAGAAAATCCAGGCGCGGCTGGCGGTACAGTAAATAAAGGTACTGGTTATGCTGGCGGTGCTGGTGGAAGTGGAAACCATGGGGCCACATTTGCTTCTGGTTCTGGCGGTGGCGGCGGTGCTGCTGGTCCCAACAGTGCTGGTGTTGCAGGTGGTAATGGTACTAATATTGCCGGTGGAAACGGTGGTACTGGCAAAGCTGGAATAGGCGATGGTGGTGACGGTGGTGCTGGAGTTTCTTATGGGAATGATGGCCGTGCAGGTAAAACGTACGGTGGCGGTGGTTCTGGTGCGGCCGGTTCTTCTTTTGATACCCATACCGGCGGCTCTGGTGCCCAAGGCGCTATCCGTATCACTTACGAAACCCTCGAACTGCAAGTTACTCGCAATCTGAATTACGATGGTGCTCCAAGTGGCGGTATTTTTACTATTGATTTTTATGGCAAATATACTGCTGCTAATCTGCCAACTCCAACCCGCGATGGCTATATCTTCCTCGGTTGGACTACCGACCCTGCAGGTCAAAATTATCTTACTACCGATAGTGTCTGCAAAAAAACAAATAACTATACTATCTATGCCCATTGGGGCGATCCTGGAACAATTACAACTTCTGATAGAGAATTGTCCTCTGTATGCGGTAAGGATACCGTTAAAAGTCTGGCTGATCCTTCGGGAGCTTCTTATTTCAGATATACTTGGCACTATACTTTCAATGACGGTGAATTACAGACCATTAGTAATAGTGATGTAAAAGAGTATGCGGTGAGCAGCAGCATATTAACCCAAGCAGGTACCTATGTGTTTACGCGTTCTGTTGCCTTTAGAAATGGTGGTTCATGGAGTTCTGATGTAACGTCTGAAGGTGCTTATACCATTGTCTATAATGTGGAAACGAATGCCATTACCGCCAAGGATACTACGGCAAGAGCCCTCAACGATGGTTTCTCTATTCAAGGTTCCGAAGTTACCAATGCGACATATCGCTGGAAAAAAGATGGTGAAGTTCTTGACGAAGCAACTGGCCGGAATTTAACTGTGGAAGCCACTTCTCTAATTTGTCCAAATAAGCAATCGCAATATCAACGCGAAGTGATGGCCGCTCCTTGTGGTTGGCAAACAAGTGATAATGTTTATAAAATAAGTATTGCTCTTGATACCATTGAAAACAAAACTGTATCGTACACCCACAATCATCCTCAAATAACCATTCAGGGAGAAGTTGTGCCAAATAGTGAATATTATTGGAATTGTCAAAATTTTCCTGTATCAGGTGCAAGTGATCAGAGCTTGACCATTCCAGCAAATTCGCTTTGTCCAGACAGCGCGTATGAGTTCACTCGTAACGTTGAGTCGGTGCAATGTCCGTACGACGCAGGTTCCTCACGTTCTGCTGGTAAGTACACGGTGATCATAAGTACCGATGCGGGCAGCATTGTTGGTGGCGATAGCACCGTGGTTCATAATTACGGAACAATTACAATCGAGGGTACAGCAATTAATAATGTAGAGTACAAGTGGTTCTGCAATAATACAGTAATATCTGGTGCGGAATCTGAGAATTATACTATTCCTGCCGGTCTTTGCCCGGACAGCACTTATGTCTTCACCCGAAAAGTGAAAGCAATCACTCACGTTGATGCTAAATGGCAAGTTTCAGCAAACACCTACACGTTGAGGGTGCAGTTAGATCCAGGCAGCATTGATTCAAAGGAAGACACTACAATTACTACTATGGAAAGTCTCACCATCAATGGTGAAGATATGGGAGCCAATGTGACCTACGAATGGTTGCAAAATGGTGAAAGTACTTCCGTTACTACTCAAAGTTACACATTGGACGCAGCCAATGTGTGCCTGGGTAGTTATACCTATACCCGTAAGGTTATTAGTAGCAGCTGCGAAAAATATAAAATGTCAGAAAATGAATACAAGGTAACCGTAACATTCCCTACGGGAGCAATCGACTCTTCCGCTATTGATATTTGCGGTATCAACGTTCCGGATGATAAGTCTGTCGCCAGTATTGAACCTGCTGTGGCTCAGTATTTCAAGTATATTTGGATGTATAGCAAGAATGGCGCGGCATTTGTAAATACTGGATTCACCAGCGAAGGTTTGTCAAATGAGCAATTATCGGCCATCTGTAGTGATGTTCAAGATGACGCTACCTACATTATTCGCAGATATGCCAAGTTGACCAATGGTTGCGAAATGGATTCTGTCGCGTCAAAAGGTTCTGTAAAGATTTGTTTTAAGGATATGGAAAATGACACCCTGGATGCACCGGCTATTAATGTTACTTGCAATTATGGTGAAAATTTCATTTATAGAGAAATTTTGCCTGTTCCTGCCTTGATGCACAAGGGCGCGGCAAGAACGGATTGGATTGATACTGTCCTTTCACCTGCGGCAAAGATCTATCCTGATCCTGCTACAATGAAAGTCACTGTTCATTGGAAAATCAAAGACAAATGCGGTTTTATTCACGAAAAAGATCAGGAAGTTACCTTGCTACTTCCTCCTTGTGGTGAAGACCATACCGTAACCGATATTGACGGTAATGTATATGGTACGGTTCGTATTGGCTTCAACTGCTGGATGAAAGAAAACCTGAAAGTGACGCATTATGCCGATGGTACTGATATTCCTGATTTGCGTGCATACGTAGGTGAAAACGAATATGCTGATTCGGCACGAAATGCTCAGATTTTCGGTTTGTTATATACTTGGGATGCTGCTGTTAACAATACTATCACTGCTGATCCTGATGAAAAAGTACAAGGCGCTTGTCCTGATGGATGGTGTGTGCCTGATGCGGCTCAGTTTGAAAAGATGTTAGGTATTGATATCAAGACTTTGAGATCTGCTGACTATTGGTTAACTCTTGATGGTACCAATACGACAGAATTTACGATGCTTCCGGCCGGTCGTTACAACGATGCTCACAACCGTTGTGAAAACCTCCTGGGTAACGCGTTCTTCTGGACATCTTCTGCTTATAGTGAAGCTGAAGTCAGAACGTTTGAAGCTGATTGTCATTGCTACAAATGGCAGGAAGTTCTCAATCCAAAGACTGCCGGTTTAAGTGTTCGTTGTATAGAAGTAGAAAGACAGCCGATTTCTATGTCCGTTACCACCGACAGCGCCAACACTGTTACCAGCAGCAGCACCAAATTGTACGGCAACGTTACGGATATGGGTGGAAAGACAGAAGTGAAAGCCGGCTTCAAGTATGGCACAAGCGAAAGTGCACTCACTTCCGTTGTTGCCAAGGAAGCTGCAATGACTGCTACCGGCCTGTTCAGTTACGACATTACTGGTCTTACCGCCAATACCACATATTATTTCAAGGCTTTTGCTGCCAACGGCACCGACACGGTGTACGGCGAAGTGAAGGATTTCACCACGACCGCAGCCGACGGCCAGCCTTGTCCCGGCACACCCACTGTTACCGATGTGGACAACAACACGTACAACACCGTTCAAATCGGCAACCAGTGCTGGATGAAGGAGAATTTGAGAACGAAAACAAAAAGTGCCGGTAAAGGCAACATTTTTACTCCTACCACTGAGACAGTGCCCGGTTATGATGTGAATATCTATGGTCGTTTTTATGATTTGCCCGCTGTAATGCAGGGTGAATCATTCAGCGAAGCGGCTCCTTCTGGCGTTCAGGGCATCTGTCCTACGGGGTGGCACGTGCCGAGTAAAGTGGAGTGGGACCAGCTGATCAACTACGTGAACAGAGTGGAGGATTACAAATGCGGAGGAATGGATAAAGCCATCGCCAATGCGTTGTCCGCTGCTACGGGGTGGACAAGCACCAGCGGATGTGGAGCCGGTCACAGTACTGAAACCTTAAACAAGACGGGCTTTTCGGCTGTTCCTGCCGGCTACATTGAACCTGACTATGGCTATTACCAATTCAACACCTACACATACTTTTGGTCGGCTACCAACGTTTCTAATAATGCCTATGACTACTACTTGTCCAATCTTAGTGCTTCTGTTTTCATTGAGAACTCCGCAGACTACTTCGGCCTCAGTGTCCGCTGCCTTAAGGACAATTAACAATGTACAATTAACAATGAATAATTGGGGGCTTTGTGCGGTTTGCGTGCAAGGCTCTTTTTTATAGTTTAGTACCGAATTGGGCGTGCCCAAAATGATATGCTGAATAACAACGACTTACGAATTTGTTATATAGAAGGGTACAGGTAGAGGGTAAAGTAAATAGGGATTACACGTTAATCTCCTAATCTCTTTACCCTTAACCCTTAACCCTTAACCCTGTCAAATGCATCATCATACATCAAAAACTTCCATTTCAAATTCATAATTTAACCATTAATTGTTAATATATAAATTATAATTTTGTAATACATTGATATAATTAAAGATAATTTTTTGATGTTTATGCAAATTGACAAACAATTTTCACTATCTTTGCATCCGAATACAAACGTTGACTAACATAATACTAAGTAGAACAATGGAATCCACGGTAAATCCGATATTGAATCAAGACCCCCACCAGCTGTCGTGGGCGGAGCTGAAGGAATACATTTCGGCCATCTCGTCTCAGATGCAGGAGACGAAACGCCTATTTCAAGAGACCGACCGACGTATAGAGGCGTCGAGAATAGAAACCGATAAACGCATAGAAGCATCAAGAATAGAGACTGACCGGCAGATGCAGGAGACGAAACGATTGTTTCAAGAAACCGACAAGAAGTTCAGGAACCTAAACGACCAGTTCATCTCGCAGACGGGTCACATTCTTGAAGGGATGACGAAGCGTTCGGCATTGCGTGCGTTGCAGAAGGCGGGTTTCAGGGTGGAGCAGAGCTTCAAGGAGATGACCGGCTCGAACAGCGAACTCGGTCTCAATATGGAAATAGACCTTCTCTACGCGGACACGACGGAGGCCATCGCGGTGGAGGTGAAGACGAACTGCACCAAGGCCAAGATCAACCACTTCCTCAAGCAGATGCGCAACTTCAAGCTGCTGTACCCTCGTTTTGCGGACTTGGATGTCTATGTTGCCGTTGCCGCGCTGAATTACACGAAGGAGGCGGAAGCCTATGCCCGTGAGAAGGGCATCATCGTCATCCACGTCAGCGACGATGTCTTCACCATCGACCCCATAGACAGGGGAAAACTGAAACGCTTCTGACTTTCCGTTAGGCTTGTAGTGTTGTTGCGGAAGAAGGTTGTGCCAGCACCATTTCCTTTTCAGTTTTAATGTTATTTCGAAGTGTTTTTCAACATAATGACGCACAATATCATACAAATGATATTAGGCATCCACGTGCCCAAACCAGGCGGCATATTGCCTTGTACCGAAAACACTGTGGAAATTTGCTGAAAGAAGACAAACGAGAAGGCCAATCCCATTCCGATGAAGATGTGAACGCCTACACCTCTTCGTGTTTTACGGGAAGACACGCACAATGCGAAAATCGTCATAATAATCGTACCAAATGGATTTGCCCAACGACGCTGCTGCTCAATGATATATTGATCAACCAGGGTAGATCCTTTTGCTTTTTCGTCTTTGATAAATTGTCGCAACTGCGATGAGGACATCGTTTCGCTCACGTAGGCGTCCTGGTTTAACGTGGTAGGCGTTAAGTTGAAAACCGTGTCTTTTGACTTGAAACGGGAGAATGTTTCCTGGCCTTTCACAATCCTTCGCTCAAAGCCGTCTAACAACATCCAATGCTTATTTTCATCATTAAATACGGCTTGCTGGGCACTGATACGGTAATTCAGTGACTGGTCGCCCAATTCCTCGTAGGTAAACTGATACCCCGTCTTTTCGGCCTTTGTCCATCTTTCAATATAAATATAGCTGTTGGAAGAATTTTTAATATGCACATTTACGCGTGCCAAGGAAGATTCTCCCATATAGGTTTCCTTGAACTTGTACAATTGACGATTGGTTCTGGGTACGACGAAATTGGACAAGAAAATGGCAAAGGAAGCCACAATCAAAGCTCCCACGATGTATGGATACAACATTCGATAAAAACTCACCCCGCCATTTAGGATTGCGACAATTTCATTGTTGGCGGATAGTTTTGAAGTAAACCAGATGACACTGATAAAAGTAAAAAGTGGAATAAATAAATTGATAAAATAAGGAATAAAATTAAGGTAATATCCTGTGATAACCGCCGACATCGGCGCATTGTTGTCCAAAAAACGTTGCAGGTTTTCTGAAATGTCCACCACGATAATGATGGTCATCAGCAACGTAATGGAATAGACTACCGATCCAAGGAATTTCCTAAGGATGTAGCTATCCAGGATATGCCATTGCAAATATTTCTTTATTTTTTCAACCATTGGTCTAACCATCTGAAGAATTCTCTTTGCCATAAAATGGCGTTTTGCGGTTGCAATACGAAGTGGCATTCATCAGGGAAATAAAGGAAACGGCTGGGAATACCTTTCATCTGGGCGGCGTCGAAGGCCTGCATTCCTTCCGTATATGGAATTCTGAAATCATTTCCGCCGTGGATAACCAAAATAGGCGTATCCCAGTTGCCGATAAAATTATTTGGAGAGAAGTCATAACTCTTCGGAACATTCTTTTCCCAGTATGCACCGCCTATGTCGTGGTTGGCGAAGAACAGTTCTTCGGTGGTGCCATACCAACTCTTGAAATTAAACATTCCGCAGTGGGCAATAAAGGCCTTGAATCGTTTTTCGTGATGACCGGCGAGCCAATATACGGAAAATCCTCCATAACTTGCGCCCACCGCACCCAATCGATTTTCGTCAACGTATGATTCTTTGGCCACGTCGTCAATAGCAGAGAGATAATCCTTCATGTTTTGTCCGCCGTAATCCAAACTGATTTGTTCGTTCCATTCGGCACCGAAGCCCGGCAGGCCACGACGGTTGGGCGCCACCACGATATAATCGTGTGAAGCCATCATTTGGAAATTCCAACGGAAAGAATAGAATTGGCTTACGGGCGACTGTGGACCGCCTTCGCAATAAAGCAATGCGGGATATTGCTTGTTGGGGTCAAAATGAGGAGGAAGAATTACCCAAACGAGCATTTGTTTGCCGTCGGTAGTCTTCACCCAACGTTTTTCCGTCTTACCCGGCGTAATCTTGTCTAAAATATCCTTATTGGTAAAAGTCAACTGCTGGTCGCTGCCGTCCTTCAAGTTGACGGCAAAAATTTCCTGTGGATAAGCGTGTGTACATTTGGTAGCAATAAGCTTGTCGCCAGCCAGCAAGATGCTGTTGTAATCGTGGTCGCCGGCGGTAATTTGTTCATAGGCATTGGTGGCCAAATCCAATTTGTAAATCTGAACCGTGGCTTCCCAACAACTTAAGAAATAAATGGCACTGCCATCCGCGTTCCAGACAAAATTCGTGGCGTCTTGGTCAAAGTCTGCACTGTAATCCGTGGTTTCATTGGTGTTGAAATCGTGAACAAACAGGCGGTGTTTGTCGGATTCGTATCCATCGGTGGCCATACTCCACCAAACAATTTTTGATCCGTCGGTAGAGAAAACG
This sequence comes from Bacteroidales bacterium, assembly GCA_045616665.1. GTDB lineage: Bacteria > Bacteroidota > Bacteroidia > Bacteroidales > WCHB1-69 > RUG11690. The sequence continues at coordinate 56,507 of JAZLHE010000028.1, read as the reverse complement.
GGATCCATATCATATCCCATATTTCCTTCCGATAAATTTATTGTCTGCTGCGTGGTCAAGTCATAGATGAAAACGTCCGTATTGGTGCTTTCGGCGAAGGCACGACCGGAAAGACGCTTGCAGCAATAGGCGATTTTTTGTCCATCGGGGCTCCAAACCACTTCTTCCATACCACCAAACGGAGGAACCGGAGCATTGAATTTTTCATCTTTCAGCAATTCGACGGTATTGTCGATAGCGGGGTAGGAGGCGATGAACAAATGGCTGTAGGTTCCGTCGGCCCAGGCATTCCAATGGCGATACATCAAATCGTCGTAGATCATTGCGTTGGCTTGCGGAAGATCGGGATAACGATCTACAATGCGTTGATCGATTTGCACGTTTTTAGCATAAACAATATGCTTCATATCGGGTGCGTATGAAAATCCGTTGATATCACCGTCCACGTGTGTGATTTGCTGGATTCCAGTGCCGTCAGGATTGCATTCAAAGACCTGCATGCCTTGATCTGTGGGGTACAGGTAAGCGATTTTCTTTCCATCGGGACGCCAAATCGGCTGCACTTCATCAGCGGCAGAGGAAGTGATTTGAGTGGGTTCGCCACCATCCACCGGCATCGTATAAAGTTCTGTATTGCCTTTGTTGGCGTGATAATCAAAATACTTCACGCCGTAAAGCAGGGTTTTGCCGTCGGGAGAGAGTTCGGGAGCCGAAACACGTCCCATATACCATAAGATTTCTTCCGTAAGGACACCTTTTGAAAAATCGGGAATCTCACGATTTTCCTTCGTGATAATCTTGTCGTCCTGAGGTTTTTCCTCTGTCTTTTTGTTGTTGCAAGATGAGAAAATCATAGCCAAAGCTGCCAATAATATGATATGTTTTTTCATTGTTATATTTTTTGCAAAAATACAAAATTTTGTTGAATCTCACCGGTGGTGTGTTATCCGGCAGATGTCAACCCATTCTTTGGTTGCTTTCTCAAGGTGTAAATAGAAGAGCTGAAAGACTAAAATGAAGTTTTCCTTCCAAGCAGTTCGTCGGCAATGTCCCAGTTGTTGTTGGCGATGAGTTTGCGAATTTGAGCCGAGCGGACTTTGATGTCGTTGAAAATAAATTCCGGAATGTCCACGATGTTGATGTGGTTGGCTTGACATAATTCGGCAATGCTGTCGTGGTTGCCTTCGCGCTGATGGCCAAAAGAATGACTTGGTCCCATAACGAGGGCTTTCGCACCGATTTTATCACGGATGATTTGTTGGATAAAATCTTGGGGTGAAAGTTGGGAAAAAGCTTTGGTGAAATGTATAACAATCAGATAATCAATATCTTCTTCTTGAATCAGCCGAATATTTTCTTCCAAGGGAAAAATTTGGAAAAAGTCGGTGTTTGGGTGCAGCACCACTTGTGGGTGAGGGTCAAAAGTGACTACCACGCTTACGCCATTGATTTGTTTGGCATAATCTTTGACTTGTGCGAAAATTTGGCGATGTCCCAAGTGAATACCGTCAAATGCGCCTACGGCAACTACCGGGTTTTGTAATCGAGGAACGTCGTCAAGGTCTGTGATTACTTCCATGGTGTTATTGTCTAAGTTTAGCTCCAATTTCACGTTCGTAGGCGGCAATCAACTTGTTCATTACCTTGTTGATTTCGTCTTCGGTGAGAGTCTTTTCCGCATGTTGAAGCACGAAATTCAATGCGTACGATTTCTTGCCATCCTCTATCTTGTCGCCTTCATAGACGTCAAATAAACTGATTTTCTTCAATAATTTGGAACCGAATTTGAAACCGATTTTTTCCAGGGTGTCGTAGTTGACGTCTTTGTCGATAATCAGGGCCAGGTCGCGTTTCACGGACGGGAAACTCGGTATGGCTTGGTAGCTGACTTCGGAACGGCTGGCGGCGTAAAGAACGCGAGTGTCGATTTCGGCGTAGCTGACGGCTTTCTTAATGCCGAAATATTTCAAAATAGAAGGGTGAATCTGACCGATGCGGGCCAAAACTTCGTCACCGATTTTATATACGACGTGGCTCATCAGTTGTTGGCATTCTTCTACGGATATTTCAATTTTATCCGTTGGAATGTTCACTTTGACGAAAATGTTGGTGATTATGTTTTTCAGGTAAAACAAGTCTAAGTCCTTGGCGGTGAAATTCCAAATGTCTTCGTAGGTTTTTCCCGTGGCAAAGAGCACGAGTCGCTCATCTTCGAGGAAGCGTTCGGTGACTGCGTCTTCTTTTTGGCTTTCCGTATTGCGACGATAGGTCTTGCCAAATTCAAACAAGCGTAAGGAACTCTGTTTGTTGTTGAGATTTCGTGCAATGTTTTCGAGACCGGAGAAGAGTAGGGTTTGACGCAAAACGCTCAATTCATTGCTCAGAGGATTGACCAGGGCGATGGTTTCATTTTCATTGATGAAATCAAATTTTTGGACGTATTCGGCTTTGGTCAAGGAGTTGTTCATTACTTCAAAAAATCCGACGTTTGCCAAATAAGTTGAAATCTTTTTTTGTAATTTGCGATCGGTACGGTCTGAAATGCAGCTCAATGGGAAGTTGATGATTTCAGGAATTTCAATATTATTATAACCGTAAATTCTTAAAACTTCTTCAATTAGGTCGATAGGTCGAGTGACATCGGCACGATTTAGAGGAACGGTAACCAGAAGTTGTTCGTCGCCGGAAGCTTGTACTTCCATTCCTAACAGCATCAGAATGTTGTTAACGATATGTTTGTCGATGACTTTTCCTGCGACCTTGTTGATTTCGTCGTAGCGTAAAGGAATACGAGGGCGGGCAATTTCCGTTGGATAAACGTCAATGATGTCGGAAGTGATGGAACCGCCTGTCAATTCGCGAATCAAGATGGCGGCGCGTTTCAAGGCATAGATGCAGATGTCGGGGTCGCAGCCGCGTTCAAAACGGAATGAGGCATCGGTTTTGAGACCGTGTCTCTTGGCTGTTTTGCGAATGCCGACAGGATTGAAGTAGGCACTTTCCAGGAAAATTCGTTTGGTATTGTTGGTAACGCCGGAATTGAGTCCACCATAAACACCTCCAATACACATTCCACCTTTGGTGTCACAAATCATCAGGTCGTCTTTGCTCAATTTGATTTCGTTGCCGTCTAATGTCGTGAAAGCTGTCCCGTCGGGAAGATTCTTGACAATGATTTTTCCGCCTTGGATGCGGTCGGCGTCGAAGGCGTGCATCGGCTGTCCGATTTCGAACATAATATACTGGGTGACATCCACCACGTTGTTGATTGGGCGAACACCAATGGATTTCAGTCGGTTTTGCAGCCATTCCGGAGATTCCTTAACGGTGACGTTTTCGAGGGTTAATCCGGTATATCGGGGACAAGCCTTGGGGTTTTCAATGATGACGTCAATGGGAAATGACCTGGAGTTGACGTTGAAATCGAAATCGTTGGGCAGCATCAGCGCAGAGCATTTAACCTTGTTGATTTCTAAGGAGGCGTGCAAGTCACGGGCTACACCATAATGGCAAATGGCGTCACTTCGGTTTGGCGTTAGACCGATTTCGAAAATCCAATCAGACTGTACGTTGAAAATTTGAGCGGCGGGAGTGCCGGGTACCGTATCCTCCGGCAGCACCATAATGCCGTCGTGGGAAGTTCCAACTCCAATTTCGTCTTCGGCGCAAATCATACCTTCGGAAGGAACTCCTCTCAATTTTGATTTCTTTATTGTGAAAGGTTCGTCTCCGTCATACAAAACCGTGCCAATCGTGGCAACAATGACTTTTTGCCCGGCAGCGACATTGGGTGCTCCGCAAACGATGTTCAATGGCGTTTCCGTGCCGACATTGACAGTGGTAACGTGCAAATGGTCGGAATCGGGATGCGGTTCGCAAGTGAGAACCTCGCCCACAACCAAACCTTTCAACCCTCCTTTAATGGATTCGTATTCTTCTAATCCTTCAACCTCTAAACCGCTATCAGTTAAGTATTTGCCAGCTTCTTCGGCACTGAGGTCACATTGTACGTATTGCTTGAGCCAATTGTATGATATTTTCATAAATGATGATTTTATTCCACTATAAAATAAAATGCAAATATACAAAAATTAGTGATTAGCTGTTCCGCAAAATGATAAAATTTTGCTTGAAATATTTTAGGGTGTTATCTGTATAAAAAAACGGAATTATCTCTTAAGGCGTTCTGAGTTTGGCAATGGAAGACGGTGTCATCACTGATGAGGAAAATGTCAAAATACAAAAGTTGGCTTCTTCCGCCGGAATTGGCAACGACAAGCTTCAAGCAATGATTAAGCAGAAGCAATGCTCATTTCACTTTAATTTTTTGCCCTAATTGCAGAATGCCGTTTTCTTTGATGTGGTTAAGTTGGCAGAGTTTCTCGACGGTGGTGTGGTATTTTTTTGAAATCGCATAAAGCGTGTCTCCCTTCTTGACGATGTGAACAGAAGCAGAGGATGTGTTGTCGTCGGAATTTTTATTTTCTGTATTGACAATAATTTCTTCTGCAGTTCCCGTCATTCCGTTGACGACCTTGAGTTTGATGGCATTCCGGTCGATATTTTGGTAGGCCTCGCTCATGGCATCGACATCAATGGTGACGTCCTTGTTGACTTTTCTTGGGGAGTCGGTTTTGGAATGGGAAAACAGCCATTGATAAGTTTCCTTGATGTAGAAGATCTTGGCTAAGGCGGAGTGACTTTGTCCCGGCAGTTTGCCAAAGCGAAGCAGCGAGGTATCGCCGCATTCGGCCATTGCGCTAACCACTTCCTGTGAGCGTGAAATAGGTACGGCGCGGTCTGCTGTACCGTGTAAAATATATAGGGGGACGGTATTTAACCCACAGTGCGACTTGAGGTTGCTGCCTCCGCACAAGGCCATCGCCGCCGCTACTTTTTCGGGGTAGGTACCCACGAATTCAAAAGTGCCGAAGCCACCTAAACTCAGCCCTAAAACATAAAGCCTGTTGGTGTCCCCCGCAAAGTGATCTTCTGCCCAGTTGACGATGTTGAGCAGCCGTTTGGCATTCCAAGCGCCACCTGGATTTTGGGGTGCAATAATCACGGCATCAATGTCACGGCCTAATGACAAGGCGTCTAAACATCCATAACGCCGAACTCTTGACAAATCATTGCCGCAAAGACTGTGTCCGTGAAGGAAAAGTAAATAGGGCTTGTTATGTTGTGTCGAATCGTAATCTGCGGGAGTGTAAACCCAAAAATTGTAACCTTCCTTCACTACATTTTTGTAGGATGCAAGGGTTTGGGCGGAAACCCATACGGGAATTAGTGTGAAAATAAATAAAATGATTTTGTTTTTAAGCATAAGGGTGATTATTTTTCTTTGGCAGGTATAGGTTGTTCCAATGGTCCAATGGTGGTGCACGGATTGTAGCCTAATTGCTGTAAAAGTTTGATTTGAGCGGTAATCTTGGATTCAAATTGTACGTAGTTTTTATTTTCTTTGGGAGTCCAAACACATTCCGAGAGGGCGCAAAGTCGTGGCAGCAGCATAAATTCGGCATGGTCGTAGGTGAAGATGAATTCGGACCACAGGTTGCATTGTCCGCCTTTGATGAATTTAGCTTGCTCAGTGGTTAAAGAGTCGGGAATGGGTTCGAAGGCGTAGGCTTTTGGAAGCGGCACCCAGCCGCCAATGGCCTTGGGTTGTGTTTCCGGAATGTCCTGATAATAGTCGTAGTAACAGAATTCCGTCGGCGACATAATGATGGAATTGCCGTTTTGGGCGGCGTGTATGGCGGTTTCTTTTCCTCGCCAGGATTGAACCGTGGCTGTCGAGGATACTCCGCCGTCTAAAATTTCATCCCACCCAATGATTTTTTTGCCTTTGGCGTTGATGTGTTTTTCCATTTCAGTAACCAGCCACCCCTGCAATTCTTCTTCGTTATTCAAGCACAATTCCTTGATTTTTGCCTGACATTTGGGGCATACTTTCCAATTGTCCTTGAAGGCTTCATCTCCGCCGATATGCACATATTCGTAAGGGAACAGTTCAATGACTTCGTCTATGACGTTTTTCAGAAAGACCATCACGGAGTCGTTGCCACCGCATAAAATGGCTTTGGGTGGCCAATAGGGACCAATGGCCACATCGTAGGGAAAATCGTCGCAGGCAAATTGCGGGAAGGCCTTTAAAATGGCAGAGCAATGTCCGGGCATTTCAATTTCCGGAATGACATCTATATGACGTAGGGCGGCATACGCAATGATCTCGCGAATCTGGTCTTTGGTAAAGTAACCGCCGTAAGTGCATTTTTCACCTTCTCGAGCGGGTTCGGCTTCGCCCCAGGGAACATCGCTGCGATCAACGCGCCAAGCTCCTATTTCGGTCAATTCAGGATATTGGTCTATCTGGATGCGCCAACCATGGTCGTCGGTCAGGTGAAAATGGAATTTGTTGAGTTTGTACAACGCCATCACATCCAAATGCTTCTTTACTTCATCAATGTTGAAGAAGTGACGGCAAACGTCCAAATGGCTGCCGCGCCATTCAAAACGCGGATAGTCGGTAATGTTGACGCAGGGAACACCCAATGCTACGGGTTGTTCAACGCCTACGTTGCCCGGTGCCAATTGTATCAGTGTTTGAAATCCATAAAACAGGCCGGCTTCCGTATTGGCGCTGATGATAATCATTTTTTTTGAAACGGATAATTGGTAACCTTCATCGCCAATTTCGTCGTTAGTCTTGTCATTCAGGCAGAACATAATCACATTTCGGGTGGCAGAAGCCTTGACGATTGGCTCAAAACCGAAAAAAACGAGGTAATGTTCCAAAACATATTGCTGAAGGTTGCTGTCGTCAGGCAAATTTTGGAACGCCAATTTGGTCTTGGCATTGATGGCAAATGCGCCTTCGTTGACGGAAATTGACACGGGCTCAGGCACCAGACTGATGGCTTGCGGTTCGGGAGCGTCTTGCTGACAGCTGCAGAAAAATAGGGCAGCAATAAGAATAAAGAATATTTTTTTCATTATATTGGTAATTAATTTCTGAAGTTGCAAATTTACACAAAAAAATGATGTTCGAGTTTATATACATCTAAAAAGTGTCGCTTGGTTCAAACAGGGCATCCATGGTCACGGTGTTGTTAAAGATCCCTGCATGGGTGTTTTTTCGTAAACCGTAGGTGGTTACCAAAATGTTGTGCAGGGCATCTCTTGTTTTTGTATGATGGGCAAAAGTTTCGAAAAATTGTCCTGTTTTGAGAAATGACGAGTGGTTCTCTATAAGGAAGTTTCCAATTGCTTTTTACAGTTTTCGACCATAAAATGCAGGCGATTAAAGACGTTGGCCTCAGAAGTGCCACTGTCAAAATCCAAAAATAGTAGGCTGAGCTGAGGATATATTTGTTTGATTCTTTTTTCTACGCCCTTGGATATAATATGGTTTGCGATGCAGCCGAAAGGTTGCAAGCTGACGATATTTTGTACGCCATTTTCTGCCAAATGGCAAATTTCACCAGGCAAAAACCATCCTTCGCCAAAGTCTCCTGCCATATTGACCACCTGTTCCGCTAATTTGGCATCTTCAAAAATAGGAGTGAGCGGCCTATAAAATGGAAAATCGGCGCAAATTTGGTTGAATTTCTGAATTTGTTTGAATAAACGATTGTAAACCCAATCGTTGAGCCATCGTGGAAATTTTACTTCCTTGATGTGGAGTTGGCGGTTGATGTGGTTGTTGGCAAATCCCATCGTGAGAAAACCGATGAGCGCGGGCGGAACAACTTCTACTCTGTGTTCCTCCAACCAGTTGACCACAAATTTATTGCTGAATCCGTTGTATTTCACATAGATTTCTCCCACTAAACCAATGACGGGAACCTTCTTTTCTCGATCTATTGCGGCAGTGAATTCCTTGACGGCTTCAGCCAATAATGTCAATAATCCTTTGCTGTTGTTGGCCTCAATAATGGGGAAGGCCTTTTCTGTATATTTTTCTCTCAATAATTTCACAGATCCCGGCACTTTTTCACGTACTACGGCAGCATGGTAGAGTTTGGATAGACAATCGGCGTAAAGGATGGTGTAAATGGTGAGTTTGGTGATTTTTTTCCAAGGAATGGTGAAACCCGGTTGTGAAGCGGAAACCGATGCGCTTAAAGCCAGTGAAATGACCGGAATTTCCTGTAAACCGGCATTGACTAAGGCGTTTTTTATCAATGAATAATAGCTGGACGCACGACATTGTCCACCTGTCTGCGTCATAACAACAGCCGTTTCTTTGGGGGCAAATTGGCCGCTTAGCAGAGCTTTCATTATACTGCCCACAACGATGGTGGCGGGATAGCAGACTTCGTTGTTCGCATATTTCAAACCGATTTCAGCGGCTTCTTGGTTGCCGGTGGGAAGGTTGATGAGCTTGTATCCCGCGACTTTGAAAACGGATGGGAAAAATTCGGAATATCCTTCGGCAAAATAAGGTGCAATCAAGGTGCGGTGGCGTTCCTGTGCAGTATAGGTTTTGGTAGTGCTGTAGGGGGTCGGCTTCGTTGTCGCTTCTGAAGAGTTATGCGACGACTCTTGATGCGCAAGATTGTCGCTTACCGATTCAACCAGCGAGCGAACACGCAGCCGCAATGAACCGATATTGTTGACATCATCAATTTTGAGAATGGTGTGGTTCTTGTGAAAACGCTTCAAAATGGCGTTGACTTCGTCCAAAATAAAGGCGTCAGGACCACAGCCGAAAGAGGTGAGCTGGACGAAGTGTAGATTTTTATAGCTGTGATTGCCTACAAAATAGGCGGCTTTGAAGATGCGGTTCGGATAACTCCATTGCGTCATGGCGTTGAGTTCGTTATATACGTCGCTTCCTTTTTCACTTGCCGTGTTTTCGGTTATGACGTCAATGCCCATATTGGCGATGGCGTATGATATTTTGTGCTCTATGAGCGGGTCGATGTGATAGGGACGCGCCGCCAACAAAATCACCATTCTGTTTTCGGCAATGGCTTGTTGTAAGATTTCGTTACCCCGTTTGGTGAGCTGTCGCAGATATTCGTCCTGTGCTTGAATGGCAGCGTCGATGGCGTGCTGTGCCGTTTTTTTATCAATGCGAAGAGTCTCTAAATAAGCCAGACAAGATTTACGAAGTAATATTTGATTCTTAAAACTGATAACCGGCGTGTCAAAAGCAATTCCCGATTTTGCGGCAGGGTTCATAGAACTTCTGATGACGTCGGAATATCCGGCCACAATAGGACAATTGTAGCTGTTGAGCGATTTTGCGTCTTCCTTGCGTTCATAAACAACGTATGGATAGAAAATTCGATCTACCTTCTTGGAAATTAAATCATTGATATGACCGTGCATCAATTTGGCGGGAAAGCAGATGTTGTCGGCCATAATGGCACGCAAACCGCTTTCATACAGTTTGTTGCCCGACGCATTGGAAAGAATGGGTCTGAAACCGCATTCGGTAAATAAGGTCCTCCAAAATGGATAGTTCTCATAAATGCCTAAACCTCGCGGAATGCCAATCGCGGGAGCATCGGGACGAACTTCCTTGTCGGCTTTTTGAAATAGCAATTTGTATTTTTCCGCAAACATATTGACTCCTTTTCGCTGGTTGGAAGAGGTGTTGGAATAAACCCTTTCGCAGTTGTTGCCAGAGAAAAAAGTATTCCCATTCGGGAAATGAAACAGCTTGACAGTGCAATGGTTTTCACAACCCGGACAGATTTCAAATTCCGATTTGTAACTATTGGCGGCAATAAGTTCGTTGAGTGTCATAATGCGTGAAATGCGTAAAAGTTTAAACTGAGTTTTTTGATGTTTTGAAAGATATACGACTTATTTTTGAAATAATTTGTATTCATTTTTCATTTGTTTCGCATAGAGGGCGGCTCCGTAAGCACCCATCAATTCGGGAATGTCGGAGAAGGAAACGTGGCAGCCGGACATATTTTCCAGGGCCCGTACGATGCTGTGATTCCGAAAAGTGCCGCCTTGTACGACGATATGTTGCCCTAATTCTTCAATATTTTTGATTTTCAATACTTTGAAAAGACAATTTTTGACAACGGAATAGCTGAAACCGGCGGCAATGTCGTCAACGGCTGCACCTTCCTGCATGGCTTGTTTGACTTTGGAGTTCATAAAGACGGTACAGCGGGTGCCAAGGTCGCAGGGATATGGCGCGAAACACGATAGTTTGGCAAATTCCGCGACGGGATAACCCATCATATTGGCAAAGGTCTCGATGAACGAACCGCAACCGGAAGAACATGCTTCGTTGATTTCCATTCTGCGGATCGACCCGTTTTCCACAAAGATGGCTTTCATATCCTGCCCTCCGATATCCAGCACGAAACTGACATTTGGCTCTACTTGTTTGGCGGCGGAAAAATGTGCCATGGTCTCTACAATGCCAAAATCAAAGTTGAAGGCGGTTTTGATGAGGTTTTCTCCGTAGCCGGTGACGGCACTGCCGGCAATGACGATGTTGTCGGGATGGGCAACGCTTTGATGCAGATTTTGCAGCATCCCGCAAAAGGCCTTGAAGCTGTCGCCTTCATTTCGTTGGTAATCCGTATATACAATCTCTCCATCAGTGTTCAGCATAACCAATTTGGTGGTGGTGCTGCCTGAATCCACGCCAAGGAAATAGGGGGCGGGCTCGTCGTCTTTTAATTTCGCCCGTTTGACATAATAAATGTTTTCCGCTTCCAACCATTCGTCATAATCCTGCTTGGATGAAAACAATCGTGGCAGTCGGTTGCCTGTTGTTTGCTTCACATCGGCTTTGCTTTCGATGAGGTTCATCAGTTCGGTGATGGTGATGCAGCCGTTGCTCAGTTGGTCGGCCAAGAGTGCGCAGCCGGAAGCGGGAATGATTTGCGCGTTTTCGGGAAGAATACATTGCTCTTCACGCAGTCCTAATACTCGACGAAAATGCTTCTGTAATTCTGGAAGGAAAGCGAATGGTCCCCCGCAGAAGAAGACAATGGGGGTAATGTCCATTCCGCGGGCAAGGGATGCCACCACCTGCATGGCCACGGCATTGAAAACAGAGGCGGCAATGTCGGCGCGACTGATGTTGCGGCTCATCAAATTCTGAATGTCGGTTTTGGAAAAGACGCCGCAGCGGGAAGCAATGGGGTGGATGTGTTCGGCTTGTGCGGCCAAGGTGTTCAGTTCTTTTGTCTCAACGTGGAACAGCATCGCGGTTTGGTCGATGAAGGCACCGGTGCCGCCGGCACAACTGCCGTTCATACGGATGTCCGGCACTTTCCCTTTCTCGAAGAAAATCATCTTGCTGTCTTCTCCGCCCATATCAATGAAGGTGCCGACTTGCGGATAGCGCTGCTTGACCATTTCGGCAGCGGCCACTACTTCCTGTACAAAACCAAAGCCGAGTCGCTGCGCGTAGCCCATACCCACCGAACCCGTGATGACTATGCGTAGAGAACAGTCTCCCAAAGTTTGGTAAAACTGCTTGACGATACGGCTTGCGGTTCCACGGATGTCGGCCTGATGACGTTGATAGTCTGAAAAAACCAAATTTCCCTTATCGTTCAGTACCGCTACTTTCATCGTGGTGGAGCCAATATCGACACCTACGCGGTAGGCTTTTTTGTTGTCACTCATAAATATTATTTATTCCTATTTAATATTCAAAAAAAGTCTGCAAAAATAGGAAAAATATTCAAATCTAATCATAAGAAAATAGAGTGTTAAAATGATTTTGTCAGTGAATTTTAGATTTTGATATTCATTAAAATGACGAAAAGGAAAGAAAGAAAATCATCATTTTTTCACAAAGAGGATTTTTTTTTTGTCACTACTACTCAAAAAATTGTATCTTTGCAGTTTCAAAAATTATTAAACGATATTATTATGGTAAAGACGATATTGTTAGCTGCGTTGGTTATCGGTGCTATCGGTTTGATAGCCGCGGTAATTCTATATTTTGTTTCAAAGGCATTCAAAGTTATTGAAGATCCGCGTATTGACGAGGTGGCTGCCCATTTGCCGGGTGCCAATTGCGGCGGTTGCGGTTTTGCGGGCTGTCGTGCCTTGGCAGAAGCGATAGTGAAGTCCAATTCGCTGGAAGGTCGCAAATGTCCGGCAGGAGGGGATATGGCTGCCATTGCCAAAGTGATGGGCTTGGAAGCCGCTGAAAGTGAACCGATGATTGCTGTCGTTCGCTGTAATGGAACGACTGAAAATGCTCCCGCAAAAGTGAATTACGATTCTGCCGTTTCTTGCCAGTTTGCCAGCTCCATTTTTGCGGGAGAGAGCGCCTGTCCGTTCGGCTGCCTCGGTTGCGGCGATTGTGTGAAGGCCTGCAAATTCGATGCAATCCATCTCGACCCCGTTACTAAACTTCCTGTCGTAGAGGAGGAAAAATGCGTGGGTTGCGGTGCTTGTGCCAAAACTTGTCCTCGTAAAGTTATAGAACTCAGATATAAAGGAAAGTTTAATCGTAGAGTGTTCGTTTCTTGTATCAATAAGGAAAAAGGCGCGGTAGCACGTAAAAATTGCGCGGCAGCTTGCATTGGTTGTGGCAAATGTGCCAAAACCTGTCCTTTCGAAGCTGTTACGGTGGAAAATTCTGTGGCTTACATCGATTTCACCAAGTGCAAGAGTTGTAGAAAGTGCGTGGCCGAGTGCCCGACAGGTGCTATCCATACCGCCAATTTCCCACCCAAGAAGGAAAACCAGACCGATGCTCCTGCATCTCAAGAAACCCCATCATCAAACGAGAATAATCAATAATTTTACGTATGAAGACTTTTAAGTTGGGTGGTATCCATCCCCAAGAAAATAAGTTAGCCAAACAAAGTGTGGTCGAATATTTTCCTGTCCCCAAACAAGCTGTCGTTTTCCTTACTCAGCATTTGGGAGCTCCTGCAACTCCTGTCGTGCAAAAGGGCGATAAGGTTAAGGTTGGACAACTGATTGGCAAGGCGGATGCGTTTATTTGCGCTAACGTGCATTCTCCAGTTTCTGGAACCGTGTCCAAAATCGAACCGGCAACGGATTTTTTAGGTTATAAAAAAGATGCCGTTTTCATTGATGTTGAAGGCGACGAATGGGATGAGTCTATCGATACAACTTCTGATTTGGTCAGCGAAATCAAACTGACAAAAACCGAAATTATCGACCGTATGAAGGCCTGCGGCATTGTTGGTTTGGGCGGTGCCTGCTTCCCAACCCATGTGAAATATATGGTGCCCCCAGATAAAAAGGTGGATTACCTGATCATCAATGCGGCTGAATGTGAGCCCTACATTACGGTGGACTATCGTATGATGCTGGAACGCGCCGAAGAAGTGATGGTGGGTATTGAGGCAATGTTGATTGCTTCTGATGCTCCAGTTGCCATGATTGGGGTGGAAGCCAATAAGCCCGACGCTATTCGACATTTGTCGGAAGTGGCTAAAAATCATCCAAAAATTCAGGTGGTCAAACTGAAAACAAAATATCCTCAAGGTGCTGAAAAACAGTTGATTAATGCCTTGACAGGTCGCAATGTCCCTAATGGGAAACTACCCATCGAGGTAGGATGCATCGTTAACAATATCGCTACTACTTACGCTATTTATGAGGCTGTGCAGAAAAACAAGCCTATCGTGGAAAACTTTATGACGGTGAGCGGCAAGTCGGTGCCCGCACCCAAGAATTTCAGAGTGCGTATCGGAACGTCGATTGCTGATATTTTGAATACGGTCGGTATTCCTGAAGATACAGGCAAGATCATTTCCGGCGGTCCGATGATGGGTAAGGCAATGTCCAATATCAATGCCTATACCGTAAAGGGTATGTCCAGTTTGCTGCTGATGAGCGACAAGGAAAGCAAGCGCGGTGAAGTGTATGAATGTCTGCGCTGCGGAAAGTGTGTCCACGCCTGCCCGATGGGCCTTGAACCATATATGTTGTACGCTTATTCCGATGCCCAACTTTATGAAGATTGCGAGAAACGAGGAATTATGAATTGTATTGAATGCGGTTCCTGTTCATTTGGTTGTCCATCTAATCGTCCTTTGCTGGATATTATCCGTTTGGGAAAAAATCGAACCGGCGCAATGATTCGTGCCAGAAAATAGTTCGCAAAAGATCAAGCCGATATCAATGCCGCCCGCTTTGGGTGCTGACTGACATCTGCATAGAAAAAACATTTTTCTATGATTGATTTTCTCAAAGTGGAAAAGAGTGTCAGGCAATAGAAAAATTCTTATTTTTGCATAAAATTTGAGTTTTTATGATTGTCGTTACAGGTGCGGCCGGCTTTATCGGAAGTGATTTTGTCCGTCATTTGAATCACTATGGTTATACGGATCTAATCCTTGTTGATTTTGATGAAACTGCCAGTTTATTACGTCGGGAAGACCTTCAATACTTGGAATTTGTTCCTGTTGGCAATTTTTTTGATTGGGCGGAGAAGTGTGCTTCGCAAGTGGATTTTGTCGTGCATTTAGGAGCCCAGACAGACAATGACATCAATGATTATTCCGTCTTCAAAAAATGGAATGTGGAATATTCGCAGCGTATTTGGAGTTGGACTGCCCAAAACCATATACCGTTGATATATGCCTCTTCAGCAGAAACCTACGGGGATGGAATGACGGCGTGCATAGACGACGACAAGGCGTTGTATAAATTAAAACCGTTGTCACCTTGCGGTCGGTCAAAACACGAGTTTGACCAATGGGTACAAAAGCAGGTTTCAATGCCGCCATTTTGGTATGGTTTGAAGTTTTTTAATGTTTTTGGCCCGAATGAAGATCAAAAGTTGAAAAACGCGTCCTTGGTTTATCAACTGTTTCGTCAGATAATGACGAAACAAATCGCCACATTGCCACTAATCGGCGGACAAGAACCCTTGTATGATTTTGTTTATGTCGCGGATGTGACAACCGTGATGATGTGGTTTATGAATCATTTACCAGTGCGGGGCATATACAACGTGGGCACTGCCTATGCCCGTCCATTGAGCGTGGCGGCACAAAGCGTTTTCTCGACTTTGAAAATCCAACCACGAGTGGAATTTTCGGAAAATTTGACTCATTCTTTTTTGCCTTCAGCTGGCCTTTATGCCGATTTGTCGAAATTGAGAAAAGTAAATTATAAGAAGAGTTTTCTGCCGTTGGAGACATCGGTTCGGCGTCTGGTGAAGGCCTCGTTGAACAAAGAAAATTAACAGTTAAATTATTGCGCTAATAATCAGAATGTTATAAAATTAAGCGTAAAAAAAAAGCAAAAAATGTATCTTTATTGCAAAGTTTTTTATATTTTTGTTGAATAATACTTGAATAGAATAATTAGCAAACCCAAAGTTTACATATAATGGCAACTTTTACTGACAAGGAGATTTCCAAAATGTTGAAGAAATTTTTCGGCTTTGACACTTTTAAGGGAAATCAACTCAAGATTATCAAGTCACTATTGAAAGGTAAGGATTGTTTTGTGATAATGCCAACCGGCGGTGGCAAATCCTTGTGCTACCAATTGCCTGCTATGATGAAGGAAGGTACCGCCATCGTGATATCACCTCTTATCGCATTAATGAAAAACCAGGTGGATGCCATCCGTAATTTGGGCACGGAAATGGGGGTCGCCCATTTTTTGAATTCGTCTTTGACAAAGCAGGAAATTAAGGAAGTCAAGGAAGATTTGCGTTCAGGCAAGACGAAATTGCTGTATGTGGCTCCGGAGACATTGACAAAAGAGGAAAACGTAGATTTCTTTAAAGATATCGATATTTCTTTTTACGCTATTGACGAAGCCCATTGTATTTCCGAATGGGGACACGATTTCAGACCGGAATATCGACGCATCAGAGCCATTATCGATACCATCGGCAAGAAAGTCCCGGTGATTGCCCTTACGGCTACGGCAACGCCCAAGGTGCAAAGCGATATCCAGAAAAACTTGGGAATGGATAAGGCGGAAGTCTTCATTTCCTCGTTTAATCGCCCGAATCTGTATTATGAAATTCGCGAAAAGACGAAAGATGTCGATAAGGAATTGGTAAAATATATAAAGAATAATTCCGGAAAATCAGGTATTGTTTATTGTCTTAGTCGTAAAAAGGTTGAGGAACTGGCCGAGTTTCTGCAAGCCAATCAGATTAAGGCATTGCCATATCACGCCGGCTTGGATTCCCATACACGGGTGGAAAATCAGGATGCCTTTTTGATGGAAAAAGCGGACGTTATCGTGGCTACCATCGCTTTCGGTATGGGTATTGACAAACCCGACGTGCGCTATGTCATCCATTATGATATGCCGAAAAGTTTGGAGGGTTATTACCAAGAAACGGGTCGTGCAGGTCGGGATGACGGAGAAGGCGTGTGTATCGCATTTTATGATCCGAAAGATTTGAATAAGTTGGAGAAGTTCTCCACAAAGAAATCCGTGGCTGAACAGGAAATCGTTAAACAACTTTTAGCAGAAACGGCTTCTTATGCGGAATCGACCAGTTGCCGAAGAAAACACCTGTTGCATTACTTTGGTGAGGAATTTAATGAGGAAAATTGTCATAATTGCGATAATTGCAATCATCCTAAACCTAAAATGAATGCCTCCGACCAAATCGTCCTGACGCTGGAAGTGATTCAGACGGTCAAGCAGCAATTCAAGGAAGACCATATTATTGATATTATTGTAGGTGATGCCACTACTTCAGTAGAAAAATTCAAGCATCAAAAGCTGAAACAGTTCGGTGAGGGTATGGATTACGACAAGAAGTTCTGGGCCAATGTGATTCGTCTGGCTATTTTTGAGGAACTGGTCGTAAAGGATGTGGAAAATTACGGTTTGCTGAAAGTGACGAAGAAGGGCGAAAAATATATGGTCAATCCTTATTCGGTGATGATTGTCAAACCTAAAAACGTAAACAATGAGGTTGACGATGATGACGATGAGATGATGGACGATCCCGTTCCGGTCAAGGGTGATGCCTTTGACAAGAATCTCTTCGCCTTGCTGAAGGATTTGCGCAAGACCATCTCCAATGCCGAAAATCTTCCTCCATACGTGATTTTCCAAGATCCGTCATTGGAGGATATGTGTATTCAGTATCCTACCAATATGGAGGAAATGACGCATATCACCGGCGTGGGAGCGGGTAAAGCCCAGAAATATGGCAAACCCTTTATCGAATTGATTAAAAATTATGTGGAAGACAATGAAATTGAACGTCCGCAGGATTTTGTGGTTAAAACGGTGGCGAATAAGTCTTATAATAGGGTTTACATCATTCAAAATATTGACAAACGAATTGCTTTTGAGGATATTGCCGTGGCCAAGGGTATGGAAATGGACGAACTTTTGACGGAAATTGAAAGTATCGTGGCCTCAGGTATGAAACTTCATATCGATTATTATATTGATGAGGTGATTGATCCGTATCATCAAGAAGAAATTCTGGATTATTTCAATAATGCGCAAACCGATTCCGTTCAAGATGCCCTTGATGAATTGGGAGAAGATGAATATTCGATGGAAGAAGTGCGTATTATGAGAATTAAATATTTATCTGAAGTAGGAAATTAATAAAATTAGAAAATAATGAGTGAAATGGAAGAAAATGTAAGTGAAGTTTCCCCAATCAAAAATCAGGAAACTTGTGAAAAGAAAAAATGCAAATGCTGTATCGCCAAATGGATCGTTGAAATCATATTGGTGTTGGCGGTAATCGGATTGTATATCCTGTATTTCTTTTTCCCGAAAACCGCAAGCCATCGTCCGACAGCTGTGGTGAATACAGAACCCCGTTCAGGTGAAATCGTGTATATCAATATTGATACCATTAATTCCCAATATGAATTGGTCAATGTTCTTACCGATGATATAGAAACTGAAATGACAAAACAGGAAGCCCTTTTCAAGAACAGACAAAGTGCCTTGGAAAGAAAATATGCCCAATTCCAGCAGAATTACCAATCGGGTATTCTGACACAGGTGCAGGTGGAAAACGCACAGCAGCAGCTGATGGCCGAAAGTGAAGCACTTCAGGCAGATTACAATCAGGTGATGAGTAATTTGGAAGCACGCCAGGCCGCTGCCTTGAAGCAAATCGCAGATTCTGTCATTGCGGCAACCCAACGCGTGAATGCGGAAAGAAACGCTTCCTTCATCTTTTCTTATCAATATGGCGGTCAAATGTTGGATGCCGACCCAACCAAGGATATTACGAACGAAGTGCTGGATATTTTAAACGAACCTTTCTCTAAAAAGAAAAAATAATGATGAAAAAACTGTTGTGCATAACCGTCGTTTTGTCGTTTTTGTTGGGTATGATGTCTTGTAAGTCTAAACCCAAGGAGGAACAAAAAGAAGATGGGGTGGAATGCGTGGAATTGAATGAGGCAACCATCGGTGCGGGAAAAATCGACCATAACGATACACTCCCGGGCAAAAAGGTGGAACAGGCATACGCCGATAAACAATCCCGAGTCGTATGTTTTTATAAGGTGGACGAAAATGGTCAGCTGACCGACGAAAAGTATCGTGAAGTTTACTATTATGACAGTACACATTATAAATATACCGAAGGAAATATTGTAAATCAAACCAACCGGGATGGCGACTGGTTCGCCTATCATAAAAACGGAAATTTGTGTACGGAAGCCCATTATGTTGACGGTAAGGAAGAAGGCCCGTACAAGGTATATCATGATAATGGTTACTTGTATTATGCGGGAAATTACCGTCACGGACTGAAAATCGGGGAATGGAAGTTTTTTGATGAAAATGGAAAACTTATTTATAAGTATTTCTTCAATGACGAAGGACAATTAATCAAAACCGAATTAGCGAAAAAAAATCAAAATAATAACAACTAAAAAATTTATTACTATGGAATTACCATTTGCAGAATCTTGGAAAATCAAGATGGTTGAACCCATTAAGAAATCTACTCGCGAGGAACGCGAAAAATGGCTCGAAGAAGCTTACAACAACATCTTTATGTTGAAATCAGAACAGGTTTACATTGACTTGAATACGGATTCCGGTACAGGTTCTATGAGCGACCGTCAGTGGTCCGCTATGATGATGGGTGACGAAAGTTATTCCGGTTCAAGATCTTTCTTTGAATTCAAGGATATGGTGACTAAAATCACGGGTTTTAATTATGTGATTCCTACTCACCAGGGTCGTGCCGCTGAAAATGTATTGTTTTCATATTTGGTAAAACCAGGCAACGTTGTTCCCGGAAATGCCCACTTTGATACCACTAAGGGCCATATCGAATCACGTAAGGCTTTCGCCATCGACGTTACTACCGATGAAGCAAAAGATACCCAGCTTGAAGTTCCTTTCAAGGGTAATGTTTCTTTGGAAAAATTGGAAAAGGTCTTGAAGGAAAACCAGGGAAATGTTCCTTTTATGGTTTTGACCGTTACCAATAATACCGTAGGTGGACAACCCGTAAGTATGCAGAACATTAAAGATACTTGCGCTCTTTGCCACAAATATGGCGTTCCTGTAAATATGGACTCTGCCCGTTTTGCTGAAAATGCTTATTTCATCAAAACTCGTGAAAAAGGATATGAAAACAAGACAATCAAGGAAATCGCCAAGGAAATGTTCTCATACGCTGATTCTATGACGATGTCGGCCAAAAAGGACGGCTTGGTCAATATGGGCGGTTTTATCGCTACCAATAAGGAAGATTGGTACGAAGGTGCCAAGAGATTCTGTATTCCTTTCGAGGGTTTCTTGACATACGGCGGTATGAATGGCCGCGATATGGCTGCCTTGGCAGTGGGCTTGGATGAAAATACCGAATTTGATATGCTTGACACGCGTATTCAACAGGTTCAGTATTTGGCTAAGAAATTGGACGAATATGGTATTCCTTATCAACGTCCTGCCGGTGGTCACGCTATTTTCGTAGATGCCGACAAAGTGTTGACCAAAGTCCCAAAGGAAGAATTTCCTGCTCAAACCCTGACTTGCGAATTGTATTTGGAAGCAGGTATTCGTGCCTGCGAAATCGGTTATATCTTGGCAGACCGTGACCCTGTGACTCGTGAAAACCGTTTCGGTGGTCTTGATTTCGTTCGTTTGTGCATCCCAAGAAGAGTTTATACCAATAACCACATGGATGTTATCGCTGCCGCATTGAAGAATGTTTATGACAGAAGAGAAACCATCACCCGTGGTCTGGAAATTACTTGGGAAGCCGAATTGATGAGACACTTCACCGTTAAATTGAAAAGATTAAAATAATTTAGACAAATTTATATAATGAAAAACATATTTTCTATCTTGTCGCTTGTTATTTTTATGACAAGCAGCATTTTGGCAGCACCGTTAAAAAATGTGCCCTGTACCATTACCCAACCCAATGGTGAGCTCATCCATTGTTTTGTCAGTGGTGATGAATATTTTAACTATTACCACGATGCCGATGGTTACACCATTATTGTTAACCCGGAAACAAGGTACTATACGTATGCGGTGAAACAAGGTGACGAAATCGTTCCTTCCCAATATGTTGTTGGACAAACCGACCCGAGAACGAAGTCCGCTTTGACACCTGGTTTCTTGGGAGATGCCAATAAAATTATGGCTCGCCGTATAGCCAATGAGCGACGAATTCGTGAAAACGCGCCAGCAACTACCCGTACGATGAACCACGGAAGAATGAATAATCTCGTGGTCTTCATCAGTTTTGCCGATGATACGAATTTCGTCAACAACTATACTACGGTGGAAAATATGTTTAACGATACAACAGCTGATAATTCTTCGTCAATGAAGAATTATTTTCAGCACGTTTCGTATAATCAGTTTACTATCCAATCGCATTTGTTTCCGGCTCCTAATGGGAATGTGATACTTTCCTACCACGATAGTCACCCTAAGGGTTATTTTAAGACCATACAACAAGATCCAATCTGGGGATATGCAGACGAATGGGAACGTCATCAGCGTGAAGCGGATTTGGTGGATAGTGCCGTTCGTTTCATTCAGTTTATGGTGCCTTCAGATTTGAATCTGGACTATAATGACGATGGTTTGGTGGACAATATGGTATTTGTCATCAATAGTGATGTGGAAGGATGGAGTGATTTGTTGTGGCCTCATAGAACATCATTATGGGATAGGGTAATCTATATTCGTGGAAAACGTGTTTATGACTATAACTTCCAGCTGGCTCGAAATAGTTATTATTTTTCAACCAGCACGTTATGCCACGAAATGTTCCACTCGCTCAGTGCTCCCGATTTATATGGCTATGAAGAAGGAGGCAATGATCACGTTTTCGTGGGAAAATGGGATTTGATGGAACAAAACGCAACCCCACCACAGAATATGGATGCCTATATGAAGTATAAATATGGTCATTGGATTGACGAAATTCCAAGAGCCGACACCAATGGCCTTTATACCATTTATCCCGTTGCGTCTTCAAAAAACAGTGCCTATATAATTCCGTTAAATGATCCATTCCGTCCTAACGAATATTTGTTGTTGGAATATCGTAATAGCAGTCATTACTTTGACAGTCAAATATACGGAACCGGTGCGGTGATCTATCGTATCAACGATGAATGGAACGGCAATGCCGGCGTGGATTTTGTGGAAACATTTCCTGAAGTATATGCTTTCCGTAAAAATGGCGAACCCTCAAGCGCTAATCCCTACGAACCAACCTATGGTAATATGGTGCAATCCTATTTTGGAGGATATGGGATGAATGAGTTTAGCCAGTATTCAAATCCATTCCCATTCTTTACCAATGGAGATCGTGTCAACAATGTGCGTATCAGTAATATTACCAATATGGGCGACAGCCTGCAATTCCAGGTTGTGCGTGGCTATACGACTGTTGATACCTTCCCTTGGAGAGAATCTTTTGAATCACGATATATTCCTTTGTATTGTTACAATGAATTTGTGAATAATACATTTTCGTGGAAAACGGCCACGGGAAATAATAGCGGTTCTATTCCTACGGCTCATTCTGGTGAAAAAAACGCGTTGTATTATTATGTAACTAGTGGTACGACAAAATTGGTTTTGCCTAACTTTGACTTTACTTTCCTCACGAATCCTACCTTGTCATTTTGGTACGCGCAACAAGGCAGTGCTTCCTATACGTTAAAGGTTTATTATCGCACTTCCCCAACAGCGCAATGGACTTTGCTGGAAACTTATAATACGGCAAGTAACGAATGGACACAAAAAACATTGTCGTTGCCCAACCCAACGGCCAATTATCAAATCGCGTTTGAAGCATCCGGCTCTAACGGCTCGGGTTTGATTATTGACGATATTGAAGTTTATGGCAATGCCATCAGCGATTTCCAAATCGTTGCTTCCGCAGGCGATCACGGCGCAATCAATCCAGAAGGTAATATTACCGTACCTATCCACGGAACGCAAACTTTCCATTTGATTCCAGAGGAAGGTTATACCGTTGACGTGTTAAACGTGGATGGCGTGAGTCAGCCTCGTCGTTTGGAATATACTTTTGAAGATGTGGTGAGCGACCATACCATCAACGCCACTTTCAAAATTGCCAATCCGTCTTTGGCAGCTACTCCTTCAACACTTGTGTTTTATGTTGAGGCAGGAGATACTTCATCGCCTAAGGAGGTATATGTCAATGCTACTGATTTAGTGAGCGATATTGATGTTAGCGTCGCGGGTGATTTCCTCGTCTCTGTTGATCAGGAGAATTTTGCTCACACTATAACTATGCCATATAGTGGCGGATGGTTGTATGTAATTTGTGCACCAGCTATGGCAGGTGCCGACCAACAGGAATTGCATATTTCCAATGCCGAAACTTCCTTGTCAACAAGCGTTACCCTTAAGATGACGGCAACAGGCATAGAGGATGTTCAAAATGTGGGAATGCAATTGTATCCTAATCCAGCCAATAATGAATTAAATCTGATTTTTAATCAGAATATTCTCCCTGAAAAAGTCGAAATTGTTGATATTTGTGGAAGAACAGTGTTGACACAGTCTGTCGTGAATGAAAATAATGTTTTGAATATCAGCAATCTTGATGCAGGAGTTTATTTTGTGAAAGCAGATAACCTGGTTAAGAAGTTTATCAAAAAATGATAATCATTGATAATATCTTGGTCTCCGACGACCTTTTCGATGGTCAGTTTTGTTGCGATTTGTCGAAATGCCAGGGCTTGTGCTGCGTTGAAGGAGATACGGGAGCTCCGATTGCTCCGGAAGAAATTGCCGATTTAGAGGACAATTATCCTCTTTTCAAAAAGTATATGTCTCAAGAAGGTGTCGAAAAGGTGGAAACCGAAGGCACCTTCGACTATGATATGGAAGGCTCGTTTGTGACTCCGTTGCTGAGTGACGAAAGATGTGCATACGCCTATTATGATGAGGATGGCGTGGCAAAATGTGCTATTGAAAAGGCATTCAGAAATGGAGAAATCGACTTCCAAAAGCCGATCTCCTGCCATCTTTATCCGATAAGGGTGAAGAAATTGCCCGATTATGAAGCGCTGAATTATCATCGTTGGATGGTGTGTGAGGACGCTTGCGAATTGGGGAAACGCTTGCATTTGCCAATCTTTAGATTCCTGAAGGAACCGATTATTCGTGCGTATGGCGAGGATTTTTATCAGAAACTCGAAGCTCGTTATGAGGAGATCAAGGCGGCGGGAGGCGTGGTTTTCAATGCCAGTGACGAAGTACTCTTGATTCATCGTCGTGGGAAATGGGATTTTCCGAAGGGGAAGGCGGAAAAAGGAGAAACTGTCGAGGAAACCGCCCTGCGTGAAGTAGGGGAGGAAACGGGTCTGACACAACTATCCATCGTTAAGCCGTTGCCATCAACGTTTCATACCTATATGATGGACGACAAATGGGTGGGCAAGGAAACCTTCTGGTATGTGATGAAAACCGATGGCAAAGAAGGTCTGGTTCCGCAAACGGAAGAGGATATCGTGGAGGCACGCTGGGTAAAAATCGCCGAGGTTGAAGAACTGTTGCGCGATTCTTATCCCACTTTACAAGAATTATGGAAATCAGTAAAAAATGAATAATATGAAACCATTAGTAGGAATTATTATGGGTTCCAAGAGTGATTGGAATACCATGAAGGCAGCTTGCGATGTATTGGATGAATTTAACGTCCCTTACGAAAAATTTGTAATCAGTGCGCACCGCACACCAGAAAAGGCTATCGAATATGCGTCAACCGCACGCGAAAGAGGCCTGAAAGTGATCATTACCGGTGCTGGCGGCGCCGCTCATTTGGCAGGCATTACTGCCGCCAAAACGACGCTTCCGGTTATTGGTATTCCAATCAAGAGTGCGGCCTTGAACGGCTTGGATTCACTCTTGTCCATCGTCCAGATGCCTGGTGGAATCCCAGTGGCTACCGTGGCTATCGACGGTGCTAAAAACGGCGGCCTTCTGGCTGTTGAAATCTTGGGCGCCTTCGATGAAAAAATCGCTGCTCAATTGAAGGATTACCGAGTGACAATGGAAAAGAAAGTTTTGGATTCAACACTCGACTAATCTTGTAATGTTTAAAGTTTATAAAGCTTCTGCCGGTTCAGGTAAGACAACAAATCTTGTGGCGGAATATTTATCGTTATGTCTCTTGCATCCCGATAAATTTCGCCACGTTTTGGCTATTACTTTCACCAATAATGCCACTGCCGAAATGAAGGAGCGAATTGTAAAGGCCCTGCAAACTTTCGCCTTTACTCCTATCGCAGAACTTAAGGGCTCTGATGCAGCCATTTATGATTTGGTGAAAAAAAACGAAAAAATAAAGGCACTATCCGAGACCGAATTTCAAACAAAATCGCAGATCTTATTAAAAAAGATTCTCTACGATTATCCGAATTTTACTATCAGTACCATCGACAGTTTCTTTCAGCGCATTATCCGTTCTTTCGCTTTTGATTTGGGCATTAATATGAATTATAATGTGGCTATCGATTTGTCGGAATGCTACGATCAGACGATTGACGTTTTGCTTAATAAACTGTCCAAACAAGACACCGGCCTGGTGAACCGGGTGCTGTTTTTGGTGGATAGGAAAATGCATGAAAGCGGCAAATGGCAAATTGAAAACGAATTGCGTTCATCGCTGAATTCCATTTATAATGAAAAGGCATTTCTGGCGGCTAAGGCCTTGGGTATTCTGCATAATAATAAAATAGAATATCGTGGCGCGTCTTCCAATGAATTGGAAAAATTCGTTTTGGAACTGCATCAGCAACGAAATCAATATCAAGAAAATCTTAACAAGGCCATCAAACAACTTCAAATCGCATTCAAATCTCTCGGCGATACGCCCGATTTGTTTGTCGGTGGAAAGACAGGCATTTTCAAATGGGTTGCCGATTTGTCCAACACTTCGATGAAGTCACCCGGAAGCAGTGTTCAAAAGGCCCTTGCCGCCCCATCGGTTTTGAAGTCTCCCAATAGTGCGCAAAAAGCTTTACAGCCCCAAATCGTTGAGTTGTGTAATGCCGTGTGCGAATGGCAAAGGAAGTCGGCAGACATCGTCCTTGTTAGCCAGTATAGTTCTTCGTTGCTCCTGCTTTTCGATTTGAAAGAGATTATGGACGATATTAAACTTCGTGATAATCTTTTCTTTTTGAATGAGACGAACAGCCGCATCTATGATGAAATCAAGGAGGATGAAACGCCCTATCTCTTTGAAAAAATCGGAAATAAGTATGCCTATTTTTTTGTAGATGAATTTCAAGATACTTCGTATTTGCAATGGGAAAATATGAAACCATTGATCACAAATGCGCTGGCTGGAGCCAATGGCAACGGAGAGGGTGGACAGGCCATTCTTTTTGGCGATGTAAAACAGTCGATTTATCGTTTTAGAAATGGGGATTCTAAATTGTTAAACGATTTATCGACTTTGGAAGGGGTAAATCAAAATCTTGGACACGATATCGTCGATTCACAAGATTTTAACCTGAAATCACTATCAACCAATTATCGTTCTTCCAAATCTGTGATAGAATTTAATAATGGTTTCTTTAAGTACTTGGCAGAGAATATTTTTGCTCATAATGAATTGCTGAAGAATTATTACCAGGATGTGAAACAGGAAACGCCAACGCAGCGAGAAGGTTTCGTCTATGTGCGCTTTCAACAGGAAGATGACGGGGATGATTATTTGGAAAGTGAAACCTTGAAAGCTGTTCAGGATGCCTTGGCAAGGGGGTACTCGTATCGCGATATGGCAGTGTTGTCGAAGGCAAAAAAAACGTGTCAGAATATTGCGCAGTATCTATCGGCGAAAAATGTGCCGGTCATTTCCTCAGATTCCCTACGCTTGTCATCTTCTGCCGAAGTAATGTTGATAATCAACACTTTGCGTTATTTGCTGAATCCAAACGACACCTTGGCTGTTCTGTCTATTGTCGAGTATTTTTGCAATGACAACTGGGCGGAAAAACTGGAGATTCTGGCCCAGCCCAACGGCTTTAATCTCTTTGTTCAAAGTTTGGGAGAAAAAGTGATTGTTGAGCCGTTGCAACAATTGCAACAGTTGCTGGATTTTCCGGTGTTTACTATCGTGAAGGAATTGCTGAAGTCCTACAAGATTTCGCAAGTAGATGCATACGTCATTGCTTTTCTGGATGCCGTCTATGAAAATTTCAATGCCCAATTTTCGGATTTGACGCAGTTGCTCAAATGGTGGGATGATACGGGTTGTTCATTGTCGATAACCTCGTCAAAAGAGATCAACGCGGTTACGGTTACGACGATTCATCAGTCCAAGGGCTTGCAGTATCCTATCGTGATTTATCCAATGCGAAGTTATAAAAATGCCAATGGTTCTGCTATGGCCTGGGTGAAAAATGAAAATCCGGAACTGCTTCTGCCGTATGTCAATATTCCGACCAGTAATTCGGCTTTATCTTCGACTTCATTCGCTTCGGTGTCTGAGGAGGAAAAGCAAATGACGGAAATTGATAACGCGAATGTGATTTACGTGGCCCATACGCGTGCCGGCGACGGTTTGTATATCATCACGGGAAATCCTAAGGGAAAGGCGGCCAATTATGCCAAATTTCTGGCCCAATATATTCAATTGCTTAACAATGATATTCAAGATCCCATTGTTGAATATTGGACGGGTGATAAGGAATTTTGCAAACCCGAAAACAAGGAAACCGTTGATGTTTATCCTGTTTTGAGCCAAATCCATTCATCCGATTTTACCTTACGCTCCGATCAGTTGATTTGTGGCAAATGGTCATCGCCTGAGCAGGAACTGGGTGTTTTTATTCACGATTTCTTGTCCAAATTAAAGGATTTTCCTCAAAATGAAGAAGAATTGACTGCGGTTTTAACCCCAGTTGAAACCGAGGAAGACCGCGAAATATTGGCAAAGGTGTTGCGGGAAATTATGAATGATGAAACGCTTAAACCCTATTTTGCCCCGGGTATTAAAGTGATGAACGAAACCACCATTTTAACGGGGACCGGTCAGTCGCGCCGTCCCGACCGTATTGTTTTTATGGATGATGAAGTGATGGTCATTGATTATAAAACCGGTCGTGAAAACGAGGCGTATCAGGTCCAATTGGACGAATATTGCCACCTGTTAGAACAAATGGGTTATCAAAATGTGCATAGTCGAATAATTTATCTGTAAATTTTGAAAAAGATGAATTTATATTGATATTATTTGTAACTTTGCCCCATATTAATTTAAAATCATCATACTTATGGAAAACGATAATTTAGAAATGATTGAACAGGCAAAGAAGTATTTGACCTCAACTTCCAAATGGATGAAATTTTTGGCCATAATGTTATGCATCAGTGTGGTAAGTATGTTTATGGTGGCCATTACTATGCTGGCGGGTTCTTCTGTTATGAATCAATTCACTGGTTTTGAACATTTTCAGGCTTGGGTATTTGGCGTTATATATTTGCTTATTGCTTGTGTTTATGTCTTGCCCATCATTTATATGTTTCGTGCTTCGGCTGCGGCTCGGGATGTCGTGGAACTTAATGACAATGAGATGTTGCTTGAATTTCTTAAAAACAACAAGTCCATTTGGAAATTCTTTGGCATTTTCACCATCGTGTTGCTTGCCTTTGTGGCCTTGTGTATTCCTATGGCAATAATTGCCGTTGCCGCATTGTAATTAGGATTATTTGAAAAATTGAAAGTGGCCCAAGGAATAAAACAACTTGGGCTTTTTTTAAACCGATGGGCATTATTGGTGTCAAAGTATAAAGTTAAATTTATTTAGGAATGAAAAAATTTGCGCTATTAATTTTGATATTGGGAGCTTCGTTATATAGTTGGGCGCAAGAACCCACCCGTTTTTCGTTGGAAGATTGCCTCAGATATGCGGAAGAACATAATTATACGCTTCAAAACGCAAAATTGGACCAATCTTCATCTGAAATATATTACAAACAGGCCAAATTGCAGATGACACCTACCGTTTCGGCTTCGGCAACGCAGGGCTTTTCCAATTCGCACAGTTCCATCAATGGAGGAACCGACTGGACTGGCAATTATGGCATTTCGGCAGGTATTACCTTGTTTAACGGCCTTAATACCTTTAATACCATCAAACAGCGTAAATTGGATGTTACGCAGTCGTCGTTGTTGTATGAACAATCCAAAAACAATATCAACATTCAAATTGTCCAGGCCTTTTTGAATATTTTAATGAATGAGGAACTCCTGACCTATCAGAAAGAAGTGATTAATAAAAGTCGTGAACAGATGATTCAGGGTCTCAATCGTTATAATGCGGGTCAAATTCTTGAAAGTGACTATTTGCTCTTAGAGGCACAGTATATTTCCGATTCTACCAATTATCAGAATACACTGATAGCCCTTAATAATAGCTATATCACGTTAAAGGGTCTCTTGGCCATTAATTCGATGGAACCGATAGAGGTGATCAAACCCGATACGGCGGAGATGATGAAAAACTTGCAGGTTCCGCCATTGCAGGAGGTGGTTGACAGGGCATTTGACTATTTGCCGGAATTGAAAATCAGTCAGAATCGTATTGAAAGTGCCAATTATGACGTAAAAATCGCCAAGTCGGCCTATTATCCTTCGTTGGGATTAAATGCCGGCATCAGTACCGGCTATGCGGCCAGTGCGGGTACTTGGGGAAGTCAGATCGGAGACAGATTGGGCGAAAATGTGGGCTTGTCATTGAATATTCCCATTTACAATCAGAATAAGGCCCGTGCATCGGTGAAATTGGCAAAGGTTGAAGTGCAACAGGCGGAGAACAATTTGAAGGAAACGCAACTGGATGTGTTGCAGGAGTTGCAGAAATATTACCTCGAAGTCAATGAGGCCGCCAACAACTATAAGGTTTCAATGATTAGGGGGAAGGCTTATCTCGCTAATTTTCAAGCTTATAATATGAAATTTATGTATGGTACGATCACCGCGGCCGATTTGTTGACCCAGCAGAATAATTACTTGCAGGCATTGAATACCTATATGCAGGATAAATATTCTTTTGTGCTGCAACGAAAAATTTTAGACATCTTGATGGGAGTTCCTGTTACTTTATAATCAGAAAAACAAAAGAATAAATAATATGGATGCTAAGAAAAGAAAAAAATGGATTGTCGTTGGCAGTATTGTAGCTGTCGTTGTCATTGTCTTGATATTGCTGTTTTTGCATAAAAAAGGGCAGTCCAATCAGATGACGGTAAATACCGAAATTGCCAAAATGGACAGTATTGAAGTGCTGGTTACCGCTACTGGCGAAATTCAACCGGTTTATAAGGTGGATGTGGGTACGCAGGTTTCCGGCAGGGTGGAAAAACTGTATGTCGATTTTAATTCCGAAGTGAAAAAAGGCGATTTGTTGGCCGAACTCGACCGGTCTATGTTGTCGGAACAGCTTCAGCAATCGCAGGCCGCCGTGTCCAATGCCCAAAGCAACCTTACCTTGGCACAGCGCAATTACGATAGAACCAAGACACTTTTTGATAATAAAGCCGCAACGCAGGAAAATCTGGATGCCGCGGAAGACGAACTTATCCGTGCCAAAAATCAAGTGGTGACGGCCAAGTCAAATCTTCAAAAGGCACAAGTTGACTTGGGTTATGCGATGATTTATTCCCCCATATCGGGTGTCGTTTTGAACAAGGCCGTGGAAGAAGGGCAAACCGTGGCTTCTTCGTTCAATACGCCAACACTTTTCACAATTGCCAACAACCTTACCGAAATGCAGGTGGAAGCCGATGTGGATGAAGCCGATATCGGTCAGGTTAAAGTAGGGCAGTTGGTAACTTTTACCGTGGATGCTTTCCCGGAAGATGTTTTTACCGGAACCGTCAGACAGGTTCGCCTGGAACCTACGGTGACTTCCAATGTGGTTACTTATACTGTCATTATTGATGCTCCTAATCCCGACGAGAAACTCTTCCCCGGAATGACCGCCAGCGTTTCTATTTTGGTGAATAAAGAAGTGGGAATCTCCATTCCTACAGAAGCTTTATATTGCACAATCGATCCTGTGATTATCGAAAAAATGAAAAAGAAAGGTTTTACTTTCAAACAGTTGTATGATAATCAGGAAGATATAACCAAAAGTCTCAAAGATGTGAATACAAAGACCATTTGGTTGAAACATCAGAATTCCATTGAGCAGGTGAGTGTGAAACCCGGTTTGAACGATGGGGCCAAGTCCTTAATCTCTGAAGGCATTAAGGAAGGTGACGAAGTGGTGCTCTCTATCACCGAAATGAAGGATATGAGCAAGCAGCAGGCAGGAAACGGCCCGTTTAAGATGGGACCGCCGGAACGTAAACAAAGGTAGTTATGGACAACGAAATTCTCAAGATTACGAATCTGAAGCGGATTTTCCGCGTGGGTAATGAGGATGTACACGCACTCAATGGGGTCACTTTTTCCATAGAAAGGGGCGAATTCGTCAGTATTATGGGAACCAGCGGCTCGGGAAAATCAACCCTGTTGAATATATTGGGCTGCCTTGATCGTCCCACTTCCGGCGAATACTGCATTGACGGCGTGGCGGTCAGTACCTTGTCAAAAAAGGAATTATCCACGCTGAGAAATCGGAAAATCGGTTTTGTCTTTCAAAATTACAATTTGTTGGCAAGGACAACCGCTATCGAGAATGTGGAATTGCCCTTGATGTATAACTCGTCAGTGTCTTCAAAAGAACGTCACGAGAGGGCTGTTGAAGCGTTGGTGGCGGTGGGATTGGAAAACCGTCTGATGCATATGCCGAATCAAATGTCCGGCGGACAGCAGCAGCGGGTGGCCATCGCGCGTGCCTTGGTCAACGATCCTGTCATTTTGCTGGCGGACGAGGCCACGGGAAACTTGGATACACGGACTTCCTACGAAATTATGAGTCTGTTTCAGGATCTTCACGAAAAAGGAAAAACCATCGCTTTTGTCACGCACGAACCGGATATCGCAGTTTTTACTACACGTACCATCAAGTTGCGTGACGGAAGTATTATAGAAGACGTGCCGGTCGAGATGCAGTCGGCAGCAGTGGCACTGCAAAATTACAAGGAGTTTAAGATTTAGCGCTATGAATATATTAAGTCTTATACGAATCGCCATTAGGGCTCTGATGAGAAATAAAAAACGGGCAGGTCTGACTATGCTCGGCATTATCATTGGGATTGCTTCCGTCATCGCGATGGTGAGTCTTGGACAAAGTTCTACTTTGAGCGTGCGTGAGCAGTTGTCGGGTATGGGTTCCAATATGATTATGATTATGCCTGCACGACAAATGCGTGGAGGCGTGAATATGGGCAGCGCAAGTGCCAAATCATTGGACATGAAGGATCTGAATGCCCTGGAACAAAATACGCGCTACGTGGCCAATGTTTCCCCCTTGGTCAATTCGTCCGCCCAGTTGGTCTTTGGTTCCAATAACCATCCGGGATCTATTCAGGGGGTGGCGCCTTCCTACTTGAATATCCGTATGTATAAGTTGGAAAGTGGAATTATGTTTACCGATGAAGATGTAAAGAAGTATAACAAAGTGTGCGTGATCGGCAAGACGGTGGTGGAAAATCTGTTTAAGAACGGGGAAAATCCTATCGGACAGGTGGTGCGATTCGGATCTATTCCTATGAAGGTGATTGGTGTGCTGGAATCAAAAGGTCAAAACCAAATGGGACAAGACCAGGATGACGTGGTCTTGGCGCCTTATACCACGGTTCAAAAGCGCTTTATGGCTATCAACCATTTCAATATGCTCTTTGCTTCTGCCACTTCGGAAGAAGAATCGGAATATGCCGCGACCGAAATCACTTATATCTTGCGAAGTAATCATAAAATTGCCTCTGGTGCGGAAGATGATTTTGAAATCAGAACCCAGGAGGAATTGTTAACCACGATGAGTTCTGTTACCCAGTTACTTACCGTGCTCTTGGCGGCCATCGCTTCCATTTCGTTGATTGTGGGCGGTATCGGCATTATGAACATTATGTATGTGACGGTGACGGAAAGGACAAAGGAAATCGGTCTTCGTATGGCAATCGGTGCCCAAAATCGTGATATTATGCTCCAATTTCTTTCAGAAAGTGTCATTTTAAGTCTGATTGGAGGCCTCATCGGCATAATATTAGGTTTGATTTTGTCGTACTTGCTTTCATACGTGCTGAAATGGCCTTTCGTCGTTAGTCAAACTGCGATTTTGGTGTCGTTTTTGGTATGTGCGGCTACCGGTATCTTTTTTGGTTGGTATCCTGCCAAGAAAGCAGCCAATATGGATCCTATCGCCGCATTGCGATATGAATAAACCGCTACTTTTGACATTGCTATTTGTTTGATATCCAAGTATCTGTGATAGGGTAGGGTATTTTAAACTGTTTTTAGAATACGGCAAAGTTGTTGTGATTTGCAAATCTGTTAATCTAAATTACGGTTCCGTTTGACAAAAATGTGTTTGTTTTTATATACTAATTTCACTATAACTAATTGTTTTATAGTGTTTTAATGATTATTGTAGGCTAAAATTCAGATGAGTTGCATATTCTATATTTTTTTGTATTTTTGCAAAATGTATCTGTTAAAGAAAGTTAATGAAACCGTTACGCAAAAAGTTTAATCAATATAGGGCACCGCAGGAAGTAATGGAGAAAGGAATTTATCCGTATTTTATTCCTATTTCTTCAGAACAGAATACAGAAGTTGCCATCAATGGTAAGAAGGTGCTGATGTTTGGTTCGAATTCATATTTGGGCTTGACAAATCACCCAAAAATAAAGGAAGCGGCCAAGGCAGCTATAGATAAGTATGGTTCCGGTTGTGCCGGGTCTCCTTTCTTGAATGGGACTTTGGATATTCACGTCCAGTTGCAGGACGAGTTGGCAGAGTTTATGGGGAAAGATGCGGTTATGCTATTTTCTGCCGGATTTCAGGCCAATTCAGGTGTTATTCCAGCTTTGATGGGCAGAAATGATTTCATCTTTTTCGATGAAAGAGATCACGCTTCTATTCGTGAGGGTTTGCAAATTACTTTTGCCAATACCTGCAAATACAAGCATAACAATATGCAAGATCTGGAACGTCTTCTGCAACGAAGTGCCGATGATATTCCAAGACTGGTTGTTACGGATGGGGTGTTCTCGATGGAAGGCGATGTGGCTCCAATGCCGGAATTGGTAAAATTGTGCGAAAAATATCAGGCCACTTTGATGGTGGACGAAGCTCACGGTTTGGGTGTTTTTGGACGTGAAGGTCGTGGCACCTGCGATCATTTCAATCTTTTGAACGATGTGGAAATCGTGATGGGAACCTTCTCCAAATCATTGGCTTCCGTGGGTGGTTTTATCGCTACCGATGCCGATACGATGAATTACTTGAAACATAATGTAAGACCTTATATCTTTACGGCTTCTATTTCTCCGGCTTCCACGGCTTCAGTGTTGGCTGCATTGCATATTATGCGTTCTGAACCGGAACGTCAACAGGCATTGTGGGATATCACCAATTATGCAATGAAGTCTTTCCGTGACCTCGGATTTGAAATCGGGAATACAGAAACACCAATCATTCCATTGTTTGTCCACGATAATGAGAAAACGTTCGTCGTGACTAATATGTTGCTCAATGAAGGCGTTTTTGTCAGTCCGGTCGTGGCACCGGCGGTTCCTTCTCAAGATACTTTGATTAGAATCGCGATGATGGCAACTCATACGAAACAACAGGTGGATTTTGCCGTCGATAAAATCTACAAATGTTTTAAACAATTGGAAATATTATAAGATTCGTTGTATGGCTGATATAAGTATAAAAGAAGTCCGTACCAGGAGGGAATTGCGGCAGTTTATCAAATTCCCTAATCGCTTATTTAAGGACGTCCCAACTTATATTCCGCCATTGATGATGGATGAAAAAGGCCTGTTGACTTCCAAAAATCCTGCGTTGGATCACTGCGATTTTAAAATGTTTTTGGCTTATCGCGACAATCAAATCGTGGGTCGTGTGGCTGCTATCATCAATAATTCCTGCAATCGGCAGTGGGGCAAAAAAAGTGTGCGTTTCGGATGGTTCGACTTTATCGAGGATTTTGACGTTTTTTCTGCGCTGATGTCAAAGGTGGAAGAATTCGGCAAAGCACACGGAATGGACGAAATTGAGGGACCTCTCGGCTTTACCGATATGGATAAGGAATGCTGGATGATTGACAACTTCGACCAAAGACAAAATTTGAGCACTTTGTATAATCCTGAATACTATATTCGGTTTATTCAGCGTCTGGGTTTCGAAATCAGATGCCGTTGGCAGCAGTACCGCATCAAAATCGAACAAACGGTGCCTGAGAAAATCCTTCGGGTAAATGAAATGATTAAGAATAAGTATCAGTTGAAGGTACTCGATTTTAAAAAACGTAAAGAGGTTTTCAATTATGGAAAAAAGTTTTTCCATACATTGAATAGCTCGTTCAAGGACTTGTTTGATTTTGTGCCGCTGACGGAAAAGGAAATTGATGTATATATCAATGAATATTTTCCATTCATCAATCTTGATTTCGCAAAATTTGTAGTTGACAAAGACGATAATCTGGTGGCTTTCG
The DNA here is from genome assembly GCA_045616665.1 of Bacteroidales bacterium. Lineage (GTDB taxonomy): Bacteria > Bacteroidota > Bacteroidia > Bacteroidales > WCHB1-69 > RUG11690. The sequence continues at coordinate 21,483 of JAZLHE010000028.1, read as the reverse complement.
GTTTGGGAATCCCCAGTATGAACAAGGCTTACCAAAAAGCAAATGGCAGATTGTTTCCGTTCGGGTGGTTTCATTTGCTTCGCGCTTTGAGAAAGTATGACGAGGTGGATTTGCTGCTTACCGGCGTTCATCCGGATTGGCAGAAAAAAGGCGTCCATTCACTCTTTTATACCGAAATGACCCAGAATATCATCAATCATGGAGTGAAATATGCTTATACCAATCCTCAAATTATTGGTTTCGAAGCGGTAAAAATCTGGTCAAAATACAATGGGGAAGAGTTGATGAAGCGTGCCGTTTTTGGCAAATCCCTGCTGTAATTTTATTACGATTTATAATAATCCCGAAGAATATTCACAAAGCAGTTTCCCGGCAGAATGTGCTTGAGGAAAACCGATAGTTTTTGTTCAAAATTGGCCACCACGTAACGAAATCGCGGATGCTTGGCATTGACGATTTTTTCAATGGCACGGGCCAAAACATCGGGTTTAAGACCTCCGTTTTCTTCTTTTTCGATGAGCGACAAACTGCGTTTGAAGATGGGACCATAATCCTCGTTTTCCAAGCTTGCCGATGAATTTACGCGGCGTGCGGTGAAGTTGGTGGCAAAATCGCCCGGCTCAACTAAGGAAACACTGATGCCAAATCCCTTGACTTCGGCACTGAGGGCTTCTGAAAATCCTTCAATGGCAAATTTTGAAGCTGAATAAAATCCTTGATAGGGAAGTCCCATCACGCCGCCAATGGAACTCAGATTGATGATTTTCCCTGTCCGTTGCTTTCGCATCTGTGGCAACACTTGACGACATACATTGACACAACCGCGGAAGTTGGTGCCCATTTGCAAGTCTATTTCTTCTTCAGTAGCCAATTCCAAAGCACCGCCAATACCCATTCCGGCATTGTTGACCAATACGTCAATGCGACCTTCTTGAAGAATGACCTGCTCAACTCCTACCTTCACGGACGCGACGTCTCGTACGTCCATCTGTAAAAAACGAATGCTTGGATGTTCCGTGGCTTTTCGGCTGGTTCCATATACGATATGCCCGCGGCTGGCTAGTAATTCCGCGGTGGCTTTGCCAAAACCTGACGACGCACCGGTAATAAGAATGACCTTCTGCTTGTTTTCCATAGTTGTGTCTTCTGTTTATTAATTTTGAAATGCTCTGTATATAATTCCTTTCCCGCCGTGAATTTCAATTCGAAAACGTTCGCCTTCCGAAATATTTAAACTGCCTTCCCATAAATGTCTGAATTGCCGTTCGTGGACGGGATATCTTAATCCGTGAAAGGTAAAACGTGCTTTCCCGTCCAAATTGAAAATTGATACGGCTTGACCAGGAAAGGAATTAAAATCACGATCTTCGGAAATAAAAGAGAAAATGCCGAGATCGCTGACCATTATCAAGTCTAAGTCTGCGGAAAACATATCCAAAATGGCTAAATTGGCTAATTGGTGATCCTCACGTAAACCACAGGCCCCGATAATTGAAATATTGTTATAATTATTTGATTTACAATAATTTAATGATTTTTGCAGATCGTTTTTTTCAGTGTCCTTGTCTTCTATGACGATTTCTTTTAACTCTTTCCTGAGGTGGTCGGGTATGGAATCGCAGTCGCCAATGACAACGTCGGGATGTTTACCGAAGCGCAGCAGTTTTTCCACGGCTCCGTCGCAGCAGATAATGCGCTCTGCCTGTTCGATAAAGCGCAAGGAAATTTCGTTGTTTGGGAATTTTCCATTGGCCAAAACGACCGTCTTGTATTGCTGTAGTTCTTCCGAAAAAACATCCGATGCCCTCATTGCGATAAATCAAGATAAATGGTCTATTCTTCTTTTAAAAAATGTTGATTTTGCAATGCCTTTTTCAACACGTCGGCGAAAAATTCATTGTCTTTCTTGACATATCTTCGTTCGGTAAAGACTTGCGCCAGATTTTCCAAGTTGTTTTCCTTGAGAATTTGAATGGTGTTGGGGTGCGCTTCTTTGTCTTTGTATAATTTGTTGATGTCGGATTCAGAATAATCTTGATAAGTGTCTTGGTGAACAAAGGCCTCAACAGGGAGTTTGTCGGTTAATGCAGGTTGCTCGTCCGGATAACCCATCGCAATGCAGGCCACGGGAATGACGTTCTTGGGCAGATTCAGTATTTCAATGAATTGATCGACCTGATAAGTAATGGTTCCCAGCCAGCAAAGTCCCAAACCTAAGGATTCGGCGGCAACACAAGCGTTTTGTGCGGCAATAATGGCGTCGGTGACGGCCCACTGGTACGCTTGCAAATTATCGTAACTGTCAGTAGAGGCGTTGCGAAATTCGCAGTAACGGTTGAAACGATGCAAGTCGGCACAGAATGTCATCATCAGGGGAGCGTTGGTGGCAATGGGTTGGTTGAAGTGCAGGGGAGCCGTCTTTTGCATCATTGCTTTGTCGGTGGTGACAATGATGCTGAAAAGTTGCATATTTCCCAATGTCGATCCGTTGCAGGCACAGCGAAGGATGGTCTGAATGGTGTCTTGTTCGACCGCTTCCGCCTTGAATTTTCGAATGCTTCTGTGATTTAAAATCGTCTCTATAGTTTGATTCATAGTATGTGTTAATTAAATTTGTGTTTCCAACGACGATGACTCCACAACCAATAGGCAGGATTTTGCCGAATGCTTTGTTCCAGTAATTGGGCGTATCGTGTGGTGATATAACCATATTCCGTTTGTGTCGGATGATCTGTAATTAATTCAAATTCAAGATGATAATATCCAATTTTATCTTTGATGACTTGATAATAGATAACAGGAATGTCGTACTTTTGTGCATAGTGTTCGGCTCCAAACAGTATGCCGGAACGCTGGTTGAGGAAGTCGGTGACAAAGCACTTTTTCGGATTGCTCGGCGACTGGTCGCTCAGCATCATATAGCAGCAAGGAATGTGCTTGGATTCGTAGTTTTCAAAAACTTCTTTGACGGTGTCGGCAAAAACGACTTCGGTGCCATAGCGGGTGCGTGCCCTGTTAATCAGCTTCTCGAATTTCTTGTTGCTGTTAGGCTTGCCAATGCCAATGCCGTGATGCTTAAACTGCATATCCAAACTCAAAACCATCCATTCCCAATTGTTGTAATGACTGGACATAAGGATGACACTCTTTCCATCGTCAAAAAAACGATTAACGACTTCTGGATTTACACAGCGATATCTTTGTTTGACCATACGACGACTTAGGGTGAGCATCTTGAGCATTTCGGCAGCCAATTGCGACAAATGCCAATAATAGTGTCTGCGGATATTGGCCAATTCTTTCTCGCTTTTATCAGGAAAAGAATGATGAAGATTCTCGTCAATAACTTTTCTCCTATATCGAATTACATATTGAAGAATAAAGCATAATACCCCGGCAATACCATATAAAATGCATAATGGCAACAAAGAAAGAGGATAAAGTATAAACCAAAATAGAAAATGCATTGGTATAAGTGTTTGCGTTACTTAAAGAACGCTCGTATCACATCCAGTCCGTTGGCGTATATCAGCAATAAAATCAAAATGGTAAAACCAATCGTGTTGGCAATTCCGATGAATTTGTCGCTCGGTTTCTTTCGGGTAATCATTTCAACGATGATGAATAGCAGGTAGCCACCATCCAATGCGGGAATAGGAATAATGTTCATAAAGGCCAGGATAATGCCCAAGAAGGCGGTCATGTTCCAGAAACGCTCCCAGTCCCAAATTTTGGGAAAGATGCTGCCGATAGTGCCGAAACCACCCAATTGCGTGGCACCTTCTTTCGTGAACACGAGTTTGAATTGCTTGACGTAGGTGCCTAAAGTTTCAAATCCTTTGTCAATGCCGGCAGGAATGGATTGTACAAAGTCGTATTTGACGACTTTGGTGTCAAAGGTGGAAATGAAGTCTTTGACGTATGCTCCGATTTTTCCTTCTTCATTGACCATCACGACGGCAGACATCAGTGAGTCGCCGCGGTAGAAACCCAATTCGACGTTTTCATTTTTGTGTTTCAACAAGATATTTTGATAATCGAAGTATGAAAAATAATTTTCACCGTTAATGGCTACCAAGGAATCGCCGGCTTGAAGTCCTGCTTTCGCTGCCGGATAATCTTCCATAACCAGGTCAATGACGAATGGAAAGTTGAACATACAGAAACCGCCCTTGTTGCCAGAGGCCAGGACACGCTGACCGAAATCTTCTGGAATGCTGATATCATATAATCTCCCTTGACGGTTGACGGTGACTTTTTTCACGCCATCGATGAGTAGGGCAGTGGAAAAATCTCCAATGGTTTCGGGCTTTTTGCCGTCAACGGATACAATCTTGTCGCCATTTTGAAATCCGATTTCCTGGGCGCATTCCGTAAACTGCATACCATATTTGGCTTCGGTAACCGGAATGAATTCTTCTCCATAATAGGCCATTAATCCTACATAAATGATAATGGCGGAGAGAAAGTTCATCAATACGCCGCCCACGATGATCAACAAGCGTTGCCAAGCCGGCTTGGAACGAAATTCCCAGGGTTGCGGTTCGGCGGGAAGCTCGTTGGCTTTGGTGGTTTCATCCACCATTCCGACGATAGAGCAGTAACCGCCCAATGGCAGCCATCCGATGCCCCATTCGGTGGTTTCAGGGTAGTTTTTCCAATCTTCGGGAGAGTCGGAAGAGAAAAAGCTAAATTGAAGCTTGTCCCCGCATTTCTTCATCCTCATAATGGAAAAACCGGGGTTGAAAAAAAGGTAAAATTTATCGACACGCGTGTGAAAGATGCGCGCAAAAATAAAATGTCCTAATTCGTGAACAAAAACCAACAAACTCAAACTGGCAATCAAGCCCAGTATCTGCATTCCAATTCCCATTTCTTTTTATCTTTATTTATGATATGATTTTAAAATTCTATTTCTAACTTCTTTGTCTGTTTCCAGATATTCGTCAATGCTGCGCGGTTTGCCGAAAGGCACTTCGGCCAATTGCTGCTCAATGATGGCGGGGATGTCCATAAAGCCAATGCGGTCGTGCAAAAAGAGCGAAACGGCCACCTCGTTGGCCGCGTTCATTACGCAGGGACGGTTTCCGCCTTCGCATGACGCTTCGTAGGCGATTTTAAGGCAACGGAAAGTTTCCATATCCGGCTTCTCGAAAGTGAGCGATGGATAATCCGCGAAATTCAGCCGCGGCATTTTGTTGGCTTCACGTTGAGGGTAGGTGAGTGCGTATTGGATAGGCAGCTTCATACTGGGCAATCCCAGTTGCGCTTTTACAGAGCCGTCGGCAAACTGCACGAGGGAATGAACAATGGACTGCGGATGCACGACCACTTCAATCTGGTCTAAACTCGCATCAAACAACCATTTTGCCTCAATGACTTCCAATCCCTTGTTCATCAAAGTGGCGCTGTCAATGGTGATTTTGTGGCCCATACTCCAGTTGGGGTGCTTCAGCGCTTGCTCTTTGGTTACGCTTTGCAAAAATTCCGGGCTTTTTCCCCTGAATGGCCCTCCCGAAGCCGTGATGATGATTTTTTCCAACGGATTGTTCCATTCGCCAACCAGGGATTGAAAAATGGCGGAATGTTCGGAATCGACGGGCAAAAGCGGCACGTGATGCGCTATGGCAAGTTGGGTCATTAGTTCGCCGGCGACGACCAAAGTCTCCTTGTTGGCCAAGGCAATCGGTTTTCCGCAGGAAATGGCGCGATAAACAGGTCTTAAACCGGCAACCCCCACAATACAGGACAGCACGATGTCGATGCTGCTCATCTCTACGATGTCGCATAACGAAGATTCTCCGGCAAATACCTTGATGTCGTCGTTCCACAATTGTTCTTTGACATATTCGTAGCGGTCATCATTAATAATGACCACGGCATTTGGCTTAAACTTTTTAGCCTGCTGGATGAGCAGGTCGGCATTGGAATGGCAAGCCAAAACTTCTACCTCAAAAAGTTCCGGTAATTCGTCGATAACTTGCAGTGCCTGCACACCCATCGAACCCGTTGACCCCAATAAACAAACCTTCTTTTTCAATTTTATGATTTTAATCTGCAAAAATACAAAAAAAATCAATGTGTTATTGGAAGAAATCAGAATGCTATAGATTTATAGATTCAAACCACCCAGTTCACAGCTCACTGGTCACTACCAGCTTTCACCCTCTTTTCACAGCTCTCTCCAAAGTGGGCGTGATTCAAAAAATTTATGTAACTTTGCATTTTTAAATGTAAAGTTGTTATGAGCGACCAAATTCGAGCAGGAGGATTTAATATTTTACCAACGGTTGTTAAGAACTTATTGATTATCAATGGTTTGATGTTTTTGGCAAAGATCGCCTTGGCAAGTAAGGTCAATCTGGATGCCCTCTTGGGACTTCACTATTTCGGGGCTTCGGATTTCCATCCCTGGCAGATTATCACCTATATGTTTATGCACGGTGATTTCGGTCATCTATTCTTTAATATGTTCGCCCTGTGGATGTTCGGTTCGGCGGTGGAGAATGTTTGGGGACCGAGACGTTTTATTTCCTATTACCTGATTACCGGTATCGGTGCGGCATTGATTCATTATGTCATTATTTATTTCCAGATTCAATCATCGTTGACATTAATTAATGACTTTTTGGCTTCGCCTACGCTTGACACGTTCAGCCGGCTGTCGCAAGTGTCACATATCAATACGGATGCCATTGCCCAGAACCTGCTCGTCTTGCAGTCTGATCCCTCTGCTGTTACGCAGTTTGTGCCGCAAATGGCAAATTTCAAAGAAACATTATTGAACTCATTTAATATTATCGGTGCTTCTGGTTCCGTTTTCGGTTTGCTCTTGGCTTTCGGAATGATGTTTCCCGAATCTGAAATATATATCTATTTCTTGCTTCCTATCAAGGCCAAGTGGTTCGTGGTGATTTATGGTGGTCTGGAATTATTGTACGGTGTCCTCGGTTCTGCCGACGGCGTGGCTCACTTCGCCCACTTGGGTGGTATGCTTTTCGGCTTTCTGCTGATTATGGCCTGGCGCTACCACGACCGCAACGACGGCTGGTCCAATTCGAATAGTCGGAAACACCGTAAAGTTAAATTTACTTCTTCTAATGATCGTTATGATTTTGCGGGACAAGCTATGAGTGACGAGGAATACAATGAACGCAAACTGGAACGTGAACGTCATTTGGATGACATCCTCGATAAAATTTCAAAATCCGGCTACGATTCCCTAACTAAAGACGAAAAGGATTTTTTGTTTAAATACTCGAAAAAATAGCAGGAATGAGAAGCAGTAGAAATTACAATAAAACGCAAAAAACAAAAAAACGCTCTTTGCTCGGATCATTATGCAAAGTGCTGCTGCTTTCCCTGAACGCCATAGCTGCCTTGGCATTGCTGTTTTCATTTCTGTCAACGGTCTTTCCACCATCATTCAGCGTGCTGATAAGCTATTGCGGCTTGGCATTCCCGTACTTGTTAATCGTCAATTTCGTGTTTGTCATTTTATGGCTGGTGTTTGATTATCGCTACTCGCTGATTTCGGTGATATTGATCCTTATCAACATAAATAATGTAGATCGCTGTTTTCAACTTCGGGCTACCGCTAAACCGGAGGTGTGTGCCAGTTGTGTGAAAGTGATGAGTTACAATGCCAAGTTGTTTGGACTTTATGATGTGGATACGAAGGCCGAACGAGACCAGAATCTGAAAGAGGTGTTCGAGCTTTTGGCAAGAGAAAAGCCTGAAATCCTTTGCATTCAGGAGTTCTTCTGCGACGGAAGTGGGAAGTTGAAATTTCCTACGACGGATACCATTATGAATATCTTGAATCTCTATGATAAAAAACGAAACTGTTATCAGTATTTTTATGCTAATAATAAGAAAAAGGATTATCATTATGGGATGGCGGTCTTTTCCCGTTATAGAATTTTGAATGGCGATTATGTGGATATGGGCGATAGTTCCGCCAATGGTTCAATTTATGTAGATATTAAGTACAGGTCCGATACCATTCGCATTTACAATGTACATTTGGCTTCCATTCACATGGATGAGGAAGATTATGCCATCGGTCGTGATATCTCTGCCCACGGTATCGATGATCCTAATCTGGACAAAAAGGCGAAAGTCCTCTATCGTAAAATCGGAAAGGCATTTGTCGAAAGGCAATATCAGGCAAGAGCCCTGCGTGCCCATATCGATAGCTGCCGTTATCCGATTGTCATCTGTGGCGATTTCAATGATTCGCCTGTCTCGTATGCGTATCATAAGGTGGGACATGGCTTCAAGGATGCGTTTCGGGCGAGTGGGGAAGGTCGAGGCCAGACCTATTTTGGAGACGCGTTCCCGTCGTTTCGTATAGATTATATCTTGCACGATAAACGATACAAGAGTTTCGGTTACACTACTTACGATTCGTTAAAGGTGTCAGACCATTATCCCATTTGGACCAATATCTCCTTGCTAAAATGAAAAAGGTAGGCTGTTTTTTCTTCGCCATCATTTTGCTTTGCTCCTGTGAAAATAATTCGCTTCACATCAGGGGACAATTGAAAAATGCGCATCATCGCCAACTGTATTTGTCACTGCTGACTACAAATGGCTTGGTGTTGCTGGATTCTACAAGCGTTAGCCGTAATGTGTTCGATTTTAAATTAAAACCCAACGTGCTTCCCGATGGAATGAATGCCGAAGATCCCCTTTTCCTGCAAATTTCACTTGCCCCGGAAAACGCTTTGACCACTTTGGTTCAATTTGGACAAACCGTTGAAATCAACGCCGATGCCAATGACTTGATTCGGTCGTATAGCGTGAAAGGCCCCGCCGATGCGCAATTGATGTGGCAATTGGACAGCGCTTTGGCTGTTTTTGTCCGCCATACCGACACGCTAATGCGGATTTATCAAACTTATATGGATAACGATTCGGTGCGAAGCAGTGTGGAATACAAATATAATCGGCTGACGGATGCGCATACGCAGTATTTACGGGAGTTTATCGAAAAAAATTCCCATTCGTTGAGTGCCGTCATCGCTTTCTATCAGGTTTATAATAATCGTAGATTTTTGGAGGAAAAAACCGATGTCGAACTTTTCCAATTGATGGTTGATTCCTTATCCGCTTCATATCCCGATAACGAATATGTCAAATATCTGCAACGAAGAAGATGACGCTGTCGCAAAATCCTTTGTCGGCTAATGGGGTGTCCCTTTTTTAGAAGAGTGTTTTCTTAGGTCGAATTGCTGAATAGATAAAAAATCAATAATTTGATTTTTCTATCAAAAAAAATTGTATATTTGCAAACGAATCAAATTTGAAATTATTAATCTTTTAAAATTATATATCAATTATGGGAAATTTAATTCTTGCTATTAATCCAGGTTCTACATCAACAAAAATCGCTGTGTTCGACCAAATGCAGCAAGTGTTTTTGAAAAACATCAAGCATACTACCGAACAGCTTTCTGTTTTCGGTTCTATTGCCGAACAATATGATTTTAGAAAGAATACGATTCTGGAAGAATTAAAGAACAATAATATTGATCTTAACCAAATTGGAGTCGTTATGGGTCGTGGCGGTTTGGTAAAACCTCTTACTTCTGGTGTTTATAGAGTTAATGAACTGATGAAGAAACACTTGCGGGAAGGTTATAATGGTCAGCACGCCTGCAACCTGGGTGGTTTGATCGCTGACAGCATTGCCCAATCCATCGGTTTGAAGGAAGCTTATATCGCTGATCCGGTTGTGGTGGACGAATTTGAAGAAGTGGCTCGAATTTCAGGACACCCGAAATTTGAAAGACTTTCTATCTTCCACGCCTTGAACCAAAAGGCCATTGCCAGAACGTATGCTAATGACAACGGTAAAAAATACGAAGAATTGAATTTGATCGTGGCTCACATGGGAGGCGGCGTCAGTGTTGGCGCACATCAACAAGGTCGCGTTATCGATGTGAACCAGGCACTGGATGGCGAAGGTCCATTTTCTCCTGAACGCTCCGGAACCCTTCCGATGAATCAAATCATCGATGTTTGCTTCAGCGGTAAATATACTTACGAAGAGGTGAAGAAGATGGTTGTAGGACAAGGCGGCTATGTGGCCTATTTCGGCGTCAATGATGCGTATGCCATTGAAAAAGCAGCACTTGAAGGTGATAAAAAAGCCGATTTGCTTGAAGAAGCAATGGCTTATCAGGTGGCTAAGCAAATTGGCGAAAATGCCGCCGTATTGAAAGGTAAAGTGGATGCCATCATTCTTACAGGCGGTATCGCTTACGGAGTGCCAGTGGTCAATCGTATCAAAAAATATATTTCTTGGATTGCTCCTGTGGCCGTTTATCCGGGTGAGGATGAAATGAAGGCCCTGGCTATGAATGCCAATATGATTATCGACGGAGAAATCCAGGTGAAAGAATACGCATAATGAAAATTGCGGTTTATAGTCGCAAATGCGACGAAGATGAAATTCTTTTTATAAAATCAGTCGTCACAACCCTGGTTTCCCGGGGTTGTGAGATTGTTTTTCATCAAATTTGCCATTGCCCGCAACTTTCCGGAAAATTTGTTTTTTTTGCCAATCATACAGATTTGGCCAACATTGAGGATGTTGATTTTCTCCTGTCTTTTGGCGGTGACGGTACTTTCATTGATGCCGCAAATTTGGTGGGCGATTTAAACATCCCCTTGGTCGGTATCAATACCGGTCGCATTGGCTTCCTGACAGCCATCAATCGAAATAATTACAAAGAATGCCTGACCAAATTGTTGTCGGGACAATATGTGGTCGAAAAACGCTCGCTCTTGCATCTGAGTTGTTCTAAGTCGTTGGACTTGCCTTCTGATTTTGCCTTGAATGACATTACGGTTCGAACTTCAGATGACAATTCGATTACGGCTATCAAGATTTTTGTGGGTGGGAAACCCGTCAATACCTATTGGGGCGACGGTCTGATTATCTCAACGCCGACAGGTTCCACGGCCTATTCACTGAGTTGCGGTGGACCGATTATTGTTCCGTCAACCAATGTAAACGTGTTAACCCCCATCGCTTCCCATACCTTGGGTGTACGGCCTGTCGTGGTGTCTGCCGACGAGGAAATACGTATCGTTGTGGAGAGTCGGAATAACAGTTTTTCCTTGGCTCTGGATTCTAATCGGGTGGTCGTTGAAAATCCCGTGGAATTGCGTATTACTAAAGAGAAATTTTCGATTCAAACCGTCCTCTTCGATGATACTGACTTTTACGGGATCATTCGCGAAAAGCTGCTTTGGGGTATCGACAAAAGGAATTTTTAGTCTTGTTTTTTGCTGACTATCTAACGAAGAAAAACAAGACATTTTCAATTTTCCATTTTTATTTTTTTGATTTCAAAGTTCGTGGCAAAGCTGTCTGTCGAAATCCTTCGTTAAAGTCTTGCTATCAATAAAATAGCTTGCTTCCCGTTTGTTTTTTGATTTTTTCTTGTATGTATCAATATATTTTGTATATTTGCAAGCTTAAAATAGTATAATGTGAATTAAATTAAATTATTAATAATCAAATAAATAACACAATGCGAAACAAAGGTTTAGTTCTGTTTTTTACAATACTTATTGCATTAGTATGCTTGTATTGTTTGTCTTTCTCCTTCGTAACTTGGCGTGTGGGACAAAAAGCCAAGGCTTTCGCCAATGATCCCGCAGCTATCGAAGAAGTGAAAAAAGCCGCTAACGGTGACGTTATGCGTGAGAATTACCTCATTGATTCTTTGCTTACCAGCAGAGAACAGTACTTCTTGTCAAGTATGAATGACTCAGTCATTTATTTAGGAAATACTTACAAGGATTGCAAGTACAAAGAGGTTAACTTGGGTTTGGACTTGAAGGGTGGTATGAACGTAACACTCGAAATCTCAATTCCTGACGTGGTTCAGAGTTTGGCGGTTAATACCGAAGACCAGCTCTTTACGAATACTTTCAAGAAAGCCAATGATAAGTATGTGGCTGAAGGTGGTGATTTCATTGATATTTTCGTGACTGCTTTCAATCAGGAAAAAGCAGCTCTTAAACTTGAAAACGCCAATCTCCGTACTTATTTCGGTGAACGTGCCGGTATTAAGAATGCTACTGACGCCCAAATCGTTGAATTTATTAAAACTGAATCAAGCGAAATCGTTGACCGTACATTCAAAATCTTACGTACCCGTATCGACCGTTTCGGCGTGGCTCAGCCCAACCTCCAACGTCTCCAGGGTGGCCGTATCCTTGTTGAACTTCCCGGTATCAAGGAACCTGAACGTGTTACCGACCTTTTGAAGAGCACGGCTAAATTGGAATTCTGGGAAGTCTATAACGAACCCCTGAATGGCAAATCCATCCAGCAGCGTTTCTATGAAGCTGATGTTCAATTGGCTAAGGAAATCAAAGCAAGAGAAGAAAATGAGAAAAACGTAGCTGCTGAAACTCAGGCAGAAGTTGATACTGCTGTGGCAGAGGAAAATTCTTTGGAAGCTCTTGCCGCAATGGAAGAAGATGAAGACGAAGCTGATGTTGATGCTCGTTTGGGTGCTATTATGAGTAAGGCAGTGGCAGGTACTGATGGTCTTGTTATTGGCTATTTCAAAGAAGCTGATGTGAAGGCTATCGACGCTATGCTTCCTGAATTGCAACGTATCTTGGGTGACAAGAGTGCTGTTTTCTATTGGGGATCAGCTGAAAAACGTTTCAATAACGCGATGCCTCTTGTTCCTTTGAAAAAGAACAGCGACCGTATCGGACCTAAGTTGAGTTCTGAAACTATCGGCGGTGCTCGCGTGGTACGTTCTGCTCGTCAGGATGTTGACCAAAACAACCGCGTGGTGGTTACGATGTCGATGGAAGATCAAGCTTCAGAGGAATGGCGCAAAATTACGCGTGCTGCCGTTGACAACAAGTCAAAAGTAACTTGTATCGCTATCGTTTTGGATAACTTCGTTTATTCTTACCCAAGCATCCGTAGCGAAATTCCTAACGGTAATTCAGAAATCTCCGGTAACTTCACTATTGATGAGGCTAAGGACTTGGCTACCGTTTTGAATTCGGGTAACTTGGAAGCCCAAGTGAATATCGTTCAGTCTGAAGTGGTGGGTCCTACTTTGGGTAAGGAATCTATCCGCTCAGGTTTGCTCTCATTCGTTTTGGCATTCGTATTAGTATTGTTATATATGTTCTTATATTATAGTCGTGCCGGTTTGGTGGCCGATGTGGCTTTGTTTACCAACGTGTTCTTCCTGATGGGCGTGCTCGCTTCTCTTGGTGCGGTATTGACCTTGCCTGGTATCGCTGGTATTGTGCTTACCTTGGGTATGGCCGTGGATGCCAACGTTATCATTTTCGAACGTATCCGAGAGGAAGTTCGTGCCGGTAAGGGTAGCCGTATGGCTGTGGACGAAGGTTTCAAAAACGCTTATTCAGCTATTATCGACGGTAACGTTACCACTTTGATTACGGCTATCGTTCTTTATATCTTTGGTTCCGGTCCTGTTCAGGGTTTCGCAACTACCTTGGCAATCGGTATCCTTTCATCATTGTTTACCGCTATTTTCGTTACCCGTTTGATTTTCGAAAGACGTTTGAACAAGGGTAAAGAAATCAGCGTGGGTAACCGTTTTACGATGAATACTTTCAGAAACGCCAACTTCGATTTCCTGAAAATCAGAAAATATTGCTACATTTTCTCTGCTGCGTTGATTATTATCAGCATCATTTCTTTCTGCACCCTCGGTTTGCAACCCGGTATCGACTTTACTGGTGGTAGAAACTACGTGGTTCGTTTTGACCAACCCGTTAAGACCAACGAAGTTCGTGAAGCCGTTGCAAAGGAATTCGGTGGCAATCCAGAAGTAAAGACTTTCGGTGGTGATGATCAAGTGCGTATCACGACCAACTATAAAATTGAGAGCAACGATCCTGCCGTTGATAAAGAATGTGATCATAAGTTATATACTGCATTAAAAGGTTTCTATTTGAAAGAATCTATCTCTGAATATGATTTCTGCCAACAAGTAGATCCACGTGGCATTCAAAGTTCTCAAAAGGTTCAGCCGACTATCGCAAGCGAATTGTTGATGGATGCCGTTTGGGCTGTTTTGATTTCTTTGGTGTTGATCTTTATCTATATCGCTATTCGTTTCAAGAATTGGCAATTTGGTATGGGTGGTGTGATCTCTTTGGTTCACGATAGTTTGATCACCATCGGCTTGTTCTCCTTGTTCTACAAGGTGATGCCGTTCTCAATGGAAATCGACCAGTCATTCATTGCCGCTATTTTGACGGTAATCGGTTATTCAATCAACAATGTCGTTATCATCTTCGACCGTGTTCGTGAAAACTTGGCTCTCTATCCAAAACGCGATAACTACGACAACTTCAACTCCGCTATCAATAGTACCTTGGGTCGTACCGTAAATACCGGTGGAACTACGATCGTGGTATTGTTGGCCATCTTTATCTTTGGCGGTGAAGTGATCCGTGGATTTATCTTTGCTATGGGCGCAGGTATCTTAATCGGTACTTACTCTGGCATCTTCGTTTCCAACCCGTTGTCATACGATATGTTGAGAAAGTCAAAGAAGGTCAATAGAGTTAAAGTGAATATGACTAAATAATTTAATATGAAAAAAATAATTGGGAAAAGTTCGTTTTTCTCAATTATTTTTTTTAATTTAGCACCCTCATTTAGAAAAATCTGATATTTATGAAATTATACAAGTCGTTTGTCGTTTTGTTGGCTGCCCTTTTCTTGACTGCGGGTGGTTTGAAAGCCCAGTCCCCCGTTCGAGATGCTGACTATTCTTTTAAACATTGCAAGTACGAAAAAGCCTTGGAAGATTATAAGAAGGGTATCAAGAAAATCAGCAAGAATAGGGTGGAAGTGCAACGTGTAACTTTCCAAATCGCGGAATGTTATCGTATTATGGGCGACTTGAAAAAGGCCGAACAACAATATTTGCGCCTGGAAAAAAAGAATTATCAAAAAGATAATCCTATGATTCTTTTCCATCTGGGAAGTATCTATAACCTGCGCGGTGAATATGATTTGGCACTTAAATATTATAATAGCTATAAAAAACGTGCCCCCGAAGATACCCGCGTCGATGAGCGTATTGCCGGTTGTACAAAGTCTAAGATTTGGTCAGAAAATCCTACTCGGTACGAGGTGGAAAATTTGAAGAAATTCAATACCAAACAAGATGAATGGGCCGTTAGATGGGGAAATCCTGAAAAACAAAATCAGTTGATTTTCACTTCTAATCGTGAAGGTTCTACGGGTAAAGGTACTGACCAATGGACAGGCGTTTCTTTTTCTGATATTTATAAATCAGATAAACCGAAAAGCAAGAACACTTCTTGGCCGGGTGAATGGTCGCCGGTTACTCCTTTAGATGAAAGCGAGTCTTTAAATTCTGGAGTAAATGAAGGAGAAGCTTCCGCCAATAAGAAGGGTTCTGCCATTTATTTGACAAAATGTCCACAAGACAAGAAGGTCGTTTATGGTTGCTATATCTATTCTTCTCAAAAGAAAGGCAAGTCGTTCGCAGAACCTGTAAAAGTTGAACTTGGTCCTGATTCTTTCAACTATGTTCATCCCTTTATTATGCCTGACGAATTAACCATCTACTTTGCTTCTAACAGACCAGGTGGCTATGGCGGTTACGATTTGTACAAAGCTACCCGTGCCAAAAAGTCTGCTAAATTTACCAATATTACCAATTTGGGGCCTAATGTCAATACGCCGGGTCAGGAAGTCTTTCCAACGATGCGTGGTGATAATGAATTGTATTTTTCATCCGATGGTCATCCGGGAATGGGCGGTTTGGACATCTTTGTTTCCGAATTGAAGGATGGTCAGTTCCAACCTGCTGAAAATATGATGGTGCCTATCAACTCCTGTTGGGACGAAATAGGTATGATTTTCGACGAAACTGAATCTCTGGATCCTAAGTCAAAGTCTCCGTACTTGGCAAAGGGATATTTTTCGTCTAATCGTCCAGGGGGTCGTGGCGGTGATGATATTTATTATTTCCTGCTTCGTCCTTTGGTTTATTCTTTGGCTGGTTATGTCAAAGATGCCGTTACTTTGCAGTATATTGATGGAGCCCAAGTCGAAATTATCGGGTCTGATGGTACTTCCTACAAGACCACTACCGATGTAAAGGGTTACTATTACTTTGACAAAACCAAGATTTTAGGAAATACGACTTATACGATGAAGGTTACCAAGCCTAAGTATTGGGAAGAAAATAATACCGCTACACAAACTACGATCGGCTTAAGTGAAAATACCGATTTGAAACAGGATTTCGTCTTGGATCCTATTCCAAACGAACCTATCGTTTTGCCGGAAATTCTGTATGATTTGGCTAAATGGGATCTCAAACCACAGTACAAGGACTCTTTGATGTATCTGTATGATATTATGGTTAAGAACCCAACCTTGGTAGTTGAACTTCGTTCTCACACCGACTTCCGTGATACTGAAGAAAAGAATGAGATTCTGTCCCAAAACCGTGCCCAAACCTGCGTCGATTTCTTGGTTAATGAAAAAGGCATTGCCGCTGACCGAATCGTTGCCAAAGGTTATGGTGAGTACAGTCCTCGTAAAATAGAAAAGGATATGTACACAAAGTATAACGGTAAAGAGTTCTTCTTCCCGAAAGGTACTGTCCTTACAGAAGAATACATCTTGTCTCTGCCTAAGCCGGAACAGGAAGCTGCCCACGCCTTGAACCGTCGTACCGAATTTATCGTGTTGCGTACCGACTATGTTCCTACAAGCGATACGATTGCTGCGGCAAATGCAGGTAAGATTGCCGTAATTCAGAAACGTACGGTTCCTGTGACAATTTCTGGAGATGAAGTTACAGGTAAATGTATTGCCAACAACAAGTCTTTCAATTTCCAAATCGGGACCAATACCGAAGAAATCCAAATGAGCTATACTTTGGCTTCCCGTTTGTTGAAGGATATGATTATCAAGGCTAATGACTTTGAAGATGTGGCAACCGCTATTAATACCGAAGATGGTTCTATTACCGAAAACGCTGTGCTTTATTTGGAAGAATTGCGTGTGGGTGATGACTACGAAGAAAATGTGAAGGTCGTGGTTAAGAAAGGCCTCGCTTCAGATTTCATTATCGGTGACGGATTTATCTCCAATTCTTGGGGTAAATACACTATCGACAAAGAACATAGTCAGATCGTTTATGAGAAATAATAGGTGTAAACATAATTTTCAAAGAGGAGAAATCAAATTTCTCCTCTTTTTTGTATTTTTGCAAACATAATATTAAATTATCATACTATGAAGAAATTAATCGTTTTTGTCTTTTCCTTGATGATTTTTGCATCGGCCTATTGCCAAAACGGACATATCAAGTTTATGGGCATTGAAGTCAATGGGCAAATCAGCACCTTGGAACAACGTTTGGACACAAAGGGATTTTCTAAAACCAAGGGTGATTTGTATAAGGGAAAATTTTCCGGTTACGATGTGAAACTGAAAGTGGCTAAAACCGTTAAGTCTAAGACGGTTTACGAAATCTCCGTGATTTTTGGTCAGGATGTCACTAAAGCCGATTTGGAGGAAATGGCCGTTTCTTTGAAAGAAAAATATAATCAGGATAAATATTTCGAAAATACCCGTGAAACAGGAGTTTATCAATGCGGAATTGATACTCCAGACGGTCTGATTATTTTGGATTTTGATGAAAATACCTTGTCATATCGCGATAAGGCAAATGTCAAGAAGAATAAATTGGAATCGCGCGATGACTTATAATAGCGAGCAATTTTCATATAAAAAAACCTTTCAAATATTACTTTGAAAGGTTTTTTTATGGGTAAATGGTGATGATACGGATTATTTCGCCATTGGACTGATGGCATCAATTCCCGCTTTCATTCGGCAAATCACTTCGTCAACACCTAAAATGTCAATGATTTCAAACAAATCGGGACCTTTAGCGGCACCCACCAGCGTCAATCTGAAGCTGTTCATAATTTGCCCCATATTGAGTTCGTTATCTTTGATGTAATCCATCACTTTGTCGTGTGCCACGCTCTTTTCAAATGGAACAACGGAGGTTAGAATTTGGGCAATGTGTTGAAGATGCTCGGCAGTACCTTCTTTCCAGCGTTTTTTGATAACCTGTTCATCGTAAGACGTCGGTCTTTCAAAAAAGTAATGGCTTTGTTCCCACAAATCCTTGGTGAAATAAATTCTCTCTTTGACCAAACTGACTACTTTGATGATTTTCTCCATGGGAACATTAATTCCTTTCTCGTTTAAGGTCGTTTTGAAGCCTTCTGCGAGGTTTTCGTCCGAGATGGCTTGCAGATAGTGGTGGTTGAACCATTTGGCTTTCTCGAGGTCGAATTTTGCGCCAGACTTGCTGATCTTTTCCAGGGAGAATAATTGGATGAGTTCGTCCATCGACATCACTTCCTGGTCGTTGCCGGGATTCCATCCCAATAAAGCCAACATATTAATGACGGCTTCAGGCAGGTAGCCGGATTCGCGGTAACCTGAAGAAATTTCACCTGATTTGGGGTCTTTCCACTGAAGTGGGAAAACGGGGAATCCCAAACGGTCTCCATCGCGTTTACTCAATTTGCCGTTGCCGTCAGGTTTGAGTAACAAAGGAAGGTGGGCAAAACGAGGTGCTTCCCAACCGAAGGCCTTGTATAGCATAATGTGCAATGGTGCGGAAGGAAGCCATTCTTCACCGCGAATTACGTGGGTGATCTCCATCAAATGGTCGTCAACAATATTGGCCAAATGGTAGGTCGGCATTCCGTCAGATTTGTATAAAACTTTATCATCCAGGGTGTTGGAGTTGATTCTGACATCTCCTCGAATAATGTCGTTAACTAAGATTTCTGTGTCTGGCGTGTGTTTGAAACGGATAACGTAAGGTTCGTTGTTGGCTAACTTTTGCGCAACTTCTTCCTCGCTCAAAGTGAGAGAGTTAACCATTGATTCACGCGTGTGCAAATCGTATTGGAACGTCTTTTTCTGAGCTTCATATTCTTTTCTTTTTTGATCCAAGGCCTCGGCAGTGTCAAAAGCGTAATATGCCCATCCGTTTTCAATCAGCTGGTCGGCATATTGTTTGTACATCGGCTTGCGTTCAGATTGCTTGTAGGGACCGTAATTGCCGCCAATGCCAACGCCTTCGTCAAATTTTACGCCTAACCATTGAAAAGCTTCTATGATGTATTCTTCAGCACCTTCTACAAAACGGGTTTGGTCGGTGTCCTCAATTCTCAAAATCATAGTTCCGCCATTCTGTTTGGCGAAAAGGTAGTTGTACAAAGCGGTTCTTACGCCTCCAATGTGGAGCGGTCCGGTTGGACTCGGGGCAAAACGTACACGTGGTTTCATTATAAATTATTTTAAGTTAATATTTTGTGTCGAAATGATAATGGGTTCTTCTTTGAGTGCTTTACGCAATTGTTTTGATGCTTTCTTGTTCTGAATTCCTCGAACTAGGGCCTTAATCATACCGGAAAAGTGGATTACGCCGCCGATGCTGAAACCGGCTAATGATGACCATTTGCAGATTTCTCTATTGGTATTCAGTTTTTTGGATTCTTCCTCAGTCATCGTGCCTTGCTTATTCTTGATTTCTTTGCCGTAGTTTTGATATAGGATAAGTGCTGTCGTGGCACCTCCATAGCATAATAAGGACGTGACCATACACGCCGCACCTTCTTTTCCTTGAGTGGCAATGAGCGTGCCTAATCCCGGAATAATGCCGTAGAAAAAGGCTTCTCCGCCTACGGTCTTGTATTTTGTCAAACTGATGTCGCGTAGGATTTTGGCATCAACAGACTTGGATTTTACGTCAAAATAATATTTCCCGTTGGGCATGAGGCTGTCGGTGAGAAGTCTCGCTTCAATGCTTGGGTCAAGGTGGTTGGACGACTTGTTGACGATTTTGTTCTTCTTTTTGAGAACAATGTGCTCATATTTTTTCCACGATAATGCCACATTAAATATTGACATTGACTTAATTGGAATTTCTTCTTTGTAACTGGGTTTCAACGAGGAATGTCCTAACAGATTGGAAAGTCTGCTTTTGAAAAGTGTGAGGTTCTGTTCGGTAGAAGGAGTCTCAAAATCAAAAATTTCGTAATAAGACTGATTGATGGCTAAAGTGTCAAAAATGATGGAAAAATTAAAACGCAGTTCGCCGTGATCCGTCTTGTTTACCAAAGTGTTCACGTCAGTTTCCAATGCTTTTGAGAATGTGGAATAATTTTCGGGATTGCTTTCTTGATAGCTATAAGTTATTGAATTTCGATGGCTGAGAACTTCTATTTTCTTATCGATAATCGCTATGCGTTCCTGGGCATACCTGTTATTGAGGTCCTCTTTTAAAACCAAGGAATACATTCTGTATGCTTCGGCATAATTCTCCATTTTGTACAATTCATCGCCTTGCTTCGTGTAATTTTGAATTTTTTTCTGCTTGTATTTGCCTTTAGCTAGACCTAATTTGTTGTCAATGACTGTGGTGTATTCGTTTACGAGGCCGTGGCTTTTTTCCAGTATTTGGATGGCAGCCTCATAGTCTTCGGTTTCGATTAGGGAGTCGGCAATACTCAAATTTGTTAATATTAGGCGTTTCTTATTCTCTTTTTCAATGTCGTGGGTGTGTAACTGGTGGCGTGAACTTTCTGCCAATCGTTGGATTTCTGCGTAATTATAAACACTGATGGTGGTTTCTTCAGTATGGGAAAATCCATTTTCTAAAAGACTGTCATCTTCAAAATATATCGAAACACCGTTGCGCAGGTTGATTTCATCTTCATTTTTGTTGCCTATGATTATACTGTCGCTAATGCTTGCCCTAATCTTGTTGGCACAGTTCTTGGTAGTATGGTATTCTATGTAATTGTGATAGTTTTCTTTCGAAAGAATGTTGATGTAAATATTGTTGAATCCTTGAGAATATTGCCAATTGGACATATTGACGATGAGGGTGTCCCCCTGCCATTGAATGGGAATGTCGTTTTCGCTGGAAACGGCAAAAAAACCATTTCGGTTAAGGAGTACGGCGTAGCCGTAGCCGTCACTTTGATGAAGTTGATGAAGTTGTGCCAGCGTTAGACAGTTGTCGGCTTCTTGTGAAAACAAAGAAATTGCTCCCCATAGGGATATGCAAAAAATCAATATTCGTAAAAGCCAATTCTTCATTTTTTATCTTTTCCTGTACATATAAGATTAAACTTGCAAAAGTACTAATTTTTTTGGAATTATCCCTTTCCGTCTTGTAAAGAGATTCTGACGAAGCATAGCGAAGTCGGAATGGCGATGAGTCATTGGGATACTATCCAAAAAAGTGTGTAAAACTCAAAGTTTTATATTTTTGTAAAGGGAAAATTAAAAACAAAAAACAATGAATTTTACACAAGCGCAAAATTACGAAATTTTAGAAGACATCATCAAAAATGGTGCGGGAATTG
>JAZLHE010000027.1:0-56092 GCA_045616665.1 Bacteroidales bacterium | reverse complement strand
CTGCCGAACGTGGATGCGACAATACTGCTGCTGGGGCATGTCGCAATGTCAAGACAGGCATACCTGTTTCCCGTAACGGCATTCCGTTATGAAAAACAAAGATTCAGGTGGGACTTTTGACCGATGAAGTTTTGGCCTTTCTCTCCGCTACGCTCCGTTTCAGGCGAAAACTTTCAAGTTGACGTTAAATCAAAAAAAAATGAATACTTTTGCAAATACAAAATGAAAAACGGAAATACACACTTTTATGGATATTACCATAATAATAACAAATATAATAAATATGCAAAAATACAAAATTAAGCGATAGGAGAATCGCAAAAAATGAAAAAATTTTTCTGTTGTGTGTTAGGCGTTTCACGTTCGGCAGCGACCACTCCAGCCTACGGCTACCAGTTTATCCCGTGCGGCAGCAACCACCCCGGCCTGCGGCCACCGCTCCTTGCTTGCAAGGAGGGAAATTATTATGCATCTTCGCT
Organism: Bacteroidales bacterium; assembly: GCA_045616665.1. GTDB lineage: Bacteria > Bacteroidota > Bacteroidia > Bacteroidales > WCHB1-69 > RUG11690. Next base: position 55,613 of record JAZLHE010000027.1, on the reverse strand, counting down.
TCCTCAACCCTCCACCCTTAACCCTAAACCCTATTATCTTCCGATTTCGATAACCTTAAATTCGGTGCGGCGGTTGGCGGCACGACCTTCTTCCGTGTTATTGTCTGCAATGGGCTGGGTCTTGCCATAGCCCTTGTAACTGATTTGAGAGGCGTCAATGCTTTGTGACAATAAATAATCGTAAACGGCTTTGGCACGTGACAATGACAGTTGGTTGTTGTATTCGTCGCTACCTTGATTATCGGTGTGTCCGCCGATTTCAATAATGATATCGTGATTGTTCCTGAGATATTCGGCCAAGAGGTTCAATTCCACAAACGATTCGGGGTGCAGTTCGCTCTTGTCAAAATCAAAGAAGATGTTTTTCAGGATATAGGTGCTTCCCACGCTGGCTTTGTTCAGTGGAATGTCTTTGATATATGGTTCTATTTCGGATGCCTCCTTGTCAATTTGGAAGTTTTCCGAATAGAAAGGATAGAGCGGGTTGGAAACATTCAGCAGCACATTCGTTCCGGTGAGAATGCAGGCCAGAAATTCGCCTGTTTCGGGGTCTGAAGAGGTGGCGGTGAGCAACTTGTTGTTGTTGAGGTCAATCATCTCTATCTGCGCGGAAATCGGTTTTTTGGTGAAGGCGTCAATGACGCGGCCTTTGAGGTAGGTGACCGGTGTCGGACGCAGTTTTTCGTCCAATGTGAAGGAGTAAAGGTCCAGGCCGCCAAAACCGCCTTCTTTATCAGAAGCAATATAGCCCGTTGTGCCGGCCGCATTGATGCAGATGTTGATTTCATCGGCAGGAGTGTTGAGCGGATAACCCATATTGACAGGTTCACTCCACTCGCCATTGGCTAAAAGGGTGGAGTAATAGATGTCTTTTCCGCCCATCCCGGGTCTTCCATCCGAACAGAAGTAGAGTGTTTTTCCGTCGCTATGAATAAAGGGGGCGGTGTCGTCACCTTTGGTATTGATCGTGGCTCCTAAATTCTCGGGAACAGTAAAGACGCCTTCCTCGGTCATCGTGGTCTTCCATAAGTCCACGCCCCCATAACCTCCGGGACGGTTGGAGGCAAAGATGATGGTTCTTCCGTCAGGGGCAATGGTGGGTTGGCTTTCCCAGTGTTTGCTGTTGACGGGTTCGCCGAAATTACGTGGCCTTGACCATTTTTCGCCAATGCGCTTGGCCCAGTACAGGTCGCAACTGCCTAAACCATAGTCGGTATTGCATAAGGTGTAAAACAAATACCGTCCATCCGGCGAAATACATTGGGCTCCTTCGTTATAACCCGATTTGATGGGGGCTCCCAACGCCTCCCTGGCCTGCCAGCTGTCGTTGACAAACTTGCTGGAATAAAAATCTTCTTCCGTTTGGCAAAATACGCAAATGGTATGGTCTGTCCTTGGGTGTCGTACCGTGTAGATGATTTCCTGTCCATCGGCGGTCAGGGCCGCCAAATATTCGTCCCAGTCGGAATTGATGTTGGCTCCCATATTGACAGGATTGAAGTGCATTGGGTTTTGAATGGCTTCTTTGCCAAATTCCGCGGTTTCCAATGCCTTGGCAAATTCTTCAAGTACCGGGGTGAGATTTTTCTCCCTTTGCTGGAAAATCTTCAAGTGATTGTAGGCATCTTGATATAGTCCGCATTTGAGTTCTTCCAACGCGGTGATGTAGTATAAAATGGGTTTTTGATTTTCATTGAGACTGATGGCCTTGTTGTAATTGGCAACCGCTCCCACGGGATTGAGTTGGAAATTATAAATATCCCCTTGAAGTACGTACGCTTCAACAAAATCGGGATCCAACGCCAGGGCTTTGTCTAAAAAGGTCTGTGCCTTTTCAAAATTCTTGCCATTTAAGGCCTCTTGGGCTTTGTTGTAGAAGTTGTTGGCCTTTTTGTTGGGCGATTGGGCTCCAAGCGGAGAAAATGACAAAACGCCGATCAATAAAATCAAAAACAGACTTTTTTTATACATATATCATTATAGATTAATGATTGACGAGCTGATTTAATATTTTGGGATAAAGTTGGTGTTCCAGTTGATGAATGCGCGCCTCTACTTCATCCACGCTTTCCCCTTCCTTCATTTTGAAGCAGTCCTGTGCGATGATTTTTCCGGTGTCCATTCCCGCGTCAACATAATGAATGGTGATGCCGAAAATTTTCACGCCGTATTCGTAAGCTTTTTCAATGGCGTGTGTGCCGGGGAAAGCAGGCAAAAGGGCAGGGTGGATGTTGATAATCCTTCCTTCGTAATGCTGAAGCAACACATTTCCCACCAGGCGCATATATCCGGCCAAGGCGACAAGGTCAATCTTGTATTTTTCTAATTGATTGACAATCAGTGTTTCATATTCTTCTTTGGAAGAATAGTCCTTGGGATTGAAGGCAAAAACGGGAACGTTGTGTCTTTGGGCGCGTTCCACGGCAAAACAGGCGGGTTTATCCACCACCAGGAGGGCAATATGAGCTTGAAGCTGCCCTTGTTCGGCAGCTTCAAGGATGGCTTCAAAATTAGAACCGAAACCACTGGCAAAAACGGCGATGTTTTTCATCTTGTTATCAATTATAATAAGTCGATGTTGACGCCTTCTTTGTCGGTAACTTCGCCAATGACGGTGGCAGTTTCGCCCAGGTATTTCAACTGATTGATAACCTGGTCTTTATCTTTAGGATCTACGACTAAAATCATACCTACGCCCATATTGAAGATGTTGAACATTTCACGATGAGGTACTTTGCCGTATTTTTCGAGGAAATGGAAAATAGGAGGAATAGTCCAATTGCCTTCTTTCACGTAAATTCCCTGACCGGCTTGCAGCACGCGTGGAATATTTTCGTCGAAGCCGCCGCCGGTGATGTGGCAAATGGCGTGAATATCGACCTTGCTCAATACTTCCAAAACGGGTTTTACGTAGATGCGGGTTGGGGTAAGCAGTGTTTCGCCCAATGTTCCACCCAATTCGTCATAATATTTTTTAAGATCTAACTGATTGTCTTTGAAGATGATTTTTCTAACCAATGAAAAGCCGTTGGAGTGAACGCCTGAAGAGCTGATGCCTATGAGAAGGTCACCAACTTTGACTTTGGAACCGTCAATCAATTTGGATTTTTCCACGGCACCTACAGTAAATCCGGCGATGTCGTATTCGTCTATGTCGTACATATCTGGCATTTCGGCGGTTTCGCCACCGATGAGGGCGCAGTTGGCCAAGACGCAACCGTCGGCCACGCCTTTCACGATTTGTTCGATCTTGGCGGGTTCGTTCTTACCGACGGCGATGTAGTCGAGGAAGAACAATGGGGCAGCACCCTGAGCCAATACGTCGTTTACGCACATAGCTACCACGTCTTGTCCAATGGTATCGTGCTTATCCATCATAAAGGCCAATTTCAGCTTAGTGCCGACGCCGTCGGTGCCGCTTACCAAGACGGGTTCTTTCATATTAAGCAATGAAAGGTCAAACATGCCGCCGAAGCTGCCAATATTGCCCATCATTCCTAAACGAGCGGTTTTTGCGATGTGTTTCTTGATCAGTCTTACTGATTCGTAACCGGCTTCCAGGTTTACCCCGGCTTTGCTATATGATTCTGCCATAACTTTTTGAATTTTAGATGATTAACATTGCGTCTCCGTAGGTCAGGAATCTGTATTTCTCGGCGACGGCTTCTTTATATGCTTTCATAACGAATTCGTATCCGCCGTAAGCGGCTACCATCATTAGCATAGGACTTTCAGAAGGGTGAAAATTGGTAACCATAGCATCTCCAATGGAAAAATTGTATGGCGGAAAGATGAATTTGTTGGTCCATCCTTCATAAACCTTGACGTGACCATTGGTATATACCGAAGATTCCAATGCTTTCATTGTGGTTGTGCCTACGACTACGATTTTATGGCCGTTGTCGCGGGCTGTATTGATGGCATTGGCGGCCTCTTCCGTAATGAACATCGATTCGGATTCGGTTTTGTGTTTGGTCAGGTCTTCCACGTCAATTTCGCGGAAATTGCCCAGACCGGCGTGAAGGGTGATTTCTGTAAAATCAATACCCTTTAATTCCATTCTTTTCAGCAAGTTACGGCTGAAATGGAAACCTGCGGATGGAGCGGCAACGGCACCTTCTACCTTGGCATAGATGGTTTGATAATTGGCTTCGTCTTCAGGAACAATTTCACGCAGACGTTGAATGTCTTCAGGAAGGGGAGTGAGTCCTAATTCTCTCAGTTTCAATTTAAAAGCATCGTGATTGTCGTCAAAGAGGAAACGTAAGGTTCTGCCTCTCGACGTGGTGTTGTCGATAACTTCTGCCACTAAACTTTCGTCTTCGCCAAAATATAACTTATTGCCGATTCTGATTTTACGGGCAGGGTCAACCAAAACATCCCACAGGCGACTTTCCTCGTCTAATTCCCTCAAAAGAAATACGCGGATTTTCGCGCCGGTCTTTTCTTTTTCTCCAAATAGCAGTGAGGGAAATACTTTCGTGTTGTTGGTGACAAACATATCTCCTTCGTCAAAATAATCGACAATGTCTTTGAAGAGTTTGTGCTCAATGGTTTGAGTTTTTCTATTTAAAACCATTAAGCGAGCCTCATCGCGTTCTTCAGTAGGAAATAATGCGATTTGTTCTTGCGGCAAGTGATATTTAAATTGAGATAATTTCATTTTTATGCTTGTTTATTTTGATCGGTAATGGATGTATGACCTTCGTTTTCTTTCTTCAAAATGATGACTTCGAAAACAGAATAGGCAAAATATATGATAAGAAAAGCCACGACAAAACGTATGCGGTCGCTCGGAGGACATAACAGAAGATAAAGGACTATAAAGATAATGCAGGAAAAGAACTTTACCATGCGCGATAACATATAGCCGGATACGAATTTTCTGTCGTTTCTTCCCGTGTCGTCACGAAGTACGATGTATAGGGTGAAAAGCGAAACCACAAAAAAGAATAGGACGATGAAAGGAAGTGCGGGACTTGCCCATTGCGGCAGCAACAATTGCATCACAACGGACAAGCCGGCGATGATGGCTGAGAAAACGATCAGCCGGATCGAGAATTTCTTAATCGGTATCTTTTTTGCCATAATTGTTGGGCTTTGATCTCAATACGTCTTTGATAACCACATAAAGAGCCACGACTAACCCTGCTATAGAACAAACCAAGGTGAAAATTGGCTTGCTGTTCAACTTTTCATCCAATTTAATGCCTCCAAAAACACCTATCACGATAATGAGCATCATTTGAAATGCCATATTCGAATATCGGGCATAGTGATTCAGTGACCGGGTGAGCTTGGGCTTTTTACGTGGTGATGAAGACACTTGGACAATTATTGAACTTTATTGAGATTGACAGGGGCAGCGGCTGGTGCTTCTACCTTGGAACCGCCTTGCATTTTGCAGTTGCCCGCGAAGTTGGCACCCGGTTCAATGGCTATTTTCCCAACACAAATGTTGCCCACTAAGTTGGCCGTCGATTTCAGTGTCAATAAGTCCACCACGTTGATGTTGGATTTGACATTGCCTTCAATTTCAATGGCGCGGGAAGTGATGTCGCCGTCAATGATGCCGCTTCTTCCTACGATGATTTTGGCTTTGGATTTCACGGTTCCCTTGATGTTGCCGTCAATTCTCAAATCGCCGGTGCAGACCACGTCTCCGGTAATCATTGTTCCTGCCGAAATGACATTGACGGTCTGATTCATGTCTTCTTCTGATTCGTATAATTTTGCCATAATACAAAAATTTTATGTTATTATTATTTGTTGTCGTTGTGGTAATTATCATTGAAAAATTCAGGATACATATCCCGTTTGTCTTTCATATTATAGTAAGTCGTGTAGTTGCCGGCGGCCATAGGATAAATCACGAAGTCCTTGGCACTGAGATGGGTGGCAAAAACGTGATTCTTAATCATAATATTGTAGTAGTTCATCGCCACAGACTTGTTCTTGAACTTCGAAATCGTTATCATTTGGTCTGTTTTATTGATGAAAAAGCTATTCATATTAAATTGTTCCAGACTGAAAAATTCACGATTGAAGTTGGCAATTTCGTCTTTCACCGTTTGCATAGGCACGGCACTTGAATTAAGGATGATCACCACGTAATGAATTTCGTCTGGTTTGTCCACAAAGGGCGAGGCGGCTTTTTTGGCGGCTTGGGCCACGGCTTTTTGGGCTGTGGTGTCGCCTGCCTGTGCCAATGTCTGGTTGACGTCTGCGGCAAAGTTGGATAAGTAGATGCGGGCCAGGGTTTCCACTTCGGTATTCGGGAAGTTGATGATGACATTGGAAAGGGCGCGTTTCAAAGAGTCCTCTCCCATTGTTTGTCCAACGGCGACCGCACGCAAATAGGCAAATTTGGAGGCCAACACCACGTCTGTGCAATTGGGTAAAACACTGTTGGCTATGTCAATGGTCTTTTGCCATTGTTTCTTGCTGTAATAATCGTAGGCCACATCGTATTTACGCTCGTTTTCTTTCATCTTTTCTTCCAATCTCAAGTAATAGGTCGGGTCGGAGATAATCCTTGCGTAATCGGTATTGGCATATTGCGTGAGAATGATGTTTTTGTAATGATCCGCCTGCGTTTGGTCTCCTTCTTTGGAATAATTAAGGTATAGCAGATAAATGGAAGAAATGGCCAAGTCGTGATCAGGATAACGCTGAATGAGTTTTTTGAGCGTTTCGTTGGCGCGCTTGTAGTCGTTGAGTTGTTCCATATAGATAAGGGCGCAGTTGTACAGGGCTTCTACGACCAAGGCATTGGAAGAGTCCATTGCTGCCTGGGTCAAAGGAAGGTCTTGGGTATAGTAGGCCGGCTTTTTGGGGTCGGTTTCCCGTTTGGGGATGGGATTTCCGTCCTCGTCGTACTCCACGCTGTCTTGTACGGCATTAGGATTATTAAGCGCTGCCATATCTTCAAACGAAATCTGCTGCTTGTTGCTGATGCGCCAATAGTCTTCCAACTTTCTGTTGCCCCAACGTCTGTAGAATTCCGTTTGGCCTGATGACAGCAAGGCGGTGTTGTAGAAGTACCATTTGCCGCTTTGGTTGTTGCTGACATTGATGTTCGCCATGCCCGCCGTGGATTGTAGGGCCAGCATTCGGGCGGCTTCCTCTTCCGCTTCCCTCCGTTCTTTTTCGGTATAGGCGGCAATCATTTTCTGCACCCAGCTGTTGCGTTGGGCTTCGCTCATCTTGGCAATGCGTTGCAAACTGTCTTGAAGGTCAATCATTTTGAGGTTGTCGGTTAATTCCCTCAATACATTCGCCTTTTTGATGATGTTGTCGTAACCGGGATAGTTCTTGGGAATGCTCATCGTTGCCGTGTCGTAGTAATTTTGAGCATTCATATAGTCTTCCTCTTCAAAATAAATATCGGCCAATTTCAAGCTTGAAAAGGTTCGTTGGTAGTCGTTGTTGCTGTAAGAAGCCACTGAAAGTGCCAGGTTTTCCTTGCGTTCATCAATCTCTTCGTCAATGCGATAGATTTCAGAAATGGCATAGTAGATTTGGTCCTTGTAGTCTTCGTTTTTCTTTTCGTCCAACATCTTCCGCAATTCCTTTAGAATCCGTGCTTTTGCTTCTTTGCTGCCGTCGTAGTTGGTGGCCAGGTGCATTTGGGCGCTGAATTCCATATCGTATGGGGGCGTGCGTTTGATAACGGTCTGGAAACTGCGGTGGGCTTCCGTGGTTTGTCCCATCATTTCATACAGTTGTCCGCGGATAAAGTAAAGCCTTGTCTTGAATTGTCGTTTGGGATTGTTGGCGATGGTTTCGTTGATATAGTCAATGGCACTTTCCATTTCCCCGTCTGGAGCGGTTAGATGATATTCTGCCATTGCGGCGTTGTACAAAACGTTGAGTTTTTTGGATTTTTTCTGATAGACGGCGTGATCTGCCTCATTCAGCAAGTCGAAGGCACGAGTGTAGTAATTCTGTCGGAGTGCCGTACGGGCATTCATAATCTTGGCTTCCACCTTGATGTCGGATTCCTTGTAGGTGTGTTCAATGTAGTTGAACATTCTTTGGGCCTGGTTGTAGTCTTGCTTGTGAAAATACGCCTTGCCCATAATAAAGTAGGCGTTGTCGATGGTTTTCACATACTCTTTCCCGCGAATGAACATCGAGTGCTTGTAAATGCACTTGGACGATTTTTGAATCACCCTGTCCATTGACGGCAGGATGGAGCCGAGGTCGTTTTTGGCCGGGTAATTATAAACGGGAAGAAGTGTGGTGTAGTTGTCCTTGACTTTCGTTTCCAAGTCGGCCTCACCGGCTTTTAACGCCTCGTTGCCGTTGAAATAGACATTAAACCGTGCCGTGGTATTGTGGAAGGCTCGATTGGGGAAGGTGTTTTTTCGAGTCGAACACGAATTGGACAGCAACAACCCTATCGTCAAGACGATACCGATGAAGTAGTATGTGAATTTCTTGGTTTTCAATTTTCTTTCGTATTAGGTTAAAGAGTAATAACGAATGAGGTTGTTATTTATTATTCTGATCGGCGAAGTATTGCTCCAATAATCTTTGCACGTATTTTCCGAAAACGTCAAATTCGATGTTGACCACGGTGCCGGGTTTGAAGTTGTGGAAGTTGGTCATTTTATGGGTGTAGGGAATGATGGCGACGGAAAATCTGCCTTTTTCGGAATCCACTACGGTCAGACTGGTGCCGTTGACGGAAATGGAACCCTTGGGAACCGTGAAGTTGTTCTTGCTGCTGTCGTAGGTGAAATAGTAACGCCAACTTCCGTTTTCATCCACCACTTTTTCGCAAGTGGCGGTCTGATCCACGTGACCCTGTACGATGTGGCCGTCAAAACGTCCGTCCATCTTCATACTGCGTTCCAAGTTGACTTCGTAGCCCACTTCCCAATGGCTGAGGTTGGTTTTCAGCATTGTTTCGTCCATGGCGGTTACCACGTACTGTTTTTTTTCGGGATTGATGCTGACCACGGTTAAGCAGCATCCGTCGTGAGCCATACTTTGATCTATCGTCAGCTCATCGGCGAAATCCACTTCTATGGTGAAATGGTAGTTCGTGTTTTCCTTTTCTATTTTGATGATTTTCCCAGTTTTCTCAACGATTCCCGTAAACATAACATTCCTAATTTTTGAAATATTTTATTCTGCAAAAATACTAATTTTTTTTATATATAATATATTTTTGTATAAGAAAGTTTTTCAGTCATTTTTGCCTGAAAATAAGGTAAAAAAATTTTTTTTGAAAAAATGTTGCAGGCAATAAAAATTTTCGTACTTTTGCAAGTGGAGAGATGGCAGAGCGGTCGAATGCGGCGGTCTTGAAAACCGTTGAGGGTCACACCTCCGGGGGTTCGAATCCCTCTCTCTCCGCAGAAGTCCGAAAGGCGTTGAAAATCAGTAATTTGCAAATAGCGATTACTGATTTTTGCGTTTTCACTGAGACAGAAACGAGACAAAAAGGTTTTGGCGAGAAGATAGACCAAGACCATTCAATCACAGCAGTTTTTTGGCAAAATACTTCCAAAGCCAAAAAAAAAATGCCTACAACTCAAAACAGATTAGCAGTATCTTCGCAGTATGCTGCGACAAACTACCTGCCAGCGACATTAAAGACTAACAAGTCTGGATGGCTTATCGAGTATTATGTTGAGAATCCTCAAACGCAGGAATTGCAGCGAAAGAAAATCCGACTCAAACGGCTCCTTGACCGTTATCCTTCCAAAACAGATGCTAAAAAGCACATCAACAACATCATTCTTGCGCTGAATATGAAGCTCTCAACGGGCTGGAATCCATTCTTCTCCGGTGAGGATTCCCGAATGTACACGCCAATCCAGGACGTGGCGGATATGTATATGAACGAAGTCGAAAAGACTTTGCGTCCAGCAACTTATAGAACGTATAAGACTTTCATCAAAGTCTTCTGCGAATGGATTGAGAAACAGCAGAAAGGAATATACTCATCAATGATTTCCCACACAATGGTCGTGCGATTTATGGACTACATCTTCCTTGAAAGGAAAAATCCTAATGGAGAGGATTTATCCGCACATTCTTACAATACATATATAAAGCAGGGAAGTGCGTTTTTCAGTTGGATGGTGGACAAGTGTTATTGCAAGGAAAATCACTTTCTAAAGATAAAGACAAGGAAAGCGGAAGAGAAAAAGCGCGTGCTGATTCCGGAAGAAACAAGAAATAGAGTTGAGGAACACTTGAAATTCAAGAATCCAAGTCTTCTTCTTATGATAAAACTAATCTACGGAAGTCTGATACGTCCCAAAGAGTTACGCTACCTTGTAGTAAATGATATTTCATTTGCCAACAAACAGCTGTTGATTAGAAAGGAGGTGGCGAAAAACGGGCACGAAAGGACAGTCCCGCTTACCGATGAAATATTGAAAAATTTCCTTGATATTGGAATACAATACGGGAAGGGAACGGACTACATTTTCGGAGACGGATTTAAGACCTGTTCCAAAAGAATGGGGGATGCGACCCTTTCAAAGCAATGGGTCAGAATAAGAAAAGCACTAAGTCTTCCAGAAGAAATGCAACTCTATTCTTTCCGTGACACGGGTATGACGGATATGATTAAAAACGGCATAGACCCGCTTTCTGTAAAGCAGTTGGCTGACCATCATTCACTTGAAATGACTACGATTTACACAAAACACGCAGACCCCAATTTAAGAGATATTCTCAACAAAAAGACACCTTCTTTCTCTTCAAACGAAAATAAGGAATCGTCAATAAAAGGCGATTAAAGTTCCACCTTCCTCTTGGCGGCTTCCACTTCTGCCACAACCAATTCCCTGCCTTCTGTGAATTGGAAGGTGATCTTTATGGGCAGGCTCCTCACATTATTGACGAATAGCCAGCGTGTCTGCCTTTCGGCGGGTACGTTTTGCGGCTTGAGCAGTTGCCACAACTGCAGGAAAGCCGACAACGGAAGCAGGAATCTGTATTTGACTTTCTCGAATCCTGCGAGAAAGTCAAGCCAGGGCTTCACCCACAATTCCCCTACGGATTTCTCACCGCCGACCGTCAGAGAAATTCCGTCCTGGAGGATGCCGTTTCTATTGAGGCAGGTCGGTCTTGCTTCCTCGAAGTATGGACTGCCGAACTGCGTGCAGTTCAGCCGCCTGCGACCGAAATAGGAAACCAGCACCATCTCGAAGTCGGTGCTGCCAGTGTCGAAGAGGGGGCTGCACCCGGCTGTTTCAATCTGCATCAGGAACTCGCTATGCTGCGTTTTCTCGTCCGTGACCTTCATCGTGGGGACTTTGAAGGACGGCGAAACCTCCTCCTCTTCCCCGTCTCCGACCTCCAACGTTCGGTCGGCTCCGTCCGATGTCTTCCAACGAAACACCCAGTTGGAAACTGCGTCTCCCTCCCTCACGGATGTTCGGTAGCCGTTCTCATTTTCCACAAAACAGCTTTTCCCGTAGTTTGAAAGCGCGTCCGGCAATTCGTCAAAATTGACCACCGGGGAAAGCAGTTTTGTCTCATCGGTATCTCCCGAAGAGATTCCCTGGATTTTGTACACATACTTTTTCTCATCCTGCTTCTCTATAGAGGTTTCGTTGTCAATCGCGTATTGGGATAGGTCAAGATAACCGGATTTTTCCAATATTTCACGGATAAAGGAGAACTCCGCCTGCCGTGTGGAGGAATCCACAAAGAAGGCAAGCCCGAAGGCGTTGCAGATGGTGCTGATGAAGTCGGCGTTTGTCATAGCCGGCACGTGCTCCGAATATCGGAGCGTGTTTGCAAAGCAGTTGTAAACGCCGTAGTAGGCGGCGGCCTCTTCCGTGATGGGGATGTTCTCAAAGTCCTTCACAAAGACCTGCCCAAGCACGCCCTGCCCCGCCGCGTTCATACCCCTGCATTTGGCGAAAATGAAGCGGTACGGCCTGCCCTGCTGCATATTTTCAAGCGTGAAGTCGAAATGCAGTTCATAGAAGCCAGCACCGGCATAGCCGAACGAGGAAAGCTGGTCTGGTTTGAACATTCGGCAGTAAACGGGCTGCACCCAGTTGGTTGAGATTGGCTGCATATTGCTCCAATCTCCATATAGGCGTATTGAAAGGCAGGTGCTTAAAGAACTCTGTGTTCCCAGCACCATCAGGAACATCGCCTCCACGAATGGCTTTGTGACGTTTTGGCCGTACTCGACCACATCCGTTGTCCCCGTGGTGATGACGTTGGCAGGCAGGTAGGTCTTGAGAGTTACGGAAAACCTGTGAGTGCCGGAACTTCTGGGAGTGAACGTGTAATGCGCGTTCCCGTTTTCGTCCATAAAGCGCGCTATGAAGGTGAGATTTGTCGGCTCGTCCGAGAAATCGACTTCCGGCGATATGTGCGCTGTCAAGCCTGCCTCCCCATTGGCGAACTGCGTAAGCTGTCCGTCAAGTGCCCGCAGGCTCTGGGAGAAAACGCTCTTTGCGGCGGCATTTCCGAAGAATCCGCCCACGGCGTTGTAGCCGCCGTTCTTCACGACCTTTTCCAGCAGCCACGTGAGGCGTAGTGCCGGACAAAAGGCAAAGCTGTTGGGATTGCCTGCCTCCCGGTTGTTGAAAAGACGGATGCCCCTGCTGCCGTTTCGGGAGACTATGACATCGCCGTCTTCGTCAAAGAAGAGGCGGTTTATGTAGCATCTGTCCATTCCAACGGAATCGTTGGTCTGCAGGGATGCCTGGAAACCGCTGGCGTGGCTGTCGTCCGCCGTGTCGGACGGAAGCAGGAACCAGCCGAAGTCGGCGTTCCCGTTTCCGTAAAAGGCGGTGTCAATGAAAAGCGGAAACTTGACCTGGGAGTCTTCCGCGAGTGTGCTCCGCAGAAAATCCACCCAGGCGGCATTGTGGCTGGAGGCGGCGGCACTGATTTCGAGGTCGCCGCCGTAGTCGTCTTCGCTGAGCTTCGCATCGGCGAAGCCCATTGGGAAGGGATTCACCACAAGGCCGCAGGAATAGAGTTTGTCGGTCGCCTTCTGGATGTAGAGGTCGCCCCGGGCAATCTCCACGCCCCCGACCGACACGGCGCAGGGAAGTTTCCGCAACCGCTGCACGTATGTGAAACGCGCGTGCCGGAAGACTTCGTCATTCTCCTCGGCGGGTATGTCGAAGGTGAATACGATGTCGCCCTGTATCTTCTCCGTTGAGAAGATGCTGCTGTTGGCTTCGAGTTGCAGGGACGTGCCGCGGGGGATGTGCAGCGGCGTTTCATTGACGATGATTGTGAGCATAGGCTAATCCATGGAATACATATAGACCACTCTGACAAAATTGACGGTCCTGGCCGTGCTGTTCACTTGGAGTTTGCCACTGACGATGGCGAAAGTCACGCCGTCAGTGACCACGTAGAATCCTTTTTCGTCCTTGGAGAATGCTGTGGCGGAAATGATGTTGTCGGCAGTGACCTTTCCGCCGAGGTCCAGGGAGACGGCACGCTTGAGAATTTCGAGGTCGTTGAACATTGCGACTTTCAGCAGTTTGCCGTCAATGTCATCGAGAAGATTCGTAATGGCGGCATAGGCGGAATTGGCGGCGTTGTTTGCGGTTGTGGCCAGGCTGTAAGCCTGCTTGACCGCAGAGGGGGTCGCCGCTTCCGTTGTGGAGGTGCTGTTGGTCGCGCTGTTGAGCTTGGTCACGCCGTAGGCGTTTGTCGATGCCAGATTCAGCGTGGAACTCACCACGGATGTCCCGTCCGTGTGCGTGATGGTGATTTTCGGGCCCGCACTCGCGGTGCCCGGCGTGAGGGTGATTGATTGGATTTTGGTGTCCCCGGTCAGCAGCGCTTGAATCGCCGCCGTAAGGCCTTCGACCATATCCGCGCTTGTCTTCGGATATAGGATGTCGAAATCGGGTTGCTCGTTGACGGTCTTTCCGTTCAACGCCTCGTGTTGGAATTTGATGATTTCTCCCATAGTGTTGGTGTTTTAGGGTGTGGTTTTGGTTATTGGATGACGCGCAGGTACTGGTCGTTGAGTTTCAGTACCGAGTGCTTGAGATAGGTTATGAGGTCTCCGAGTGTCGCACTCAGCACCACGCCCTTATCGGTGCAGATGGCGATGGTCATTGATTTGTCAAATTCGTATTCCAGCTTCTCCAATTTGGAGAAGTCACAGGAAAGTTTGTCCGAGATGGATTCTTCTGCGGTTTCCGCTGCTGCCTTTGCGGCTGTTTCAGCCACCATTTCGGTCAGCCCGCTGAAATCCTCCATCGAGGTCGCCGGTATGGCGAAGTCCGACATCTTTGATTCGGACGTCAGCGGTATGCCGTCTATGGCGGGAAGGTCTTCGAGGTCGTTGTAGCTGTTCGAGATTCCGTCAAGTTCGTTCACCCGCTCTATGAGTTCGTTGAGGATGGAGCGCACGCGGGACAGCTCCATTCCGTTCTCTATTGTGTCTATCATAGCGATTTGTTGAATTGGTTGGCGATAATGTTGGTTGCGGGAAGCAGGGAATGGGCGCTGTCAATCCAAATTTCGGAATCTTCCCAGATTTCGATGTTGCCCGGAGTGATTGGCAGCGGATTGTTTCCGTGTCCTGCCAGCGGCGTGTTGAATCTGTAGCAGAACTCTGCGGAGAGCAGATCCTCCTCATCGTCTTTGACGGTGAGCGTGTCGGGGATGACGGAAATGGGCACGGCCTTTCCGTCAACTATTCTGTAGTTGAATCTGCCTCGCATCGCATCGGCCACAAGCTGCAGTTCTCGTCTTCCCCTATAGCCGGTACGTGCCGTGTGGATGGTGGAACGGTCTGTGATGTCTATTCCGGCTATGCCGTTCTGGACGGTCTCACTGCCTTCCGTCCGTTCTTCGAGGGATTCCGTTTCGGCGTATAGACTTTCCAGCACGCCGTATCTGTTCTGCAGCAGGAACACCTGTGCGCCGTATGGTTTGGATTCCAGAACGAATGTCCTGGTCCAGACCTCGCCCAGGGCGTTTGACACGTGTACGGAATAGCTGAGGATGTCCTGCGAATATGCGGTCAGTCCCAGTGCGGTGACCGACAGCGGCATACGGACGATGTTGTAGTTGGTGATGATGAACACCCCTGGATTGAATAGCAATGTGGTTCCGTTGCTTCTGCGGATGGTCACGTTCACGGTCAGACTTTTGGAATAGGTGTTCGGCTTGCTGTCCGCAAAAAGCATAAAGTATGCGTATTGCGGCATATCGCGAAAGCTGCGGACAGTCAGCCCGCTGTCACAGCCGTAGTTTCGGATGTCGGTGTATTCCGACAGGCGCTTGTTGGCACCCATTCCCGTCACCCAGTCGGCGCGGTTCATCGAGCGGTGTTCCTCATCGGAGCAGCCTGCCGAAAGGAACATTTCCGCCGAGTGCTTCAGCACGCCCACGGCGGGATTGTCGCCGTACACGTCCGAAAATGTCAGTCGGTATTTGAGCGTGGCGTATTGCAGGATGTGTGCGGCGTATGTTTCCGTAGGTGATGGGATGTCAGCCGCCGAAAAGTACGACCGCAGGATTTCGACAGGCAGTTCCGCGATGTTGTCGCTGCCAGGATGTAGCAGCATTTCGGGTGATTCGATTGTCTGCACGCTGCCCTCGTGGTGGCGTGTGATTTCGAATCTTGCAAAGACCTGGTAGTTTGGCTTATCAACCCGTGCGATTCCGGCGATTTGGGAGACGACATCGATGTCGCCGCTTCCGTAGTCGTCAATGCTGACGATGTCGCCGCCGTAGTCTTTTGAGGTGAAGGTCAATGCCAGGTCTTCGTCCACGACAACATCGTAGAGTCTGGAGATATAGTAGTTTTCGGCTATCTTGGATATGAGTTCCGTGCGTAGTGATGCGGTGTTTGAATAGTTTGCTATGGCGTTGGGAGTGTTCCTTGCCTGCGCCGGCGTTGTGATGGCGAACTCGAAGGAATCGTTTCCAAAACGGACGGCGAGGTGTTCGGATGGAAGCGTGTTTATGATGAACCTGCTGACGCTCCGTCTGCCGTTTGTGGAGACGGGCGTTCCCCTAAGCAGGAACTGGGTGCGGTTTCCTGCGAAGTCGAATGTGAAGGGCTTTTCCTGAATCGTGACTGCCATGGCTGTTATTTTAGTGATGCGGCGTTGCGGAGGAAGTCTTCCTGCTGTTCGAACTCCGTCTGGAGTTCGCGGCTGATGACTGCCTGTCTGTTCCTGGGGTCGCTCATATAGGAGCGCAGAGCGCTGATTTCCTCGAGCATTTTTTCCAGCGTCCCGTTTTCACGGCGGCTGGCATTGTTTTCAGCGGTGACTTGTTTCTCCGCAAAGCCGGGTGCAATATTACGGCTTATCGTTTCGGCGGCTTGGGACAGCGTCCGGCTGTCCGGGACTGCGAGGTCAAGCGAGCGGAAAGCCGATTTATCACCCTGCTGGTATAGCTGCAGCGCTTCGATGACGGGGGCTGTCTCCGGATTGGACAGCAGCTTGTTGGATGCTATCCATTCCCTGCCCTCCTCGCCTGCGAGGATGTGCTTTTCATTGTCTATGTAGCCGCCTTTGGCAAAGGGTTCGGGCTGGCTTGCGATTGCTGCGACCTGCACGCCCGTTGCGGCCAACGACAATGCCATGGAGATAAGGCCCCACGGGAAGCCGCCGCCGTTCTCAAAGCTCTTTACGGCTGCGACTATGCCGGAAATGATGGCTTCTGCCAAAGCCGCCTTCTTCTCGCGGTGGAACTGCTCGAGTTCGAGTTCCTTCTCCTTTGCGTCACGTTCCTCGTCCATCTTCTGCGTTTGTGCGTCATAGTATTCCTGGGAGATGATGCCCTGCTCGAGTTGCCAGTCCAGCTTCTTTTTTCGCTCGTCATAGTTCTTCTTGTATTGGTTCAGCATTGCCGTTTCGCGGTTCTTCTGGATTTGGTTTATCGAATCGAAGATCTGCGTGGCGGTGTTGGCGAACTCCTGTATCACATCGGCAATTTCGGAGAGGTTCTTCTCCCAGTCTTTCTTGAAGTTTTTCCAATCAATCTGCAATAGTCTGCCGATACCGGTTGCCGTCTTGTGACGGCCTTGTTTTTCGATGTCGGCGACTTCCTTGTCCATCTTGGACTTGAGCGCGTCGATCTGCTCTTCGAGCTGTTTGATGCGGTCTTTGTTCTCCTCTTCGCCCAGGGCTTTGAGTTTGGCGATGGCGGTTTGCGCTATCGCTATTTTTTCCTGGTATTCCTTTTTCACGTCCGAGATGCGCTTTTCGGTTTCCGAAAGCAGCGCGTCCGAGATTTCCGCTTCGGCGCGTCCCACGATTTCGAGTTCCTCCTGGACTTCGAGGGCGACCGCCTGCTTCTTCTTTTCAAGCAGTCCGTTGAGCAGTTTGACTTCCTCTTCACTGAGGCCCGTCCCCTTTATGGGGTCGTAGGTCTCGCCCTCCTTGCTCTGGTAGAACTTGATGTTCTCGTCTATCTCCTTCATCGTGGCCTTCCAGCTCTGCTGGACGGACTGCAGCTCCTTGGCGTATTTGTCGCTGAGTGACGTGCCGAGGCGTGCTTGTATTTCGGCGGCCTTCTCGTTAAGTTTGGCGCTGCTTTCCTCTATTTTGGCCATCTGTTTTTTGCGGTATGCGGCATCCGCCCTTTCGATGGCGCTGTCCCTCAGCCGTGCGAGTTCCTCTTCGGCGGCGACAGCCTGCCTGCCTCTGGTTTTCTCGAAGGACTTGGCCGTGTCTATCTGCTCCTGGAACTTGGCGGCTATCTGCGCCTTTTCCTTTTCGAGGTCGTCCATTTTGCCTTGTCGGTCTTCCTCCCGGAGCCGTGCCATTTCCTGCGAAAAGCGTTCCCAGGCCTTCTTCTCGGCTTCGCTTGCCTGGGCTGCAGCATTTGCTCGGTTGCGCTTTTCCGTGCAGTCCGGGCAGGAGCAGGTGCGGTAGTCTCCCGTGCAGGTCGGTTCGGTTTCCTCCGTGACCACGTCTGTGGGACTGCCGCCGGCTTCGGCTATCTCCTGCAGTTTCTCGTTGTAGTCGGCTTCGAGGGCTTCGACCTCGCCGACAAGTGCGCCGCGCTGCCTCTGGAGGACCGCCACCCAGCTTTCGTAGTTGCTGTAGTTGTTGTGGGAGACGAGGCTCGCCCAGTAGCCCTGGAGCTTCTTGCCGACCTTGTACCATTCGGCCTCGTAGGATTCCGCCATTTTTCGGATGCGTTCCTTTTCCGCCTTGGCCTCCCTGTCGAGTTTGCCCTTGTGCTTGCCGTCCCATTCGGAAAGGCGGTTCTGCGCCTCCTCAAGTTTCTGCTTGGTGATTTTGGCCTCTATCTGGAGGTTCAGAATCTTGAGGTAGTTGCTGATGGCTCCGGTGTTCTCGTTGATGAGGCGGCCTTCCTCCGTCAGTTCGGCGTTGTAGTCCGGCATTATGTCTTTGAGCTTTCGGATGGCCTTGAGGCGTTCCTCGTTGCTGATGTTCTCGTTGCGGACGATGTTCACGAGGTCGGTGACGGTTCGTGATTGCCGTTCGTACTCCTTCGAGGTCTCCTCAAGGATTTTGAGGTGCTGCGCATAATGGTCGGTACTCTTCTTGAACTCGTAATTCTTGCGAATCCAGCCCGTGAGGGCGACCGCGATTGTGGTTATTGCCGTGGCGATGGCCACCAGCGGAATCTTGTTCGTGGTCTGGTTGAGCAGTTTCATTGCCGCCGCTGCCCTCGTGGTGTTTCCTGCGAGCTGCGCCTTTGCCGCCGCGAGTTGGAGGGTGATTCCTCGAAGCGTGTTTTCGAGGATGACGGCGCGTTGCTTGTGGAGGTTGCTGAGCAGCTGAGCGGCGTTGGCGGCTGTGAGGCGGGCGAGGTAGAGCGCCATCGGCGCGATGATTGCCCGCACCGCTATGGTGTGCTGCTGGCAGTATTTGACCAGTTGCGCGAGTGCCTTGATTCCGAAAGTGCCCGCCTTGGTGAGTTTCAGCAGTATCGGGTAGAGCTGCTGTCCGAGTTCGAGCCGGGTGTCCTGGAACTTCTTGCGGGCCTTTTCAAGGTTCGCCTGCATATTGTTGTTTTTGATGGAGAACTCCTCGTAGCAGGAAATGCCCTCTGTCATTGCCCGGTTTGCCACTGATTGCGCAGTCTCCACTTTGTCGAGGCTGTTGGCCATTGAGGAAATTGCCGCCGCTGCCCTTGCTCCGTCAAGACCGAGGTCCTGGAACACGGGGAGCAGCTTGTCGAAGCCGCCTGCGCCGGAAAAGCCCGCGAGGACTTTCTTGAGTGCCTGGTTCATATCGGTTTCGATGAGATTGGTGAAGTCTTTGACTTCCATTCCGGCAATTCTGGCAAACTCGGCGGGTTTGGAAATGACCTTCTGGATGAGCTTCTGGAATGCGGTGGCGGACATTTCCACCTTCTGCATATCCTGGTCGAGGGCGGAGGCATAGCCCAGAATCTGGTCGGCTGTAAGTCCGGCCTGCACCGCTATGCCGCCCAATCGTCCCGTGAAATTGACCATATACTGCTCGTTGGCCGTGCTGACCTTGCCCAGTTCGTTCACGGCGGAACCTAAGGACAGAAGTTGCTCTTTGAGAGATTTGTCCTTTAGGATGTCGGTGGACTTCTTATAGACGTCCACCATCTTGCCGACTGCGAGGGTCGCGTCATCACCGAGCACGTCTCCCATTGAGACGTTGATGATGTCGGCTGCCTCAACGAACTGCTGGACGAGTTCCTGCGATGAGATGCCGAGTTTTCCGGCGATGTACGCCAGGTTGTTGAGCTGTTCGCGGGAGGTACGGGTGTCGAGCTTCTTGAAACTCTCGTTGAGTTCGTCCACCTCTTCGCGGGTCATATTGGTGGTCTTCATCACATCGGAATAGACATCGTCCATCGCCGCAAGGTCGGTGGCGACCTGTTTCAGCGTGGAGGTGACGGAGTCGAATGTGTTGAATATCTGGACAAAGCCGCCGATGCCTGCGCCGAATTGTAGGAACTTGTTGTACATCTCGCTCCAGGCGGAAGCCGCCGAACCGATGTTTCGGGCGTGTTCCTTTAGGTACTCGCGCAGTTCGCGGATCTTCTTGGCGTGGGCTATGTACTCGTCCGAGCCGATGACCATTCGGTTCTGCTCGTTGATGAGGCGGTTCATTTCGGCGCGTATCTGCTTGACGGAGGCTTCGACCTCCTTGCCGTTGATGTAGATGGTTACCCTGCGGGTGCTGCTTTTTGCCATAACTTGATGTTTTGGCAAAGATGGTGCAAACATCCGTCACGGATAGGGACGGCAGAAGAAAACGGGAGCCGGCGTATTGGCTCCCGTTTTGTTACCTCTTTATTGCGACAACGATAGTAGCGGTTATCGTAGATTCGAGCGGATAGCGTGCCCGGTCGCCCAAAGAGAAAGCACAAAAAAAGAGGACCCGAAAGCCCTCTTTGAATATGGATTATTTGATGGGTTACTGTTTCATCAGTTTGAGGTAGTGCACCGTGTTGTCCTTGGTGATGACGCGGACGATGTAGGATGCCCTGGCCAGATTGGCGACGTTGAAGCGGTAGTCGTTGCGGTAGTCGGCGACCTGTCCGCCCTGCATGGTGAGGACGGTGATTTCAGACACATTCTCCGGCGCAATGCCCATTACCGTCACCTCGTTGTGTGCCGGGTTGGGTGCAAGGTAGGGCTTGACAGATTCTGGTACGTTGACGTTGGACTGAAGGCTTTTGGTTGAATCAGTGTCCGAAGTTGCAGAATCAGGAATTTTGCGGTACTGTTCCGGTATCTGTTCATAAAATGATTTGGGATCAAAGCAAAGTTCCACATAGCAAAGCGTGTTGTCTTTGGTGCACACAATAGCATAAATGCATATCTTCTCACCTGTTTGCATCATTTGTGTCAACTGAGCATAGTTGAGCATTAGGAGGCCAATAACATTTGTTGGCGGGAAATCCGTGTGATTGTGAATTTGAGGCGGGTTGCTCCAAATTGAGACCACACTGTTGATTCCAAATGGGAAGTTTATATCGAAGTCGAAATATGAGACCTGATGCGGAGAACTCAAACCCGGATTGAAAGACATTTTCGCAATTTCCGCATCACAATCTTTATCGATACATTTCTTCCAATCAAAATATTCCGTGAACTTCTTTTCGCAGTTGCGTTTGCTGTCATACAGAGTGAACTCAACGTACGGATTGGCAAAATCTCTAAATTCAAGGACGATAGATACGGTTTGGCAACCGCCGGGGGCTATCGACACAATCGTTGGGCTGGCAGAGAGAATGACACTGCTTGCATTTGTGTACAGCTGGTCGAAATATACCCATTGTGACCCGTGATTGCAAATGGTAACATACATATTGTATAACAATTTGCATTCTTTAGAGTCGCAATCTTTTTTCACATCGATGGTAATGCTGTCGCAGGGACAAACATCCGCCGGGGATATTTCCAAGGAGGGAGACTTGGCGGTGCAGCCGTTACCATACTGCGTGTTCAAATAGTAATGTCCGAAATTGTTAATGGGCAGATTTGCATACAAAGTACTTCCACCGGCCAGCCAACTGCTGTTATAGTACCAGTTCCAATAGAACGTACCCGAATGGTAAGGATAGAAGTTGTAAACGGGCAAGGTGGTAGGAAGTTCTTCCTTGCACAATTTATAGCAGCCCGTAAGCAGTGCGTCGTAATTGGGTGCAGGGGGTATGAACAGCGTGGATTTGGCAGAAGGACATCCTGTTGTCGGTTCGATATAATGGGCCGTCAGATAGCCGGGCACGTAATACTGTGCGGAAACACCGTGGAAGCCGTTGCTCCACAGAAGATTTTGGGCGGGACTTGCGGTAGAATGGACATACACAGGCGGAGTATGGATGCACTCGTTGTTATAAAACGCAATAGGCGGTGCGGCAGGCTGCGGGTGTACTGTGACCGTGCACGTTGCGGTTTCGGTGCATCCGTCAGAGCTGGTCACATCGAGCACAACATTATAGGTGCCTGCCAACGCGGGCGTGAATGTGATGTTGGCCGTGTTGTATGTGTGGGATTCCGGGCCTGTTATCGTCCAGGCGTATGTGTTGTGGCTGCCCGTGTTGCCGTTCAGTTTCACCTCGTCGCCGAAACAGTAGGTTGTGTTGCCCGTGATGCGCGCGGTGGGGGCATTGAGAAATTCGACATTAAGCATGGCTTCTTTTTTACAGCCGTAATCGGTTGTATAAGCCAGTACACGGTAGTCCCCTGTATGATATGTATTATAAGTGTAACTGGTTGTTGAGACAGTTGAAAAATCCCAATAATATAGACTATTAACGGCGGTATGAGGTGAAAACTGTATTGTTTGCGGTAATCCGGGGCAAATAGGTGTTTCAGCAAGATTATATAATAGACCCTCATATATTACATTCGCCCCTACTGTAATCGATTGAGTCATAGTAGAAACGCAGCCAAATGGGTTTTCAACATTTAACGTTACCGAATATGAGACAGAGCTATTATCATAACTGTGATAAATATTATTTCCATAATTATACGAGCCATCACCAAAATCCCAACGATATTGCAAATTGCTACCTATAACATTCGCAGAAAAAAGGAAAGGTGTTTCCTTGCACATGTGGGAAGGAACATCCAGACTTGTAATAACCGGATTCGGCTCCAAAGTGATAGATTCTGAGCAGGTGCAGGTGCTGCCATCCATCGTCATCGTGACCGTATAGGGGGCATTCGACGGATTTCCAATGTGAATGTTTCCAGACATGGCTGGAGCTGTCAGTGTAACGCTGCCCACACCCGCTATGGTGAAGGTTCTGGCAGGTATGGCATATCCGCTTCTGTACAGGGACTTGTCTGTCACGATGATATTTCCGTTGCAGTCGTAGGAAAGCTCGAATTTCGGAATGCAATCAACAGTCACAGTCCCAATTCCCTTGTAGCATTGCCCTCCATCTTCCGCATAAACATAAACATGATGTTCTCCTGGAACTGCGAAATAGGCCGTTGTCGAGTCCATGGACTGTGGCGGGTAACAATAAGAGCCGTATGTTCCGGTGGATATGGACCATGATAATTGCAGGCCTAATGGATTTATGGCTTTTATTGAAGCATGGTCACAATATAGATTTGTTTGCGATATTACCAAAGGAAGGCAAGTGTCTGGTTGGACAATTGGTATGGTGTAGCAAACCAGTGTGGTACAGGAAGGTGTTGTACTTGTGAAGACCATGCAACAATATGTCCCGTTAAGATTAGCGTCTGAATATGTGGGGTCTGTACCGACAATGTTACCATTGTGCGTCCATTCGTACGACAGGCCGGGTTGATAGGTCGCATACAAAACATCTCCGGAGCGGGTGATGGCAACAACAGGGGCGGATTGCACATATATTTGACCATGCACAACTGCCGGGTCGCAGTTGGGGTTAGGCTGGTATGTCAGTGTGTAGGATACGAGACCTGATGTCGTGAATGCCCGGTCGAAGACAGGTCCGTGAAAAAGCAGCGACGTGTCCGAGAACTGCCATGTGTAATGGCCAGTCACGGAGGTGCCACCGACGGCTGCGAACGTCGCCGGTTCGTATTGGCATATCATATCCGGGCATTGCAATGTTGGAGGTAGGACGTCTTCTATCTGAATCTGAACGGTTTCATAAACCTCCTGATTGTCACAATAAGTCCTCTTTAGAGTTACGTCCACAAGATACGGAGGCGTGACATTGCTAAGATGATTGGTGAGAATATCCACAGATGGCTGTAAATGGTCGCTGATTACAGATGCCGCATTGGCAGGTGTTATTGTCCATTCGTATGTGACATTTGCCTGGGTCGGAACGGAGAAGTGTACCGTGGAACCTGCACAGGCAACCGTCAAAGCAGGAATACCGTGCGGCGCCAACCGGAAAGTGTCCACTTCGTGGATGTACGCCGTGGAGCGGCAGCCGTTCTCGGCATCAATCTGATAGACTGCCACATCGCACACTTCGTCTCCGTAGCTGATGGTGACTTCGTCTCCGCTCTGCGGTATGGATGGTGTGCATAACGGTTCCCATTCCAGATAGTAGTTGGGATGGGAAGGCGTTCCACTCAGCAGGATGGCACTATACTGACAGGCCTCATTCGGTCCATTGACCAAGGTGGGTGCCGGAGGATTGTCCAATACGGTGACGAGATACTCGGCATCGTCGCAATAGTTGCTGTTGGAAGCCACAATCTTGTACCTTCCCGCATTGGCAAAGGTATAGTTCAATGCGACTCCGCTGGTGTAGTATATCTGCGCATTGTTTTGGTTATACACCCGCCATGTCACGCTGTTGCCATGCCAGGTGGTGTATGTCCCCGTAGCACCTTTGCACAGGGTGTTGTCAACGGATTTTATACTCATAGTGTCTTTTACCACGATGGTCTTCTGAGTGCTGAACGGACCGCAGTTGAGGAAATCACACTCGTATGTGGCATACAAAGTGTATGTGCCCGTTTGGAAGAATTCGACCAGAACCTGATTGAGCTCCTCCGTGTTGTAGATATCCGTTCCTCCAGTGGGACTGACATTCCAGTAATACTGTGTGGAGCCCCACACGGGCAGCTCGTATTGCTGTACATCGCCCACACAGACAACCGACGGACCGGAAATGGAGGTGTTGTCTGATATGACCGGGATTTTGATTGACGACAGTGCTTCGCAGGGGGAATTGCAAAATGACTCATCAATGGAAATAACCCCATAACCGGAGGCAGGATTGCCCCATTGCACATTTATGGTCGCCGGGTTTGAGGGATTCGCAGTGTATGTGCCGCCGTCAACGCTCCACATATATTGCGAGCAGTTTGGATTCAACAGGGTGTATGTCGCTTCCGACCCTGCGCACACGGTGCCGTAGCACGACAACACGAGTTTTGAGGGCTTCAACACACGGACGATAATCTCTTCGAAACCCTCGCACCCGCACTCGTTTTGCACAAGATGCTTGATGACGTAGTCGCCTGTCTGATTGACGACTATGGTGTGATTTGGCGTGGATGCGTCGCCAAACGGGGTTGACCAAAAATAGCCCACGATAGGGGTCTGCCCGGCAGTACTCATATCCATAAGCAGTCATTCGGAGTCGAAATCGGCATTGATGTACAGGTCGCATTCGGATTGGGCCTGTGCCGTCATTATGCCGCATAGAACCAGCGGCAAAAGCAGTTTTTTCAGTACGTTTTTCATAATGGTTGAATTTAGGGTTTATTAATTGGTTTTGACGAATTTGCCTACGGCTATCCTATCATCACAAATGGTTTTAACGATATATATGCCGGCAGGCAGATCCGTTATGTTGACGACGGGATTGACATTTTTGAGAGATTGCCGTATCAGGGTCTTTCCGTTCAGGTCAAGTATGCAAACGTGGTCTATTGGCTCATTTGCACTTTCGATATGAAGAATGTTGTTCGCCGGATTTGGCCAAATCCTCAGATTGCTTGAACCTGCTTCATATTCGGCAATGCCCGTGGTGTCTTCCGGCAACGGCTCGGCAAGACTTGGGTCGTAATAATATGCCACGACGGCGCTGGAGTGGCCTGACGGACAGTTTAGATAGAAATCACCTAACGATTGCGGCCATGTCGCTTGCAATAACACTGCAAGATGCGTGTCATCCTTTTTCAAGATTCCATAAGAATCGGATGTTATTTGTGAGACCTCTGATATTGTATCGTTTTCGATAAAAGTCCCATCATTTCGCCATGTAGTAAGAAAAAGTTTTTTTTGAGAATTGTGCCAGGTCATGGCCAACACCCTGTCGTTCATAATTGCCGGTTTCCTGGTAATGGATAGTTCTTGGGTCGGCTCAATGCCGTGACTCTGGTACTCTCCCGTTGTAGCATTGTACCTTACAAAAAAACCGAAGTTGGTTAACGTATTGGGATTTTGAACAAGTGTTTGCTGAGGGTTATCAAAGTATATATGCCCGCCAGTAGAGCATCCGCACCTGCCTAATACGTATATTGAATTGCCATCATACGTGCTTTTCCAATAATCCACTAACGCCAAATCCGTTGCACCGTTTTGGACCAACGTATGGTGTTGGTTGTTCCATAGCAGCTCTCCCATGGGATTGTATTTCAGTATGAAATTGCAACGTTCTGCCGAAGATATATCGTCCATGGTTGAGTGATGATTGTCATCCCACCAGATATGGACGGGATAGTTGTTTAATTCTCCGCCCGAGCCTGGCATCCATTGTACCAACTTGAGTCTCCCCGTTAAATACATGTTATCGTCCTCATCAAACGTCATCCCATAAAAAAATGGGGAAATGTAGTCCCTAAGCGTATCAGATGTTCCTTCTATTTCTATTATAATTGGGGCAATGCCATCGGCGTGGTCAACCAGCAGTTTCGCGAAATCCAATTCCCAGTTCGGAGTGAATTTGAACATGATGAAATTCCAAATGTTGTTTTGGGGCAAAGTGCTGCCCGGAAAATACAAGTCATACGTCTTGTTGGTGTCTTCATCCACAACGATAGTGTAGGGATATTCCTCTTTATCGTTATAATTTATAGTCGTAAACACGCAGATACTCCCGTCCTCACAGATATGAACCGGTGATATGGTGTTTTCGCACAGATACCACTTCTGTGTGAGAGTATCTGCCCCATTCCAGTAATGCAACCTTGTTATTGCATTTACGAAATGGTCTTCTATCAGATTCCCCTCCAAGTCTAACTGGGCGAAAAAAGTCCACATGGATTTGCGACCTGGTTTGAATGGAGGATGCTGCTGCTCAACAGGAATGCTGCTGCATTGATATTTATACACCAGGGTATCCATATAATACGTCCAAGAATTTTGGGCATCACCAGTAAATGCACAGTTTCCGGCCACATAGACTTTGTCATTTCGGACTTCCATCCATAGAGGAAAGGAAAGATGAGTGCTGTTTTTCACCACCTTGTACCACAGCATGTTGCCCAAAGTGTCGAATTTGGCCAGCAAAATAGTTTTATCGTTCATGCCGAGTACCGAACCGGCTTGGGTGAATGGGAACGTCATTCCGTCAATGGTAGGATTTCCGCCCATAGTGCCATAAACGTAAATGTTCCCTTCCTCATCAAAAGCGGTGTTTGTAATGTTGTTGAAATAATCACCATAGGAGCCGTCACCGCCGCTCCAGTAGTGCGCCCACTTCCACTCGCCCTGGGCGGAGGCTGGAATCTGGAGGAGAAGCAGGAATAACGTGAAAAATGTAAATGTACGTTTCATATTCTTGAAATTTTATAGGGTGTTAAATTTTATGCTGAAATATGGGGGGAATAGTGCGGGAAGGAGGCTTAGTATTGGCAGCACGCATTTCATTTCCATCGTATAGATACCACGGTGCAATAATAATAATTTTCCGTAAGAAAAGCAATAGTCTCGAAAAAATTTTTTTTCATTGAAAACTTCCCGGATATACCGAGGAAAATCCACAACAGGCGGCGGAAGATTTCTAATTTTGGTGTCTCAAGGTGTTGGTTTTCCCGTCAAATGCTTACATTTTCGTCCCAAAAAAGTTGACCAGGAACTCATCGCCCCAGAACTCTGCGGCTATGTCGAATAGTTTTTCGGTGTTTTGGTCAATGGGGTCGTCAATCCAGTCAACCATTGAGCGGCGCACCATCGGATGGGGATTGACGTATTTGCCGGGAACACGTGGCTGGCCGTAGCCCACGGCCCATTCCCTCCAGATTCCGTGAATCGGGATGAGAAAGCCGATGCTTTCGGGAATGCGGCTGTAGTGTTCTATCTTATAGCGGATGGATGCGCTCAGCTTCTTTTCCACCTTGCCTGCCTTCTTGCCGGTCTTGTATGTGTGGGAGGGCTTTTTCTTGCCTTTGGCGAATCCCATCGCGTTGCGCTTGGCAAGGGCTCTCACCCTTGAAGCCCATCTTTGGGCTTCCTTGTAGAACTCCTCGCTGGTGATGGTTTTGCCTTGGATTGTGGTTGTGACTCGGTGGTTCATTTTTTGCTGCAAACATACAACTGTCATATCAAATGGCAGGGGACAAAAAAACCGCTCACTTAGTGGCGGTTTAGAAATATATTTCGTTATTTTTTCTGATTCATTTGCGCGAAGTTGATTGTCGGCAAAATGATAGGCGGAATGCCACTGATTGAGGTTAGTGCTGATATGTGCGCGCGCACATACGGAAATAGTATA
The DNA here is from genome assembly GCA_045616665.1 of Bacteroidales bacterium. Classification (GTDB taxonomy): domain Bacteria; phylum Bacteroidota; class Bacteroidia; order Bacteroidales; family WCHB1-69; genus RUG11690. Next base: position 27,545 of record JAZLHE010000027.1, on the reverse strand, counting down.
GCGGGGGCATTGATTTCAACGAGCATCTTTTTTTCTTCTGTGGTACATTCTTCCTCGAATGAAAATATTCCCACCACTGACACCTCAATGGCAAAACTATCATCGGGGCCTTTAATGGAGGAATCCAGCTTTACATAAATGTCATTACCGTCATTTTCGATATCCGAGTGCGACGTGTTGAAATTTACTGTTGCTTGTTGACAAGTCTCAGGTGAGAAGTTTTTTACTTCTAAATGGGAAAGTACCACCTGGTACGATTTGAATTGAAATATCGCTTTATTTTCCATAATTATGCAGCCAGATTATATTGAGAATTGTTGCTTGTCGTAAGAATAGGACTCTCCAAGTAAACGGGTTTCAAAACGTCACAAGTGAGTCTCATTTTTTCGTTGAATAGGGTTTCCGAAACGAACATGTTCGGAATAGGACATCCAACCTGTATAGGGAATGGCACGTTAGACATCATCTTTCCCCAACGTTTTTCATACCTTACCTCTGACATATCGTCATATATGCTTGGTTCTGAAACGACAATATCTTCCATAGGGTACAGTTCTATGAATTTATCTTCAAAATCCATCACCATAGATGCGTATTCGTCATTATTCTGATATGCTTCGGGTAAAACATGAATAATATGGAATCTTGTTCCTTGCTCAAACGCATATTTGACCTGTATGTCTTTGAATTTATCACAGACTTCATCTATCCATTTTCTTATGTATGCTGTTGAGTCCATAATTTATTGTATTTTATATTGCGTGTTAAAAAATTCGTTCAGTTTATTTGAAAGATTTAGAGCCATTTTCGCTTCGCTTTCAGTTATGTCATCGTTTAAATAATCGGCTTTCACCCTGCATTTTTGCAGTTGCAGGAAAATTTGTCGATTTTTGTTTACAATCGATGGACTTATACCTTCATTATTTGTCAGGCAATCGCATATTTTAAAAATGGCAAATTTGTGCCCATCTATCGGCATTCCAGACGAATTTTGGTAATATTGGTCTTCATATTGAATGGAATAAACACTATAGAGGATATGTCTAATTAGTTGTAGCGAAGAATAATAGGAACAATGTACAGATGGAGCATAGTAAAAACATTCTTCCACAAGACATTTAGCTGCCTCGGCATTATCATTTGATTTCTTTTTCAGATACATACCCTACATAGAAAATTTGCGTTTGCAAAAATACTATATTTTTTCATATAAAAGTATGTTTCAATTTTTTTTATTTCGAATCACCCTATCGAGCCTGCCGAGGATGACGTGGACGTTGGAGGCGAAGAACTTGCCTTCGTCATAGAACTGGTCGCCCATAATGTCTCGGTGGACGGACACCCAGGAGAAAGCGGGCGGTTGCTGGTTCGGCGATGTCTTCGGCTTTCTTGGACGGCGTGCGAACACGTTGGGGTACTTGTCTTCGAGGTTGCGTTTCCGCAGCGACTTGTAGCACAGCAGGAACGCCAGAAGCTGGTCTTCGCCAACGTCTTCAAAGAGTTTCATCCTCGTGTCCGTGCCGTAGATGGAAAACGGGATTCTGCGGTCGGTCTCGCCGTTGTAGTCTTCGCGCTGCGGCCTGTAGAGCACGGCGGCGGCTTGGCGGAACTTTCCGGCAAGCATATAGCCGTCTGCGTATATGAACTCCTCCCAGGTGGTGTTCGAGAAGTTCGGCTGGAAGCCGATCATCCGAACGCCGCCGGCTTCGATGTAGGGAAGCAGCTGTCTGGAGATTTCCGGGCTGCGTGTGAATGCGAAGTCGAACAGCCGTTTGACGTGGTAGCGCTGCTCAAACGGGATGGAGTTCCAGGTTTCAGCGTCAATGCCGGACATTGCGGCGTAGAAGTCCGTTTCATCACCGTTTCGGTTCATCCGACATAGGGCGAGCAGTTGTTCCCGCCGCATTTCGTCAAAGCAGGATGGCGCGTTGTAGGCGGACTCCCGTCCGTCTATGATGATTCTAATCTCGTTCATAGTCTTCTCCATTTGCTGTTGTCGGTTTCGTTCCAGAACGGGGTCTTGGTGGTGAACGTGTAGCGCACGCCGACATACCTTTCCCGCGTGTTCTGGATTTGGATGGCGGAGACATCGTCAAGCAGGAAGTCCTTGACTTCCATGCACTGCGAATCGTATTTGTCGCGGTTCATCCGGCGGATGATCTCGTCCCCGATACGTTCGCAGAGGTCGAAGGCCTCGTAGATGGCATCATAGTCGTTGTCGTCCGGATAGGACTGAACGACCATAAAGGCGGATTCCCGTTCCTTGAAGGCGTTGTCGGCATTGTCGGAGGTGAAGCGTATTTCGCTGCCCTCCTGGACGAGTGCGGGAAAGTTGAGGCGGTCTCGGAAACCGACATAGAACTCTTCGAGTTCGCCCCGGAAGAAGTGCGGTTCTTCGGCCGTGTGGTTTATGGATTTGTGGCAGGCGGCGAGTTTGCGCAGGTAGTCGCTGAAGGCCTGCGGCGAGCAGTGGATGTCGCCGGTGTAGTCTTGCGGGCAGTTCATATCGATGCGGTTTTGTCGGTTTTCTTCATTCTGTCCGGGCAGTCGCTTCTAAAGCACTCGTGCGCCCTTGAGAGTGCGAGCTGCCTTTCGAGTTCTATCTTGTCCGCCTCTATGCGGGCGGAGTTGCGTTTGAGCGTGGCGATGAGTTCGCGCTGCTTGTCGTCGAGTTCGTCCCGTGCCTGCTCGTTGCTGATGTATTCGGCGATGAGCTGCTTCTGGTATTCGATTTGCTGGGTGAGTGCCTCGAAACGCTGCGTTTCAAGGGACGTTTCACGGGACTGCTCGTCAATTTTGCGGAGTTTCCGCTCGGACAGCCATTTGAGGATTCCCCAGATGGTTGTCCCGCTCAATAGGAAATTGGCTATCGAGGAGATGATTAGAAAGGTCGGTGATTCCATCATGCGAAGAATATTTTGCGGTTGGTGTTGTCTCTGTGGAAAGTCTCGTTCTTCGGGGCGTTTTCGCCTGCGAAGGACTTGTATGCCGGGTATTCGGCTATGTGCTGTTTGAGTGTCGCCACTGCGTTGGCGAGGTGTCTTTCCGCCTTCTGGCGGTACTCCCGCGCCATCCGTTCCAGTTCGGCAGCCGGAACCACGGCGGTTTCGGTGCCGGATGATGATGTCGCCTTCTGCGTTTCAAACAGCAGGCCCTTTTCGGTCGGCATCCGGTGCAGTTCGCCTATTCCGTCAGCCACCGACCAGAAGACGATGAAGCGGCGTATCTGGGGCAGGATTCTGGAGTATCTCTCCTCCGCCTCGTCAGCGGCGAGGAGTTCCCCGCAGAAGGCGGGTCCCAGCCGGTGCTGGAGTTCCGTTTCCTCGGTTTCGCGAATGAAGTAGCGCATTTTGAGGAATACGAGGCGTGAGCCTCCGATGTTGAAGATTTCGTCAAAGTCCCTGGTGGTCTTCACCAGCGTCCCGTGTGACTGCTGGAAGGCGGGACTTTGCAGGTATTCCGGCAATGCGGCGGCATGGTTGTCGCAGAACTCCAGCACCGTGTCGAGCTGGTCGAATCCGCTGTTTTTTAGGGAGAGGCGCAGCGCGTCTGCCTGGTACCTGTATAGTCTTCCCTCCCCGGCGTTGTCGGCAGCCCCCTTGTCGGAGAGGGAGACGGAGAGCAGGTCGAAGTCCTGCCAATAGGCGAGCCGTATGACGGCGTACTGACAGAGTTCCAGGAGGGATTCGAGGGTGTCGTCATTGCGGTCTTCGGTTTCGTAGAAGTCCGAAAGGCGGTCAAACAGCGGTCTGCCGATGACGGGGAGCAGGTATTTGTTCTCGCACTGCGCTATGGCCGGGGCGAGCGGAACGAGCAGGTGACGTTTACGGGAAGGAATCGTTTGAACTCCTCCGCCTTGGCGTTGTTTTCGGATTTGAAAAGTCTTGGTGTCATTGCTATGTGAGTTTTTCGTCAGTTGACTTGCCGGTGTCAAGCGTGGTGAGTATGATGTTGCGATAGACGAGTTCCACGTTGTGGATTCCGTTGTATTCCATCATCAGCTCTATGGGGTCGAGCACCTGCTGCTTTTCTATGTAGTTGAGAATGAGCGAGACCAGAAGCCCCTCCCGTATGTCGGAGCCGCTTCCGGCGTTTCCGGCATACGGACCGCCGGGCATACCTGCGCCGAGCACGCTGGGATTGACCATCAGGGAAAAGAGTATTTCGGAATTGGCAGCCGCCGAAGTGGAGAGGCGTTCCTCGACCTTGATGTCGTTTTCAAGGCGTTCAATCACCCACTTTTCCTCCGCCTTGCCGCTCTCGTTGAGGGAGAATCCCGTGGTCAGCGTCTTGGCGGGGTTTTCCTCGCTGGTCAGTTGTTCCTCGAAAGCGTCAAGATAGTCGTTGATGGCCTTTTCCCGGTCTGCCGTGGACTCGAAGTTCTCGTGCGGGAACTTCTTTTCCCAGTAGGTGTCGGGAATCTGGATGTGCCACATTAGGTTCATCGCGTTGGCGTATGCCTTTTTCAAGAAGGTGGGTATCTTGTGGGCGACCTCAATCCAGCCGCTCTTCCAGGCGGTGTCCCAGTCTGGAAGGCCGTAGTAGTCGTTGTTGGTGTAGTAGTTCCGTATTCTTGGGAACGCCACCGCCCTGCCGTTCAGCCTGCCCTGCTCCTTTAGGATTTGGAGGTGCAGGAACGGGTCGTTTTCGTCAAGGATGTCAATCACCTGGGCGGTCTCATCGGGGAAACGCCTGTCGAACTCCCCGAAGAGGATGAGTTTTGTCTTGTCGATGCTGAGCCTGCAGTGGCGGGCGTTGACGGTCTGCGTGCGGATGATCCTGCTTCCATCGGCGGAGAACACGAAGACGGGGAAGCAGTTTCCCAGCTTGATTAGGTCGCGGAATGCCTGGACGTGGTAGTTTCTAAACGAATAGCCGCGCAGGAAGTTGAGGACTTCCGGATTGTTCACGGGTTCGTATCGTTCCCGGTTCTTTTCGTCAAGTCCCGCCAGGGTGACGGGGAGAACGCCCTGCCCGTAGCAGCAGCGGCATTTGTAGTTGAGCCCCGTGGACAGCACGCCGGTCTTGCCGATGATGTCGAGTGCGTCTTCGGGATAGCGGTTGTTTGAGCCCCAGCAGGCGTATTCGACATCCTTGAAGGTGAACTTGTTGAACACCTCCTCCTGCGGGTCGGGCTGTTTTGAGGTTCCGCCCCAGCAGGCGGATCCGAGGAACAGCAGCGGGGTTCCTTCCTTGTTGAATATGGTTTCCATTATATCACTACCTGCTTCTGGTTGAACATTCTGATGTTGTCTATCGATACTGTGTAGATGTGTCCGATGGCGTTGCCTTTCGGATCAACGGCCTGGATTCCCCGAAGCCGCCCCGCTTTCATATTGGCACGCAGCCCGCGGACTCTGGCGTTGGGAAGTGTCACCAACTCCCCGTTTTTGAGGTAGAACTGGATGGAGAAATGGGAAGCCCTGCCGTTGGACTTTTCGCGGGTCTCCATTTCCCGCAGTGTGTCGGCACGTCTTATCTTCTGGTTCATTGCGCGTTGTTTTTTGGCAAAGATAAGACGTCACCTCGAAAACGTATGGGACAGATATATGACTGACGGGGAAAGTGATGCCTCACGGGAAAGGGAAACTTTGTTTCCGGCAATCACTTGACCAAAAAGGAATGCCCGTCTTTTTTCCGCCGAAAGGCGGAAAAAATTTTTTTTGAAAAAACGGGCAAAAAAAAAGGCGGGCCGTTTGTGGCTCGCCTTTCGGGTTAGTTCTTGCAGTACTTTATTAAAATTCGGTGTGGTGCGTGGAGTTGCACCCGCTCAACGTATTTTTCAAAAATTTCTATTGTCTCGGCTGGTGCTTTCTTGCGTTTCAAGATAGCGGCGATTTGTGCGCCTGTGAGGTTTCCAGCGGTGGGGAGGTCGTATTTTTTCGCTTTTAGTGTTCGGGTTATGGTGTAGAGCATCGGCGCACCTCCTTTCTAAAATACCGCTATCGGTTCGGGTTCGTAAACGGGCGGAAATGTTGCAAGGGGTGCGGGCTCGGTTTCGGCTGTTTCGGTCTCTTTCTTCACCACCTGCAAATTTGAAAACAAATAACACATATTGAAGCGTTCCCGCTCCTGCTGGATGATTTCGCCGTTTTCGTCTCTTCTCGGGGTGAAGTCCAGAACTTCGGCACGTGGTCGGGGTTCGTCCTGGTTTGCCTGGTCGCCCTGCTTTTTGTCTCGGCGTGTCGGCTGGCTCCAGACGGGGAAAGCCTTAGAACCTTTTTTAATGGTGAAGCCTTCCGCCTTCCATTCGTTGAACTTCTTGAATTCTTCGCCGCCGTCCTTGTAGATGTATTTCAAAATAAAGTAGTTCAGCGGTTGGGATTCGTAAAAAAATGCTTGGTTGTCGCTGACTGCCTCGTTGATTAGTTTTTCTTTTATCGCTCTTGCCGCTGCGCTGGCTTGTAGAAGTCTTTCAAATTGTGCGGCTCTGTTCTTTTCCTTTTCGGTTAGTTGGCGGGTTTCGCCGTTGTCGGGTTGTGCGGGGTTCAAAATTTCGCCCGTTGTCGTATCTAAATTTTTCATAACTTTGCAAAGTTTAAATTTTTTAATGTGAGTTAAAAATTTGAATGGTAAAAGGGGCGGCGCTGTCTGGATTTTTGCGCCGCTCCTTTGTTGTTTTTCAATGCTTTACGCCTTTAGTAGTTCCTTTTCGATTTCTTCGACCTTTTTACAGATTTCGGTTTGCAGGATTTCGCAAAACTTGGAAACTATCGCCGTATTTGATACGGTCAAAAAGTCTTGAAAATTTTGGCGTCCGTAGCTGTCCGCTTCAAAAACTTCAAAGGAAAGGCGGCAAATTGACGTTTCAAAGTCGGCGACTTCTTTCAATTTTCCGATGTACTCCGAAATTTTGGAACGGCACGAAATGAGCGTTTCACGTTTTTCCGCCAACTGCTTTTTCTGGTTGAGGCGTTCAAGTTCCGCCGTTAGTCGCTTTTGCAGTTGTTCAAAAGATTCTTGTTTCTGGAGTTCTGCGGCAAACATTGCGATTTTTGCGGCTGTTTCGCTGTCTGGGGCTGCGGGTTTCGGCGTTTCCGCTTTCGGGGCTGCTGGCGTTGCGGTCGGTGTCGGGGTTGTTGCCGCCGTTGTCGGGGTTGCGTTCTTCGCTGCGCTTGCGGTTTCTTTCTTTGCGTTTGCGGTTGCGTTTGCGGTGTTTGTTTTTTCTTCTTTCATTGTGATTAAATTTTTAATGTGAATAAATAAGTTTATTTTTTGGCGTGTCTGGTACGCCGTTTTTTTGCTTTATAAAATGCCTTCTTCGGAAAAAGAACAATAATTTGTTGTTGTTATTATTACGCTGTCCAGCAGTTTAATATTGAAAAGGTCGGCGGCTTTTTGGATGTCCTCCGTAATTTTTATATCTGGCTGGCTTGGTCTGGTGCTTCCGCCGGGGTGGTTGTGGCAAACGATTAAATTTGTGGCGTTTGTCATAATTGCGCCCTGCAAAATAAATTTTAAATCGACTTGCACGTTGTTTGTTGTTCCCTCGCTTATTTTGTGGACGGCTAAAATTTCGCCGCTGCTGTTCAGATAGAGGGCGTAAAACATTTCTTTGTACTCCAAATTTTTGTTCATCTCGCCAACGGCAAACATAATATTATAAATATCGTTGGGGCTTGTAATCTTTCGGCGTTCCCTGCCGCTGACGGCGGTTTTGTAAATGATTTGAATCTCTGGGGCTTGGGGGTCTTGTCTTTCGTACTTCATAACGTAAAAATTTGAATGGTTAAAAATTGAGTTTCTAAACGTGTGGCGGGGTCTGGATTCCCGCCGCCGCTGTTGTGTAGTTTAATTTTGTGCAACTGCTTGAAAATCGGATTTTTTGCACGCCTTTTTTATAAAAAAAGGGCGTTAAAGTGTAACGTGTGCCGCCTCTCGCCCTGCCCGAAAAGGTGCGAAAAAAAGCCCTTGAGGGGTGAAATATGGCGGGAGGGGGTGCGGATGATTTCGCCGTTTTAGGGGGTGAAAACGGCGTTTTTCGGGTGTTTCTCTCTTCAATATGTCAAGGAACGGCGGAAAGTTGCGGGCGTTTAGCGGGCGGAAATACGGCGTTTCAGTGCTGAAATTGCGGCGTTTTTGGCTGCTTCCCTTTCGGGGCTTTCAACGGGCGACTGCAAAAGGGCGTTTAATTCGTTTTGCAGGTTGCGGGCGGCGGCAATGTCGGCGGCGGCGGTTCTCACTATGTCGGCTAAAGTCTTCATCTTCTCAAAATTTCAGTCTTATAAATAACGGGCGTTTGTTTTGCCCCTTGTTTTATGTCGCTAATATACAACAAAATAAGGAAACGACCAAATAAAAAAGCACTTTATTTGAATTTTATTTTATTGATATTCAATAAGTTAGAAAATAATTTTTACATAAGGCATTTATTTACAATAATTTAGCAATAATTTCGGAGCAAAACGGCGTATTTTTGTAATATGTAACTAATTGATTTATAATAATATAGGCGTATTTTTAACACTAAAAACAACGCCAAAAACGGCGGCGGGCGTGCGTGTCGGATTGTGTAGTAAAAAAATTGTTAAGAAAAGAGGCGGGCGGCGGGCGGGGCTGCGCCCCGTCCACATTGTAAATATCCATACATTTTCATTCCCGTTATTTCATTCCTTTTGTGCTGCCGTCCACCGCCGCCTTGCGGCGATCAGTGGATAGGCAGAAAGAAAGCCGTCCACATAGGACGGCTTTTCCTGGTCGTAGGGCTTGTTTCCAGATACCTTGAGGATTATTGTATTCTGCCAATAGAACGGCGTTGCTGGCCGGTTTATTGCGCTTGCGCCATATTGAAACAGACAGACATAAAAAAACGCTGGTCGGCGTATTGACCAGCGTTTTTGTTCTTTAATACCGCGACAACGATTGCAGCGGTTATGAGGACGATAGGACGAAATTCGAGCGGAAAGCGTGCCCGGTCGCCCAAACAACTAATAATATGATGGTTTTAATCCAATAATCATTCCTAATATTACTGCCAAAACTAATGAAATAATCATAAGGATAGTGAAAAATTTGACCATTTTCCTAATGCTGTCAACCTTGTCAAGTAATGCTTCGGAAAATCCATCTTTTTTAATCACTGGACAATATTTGCATATTTCTTCATATTCTTCATCAGAAACAGACAGAACGTATTTCGGACCTTCAATTTTAAACCATCCTTTTTCATCTTTAAAATACCCTTTAGCATTCAAAGTATCATCATTTGCAAAATTTTCGTCTATCTCCACATAGACTTTTTTACATTTCTCAAAATCATACAAACCGAGTTTGCCAAGATGATTGTTACGTTCTTTTTTTGCTTTTTTCTTTTGTTCTTCTAAAAATTTTTGTACTTGTTCATTCATATTCACACAAATTAAGGGGTTAATCAAAGCGCAAAAGTGCAAAAAAAAATCACTTTCCCACTCTTACCGGCACAAAATTCTCGTTTTTTCCTTTCAGTCCACCGCCGAACTTGGTCCAGATGATTTTGTCGGCTGCGTCCGAGAAATGCGTTGCCTCTTCGGGAAGCACTCCGGATGTCTTGCGTTCGGAACTCTTGTCTTTCTTCAGTTGCCCGTCCACGTCCTTTATCATTGCGTTGTTCATTGAAATCAACGTATAGCGGCATTTGTCGCCGTTGAAACGCACCAGGGGGAGGTTTTCCCGTTCCTCCCGTAGTATCAAGCCCCATAGCAGGTATTTGTCGCTCTGCGGCGGCTCCATTCCCTTGTGTGCGTGTTCTATTACGTCCCATCCCGCTTTCTTGAAATAGGAAACGGCGAGCTGGTTGTAGCTCATCGAGTTCAGCACGTTGGGGTTTCTGGAGTCTCCGTATTTGTCGCGGTAGAAATGAATCTTCTTGCAGTTGTGGGAGGCGTAGTAGTCGGTGACCTGCCCGCACAGTTCTTTTATAAGTATGTTGCTGCTCTCATCGGGTTTGACGTAGAACTCGTTGATGAAGTTCTGGCATTTCCTCGTTGTGGCGCAGTTGTTCACGAAGTCGAAGTTTCTTTCCTGGCACACGCAGAACAGCGAGATGGAACTGCCCCAGTCCGCCACGATTTCCAGCGGTAAGTCGGGGTTGCAGTCCCTGTCGAATGCGCTGCTCTTCATTGCGAGGCGGTCAAGGTCGAAGTCGCTTTCTTTGGCGATGGCCATCAGCCGGCGGTCGTCCAGCCCGTTGTGATAGACGTGTCGGTCATCGGAAATGGAATAGAAGCAGTCTTCCACCTTGTCAAAGAGGTAGTTCATTATCTCCACGAGGAACACCAGCGGGGGAAGCAGTTCGCGGTTCTTTCTCACGTAGGAAAGCCCCAGAAACTCGAGGTTGTCGAAAGCGTTGCTGACGGTGAACAGCAGTCCGTCACGAGAAACGAAGGGGCGGATCTGCCGTTTCACCCTCACTATCTCGTTCCAGCATTGGGCGAACTGCTTGGAATCCGTTATATCGAGCAGTTCGAGTTGGAGTTTGACGATTCTGTTCCAGATGTCGAACAGACGGATTCCGGCTTCTTCCTCGTAGTAGGAGGCGAAATCGAGCACCCAGCGCCCGTCCCTTGTGGGCGGCATACTCGTTGAGTACTTGTAGCCGTGGTGCAGGTGGACGGGATGGCCGGACTTGCTGCCGAAGAACTCGAGGTTTCCCCGGTTTGTCGGCGCGACTTCCGAATCATATTGTTCCTTGTTGAGTGTCAGTGTCTCGTCCGCTATCTCGAAGTCCACGTTTGCGCCACGACCGCTGCCGGGTTCGCTCTGGGAGATGAGCGCGAAGCGCGTCCCGTTGGAGACGGACAGCACGTTGTCGAAGCGGTTGAGTTCCTCGTAGGAGGTCTCGAAATAGGCGGGCGGGCGTTTGCCGATGACGTAGTTGGATTCTTTCTCGTAGCCCATCTGGTTGAGCATTTTGAGCGATGAGGGCAGCGTTCTGGTAAGCAGCTGTCCGAAGGTCTTTCCGGTCAGGGCGATGACTGATCGCGGCATCAGCCGAATCAGTCTGTCCATCCAGAAGCCGATGTCGGCACTCTTTCCCGTGCCCCGTCCTTCAACGGAGACGTGGCATTTGGGCTGGAGTATGAATGAGGGGAGTTGGGCGCGGTTGCCCGAAAGTCGGATGTCCATAGGCGGATGTGTTAGGATTCGAGAATCTGGCAGGCGTCTTCCTCTGTGATTTCGTCATCGAGGCTGCCCAATAGTTGGCGGCGCACGTCAAGGGGCAGTTTGAGCAGCACGTTCTCCGGGATGGAGACGTGTCTGTTGTTGATGTTGAACTGCACGAAAATCTGGTTGGCCTCCATCAGTTTGGGGTCAATCTTCTGCGGCGGGAGTTGGGACAGGTATTTCTGGAGTGTTGCCAGGTTCTTTGCCCTTGCAGCGTCAGAGGTGGCGGGATTGGCGATTTCCTTCATCAGCCAGTCGAGGAACCAGCCTTCGAGAAAGTCCCGGTCAACGGGGTCGTACTTGTTCCATAGGCGGCAGGCGTTTCGCAGGTCGCAGAATGCCTGCTCCCGTGATATGTCCGGAAAGCGGGCGCGCAGCTTGAGCGCCGCAACGCTCTTTCTGGGGTATTTGCGCAGGATGGCGTGAGCCGTGCGCAGCCGTTCGAGGATGTGCTGCTGTCTTTCGGTCAGTGCCTCGCTCTGTCCGGTGGTGTAGTATTGCGATATGGCTTCAAAGTCCTCTTCGCGGACTCTTTCAATGCTGGTTCTCTTCTGTGGTTCGTTCATAGTCGTATGCTTCAAGGTTGTTCTGTTCGGTCAGCGAGTAGTATTTGAGCATTTGCAGGATGGCGGGCTGCGATGAGTTGAGCGCCGCGTCAAGGACGGTCTGGCGGATTTCCGCCTGGGCGGAGAGGTAGCCGCGATACCACTGCTCGTAGATTTCGCCCTTTTCCTGCTGGAACTGCCGGGCGACCTCGTCCACGTCCAGCCCGAAGTTGAGGGCCACCTCCTTGAAGGAGAAGCCCAGCCGTCCGAGGGTGAAGAGTTCGTCATTCTGTTTTTCTGTCAAACTGGTCATCGAGTATTTTTTTGTCGCTGTAGAAGACGTGGTCAATGACTTGTATCACGCCTCTTTCGGGTTGCGGGTTGGTGGTGAAGTTGAGGGAGCCGGAAACGCTCAATCGCCATTCATCGTTCCAGATGACGGCGACCTTGGCGTGAACGGGGGCGATGGTCACGGGGAAGTTGGCGGTGCACATCTGCAGGGGCACGGGGTTGCGGACTTTGACACGTGGGTCAATCCAGAGGCGGAACTCCTTGATGAGTCCGTCCTTCATTCTGGAGAGTATCTGCGTGACGGCCTTTTCGGTGATTGCCCACGTGCAGGCGGTGACGTTGCAGGGCCCTATCTGACGGCACACGTAGGAGATGATGTCATGCATCGCATAGCGTCCGAACGTCCAGAAGTTCACCACGCTGTCGTGCTGCAGCGGTCCGATGTGCTTGGAGAGTATTTCCCAGGGTTCACCGACAAAGGAGACGGACTGCGGGAAATAGGAATCGTAGGGAAAGCTGTCGGCCTGTCTGGACTTGCTTTCCTTGTGGGTGTTGAGTTGTGAGAAGTCTATGAGGCTCATTGTCGGGATTCAAGCAGTTGGGTTACGATGACATATTGGCGGCGCAGTTCGGAGAGCCTGCCTTCGAGTTTGGTGCGCAGCGGGCAGTCCGGCATAGGGTTTGGTTCGTCCATCTTCTTGAGTGCCTGGTATAGGAGGCGGTTCTGTGTCTTGTTGATATTGACCTTTATGGAGTGCTGCTTCTTGAGCAGTTCGATGTCGGAGAGGGAGGAAAGGGCTGACGTGTCTGCCTTTTCCGTCTTTTCGATTGAGGCGTTACGCACTTTCGCTTCGACCATTCGGATGAGTTCGGGGTCGAGTTTCCCGGTGTCGAAATACCTTTCCTTGAGCAGGTACATTTTTTCGTAGCGCGCGATGAGCGGGAGGCGTTCGTCCAGGATCGCCTTCCGCTGTGCGACCACCTGCTCGGAGTTGCCCTCGCCGAGTTCGTAGAGTTGGCGGTGCATTGTGGATATTTGGGTGAAGAGGTCGTAGATTTCGTCCTTTGCCTTGCGGATGGTGTCTGGAACATCCTTCTTCGCCGGGGCGTTTTTCGACAGCGGTTTGTTTATAAACGGTCTGGCCGCCTTTGGGGATGTGGGCTTTGTTATGGTCAGCGGCTGGCCTTTGAGCAGCTTGCGCAGTTCGTATTCGAGTTTGGGAAGCGTGTGTTTCGGGTTGGCGCGTTGGAAGAACTGGACGAAAATGCGGTTCTTGTGGTATTTTGCCAAAAGAGCCACGCCTTTTTCGTAGTCCTTGCCGGATTGCAGCCATTTTGCGATGTCATCCATATCTTTGTTTTTCGGCAAAGATATGCGTTTATAAACAAGGGATTGGGGACAAAAGAAAAGACACTGCCAATGGATGGTAGCGTCTTATGAGTGTTTTTCATTGAAGGGTTGGCAGACCGCTGCAAAAATAGAAAAAAAATCAGTCCGCGTATTGACTGCGTTTTTTTCTATTTCCCGCGACAACGATTGTAGCGGTTATGAGGACGATAGGACGAAATTCGAGCGGAAAGCGTGACCCGATAGGGAGTCGCCCTAATAAAAAAAATTATAGGTCGTCCATTGCTGCAGCACGTATGGATTCAGAGTTCTTTTTGTCGTAATATTTCAACAAAACGAAGCATTTTGAAACGCCCTCGTGCTGAATGGAAAGCTCGATGTCACCAAGTTCCGTGGAAAAGGCAGATATATATTTGCATCTGTCCATCTTGACCTCGTGCATTCTGTCGTTGTCGTCATCGACATATTTAGATTCAAACATTTCTACTACGTCTTTAGGCTCTCCGTATTTTTCACTGAGCATATCCTTCAGGTTGGAGTAGCAGGAATATAGTTGCGACCACGTGTCGTAATCGGGGAAGATGACTCCGATTGTGCTAACAAGGTCTTTGCCATTCAGTGTGGCGACACCGACCGTACACCCTTTATATCCTGCAAAATCACCGGACAAAAGAGAAACTCCGTCTTGTGTTCCTATGAGAGTGAATCCCTTGTTCTGCATTTGCTGGGTGTATTGTCTTAATGTTCCGTCTATTGGTACGCCTTTGAAGGAAATGTGTTCTTGTGCTGAAATGTTCGTAACAAGCAATAAGGCGAAGATGATTGAATACAGCTTTTTCATATTTAAGATTTTTGTACGGCAAAAATACAAAAAATCCGTCACACGAAGCAACGGATTTTCAACTAAACTAAACTTAATCAATATGGAAATATGAGACTTGCGTTATTCATCGTCGTCACCGCCGTTTCCGCCACCACCTTCATCGTCCAGGTTGGAGGACTGCCCAATGAGGTTGTCCATCGTTCCGCAGTAGATTTGGGATGTCGGGGTGTCATAGACGAATGAGATGGTTGCGCCGTTGTTGTCGGTGACGGCCTTGCCGGAGGTTGCCTCCACGTTTTCACCGATTTCGGCACCGCGGTCGGCATCGCCGAGCATGTGGATGTCGCCGTTGTTGAGGCGGGCGAGGATGATGACTTCGGAGTTCATCACGGAGGCGATGAAGCCGAGAAGTCGGGCCTTGAATCCGGGGTGGTAGATTTCGAGGTTGGCCTTCATGGACTTGCCGCCGAAGGTGCCCTGGGTGGTGTACTTGAGTTCACCCATATCGCGGGAGCAGTAGATGTGGTAGAATCGTTTGCCGTTCACCATGGCGATGTTGCCTTCGAGTTCGGCGAAGTCCTCGTAGGAGGTTCGGTTGGAAGGCAGTGTCGGGAATGATGCGACATTGTCCTTGAGGGAGATATACACGTTTTTGACGCCGGACATGTTGTTGCCGCAGTTGGCGCCTTTATTGAGGTCCTCTAATTCGAGGGCGCATATTACTTCATCTGGCATAGCGTTGGTTTTATGTGGTTATGGAAAAAAATGCGCGTTGTGGAGGCGCGCCCCTCCTTCTAAAAATGTATGAAAAAACTGCCGTCTGAATCTACTGGCCGTTGTTTTCGTTGTTGCCGTCTTCGCCGCCGTCCTCGTCATCATCGTCCTGCGGCGGTGTGCCCGGGATGGTGGTTCTCTCGATGTCGCCGACATATTCGGCAATGCCGTTGTGGACTACGCAGCGATAGAAGATTTCGGTGTCTTCTTCCGGAGCGTCTCCGATTTCGAGTGTGCCGGTGATTCTGTTGTTGGCGACTTCCGCCTCAACATATTGAATCGGGCTGTCGCCGTCTTCGTCAATGTGTCTTCCGTGGGCGGGGATGAGCAGTGACGGGTCTGGTGAGACGTAGAAACCGAAGTCCGCGTCAGCGAGCTGCGCCGTGTCATCGCCGGAGATTGCGCCGTGCAGCGTGACTGCGCCGTCTTCCAATTCAGAGCCGTTGGTCTGGACGTTTATCGCCAGTTCGGGGGTATTCTGTACCCATTTGATGCGGTATTTGCTGCCCTCCTTGGTGATGGTCGCGCCCTGGCCGATTGCGTTGATAATCATTTCGATGTCGTCTGTGAGCGTTTCCGGTTCTCCGTAGAGGCCGCAGGAACAGCAGGCGTCTTCCTGTCCCACCGTGCGGGCGGATGTCCAGACCATTGCGTTGCAGCCGAAGCCCACGCCCTCCATCCAGTCGGCGAGGACTTTGATCATTCGGTTCTCCTTCTGGAGGTCGAAGTCGAACTTGTTGCGGTTGGTGAGCCACAGCAGGTTCTCCTTCATCGTGGAGAAGATGTCGTCCGTGCCCTTCATTGAGGGAACGCCGCAGACAACGTGCTTGGTGAAGTCGATGTCGGCGTTGATTTGGTCCGGGGAGTTGATGAAGTAGTAGCCGGCGGCGCGTTTGGCGGTCTTCATCGCGCGTACCCATTTCGGGGCTACGAAGTGGATGATGTTTTCGCCGTCATAGAGTTCGTCTATCTTGCGGTCGTAGGCCTCGATTTCATCGAAGATGTTCTCTTCGGTGAAGCGGTCAACGCCGTGGATGACGTTTATGGGGCAGTTGGGGTCGTTTGCGCCGTCAATGAGTTTCTTGCGGATGCCGTTCATACAGCTTTCCGGCGTGGTTCCGTTGTCGTCTCGCACGCCCTTGTAAACGGCCTTGAGTTCGCGGTTGTTGTCAATTTTTTTCTTGAGATAGACTTCGATGAAGTAGCGGGTGATTGGCCAGTCCTCAATCTTGTTCTGGTCTCCTGCGAGGAAGCCCATCCAGGAGTGGTAGATTCCCATAGGCGAGAACTCCGCATCGACCTTGATGTGGTCGAGTTCGATTTTGTTCGGGATGAACTTGATGCCCGCCTTGGGCTCGAATTGGATGCGGAATGGCTGGAGCACGTCTTCCCATTCCTCTGTTGTGAGTTTGAAGATGTCGTCCTTTGTGTTGATTCTTGTGGCGTAGTTTTCGAGCGTGGTCGCCGGAACGGTGAGGGATCTCTTGAGTCTGTCCATTCCCTGGCCGGAGTTCTCGTAGAAGCGGCCGTATTCCTCAAGTATGAGGTTCACATCGATTTTGGTTTCTACTTGTGGCATTGTTCTGGGTGTTGTGGGTTAGAGTTCTTGTTTGATTGACTGGTAGAGCGGCGACTGGCTGACGTATGTTCTGATGTCGTCCTTCGGGGCTTTGTCTGGGTCTTTGCCGTTTACGGCGGGAGTTTGTGACGGGATTGCGTCCACGAGGGCCTTGAGGCGGTCTCGGTCTGCCGTCACGCTGGTGAGGGATGCTTCGGCCAGCGACTTGGCGTTCATTGCCTGCTGGTGTTCCGTCTTGAGTTTCTCGTATGCGGAGAGGGCGTTCTCAATCTTCTGGAGTTGGGAATCGTCAAGCTGCATACCCTTGTCCTTGTCGTAGGATGCCTCGTCCGCAAAGGCGAGCAGTGCGGCGATAAGCGGTAGTGTCTTTTTCATTGGGGATTGGTTTATTGGTTTTTGATTGCGTGAGATGTAGCGGCTGATGGTGTTGAGAAACGACTGCATAGGCCCGCCGTAGTCTTCGTCCGTCAGCAGGTCGGTATAGGCGGAAGGCAGTTCCGGAAGCCCGTTCTCCGAAATGGCGTTGGCGGACACGCAGGCGGTCTTCCTGGTTTCGTTGTAAACGTCCGTGACAAAGCCGAGTTCCTGCGCTTCTGCGGCGGTGAGCCATTTGCCGCGTCCGTTGTTGGCCTTGAGCAGCTCTTCGATTTCGCGTTCCCTGTCCGGGCATTTCTCGTTGTAGATGGAGAGCAGCCGCTGGTTGACTGTCTTCTGCGTTTCGAGTTCCTGCGAGAGGGTCTCCTGGTTGGCACGGCCTATCCAGGCGGAGCATTGGTGAATGAGGAAAAGGGCGTTTTTGCTCATCTTGCGTTCCGACCCTGCCATTGCCACTATGGTGGCGGCTGACGCGCAGAGTCCGTTGATTTGTGTGGTTATGGATGCGGGATGCTCCGCCAGAAGGTCGTGTATGGCGAGTGCGTGGTTCACGTCTCCGCCCAGCGAGTTGATGCGGACGGTGATTCTCTTGGCCTTGATTGCCTTGATGCGGTCGAGTTCCTCGCTGAGCTGGCGGGCGGTGTTCTCGTCCTCGCTTCTGTCCCAGCCCTCGTAGCCGATTTCGCCGTAGATGTCGATGGTGGCTTCTTCGGCGCTTTCGTTGAGGAACCGTATGTTGGATTGTCTTTTCATCTCTTTGGTTTTGAGGCAAAAATAGTCCACGCGCACGAAAGGAGGATGGACAGCGTCCTATTCTGCCGCGCCGCACTGCGGTTCGGTCATCAGTCTCGAAAAGCTCAGTTCGTAGTGGTGCGTGCCGTCCGGCTTGGGCTGGCTGACGTGTCTGAACGAGAAGCGGAGGGGTTCTTCCTTCGTGCCGGAAAGCCAGATGTCGTTTGAGTTGTCCACAATCTTGACAATCCACCTGCGGCGCGCCATGTCGGAAAAGAGGCGGTCGTACTTGTTTTTCACGCCGAAGAAGACGCAGTCTATCTGGTGGCTGAAGCAGCCGTCCGATATTTCCACATCGCTTTCGATGGAATCGGCCTGGATTTGCGCAAAGCGGAATCCGGGCTTGAGAACTACGCGCTTGGTTGTAAGGTTTACAAAGTCAATGCTTTGCACTTCCTCAACGTCCACGATGAAGATTTTCTTGTTGCCTGCCATCAGCTGGCAGCTGCCGTTTTTGGTCAAATCGTCCATGGTTTTCTGGTGTTACGTTAAAATGGGGACATCTCTAACAATTTTATTTGTGCCGCTGTCGTGCGGTCTGCGTGACGTTGCGGTGATGGCCTCGAAATCGGAGGCGAATTTCCGTTCCTGCTCTATCCAGTGTCTCTGGTAGTGCTTCCGCAGGGCGGGGTATGCGAGTTCGTCTTCCTCGTAGAGGTTCCCGAAGAGGAACTCCTTGATGGCCGTGTCCCTCGGAATGCCTCCGACAAGGTGGGCGACCATTACGGCGTAGCACGCCTCGTGCAGCAGTTTGCGATAGACGAGCTGCGAAAAGGCGAGTTGGAACTTCTCCGGTATCTCGCCGCCGTAGTGGGCGTAGTCCCAGCCCGTCACCACGAGGGAGACCTCCCGCATAAGGTGGCGGTTTCGGCTGCCGTGGCTCGGAACTCTGATGTTCGTGCGCTGGAGGCACGCCGATAGGAACGTGTAAAGGTAGTGGTTTCGCAAATCGAAGGCGTGACCGGATTTGGGGAAGTTGTTTTCGAGATGCCTGGCCACTGCGGGATGGACGCGGAGCGTGACGGTCTGGATGCTGCTGTTTCTGCTCATAAAAAAATGTTTTTTTCTCACTATGGGCACATTCCCCCATAAGACAAGCAAGACAAAGACCGGATTTTTGTATATTGCTGTTTTTCAATATTTTGACAATAAGACAAAACAAAAATTATGTCTTATAATAGGTTTTTCGTCTTAAAAATGTACTCTTGTCGCATTTTCCTGTCTTGTTTTGTCTTGTTCTGTCTTATTGCCTTTTGGCTTGCAACCCGTTGTGTTTCAGCGTTGTCTTGTTTGTCTTGTTTGTCTTTTTGAAAATATGTGGTGTTCCGTTCCTTTTCGTTTTTTTCAAAAGAAAACGGGCGGTCCATTCCGGGGCCGTCCGTCACCCGTTTAGTACGGAAATAGGGAGCGCTGCGCGTCCTCTTCGGGAAAGTCCGGTTTCGGCGGCGGTTCGATATGCTGCTCGGCTTCTTCCTTCATCGGCTTGACATCCTCCTTCTTCTCGTAGTAGAATACGGTTTCGAGGTTGAGCCCCATCGTATCGACCAGCATATCGTAGTTGAAGCACCAGGCGTATGGGCGCTCGTATTCGAGTGCCGCGTCCGTGCCGTCTCCCGCAAAGTATTTGGCGGATTCCTTTTCCTGGAGGTTCTTGATGTTGCGGCGGAACCGTTTCTGCTGCAGTCCGATGAACTCGTTGGAGTTCTTGAGGTAGAACTGGAGCGTGTCCTTGGGCAGTTTCTTCTCGTTGGCGTTGCGCTTGGTCTGGGCGTATAGTCCGAAGATTCGGTTGGGGTTCATATAGAGGACTTTCAAGCTGCGGTCTATGGTGGCCGTGGTGGTCTTCAGTTCGCTGACCACCTTGACCTGGAAGTCGAAGTCCTTTTCGATGATGCCGCCGCTGAATAGTTCCTGGTAGATGTTCCAGAAGTCGGAAACCTCGTTGCCGGCTTCCACATCTGCGTTCTGGCGGGTGATGAGTTTGGCGAATAGTTTGACGCATTCGCCGTATCGGAACGGGATTTCCCGGTTCTCGATGACTATTTTGAGTGCGGTGAGCACGATGACCCAGTTCTTGAGGATTCGGTCTTCGACCTTGGACTTGTCAATGTAGGGCGTGAGTTCGCCCAGCACTTCGTCGAATCGTCTGACGAAACTTTCCACGAATGCCTTGCGCAGGGCGAGCAGTGAGTTTGTGATGTGCGTCAGTCCCTGCTTCTCGATGCCCTTCAGTTCGGCGAAGCGCCGTTTTTCATCTTCCGTGAAGGTGTCCTTGTGGACGGAAAGGAACAGCACGCGGGAGAACAGCGCGTTGTCGGCGCTGGCCATCTCCTGCCCGGTGAGCATTATGCCCGCGTCAACGGGCGTGGTCTCCTTTTTCTTGTCCTTGTCCATATTCATCCTGCTTCTGCCGACTCCGTCCCATAGCCCCTTGAGGAACTCGATTTTCTCGTAGTCCAGCGAGTTCTTGTATTCATCCACGTGGCAGAGTGCGTTCCTGGTGTGCGCCACGTGGTCTGCCATCGCCGGGATGGTGCTGTTTGTCATATTGATTCCGACCGGGTGGTCACCGAAGAGCTTGAGAAGGCTGACGGCCATCTCGCTCTTTCCCGTTCCCTTCGGGCCGAAGACGTTGAGTATGGGAAAGAATTCGTAGGATGAGAAGATCACGTCACGGAAGAGGGTGGCGAAGTAGAATCCGATGCCGACCACGGCGTTTTCGCCGTAAACGTCACGCATCCGCTCGCAGTATTCGAAAAGCGGGGTCTGTCCGGGTATGCTGACGAATTTGCGCTCGAACTTGAAGAGCGTGTCCTCGTTCAGGTAGAAGGACGAGAGGGCGGGAATGTAGTAGTACTGCCCGCCGAACTCGACAATTCCGAGTTCGTTGATTTCCTTGAAGTCGCCGTCCACGGTGATGCCGTTGGCCCAGGCGAAGAAGCCGGGCTTCTGCCAGCCGAGCTGCACGATTTCCTTGCAGGTCTTGGTGTTCTCGTAGAGGTAGGCCTTGATTTTGCTCAGTCCGTGGTCGCCTCCCTCGAAGAGGAAGTTGCCCATGCTCTCGCAGCGCAGGCGGAAGGCGGCGATGGAAATGAGGTCTTTTTGGTTGAACTCCAGCACGCGCTCCGCGCCGAAAAAGTTTTTGATGCGGTAGAGCCTCTTGGCATTGAGCGTGCTTTCTATGTGGAATAGGGGTTCCATAATGAAGTTGGAGCCCTTGAAGAAGTTGTCGGATTTCACGGCGTAGAAGTAGTAGCAGTTCTTCTCGATGTAGAAGCCGTATTTGCGAATCATATCGTCCTGTTCCTCGCTCATATTGGAGGATGTGAACGTCTTGGTGGCGTTCTTCTCCCGCGTGTCGGCTTCGACCTCGCGCAGCGTCTTCTTCCAGAGCGTCTTGCCTGGTATGATTTTGGAGAGTTCCTCTATGAGCAGCTCCTTTTCGCTGTCCGGCTTTCCCTGGATGAGGGCGGCGATTTCACGAATCGCCCGCGTCTTGGCGCTCGGGTCGTCAATGGTCTTCTGCCGTTCCGTGGCGAGCATTGACAGAAAGAACCGCTTTTCCTGCTTCTGGAATTTCTCGAAGTGCTCCTTGGAGGTGAAGAAGCTGTCCGGGTCCTGCTTGTTGCCGTCCTTGTCTTTGGGGATGGGTAGGACGAAGGCGTTGTAGCCTGCCTCCACGAGCCTTTTGCCGTTCTTGATTGTCGCGTTCATTCCGGCGTTGTCTCCGTCAAGCATCAGGCAGATGTTCTTGGAGGCCCTGCCGATGAGTCCGATTTGGTCGTCCGTCAGTGCCGTTCCGCAGCAGGCGACCACGTTGCGGATGTCGAGCTGGTGCATCTTGACAACGTCCGCGTTGCCTTCGACCAGGATGGCGCAGTCGGCTGACTTGATGTGCCGGAATGCGAAGTTGAGGCCGAACACTGAGCGTCCCTTGCTGTAAAGCGGGGAATCGCCGTTATTGATGTATTTGGGTGCGTCCGGGTCGTTGGAGAGCCGTCTTCCGGAGAATGCCACGATTTTGCCCGTGAGGTCGTAGATGGGGAACATAAGGCGGTCGCGGAACGTGTCGTGGCAGCCGCTGAACTTCTTCTGCTTGAAAAGGTCGCACTTTTCAAGCAGCTCGAAGGTGAACCCCGCGCCGCGCAGGTGGGTGTAGAGGTCGTTGTAGCCATCCGGGGCGTAGCCGATTCCGAACAGCTCAATGGTGTCGTCATCGAAGCGGCTTCTGGCGTATTCGAGTGCCTTGGGGCTTTCTGCCAGTTTCCGCTGGTAGAAGGCCGCCGCGCTTTCGTACACCTTGAGCAGCTGCCGCCGTTCTTTGGCTTTTGCTTCCTCTTCGGCTGTCGGATTGTATTCCTCCAGCGTCACGTTGCAGTCCCTTGCCAGCTGCTTGACGGATTCGTAGAACGTCAGCCCCTTGTACTCCATAAGGAAGTCTATCGCGTTGCCGCTTTTCCCACAGCCGAAGCACTTGTAGCGGTTGGATGCCTCGTAGAGGGTGAAGCTCGCGTCCGTCTCGTTATGGAACGGACATCGGCACTTGTAGTTCCTGCCGCTCTTCACCAGATGGAGGCCGCTGTTTTCCATCACCTGCCGCAGGTCGCAGCGGGTGAGGATGTCCTGCTTTTGTGATTCGCTTATCATATCTCATATTGTTTGTTTGTGTTTGGTTTAGTGTCGGATGAATTGGTACTGCCAGCCGATTCGCGGGGTCTGGTTGATGAAGTCGTAGCCGGCATAGAACACGCTTCTCTTCACGCCGAAGCCGACCTGCAGCTCGAAGCCCGGCTTCTTGTTCGGAATGCTGTAGGTCAGTCCTCTGCCCGCCCAGAAGGAGAACTTCGGCTCCTTGAACGTGGTCTGGGTGGTGAAGGTGTTGCGCTGCGTCATCGTGTAGTCCAGCGTGGCCATCTCGATGGCATTGCCCCTCACCTTGACATCGGTCACTGCTTCTATGGCGGTGTCCTGGTACTTCAGCGAATAGTATTTCTCGTTGAAGTAGTCCCGTATGATGGCTGCCGTGTCGGCTTTCATCAGATACGGGGCCTTGTAATCAACCCGGTAGGGGGCTGGAAAGAAAATCGTGTCGGTGGCGTGAAGGGTGTCAATCCTTACGGTCGTTGTGGTGACGCTTTCGGATCTGCGCTTTGAGCAGTTCCGGAAAAGCAGGGCGAGGACTACCAGCGCCAGCAGTATGATGGCGAACCATTTCCAGTCAATCTTCATGGCTATAGGGATTTTAGAAGATTGACGAGTTCGACCTGCGGATGTGCGTCCGACTTGTCCTTTCTATAGGATGCGTGGGCGAAGATTCCCTCTTTGGCCATCAGTGCCCTGGGGGTCACGTTCCAGATGTCGCTGCCGTAGTTGGCGGCGATGTGGTGCTTGTCCTGCAGGTATTGAAGCAGTTCCTTTAGGGCTGCGAGTTGTGCCGTGGTGTACTGCTCGAAATACTGAAAGCCCCGGTATTTCTGTCCGGAGCAGTACTCGTATATGTTTTTGACGGAACGGCATTTTAGGTTGGGGACGACTCTGCCGTTGAGTGATGTAATCGGGTAGAACTTTCCGTCCGTGTGTTGTGCGAGTGCGCCCCAGCTGTCCAGCTCGATGCCGATGCTCTGCCGGTCGAGTTGCTTGTATGGAAGGCCGAAGGCGGTGAAGTGCTGGTTGGAAAGTCCGAGGTGGTATGCCCAGAAGTCGTCTCCGAAGCATTTGTGGATGTTGCCGTCCCTGCCGATGATAAAGGAGGTGGCGACTCTTTCGGTGGTATGCAGCCACCAGTTCATATCGCCTTCAACTCCGTCACCGGAAACGGTGTGGTGGATGACGATCTGCCTTTTGGCGGTCGTCTCCCTGCGGTATTGTGTTTCTGGAAAGTTCCAGTCTTTGTAAACTCTAATCATTGTTTTGGTTTTTTGTGTTGGTTGATTGCTCGCTGTACTCTTTTTTCGAGCAGGATGTTTTCTTCGACAAGGCCGAGAAGGTGTTGCAGGATGCGGTAGTCGGTCAGCCGTCCTGTCACGACCTTGTAAACCTTGCTGACGCTGCAGCCGAACTGCGCGGCCACCTGCTTCCCGTAGTCACGGGGCAGGTAGCATTTCAGTTCGCCGAGACCGTTAGACCTTGCCATGTCTCTTCTTTGTTATTATATGGTGTGAAAGGAAAATGAAAAAAATTACCAGCTTCAGGGTGAATAGGAAAATAAGCGGGGCGAGAGTCAGACCCCAGCTTAAATTCAAAACCTTGAAGCACTTGAGAACCACCCAGGAGGCATCAATGGCGATGATGTGCCGGGTCGTTTGTTTTATGATGGTGCTTGGGTTCTGTTTCATTTTTTGAGTTTTTTGTTTTTGAGTGTTTCGCGTTCGATAGCCCATTGGGCGAGTTCTTCGGGCAGTGCTGCCCGGAGGATGTCCTCGTCTCGGATTCCGAATTGGGCGTGGTCCTTGATGATTTGGATGACGTTGCGGTTGAGGAGGGGTGAGTCTGGGTACATCTTTGAGATGTACTTGTCGATGGTTCTGGGGTCGTTTAGACCAAAAAGGTCAAGAATTTGTCCTTTGACACCGGGTTGCTTGATGATGCGCAAAGCGCGTTCAGTGAGTATGGAAAAAACGGAGCATGTCCACCCACGGGAACGGGTGAAAAATCTGTAAAAACGAGTCTTCAAAGCCTGAAAAATGCGCTGAAAAACGGAGCATGTCCGTCCAAAACAGCTTGAAGGGGCAAAAAAAACGGAGCATGTCCGTTCAGTGGAGCCGGAGGACGGTGAACTGAGGGGCCAAGAGCAAAAAAAACGGAGCATGTCCGTTCAGTCCGTTTGACGTAAAGACTTGGATTGCAGATGTTTCGATTTCAAAAACGGAGCATGTCCGTTCACTTGCAAATCGGGTTATCTTTGCGCGAACATAAAAACGCGAAGATCATGGCAGGAAAAACGAAAGACATGAGTCAGATAAAGCAATTGCTGTTACTTAAGAAACAGGGCGTTTCCAACCGCGGGATAGCGCGGTCAATAGGCATGAACAAGGAGACCGTCAACAACTACGTGAGGAAGGCCCTCGGCGACGAGCTGGGCATAGACGGACTGCTCGGACTGGACGACCCTGTGCTGGAGGTCCGCCTGAAGGGCGGCAACGCGGCCTACACGGACGAAAGATTCGAGGAGTTCAAGTCCATGCTCCCGTATCTCCAGGAGGAGATGCGCCGCAAGCATGTGACACTGAAACTGCTGTGGGAGGAGTACATCCGAGACAGCCCTCAGGGATACAGCCTGACGCAGTTCCGCCACCACTACAGGCAGAACGCGGTGGCAGGCCGGTCCTCGCCGTCAACGGTCCTCAGCGACACGTACGTGGGAGGCGAGAAGCTGTACCTGGACTTCGCGGGCGACACGCTCGGATACACCGACATGGAGACCGGCGAGGAGGTGCGGGTCCAGACCTTCGTGGCCTGCCTGCCGGCGAGCGACTACGGATACGCGCTGTGCGTGCCCAGCCAGAGGACCGAGGACTTCGTGTACGCCATCACCGAATGCCTCAAGTCGCTGGGCGGGGTGCCCAAGATATGGGTGCCGGACAACCTCAAGGCGGCGGTGGTGAGGACGGACAGGTACGAGCCCTCGCTGAACAGGATGATGGAGGACCTGGCCAACCACTACGGAGCGGTGGTCATCCCGGCCAGGCCCCTCCACCCGAAGGACAAGTGCCTGGTCGAGAACCACGTGAAGGTCATCTACCGGAGGGTGTACGCGGAGCTGCGCAACAGGCGCTTCTACTCGCTGGAGGAGCTGAACCGCGCCGTGGCGGAGAAGATGCTGCACCACAACCAGAAGCGCATGCAGACGCGCCCGTACAGCCGCGAGGAGAGGTTCCTCGCCGTGGACAGGCCGAACCTGCTGCCGCTTCCGCCGACCGACTTCGAGGTCAGGTACTACGCCGACCTGAAGGTGGGCCAGAACTGCTGCGTGCTGCTCGGCCGTGACAAGCACTACTACAGCGTTCCCTACGTCCACATCGGGAAAAGCGCGAAGGTGATATACACCCGGTCCGTCGTGAAAATATACGTGGACGGCGAGCTAGTGGCAACGCACAGGAGGGACATGAGGCAGGGCACCTACACACTGGCCAGGGAGCATCTGGCCAGCAACTCCCTGTCGTACAGGGACCGAAGTCCTGGCTACTACATAGAAAAGGGCGGACAGTCGCTCGACGAACTCGGCCGACTCATCAGCAACATCTTCTACACGTCGGAGATGCCCGCGGAAACGCACTACCGGAGCTGCGACGCGCTGCTGAGCCTCCAGCGGAAAAGCGACCCCGTGGTCTTCAGGCAGGCCTGCCAAACAGCCCTGTCTGTCGGAAGGTACAGCTACGGCTTCGTGAAGTCCCTTGTCGAGAGCAGATGCGCCGGCGTGTCCGAAAGACAGGCCCCTCCGCCGCCCGCTCACGAGAACATCAGAGGCAAATCCCATTTTGCATAACACACCAAACGTGAAATCCACAAACACCAAAAACACTTTGCAATGAGAGAAATAGAAAACACACTCAGAACGCTCAAGGTGCCCGGAATGGCGGCATACTGGGCGACCTTGGAGGAGACCAGGAAGACGGACTCCTTCACCCTGCGGGAGGGGCTGCAGCTCCTCGTACAGGCAGAACTCGACAACCGGAGGCAGAGCAGGAACGCAAGACTGCTCAAGCAGGCGCGCTTCAGATACTGCGCCTCCATCGAGGAGGTCATCTGCGACGGGAAGAGGGGCGTGGACAAGGCCCAGCTCATGAACCTGGCCACCTGCGACTACATCAGGAACGGGGTGCCCGTCCTGATCACCGGGGCGGCAGGAACGGGGAAGAGCTGGCTGGCAACAGCCCTCGGACACCAGGCCTGCTCCAACGGAATCAGGACCTCGTACTACAACATGAACAAGCTGCTGGACGACACCGCCCTCGCACGCATCGCGTGCACGCAGCACAAGCTTTTCGCCAGAATCGCGCAGACAGACCTCCTGATACTGGACGACTTCGGAATGAAAGTGCTTGACGGACAGCAGCTCCTCGACATGATGGAAATCATCGAAGACCGGCACGGACGGAAATCCACCATCATCGTCAGCCAGCTTCCTGTGGCCGACTGGTACGATGTGCTTCAGGGAAACGCCACCGCTGCAGACGCCATACTGGACAGGCTGGTCCACACCGCAATCAGGTTCGAATTGAAAGGGGACAGTTTAAGAAAAAAAGTATAATTTTGCCGCCGATTTGAAGTGAACGGGTATCACCGTTTTGGGTGGGTGGATATCAACCGTTTTTTGCAGTTATGGCAGCGAAATGCTTTGTCATAACAACTGGATGCCTTCAGGTAATTGCTGTCACAAATGGCCAATTCGGCCTGATTGATCCAATGGTAATATTGCTTGAGTCTTGGACGCTGTCCAAAACAGATTTGAATCATCACTATAAACAGCAACAGAAACAATAGCTTTTTCATTTCCAAAACATTTTTTTATCTTGAAACACAGAAAGCACTCATAAAATGAGTACTTTCTGCATAAACAGTCTTTATTTTTCACAATTACATCCTTCTTTCTGTGCTAACACACAATCATTTTCACCAAAAAACCATTGTTCACGTATTGAATAATTAAGTTTCTTGTCTTTTTCACTAGCATACGTTATTTTATCTGCAGAATATTCCCTCCATGATTCATTTTCCTGATTGTCTGAATGGACGTGTTCCACCGGCTTGGCACACCGACAGAGACAAAGCAACAAAAATGCCAACACAAATGCGAAGCTGATTTTTTTCATAAAACAAAAGTTTGGTTTGATTTTTTTCTTACAAATTTACAAATAAAACAAAAAAGTCACCGCG
>JAZLHE010000026.1:0-24585 GCA_045616665.1 Bacteroidales bacterium | reverse complement strand
TCGAGGAAGTTGAGTTGCTTTTCACGAGGTTCATCCATCCTTTTGACGATTTCCACCTTAACAGATAAAGAAGTATTCTTCAAGATTTGGAGTCGTTCATTCAAAACGTCTAACGAATGTATGCCTTTAGTGTATCGCAACGAGAAGAATTCATTCAGGAGTAGAGCTCCATCTTTCTCTTTTTGGGTATCTTTAATAAAAGCATAAACGTTCTTAACAAACGAGCATTCTTCAGCATTTAGCAAGTTCAAATCTACAACCATGCCCTTGTTTAGATCGTTTGGTTCAAATTTCACTAGACCATTTCCATATTGACGTGAGTTATCGAGGAAAATCTCCTTTGCCACATCAGTAATAAGATAAGCAAATAACACATCAACATCAACTCCATCGATTTTGGGATAAACACAATGGAAAGTTGTGAGATTGTATATATTTGCCTCATTGCGAATAAAACGCAAACCACTTCTATTGAATACGGAAACCCATATCGGCGCAGGAGGTCTATTCTCAATAGCATACCACGGACAACGACTCGCAGTAAGATATCGCTTGTTGATTCCTGAATCTTCACCAAGACGTATGTACCTCAACACATTTGTGTTGTTAAGTGCAGTACAACCATTGAATAAATAGGCAGCCTTATCTCCATTTGTTAATTTTGTAAAATCATTTTGGGTAAAGAAAGTTTGTGGTGCGTCTGCAGCTTTGCAAATACAAGGCATCAAGCACTCTTGGGGAATACCATATTCATCTACCTTTGAAGGTTTGAACGTGAAATATTCGTTTGCACCGGTGGCAATTCCACGCGACACCTTAGCAAATTTGGAGAAAGGAACAAGATGATTGTATTTAGAACTGTTACCTTTCTCATAATATGATTTCCACTTAACAGTTGCATCAAGATCAGACGTGTTGTATTCCACATATTCTTCAAAACAGGTGTTGAGACGTTCTATATTGTTAACAAGTGAGAAACGCACGCTGTTTGAATTTTCTGTTCTTTCGCAGAGGAGAATACAGGCAGTTGTTAAAGCGTCGTCGAAAGCACATTCTGTAAAATCAACGACAATGATGTGCTGAAGGGTGTTGCTCTGTACTAAAGCACGTTTTACCTCTACACCGTAGTCAGAATTAAGAAATTCAGAAGGAATGATGTATGCCAGGCGTCCACCTTCCTGCAATTGTGCTATTGATTTCAGAAGGAACAACGTGTAGAGATTTGTAAAACCATTAAGTTTTGTTCCTAAATGATTGTTTACATCTGGTATGTAAGTAGTATTATCGTAGTCGTGAAATTTCAGATAAGGAGGATTGCAAATAATGGCATCGTATTTGGCATTCCAATCACTTGAAAAATAATCTTCATTCCAAAGATTCACTCCATTAGGACGAGAAAGGACCGCACTTGCGAAAATTCGTCCGTCAATTTCGTACGCATCTATAGGCAGAGCAGAACTCTTGGCTAGAACACGCGAAAAAATTCCCAAGCCGTATGCAGGTTCGAGAATTCGAGTTTTAGGTTTGCCTTGTAACATCCAATGGCACATAAACTCGGCTATCTTCTTTGGAGTGAAGAATTGAGCATATTTTTTGCGATGATCAAAGGAAGTGGATGCTATGTATTTCTGTTCAATAGTCATTCTATTAGAGCTTTATTCCAAACAGAGATTCAAAATTGTTGGCATCCAAGCAAGCCTCACCACCATCAAATTTCACATAGAAGAGCAATCTGCCCTTGTTCAGTTCCTTTCTCACACTATGGTGATTAGGTTCGGTTACAGCTTCCGCAAGACACGTTCCATCTTGTGAAGGTATCTTAATTGTTGTCTTGTTTTGGTTCTTTGTATCTTGTTCGATGAAGTATTTTTCGTCTTCTAAATCAGGGTTTGACACAAGTTCAAGAATATGCTGGAACGATACTCCATACACTTTGTCGAAGAACACCTGTACATAGAAATGTGGTACATCGTAGGTTTGAATCCATTTGTGAACCACCTTCAAGTCTTCCACCTTTGGGGTGATAGACAATGAGTTGCGTTTTTGAATAGCTTTGAGACATTTCTTAATCTCTGAAAGCATCGCAGAAAGTTCTTGCAGGCGCTGTGACGAACGCCAAGTCGTAGCCCGAAAATCAAGTGTGCGGACAGAAACTTCGTCAAGTTGCTGAAGAATTGCTATCAACTCAGGACGTTTTTGCTCCAACAAATCAACGTATTCATTTAATACGATATTTTTTAATTCGATAGCTCTTTCCGTATTCTCGCGAACAACTCGGTTGGCTTCTGCTGTGTATTTGTTAATGAGGAATGCACTTGAGCGAACCTCAATGCCTGCAATGGCTTTTGCAACGTAATCGCCAATCTCGTTACTTGGTCTTGAGCTTATATCATAACCAAGATTCTCGTCAAAGTCCTCTTTTTTGAACAATAGAATGTCTGGTCGTTTGCCAATGGTATCAAGTTCTGTCTGATAATCATTGAAGAACTTCTCAAATCCCGCGTCTCCAGCAACAAGATCATCCGATTTACCATACCTTACGGCAACGATATTCTCAGAATTGTCATTAATTGCTCTGAAAAGGATGTTTTCTGCCCAATCGCCTTGCTGTTTGTTCGTAATGAACTCCGAAGATGCCTGGGTGGGCATTGAAGCCTCACCACGTGGCTCATCAAAGTCGACAAGACCCGTGTGAATGGTGCTGCAAATTCGGTTTATGATGTCTTTATACTGTTCCATATCTATTAATCCTTATTTCCGCAGATTATTCTTGAATTTTGACTGTTGAAAAATGACAAACCGTTGTTAACAAACAACTTAGCATCGACTTGCATTTCTCGATAATTTCACCTGTTTTTGTGCTGCGAAACCTAAAAACGGGTGATGTGGCGGCAAAAATACAACTTAATTTCGGAAAAACCGGAACTTTCGGCGGAATTTTTTCAACAATAGACGCATTCCGCAAGGCGCGACACTCCAACCTCATAGACAACACGCTGGGAAACAAGGGGATAAACACGAAGTACACCTACTCCTACATTGTGGAGAACCTCATGTCAACCTACCTCTGCGGCGGGGAGTGCATCGAGGACTGCAACCTGTTGCGCAGGCTGGGGTGGTTAAATCCCGTCGCAGAAATCGTGATTGCGACAGCACCCTTCATTACCATAAAGGACAGAAAATACAGCGCGCAACGTCTCTACGGAAAACAAAATCATTCACGGCAACAACCTTGGACGTTGATGGAGCTTTTGCCCTGCAAAAACAAACCGCACCTATGCCTTTTACGGGCACAGGCTGTCATCTTCTAAATTTTTACGGAATGATCCAATATAGTCTTGTAAAACACTTTTTCTGTTTATGACACTAATATTCTTTTCCGTGCCAATTTCGAAATCCTAATCACTCAATTTATTAATCTATTAATCTCTTAATTTCTTAATTTTCCCCACTTTGTTTCCCCGATAATTTTTCAACATTCTTCCGATTAGTTCCTTCACCTCCTTACGCAGCCAAAACGGTTCCAGCACTTCCAATTCCTCTCGGTTCCAAAGCAATTCCTGCAAGAAATCGTATGTCGGCCGCACCTTTAGTTTAAAGATACTATACTCTCCATTACGCACGACTTCTTCCTGCGAGGAATGTAATGGCAAATCCCTCAAATAGTTGGCTTGGCCAGCATTTACCTTAAGCAAAACATCCTCCACTTCGCAATGTCTATCCACAATGACCCCAAAACAACCCTCAAAGTATTCCTTGGAATCAAAATCCTCCGGATAATCAAAGCCGTGGCTTGACAAACGAAAGTCCCGAATACGGTCAAGACAAAAAAGCAGGTCCTCTCCCAAAGGCCACGAACGCCCCACCAAATACCACCGCTGACGGAAAAGCTTCACGCACAACGGCATAATATAATGCGGTCGAATGTCTTCCCTCCAATAATTGTAATACATAATATGGATAAAGCGATTCTTTTTCATCGCGTCAATAATGGGTTCCAGATACTCCCGACCACTTGGAACATCCTCAATCAGAATTCGCTCCTTGATGGATTTGCTCTCGACAAGCGAATTGGCAACAGAATAGGTACTCAGAAGCCAGTTTTCTATACTTCCCTGCTTCAATTCATCCTCATTCTCTATATAATAACGATAAGGCGCATTCTTCTCGCATTCAACGATAACGCCAAAGGTGTCGAAAATGCTCCATTTCCACTTATGAAAGGTCCGTTTCAGCAACTCCTCACCACCACTAAGGTCCTCATTATCCATCCATTTTCGATTGAGTTCCTCAAAACTGATTTTGCCGGCCTTGCGGATGGTTTCAACCACCCACACCAGTTTGTTTGTCTGATTCAGTGCCATACGCTTACTTTTTATCAAATTATTTACGTTTGCAAAAATAACAAAAAGGTGTGAATTTTTAGGGCACACCTATATTTTTCTGAATTATACCGTATAATCTTGTTGGGATTTCGATGTACCTTCCTTACGTAGGAATCGCTTTACAAGACGAAAGGGAATAATCCCGAAAAATATTGACGACTTCGTTAATTTCTTTATTTTTCTGCGCGGCAGCGATGGAAGCGGGCACGGAGCGACGGCGACGTCAGGAGCCGGGCCGCCCTCAAAAATATTATGTAAAAATATTCCGAAAAAAAATAGTATCTTTGCCCACTTTTTAAAACAAGACTATGAAGAATAAAATCCTTTTAATTATGATTGCCGCAAGTCTTTTAACCGCTTGTCACAACAACGTCAACAAAGAAACGGTTTCCGAGGAAGAACCTTTCGAATTTGTGCTTGACCGCTTCGCCGACATTGAAATTATGCGTTATCGCGTTGACGACTGGGACAGTTTATCATTACAACAAAAAGAATTGGTGTATTATCTCAGCGAAGCCGCCTGCTGCGGTCGCGACATTCTCTTTGACCAAAATTGCGAGGCCAACCTACTGGTTAAAAGCACACTTGACAATATCATCACGCATTTCAACGGGGACGAGAACAGCGAAGACTGGCAAAAGTTTATGGTTTATGCCAAGCGTTTCTGGTTTTCCAACGGCATTCACCATCATTATGCCAACGACAAATTCTTTCCGGAAATCACGACGGAATACTTTCAGACCTTGCTAAATCAGGCCGATCCGAAAGAGTTTCCTTTGCGAGACGGGGAATCGGTGGAAGATTTCAAGGCCGAAATTACCGATATCATCTTCAATCTCGAAAGATATCCCAACAAGATTTGTCAAAACAGCGATGTGGATCTCGTAACCAACTCTGCCGTAAACTTTTACAGTGGCGTGACGCAAAAAGAAGTTGAGGCCTACTACCATCAGCTGGAAGCCACCTATCCGCAAGCCAATCCTGAACAGCCCGTTTCCTTCGGACTTAATTCAAAAGTGGTCAAAGGAGCAGATGGCAAAGTATGTGAAGATGTATATAAAGCTGACGGATTATACGGCAAGGCTATCAGCAAAATCATCTATTGGCTGGAAAAAGCCGCCAACGTGGCCGAAAACGAGCATCAAAAACAGCATATTTTGAAACTCATCGAATTTTACCGCGGCGGCGACCTCAAGACGTGGGACGACTACAACGTGCTTTGGGTTACCGATACCGTTTCCAACGTGGATTACGTCAACGGCTTCATCGAAGTCTATAATGACCCGCTCGGACAAAAAGGAGCGTGGGAAGGCATTGTGGACTACAAAAACCTCAAAAACAACAAGCGTACGGAAATCATCAGCGACAATGCCCAATGGTTTGAAGACCACTCGCCCATTGACCCTCGTTTCAAGAAAAAGTCAGTCAAGGGCGTGATGGCCAAGGTGATTACCGTTGCCCAGTTAGGCGGCGACAGCTACCCTGCTCCTCCTATCGGCATCAATCTGCCCAATGCCAACTGGATTCGCAAGGAACACGGTTCCAAATCCGTCACCATCGAAAATCTGATGTACGCCTACGACCAGGCCCGTCAGGAAAGCGGCTTGGGACAGGAATTTTATTATTCGGACCAAGAAATGGAATTATCCAAAAAATACGGATATGCATCTGACAATCTGCAAGTTGACCTACACGAATGTCTGGGCCACGGTTCTGGTCAGATGCTTCCCGGCGTTAGTGACGCGGCCCTTAAGAATTACCATTCCGTCATTGAGGAAACCCGTGCCGACCTTTTCTCTTTGTATTATATAGGAGATCCTCAAATGATAAAACTGGGACTGCTACCCGACAAAGAAGCGTATAAAGCCTGCTACTACAAGTATATTCTCAACGGATTAATGCTGCAACTCAACCGCATCGAGTTGGGCAACACCATCACCGAAGCCCACATGCGCAACCGTGCCATCATTGCCCGCTGGTGCCACGAAAAAGGACAGCAGGACAAAGTCATCGAATTAGTTCAACGCAACGGCAAGACCTTCGTCAAAGTCAATGATTACGAGAAGTTACGACTGCTGTTCGGAGAATTGCTAAGCGAAATCCAAGACATCAAGTCAACGGGAAATTATGCCCAGGCGAAGAAAATCGTGGAGGCCTACGGAATTCAAATCGATCCGGCTTTGCATAAAGAAGTCAAAGACCGCTACGCCCAATTGAACATTGCCCCTTACGGAGGCTTTGTCAATCCCACTTTTGACATTCGGGAAGAGAGCGGCAAGATTGTCGATATCAAGTTAGTTTATCCTTCATCTTTTGTTGAACAGATGTTGGACTACGACACTAAATACAATTATCTTTCCAAGTAAAATCATTCATTTAACAATTTATAAAAACCAAAATTATGATTCAAAGAATTCAATCCGTCTATTTATTGATTGCTGCCATCGTCACTATTGTTTTGCTTTTCATTCCCATTGGAACTATTTATACGGCTGAAGCACAATACACTTTCACCTGTTTCAACGTTCATCTTCCCAATGGCAACGCAGTTATGAGTACCTTATATATTGGCTTAGTATTGATTTTATCTGCCGGCATCACGTTTTATTCTATTTTCAAATTTAAAGACAGAATGAAACAGAGCCGTTTGGTATCGCTGAATATGCTTGTTTTCCTGATTGGCATTATGATGATGATTTGGCTTTTCCCCGATTATCTTTTCGAGAAAAAAGGCATTATGCAAGGAGACGATTATTTTCAATTCAATTATTGGATTATGATTTTCGTACTTCCTCCTGTGTGTATGTTTTTAGCCAACCGTGCCATCAGAAACGACGAAAAGAAAGTTAGAGCTGCCGACAGATTGAGATAATAATATAGCATTGTCGCTATGATTTATTCGGAAATCCTTGACGTTAAAGGGATTCGTGCCAGCGAAGCATTGACTATGGCAGACGAGCCCATTTCATCCATTGATTTGATGGAGCGAGCGGGCACGCGTTTTGCCGAACATTTGATGCATCACCTGCCTTTGGACCGATTTGCTGAAATTGTCGTTTGCTGTGGTCCGGGCAATAATGGCGGCGACGGACTGGTCATTGCACGCCTTTTGCAACAACAACGATGGCCGGTTCGCGTGCTTTTGGTAACAGGACCGGAATCGAAGACCACAGCGGAATTTGACACCAATTTGCAACGCTGGTACGACCTTCGTACCGACCAGCGAGAAAAATTCACCGTGCATTGTACGGATGCGAGCCAAGTACGTATCCATCCACAGACACTCGTCATTGATGCGATTTTCGGCATTGGCATTTCCAAACCGCTTCGAGGATATTTTGCGACTATCGTGGATGCAATAAATCAAAGCCACGCCTATACCGTTGCCGTTGACGTTCCTTCCGGAATGCGCATAGATGGTCCTACCGATGCCAAAGACCTCAGCATTTCAGCCGATGAGACCTATACGTTTCAGTTTCCCAAAATGGCATATCTGTTACCGGAAAATCACTGTCGTTGCGGGGAAGTCAGCATTCTCGACATCGGTTTACGTTTACCCGACACCTCCGTCTCGATGCAACTCATTGAAGCAAAGACTATTCGACATTTGTTGCATTCGCCGCAAAAATTTGCCCATAAAGGTCAAATGGGCCACGGGCTGCTCATTGCCGGCAGTGCCGATATGCCTGGTGCCGCCATCTTGGCCGCCACCGCTGCCTTGCGAGGCGGCATTGGAAAAGTGACGGTCCACAGTGTTTCCAAGGTTTGCGACCTGTTACCGGCAAGTATTCCCGAAGCCATCTTAAGCAGAGATCGCAACGAGCAGTGTTTCAGCAGAATAGACTTGGAAAAATATCCCTCCATCAACGCCATTGCCATTGGCTGCGGCTTAGGCACTTCCCACACCGCTGCCCAAGGGCTGAAGATGATTTTAGACGAAGTTCAGTCGCCACTCATTTTAGATGCCGACGCACTAAACATTTTAGCCACGCAACGAACCTGGCTCGGATTTTTGCCTGAGCAATCGATATTAACACCGCATTTCAAAGAATTTGAACGTCTGGTTGGTCCGTGTGCCAACGACTTTGACCGTATAGACAAATTGCGTAAACTTGCGCAAAAACAGGGTGTCATCGTCATTTTAAAAGGAGCACATACGGCCATTGCCTTACCTGATGGAAAAATATTTTTCAACACTACGGGAAATCCAGGAATGGCCACCGCAGGAAGCGGAGACACGCTCACGGGGTTGCTTTTGGCCTTAATGGCGCAAGGATACACACCTACCGCCGCTGCACTTATCGGGGTTTATTTGCACGGAGCCGCGGGAGATGCCGCCGTGGATCAGCTGGGACATCCCTCTTGCCTCATTGCCAGCGACATACCACGTTTTTTTGGCAAAGCATTAGAAAGAATATAAAAATTCCTTGCCTGGCGGCGGCACCCCACACGTGCATTAATCTCATATTTTGCGCTGCCGCCATCACACCTACAAGGCACGCCGCCATTCCGATGTTTCCTCCTTACGTCGGAAACATCGGAATCTCAACAAGATCAAACGGAAAAATCCAATTGATCTATTAATTTCTTAATCTCTTAATTCATAATTCCAACCACTAACACCTTAACCCTAACTCCTATGTGCAACGCATCTGCTGCCATTTGTTATTTCATAATTTAACAAATCAATTTTTCGTTTGTTAATATCAACTCCCTATAAATCTGATTTTTAGCAAAATAAAAATTTATCAACAATGGTATGATTGTATTGTTTTTATGTTTATTTTTGCAACGTGATAATAAAAATAATAATTATTATTTTCTACAATATTAATTATCAATATTGAACTTATGGAAGAAAAGATTTTTGATGAACAGATTTGCTACATTGATCCGCTGTCCGATTTTGGCTTTAAGCGCGTGTTTGGCCTTGACGGCTGCCAGGAGGAATTGAAATATATGCTCAACCTCTTTGTGTCGGAGCGATTTGGAAGGATTGCCGAAGTGCAGTACCTTCCCAACGAGGTGGTGGGACTGGATGAGTTCGACCGCAAGGTGGTGTTCGACGTGCTGTGCAAGAACGAGCACGAGGACTACTTCGTGGTGGAGATGCAGAAGATTCGTCAGCGTTTTCCCATCGAAAGGGGCCTCGCTTACGCCAGCCGCCTCATCAGCAACTCTATCACCGTCAAGGACAAAAAGTACCACATTGCGAAGGTATGCGTGGTCTGCCTTATGGAGCACCCCGACAGATTAGCCCTGAAACGTGGCGAAAAGGTGTGGTTTGTGAACTACAAGGACGACTTCGGCAACATTATTTCTGACAACCCGACGTTTTGTATCGTAGAATTAGGTATCTTTGCACGCGAAAAGAAGGTTCCGAAGACGGAACAGGAAATCTTGGCACACGTGTTCAACAACATGCACAAGATGACTGAGCTGCCGCAGCAGGCGAGCGGAAATTCCTTTTTCGAGACGATGTTCAGGCGTTGCAACTACAAAAAATTCAGCGATATGGAAAAGGACGAGTACAAGAAGAGCATTTGGGATTATGCCGACGTGCAGAGCGGCATGGAATTGGCTCGCGAAGAAGCGTTCCAAGATGGAATGGAGAAAGGGATTGAGAAAGGTAGAGCGGAAGGTGAAGCAAGAGGTGAAACCAAAAGAAACCTTGAAGTTGCTCACAATATGATGACTGAAGGTCTTGATATTGCTTTGATTTGTAAAATCACAGGTCTGACGGAACAAGAAATCAAGGGTTTAGAGATCAGGGAGTAGATATCTTCACAAAACGTCCTCCACATTTGCAAAAAAATTTCTTCGAGAAACAAATTCAGGCATCTTCACCCACAAAAAACACTTCTTAAATTTGATTTAGCCAATGCAAAGCTGCCTTTACCGTCGGCACATTATAAATGGTTAGCATTGCTTTTTTGTTGTGCTCCTGGATTTGCACTTGGGGATGGTTTTTCTGCATAAAGGCCAACACTCGCGTAAAGGTGTCTGACTCATAAAACGGAGAATTCATTCCCGGGCTGAAGAAACCTGTCAACTTGTTATTTTTAAGTGACATTTTTTCCATATAGAGTTCAGCTCCTTTTCTGCGAAGGGGGATGATACGTAGCAATTCGTGCGCTTCTTCGGGAAGCGGACCGAACATATCAGCCAATTTTGCTCTAAAGGCAGCCAACTCGTCATCGGTTTTCAAACTCTGCAACTCTTTATACAAACTCATACGCTCACTTACACTTCCCACATAATCGGTTGGCAACATTGCACGAGCATCTGTTTCCAGCAGGCACTCACGCAGCAGCAGAGCCGAATTGTCAGCCATTTCAAAAGTTGGATGATCAACATCTTGCAATTCCAAAATCGCCTCGTTCAAAATCTTCTGGTACATTTCGTAACCAATTTCGCTGATAAATCCACTTTGGTCTGCCCCCAAGATATCACCGGCACCGCGAATATCCAAGTCTCGCATAGCAATTTGCAAGCCGCTGCCAATTTCCGAGAAGTCCTCAATGGCCTGCAGACGCTTTCGTGCCTGTTCGTTCAAGTCTTCAAACGAACGCACCATCAAATAGCAAAAGGCCTTCTTATTGTTACGCCCCACCCTGCCTCGTAATTGATGTAAGACATTCAACGCAAAATTCTGTGCATCGTTGATAATCATTGTGTTGGCATTGGTTACATCCAAACCCGACTCGACAATCGTCGTGGAAACCAGCACATCGTAATCGCCGGCGATGAACTTCAACATAATCTTTTCCAATTCATCGCCATCCATCTGTCCGTGCCCCACTGCTACCCGGGCGTCAGGTACCAGACGCTGTACCAAGCCTGCCATTTCGTAGATATTCTGCACCTTGTTGTGTACGAAAAAGACCTGACCTCCACGGCTGATTTCGTAGGCGATGGCATCACGAATCAACTCTTCATCAAACAAATGCACTTCCGTTTGAATAGGATAACGATTAGGCGGCGGCGTTGTAATCACGGAGATGTCGCGGGCTCCCATCAACGAGAACTGCAAAGTACGGGGAATCGGCGTTGCCGACATCGTCAAGGTATCGACATTATACTTCAACTCACGTAATTTTTCTTTTGCCGCCACTCCGAATTTTTGTTCTTCATCAATAATAAGCAAACCCAAATCCTTAAATACCACATCTTTACTCAACAAGCGATGGGTTCCAATGATAATATCGACCTTTCCATCCTTCAAATTTTGAAGAACTTCCCGAATTTGCTTGGCCGACTTAAAGCGATTCACATATTCAACCTTGCAGGGCATTTGCTGCAAACGCTCCGAGAAAGTGGTATAATGCTGCAAAGCCAACACGGTGGTTGGCACCAGCACCGCCACTTGCTTGCTATCCGCCACGGCCTTAAATGCCGCTCGTATAGCGATTTCCGTTTTTCCAAACCCCACATCCCCACAAATCAAGCGATCCATCGGGTGGATGCTTTCCATATCATTTTTGACTTCATTCAGCGATTTGACTTGGTCAGGCGTGTCTTCATACATAAATGACGCCTCCAACTCATTCTGCATAAAGGTATCTGCGGAAAAAGCAAAACCGTCCTTGGCTTTTCGTTGGGCATAAAGTTGAATCAAATCTATCGCGATTTCCTTCACTCTTTTCTTGGTACGCTCCTTTACGCGATCCCAGGTTCCGGAACCCAGACGATGCAATTTCGGCGGCATTCCATCCTTGCCCACATATTTGGTAATCTTATGCAGTGAATGAATGCTAATGTACAACAAATCCCCGTCTTTATACGACAACCTTATCACCTCATGTTCCTTCCCGTTGATATCCATTTTTTGAAGGCCTTCATATATTCCGATTCCGTGGTCGATATGCACCACATAATCACCCGGTTGAAGGTCATAAATTTCCTTCAACGTGAACTGCTCGCTTTTCTTATAGCGGTCACGAATCGAAAAACGATGGTATTTTTCAAAAAACTGATGATCCGTATAAACGCAAAGGCCGGACTTTTCATCCCTAAATCCTTCGTGCAACACAAAATTGCAAGGCGTGTAAAGTTGCTCCAGTGTATATTCTGTTTTCTTGATTAAATTATATTTTTGAAGCAGTTCTTCCAAGACTTTTCGCACACGTTCCTGCTGATTTTCATTTTCAGACAAAAATATCGTCTGATAGCCATGCTCAAGATTATCAATCCATTCATCCAAGAGCAAATTAAAGTTTTTTCCAAAAGAATTTTGAGGTTTTACTTCAAAATCAAGAGTAAAAACACAATTCTGTTCGGTATTCGCATTAATTTCAATCCATTTTCGACTTTGAAGTCCTTGCCAAAACTGCTCGCCATCGATATAATAATCTTCAGGATTATATTGTACAGAATCTTGTGCGGCATTGGCAAACTCATCTTCCAACTTGTGAAAATTCTTTGTCAGCAGGCTTTTCACATCACGAAGGCTCTTCAGCCAGCAAACCGTATTTTCTCCCAAGAAATCAAAAATCGACACCCGTTTTTCCACCGTTTCGACAGCTGAAATATAGGGCATAATATGCAGTTTTTCCACTTCCTTCACCGACAGCTGCGTATTGGTGTCGAACTCGCGGATCGAATCCACTTTGTCGCCGGCCAACTCAATACGGAATGGACTTTCTTCAGAAAATGAAAAGACATCGAAGATGCCGCCACGCCAAGCGAACTGACCTGGTTCAAAGACAAAATCCTCCTGCTTATAGCCATATTCGAACAAAAAGTCAAGAAAAGTATCCACAGGAAGCGTTTCCCCTTTTTGCACCACAAAAGAATTATGCTGAATATATTTCTTTGAAAGAATCTTTTCAGAAATTGCCTCAGGATAAGAAACGACAACATAATGACCATCATCATTAGCCAACTTATTGATGATTTCGGCACGCAGTTTCACGTTGGCATTGTCAATTTCTTCATACTTACAGGCACGTCGATAAGAAGCTGGAAAATAATGTATTTTTTTATCAATTAATGATTTATCCTGATCTGCAAGCAGAAATTCCAAATCGTGATAGAAAAATGCCGCAGATTCCCGGTCCTGAAAGACAAACAGATGATGGTTATTGATTTCAGAGACAAAAGGTACGGCAAGCAAGGCCAGGGAAGTTTCGTTCAAACCGGACAAAGAAATATGATTTTTATCCGACAAGGAGAAAAAAACCTCGTGGATTTGCTGTTTTTGAAACGGGGCAAAAGCTTGTACAAGTTCTTCGCAAGTCATAGTTGAATATCAATTAACACATAGACAGGTTTTCATCCACCAGGCCGTCGGCCACCACATCAATCAACTGATGAGAAACGGGATGTTCAAAAATCAGCTGATGGGCATGCAGACTGATGGAACCGTCGGGATTGGAGCGTTTGGCGCCGTATTTCAAATCCCCCTTAATGCAATGTCCCATTGCGGCCAGCTGCACTCTGATTTGATGATGGCGACCCGTAAACAATTCGACTTCAAGCAGGGCATAACGTTCAAACTTTTTCAGTAACTGATAAGAAAGCACCGCTTTTTGGGCACCTTCCGAATTTTCCGAAACGCAAAAGCTCTTATTCAGTTTTTCATTTTTTTTCAGGAAATTGGTCAGGGTTGCCGACTCGTTCTCGGGGCAGCCTTCCACCAATGTCCAATATATCTTTCTGATTTTCCGGTCTTTCACCAATTGGTTCATTCTCTCCAGTGCCTTGGAAGTCTTGGCAAAGATAACGGCTCCGCTCACGGGGCGGTCGATACGATGCACCAAACCGCAAAAGACATTGCCTGGCTTTTCATATTTCACGCGAATATAGTCACGCACTAATTCCAGCAAGGGCACATCACCGGTTTTATCGCCCTGGACAATTTCGCCGGCAAGCTTATTGACAATGACAAGGTGATTATCCTCATAGAGGATTCGTTCGCTAATACTGTTCCTTTTCATTTGGAAAATCGACAGCTTTTACGTCGTGAATATAATGAGAAACCGCATTGATGATGTCCTCGCCCAAGTTATGGTAACGACGCAGGAAGCGGGGCGAAAACTGCTGTGTAATGCCCATCATATCGTGGAATACCAGAACTTGACCGGAAGTATGGGGACCGGCACCGATGCCGATGGTTGGGATAGAAACCGTATCGGTAACGATTTTGGCCAGATTGGCAGGAATCTTCTCCAAAACGATGGCGAAGCAGCCGTGCTGCTCCAAGGCCTTGGCATCCTGAATCAGTTTTTCGGCTTCTTTTTCCTCGGTAGCACGCACTGCGTATGTTCCAAACTTATTGATAGACTGGGGGGTCAAGCCCAAATGTCCCATCACGGGAATGCCAGCGGAAAGGATGCGGTCGATAGACTCGATAATTTCAACGCCGCCTTCCATTTTCACGGCATCGGCCCCCGACTCCTTCATAATGCGAATGGCGGAATGCAGTGCTTCCTTAGAATTGCCCTGATAGGTTCCGAAAGGCATATCCACCACGACGAATGCGTGGTCAACGGCCCGCACCACTGACGAAGCGTGATAAATCATATTGTCCAAGGTGATCGGCAATGTCGTCTTGTAGCCGGCCATCACATTGGCGGCAGAATCGCCCACCAGGATAATGTCGATTTTGGCCAAGTCCAACAACTTGGCAATAGAATAATCGTATGCCGTCAACATAGCTATTTTTTCACCTTCATTTCGCATTCGCTGCAAAAAATTGGTGGTCACCTTATTGACATTGCTTGAAAGATATCCAACCATAACGATTTGTTTTTCAGATTAGAACGCACTGATAGAAATACCCAACGACATAGGGAAGATAGCGGGACCCTCGCCATCATTGAATAATTTAGTTACGTGGCAGGAATAGAAAACGGCGATGGCCTTCCAACCGATGCGCGTATAAACTTCCACGCTATAATTTTGAGTATTGTAAATTTCACGATTCTTATAATGCCGGTCCGTAACGCCATCGTAAGGGTCGGTTCCCTTATAGTTTTGCGACACCTCGGCAATCAAGCCGATACGACCACCCACGGCAAACTTAAAACCAGACTTATGACGATATCTAAACTCAATGGGGATACTGCAGTTCATATAGTTGATTCTATTGAGCTTGTACTTCACATCACTACCTATGTAGTTGTATTTCATCACCCAGCCGTCATCAACTTTGAGCAAGGCATCGGTGAACTGCGAATAATACGTAAAGCACAAACCCAAACCAAACGACAGGGGACTTTTGTTGGGTAGTTTGAAATCCCACAAAGCCGAAACCGCGAAGCCGGGATCGAACTTCTTGTAGGCGACTTCTTTCGGCATTCCCATCCAGAAAGAATGAAACACGTCAAACACCAAACGGTCGCGGATAATCTCAGGTTTTTCCTCTGTCACCGTGTAAATACGGGTAATTTTATCCTTCTTTTTCTTCTGGTTTCCCGTTTTCAGCGTGTCTTGTGCCTGAATACAAACACAAGATAAAACCGCCAAGCAGAGAACTAACAATATCCTTTTCATACCATAATATTAATCGCTGCAAAGATACAAAATATTTGTCAACTATACACATTTTGTGTGTTTTAACTTAGTGGATTATGATTTTTTGGGCGGTCCGGCTCCTGACGTTGCCGTCGCGCTGTCCGCTTTACTCCGCTTTGCGCTTGCTACGGCCGTAAAGGCGGGGAAACAGCTTTCCCTGGACTTCTGCCTTAATTTCTTAGTTTCCTAGTTTTCTTAGACCTCCTCGTCTTTACAACAACTAAATCAATTATTATGTATATTTTTATCAACATTTAGTAATAGTGTTAATATTTTTTATATTTTTGCGGCGTGTTTTTGCACAAAACGAAAAAGTTATCAACAATGGGACAGCGACATAAAAAAAACAAGTATCTTTGCGGTCAGAAAAGTGGCAAGACTATGGTTCCTGAAAAGTACGTAAGATTTGACTGGGCGGTGAAGACGCTGCTGCGCGACAAGAGCAACTTCGTCGTGCTCGAAGGGCTCGTATCCACGATCCTGAAAGAGAAAATATCCATCGTCGAGTTGCTCGAAAGCGAGTCCAACCAGATCGGCTTCGAGGACAAGTACAACCGGGTGGACATCAAGGCCAAGGACGCCCGAGGCGAACTCGTCCTCGTGGAGGTCCAGCAGTCCAGCGAGAGCGACTTCCTGAGCCGAATCCTCTACGAATCCTCAAAGAGCATCGTCGAGCACATCGGCATCGGCGACGACTACGGAAAGGTCAAGAAGGTCTATAGCATCAACATCGTCTATTTCAACTTCGGCATAGGAACCGACTACCTCTACCACGGGCAGACATCCTTCACCGGCGTGAACACCCACGACAAGCTGCGAATCACCCGGAAGCAGCGCAACGCGCTGAAGATTTGCGCACCAGAGGAAATTTTCCCCGAATACTACATCGTCAGGGTCAACCAGTACGACAAGCCCGAGGACAAGGTCGAAACGCCATTAGAGGAATGGCTCGACTACCTCAAGAACGGCCGCATCAAGGACGACACCGCCGTGCCCGGACTAGCAGAGGCACGAGAGAAGCTGCTGTACCTGATGATGAGCAGGGAGGAACAGCAACGCTACTTCCGCTACATGGACCACGTGAAGTTCGAGCGCAACGCTCTGGAAACCTCCCGCATAGAGGGACTGAACGAGGGTATGGAAAAAGGGAGAGTCGAAGGAAGAGCCGAAGGAAGAGCGGAGGGCGAAGCCAAAAAAAATCTCGAAATCGCACGCA
The DNA here is from genome assembly GCA_045616665.1 of Bacteroidales bacterium. Classification (GTDB taxonomy): domain Bacteria; phylum Bacteroidota; class Bacteroidia; order Bacteroidales; family WCHB1-69; genus RUG11690. The sequence continues at coordinate 7,467 of JAZLHE010000026.1, read as the reverse complement.
GGATGCTGTCCGAAGGTCTTGACATCGCACTGATTTGTAAAATCTCCGGTCTGACGGAAAAGGAAATAGAGATGACACAGTGAACAGCAATCTATTAATAACTGGATTATCCCGATTAATCTTGTTGAGATTCCGACATTGCTACGCTTCGTCAAAATCTCTTTGCAAAACGGAAAGGGATAATTCCGTATTTTACGTCTCCACAATAGCGGTAAAACCTTTCTTTGGTTACTTTCTTTGAGTTATAAAGAAAGTAACGGAAAAGAAAACCACTCTCATAAAAAAAACAATCTTATACAAAACTTAAAGAGATAATTCCAATAATAAAAGACTTTCCGCTTGCAAATTTCACAACAAATAAGAACTACTGAAAGAAAACGGAAGCAAGTCCTCAACACTTTGGAAGACATAGATTTCACCTTCTTCTCCAGCAAGAAGCACTTCAATGCGCTGCTGAAACTTCTGTTCATATTCAAGCAATGCCTGACGACAACTCCCGCAAGGGGAAATCGGGCGGGTAAGCTTTTCGTTTTTATTTATGGCAGTAATGGCAATTTTATTAAACGGAACATCGGGATATTGGGCGGAAGCATAAAAAACCGCTGTCCTCTCGGCACATAATCCCGACGGATACGCGGCATTCTCTTGATTATTTCCCGTCACGACTTCACCGTTATTCAGCAACAAGGCCGCCCCAACATTGAAATGAGAATACGGCGTATAGGCCTTTTGCGCGGTTTGTCCCGCCTTTTCCAACAATTTCCGCCATTCTTCAGGCAATTCTAAATGATCTTCATATACTTTAACCCGAGCAACAAAATCAAGCGTTTTCATCTTTCTTTACATTAAAATTATACAAAATCAGCGTATTCATTACCGCAAACAACGTATAGCCGGCCTGCGTTTCCAACGTGTCTTCCGTCAACATTGACCCCAGCAATATAACAAATACGGCGACATAGACAAAACTCATCGAATGCTTATATTCAATAAATGGACAAATCAGAACAACGACGAAAAACAACGGTAACAACAATCCTCCCACCAAGAAAAAAGTGAGAAATTGGTTATGGCAACCAGAAATCTGTTCTCCCTTTGGTTGATGAAGACGCTGTTGGCTGTCAAGCAATGACTTATGATTACCAAAGCCAACCCCAAAACAAGGATTTTGCGCAATGAGTTCACACGAAGATTGCCACGCAACGATACGTTTTAACAGGGAAGACTGGCTAACATCCCCGTACTTCCGATATTGTTGCCAACTGAAAAAACTCTGATAAAGCGCGCGTTTCAACCCGAAAGTCCGAGTGTATTCCACATTGGCAATGCCTTGTTCTATATTCTGCACATCCTTATCCGAGAGTTGAAACACGGCCGCGCTATCCTTACGCCAATGCAGTGAATTCAGATAACGAACCAACGTCGCTTCCACAAAGGGATCATTGAAATCAGACGCACTACGCTGACGCCAAGCACTTTGCAATTCTTCTTTACAAACATACACACCCACATACGAACCGTTTTCCACCAACGAATGAATATCGTGACTATACGGATGATGGTTTTGAGTATAAGCATCCAAATGGGCAAAATCTTTTTCATCAACATGAAAATACTGATAACTGATGACGAAAACGTAGGCGACCAACAGCAACACAGCCGCCAAAACAGTTCCTGCCACAATTCGATGTCCATTCATCGTTGATTTTGAGCACAGTAAAAACACGCAATAGGCCACTGCGACTACCGCAAGCAGGATAATACCCGTCAAGGTTTGGGCGACGAACAAATAAAGCACGAACCAGACAAGCACCGCAATCAACAAACAACGGTCAAGTATTTTGATTTCATTGTTTTTCAAGATATAAGACACCAACAAAACAATGGCAATATCAATACACAAGCTGAAACGGATATGCGAAATAAAGACCGAAATCTCACGGATATTTGTGACTTCGTGCGTAGCATAAAACACTATTGAATAAAAGGTTGCCAACAAGACACTAATGACGAAAGTTCCTAATACAAAGCGCAATTCCTTCCGGCTCAATGCAGAAGAGGTAACCACCACAACCGATGCCAGACACACGGGCAACTTGGTGACAAAACACTGCAAAGCCGAAAACGCATCATTAGACTTGACAAATCCCAGACATAAAATCGGCAAAAACAAAAGCCAGAAAAATGCTGACTTATGCGACTTCAAACGTTGCCATTTCTCAGCCCAATTCCATTCCACAATCCAATTGAGACCAAGGAAAAGCAAGGAAACACTCATCATAAAATTAGAAAAGGGAATGGCCGCACACAAGGCAGCCACCAGCCACACGTAAATGATATGATGAATTTGTTGTCTCTTCAAAACACTTATTTAATTCCTAAAATAGACTTATAACGAGCCGTGTCGTGCAGCAAATCCTTGGCCGCTCTCACTTCCGGGTCACTACGAAGCATATCTACATATTTTCCTTTCTGATAATAATACCTGCTGATAATTTCAGAAGCCAAGTAATCGGAAATTTCGCCCTTATACTTCTGCAATTCGGTGCTTTTTTCTTCCTCTATTTGAGCTTTCATTTTTTCGCAAAGTCCCTGAATATCTTCATAATACCGCTCATCGGTAGCAATCTTTTTTAGTTCCTCCAACTGTTTTTCCGTTTCAGTAGTATAGGTATATTCCTTATCTTTCAGGTAGGTCAAAAAATCGTTGTAGATTTCATCTGTCACCACAAAATCCTTGGCATCGGCGATTTTCTCGTGAGTGGCACGATATTGTGTAGCAAAATCAAAGATATGGTTGTTCAGCACCAAGGCCAGCAGCAAATTGCTCGCCGCGGTGTCGGGCGAAATCACGTCAGGTTCCACCCCACCCTTGTCATAGACTTTACGACCATTTTTCGTTTTGAAGGCCACTGCCAGAGAATCAGGAATCTTGGTATGGGAAGGCGCAAGCGTATCGTTTTTGAAATATTCGATATTCTGCACACAACGACCGCTGGGAATGTAATATTTCGCAATGGTAATTTTCAGCGAAGTATTATAGCTCAGTGGTACAATATTTTGCACCAATCCTTTACCGAAAGTCTTATGCCCCATAATCACGCCACGGTCCAAATCCTGAAAAGCACCGGAAACGATTTCGGAGGCCGACGCGCTGTATTCGTTCACCAACACCACCACCGGAATGGCTTTATCTGCCACGGGATAACGCGTCTTGTAAACATTATGCTGGGATTCCAACTTACCTTTTGTTTCGGCAATCATTGTTCCCTGATCGACAAAAATATTCATAATATTGACAGCTTCCTGCAGCAATCCGCCACCATTGTTGCGCAAATCAAACACCAGATATTTCATCCCTTCCTCCTTCAGTTTCGTGAAGGCCTCTTTCACCTCATTTCCAGCATTTTCGGTAAACTGATCAAGTTTGATGTAGCCTACGTCCTCAGACAACATTCCAGAATACGGCACGCTGGGGAACTTGATTTCTTTACGCACCACATCAAAAACCATCGGCTTGTCCACGCCATAGCGCTCTACCTCAATGGAAATCTTGGTTCCGGGTTGTCCCTTCAAAAATTCACTCACATCGGAGGAAGTGCGAGATTTCATCTTTTCTTTATTGATACTCAATATTTTATCTCCGGCCATCAACCCCGCCTGCTGAGCCGGGCAGCCCTCGTAGGGTTCAGAAATGACAATGTAATCGCCGTGCTGCTGAATTAAGGCACCAATGCCGCCGTACTGTCCCTTGGTCATCATCTTGAAATCCTCGATTTGAGATTCCGGATAATAAACCGTATAGGGATCCAGACTCTGCAACATCGCGTCGATAGCCGTTTTCGTCAAGTCTCCAGGCGTGATTTCATCCGCATACTTTCCGTTCAATTCCTTCAAAATGGAAACGAAAATATCAACGTTCTTAGCAATTTCAAAATCATTTTGCGCAACACAATTCCCTGAAAATGATAATATTATCACACAAGTTAAAACAAGCGCACTTAGTCTTTTCCTCATAATTTTTCCTTTTCTTTTTACGCTACAAATTTACAACTAATTTTGTAACGAAAAACCATTCGGTTTATTATTTTGGCGCATCCGCTTTTGCCCAATTATTTTTTCACTTTTTTCTTCTTGCGCATTTCTCAATTTCTTCATTTTTTTGGGCGACCAGGCATCTGGCGGTGCCGTTGCGCTGTCCGCTTCACTCCACTTGGTACCAAAGTAGGGTTAAGGGTATAGGGTTTAGGGTATAGGGTGGAGGGATTAGGGATAACGCATTAATCTACCATTTCTTAATTTCTTAACCCTCGACCCCGACCCCTAACCCCTATTTTTTCACCCACCTTTGGTAATCATTTTTTTTGTATCTTTGCAGTTTTATGAACTTATTTTAGTATAAAACACTAATTATTTAACTATCAACAATATATGTCAGAAGAAAATAAAGCAGAACAAAAAAACGATTCCACAATAAATCAAAACGCGCAACATAAACACGATCATCGGCAGGGCAAACGCCACGATCGAAACCATAACAGGAATTTCGACAAGCGTTCGGAACAGATGTCGGAAGACCGTCCCGTTTCCCAAGGTCCCCAAGTCGAGGGACGCGAAGAAACTGCCAATCCACGCAACGAGCAACGCCCCGAACAAAATCAAGGACAATCCGCCCAAAAACCGGAACAAAAGTCGGAGCAGAACGCTGAACAACGACACAACAACAGGCATCAGGGACGGGGACAAAACCGTCAGCACGACCGCAACCGCAAGCACGACTACGGCCTGCAAAACGCCACAAAACCTTCCACCGAAACGGGAAACCCAACGGATGAAGAAATGACGACCGTTGTTGCCGACGAAAAGCTTGAAGCCACAGAAACGGCTAATCCAGAGAATGTAAGCGTTTCGGAAAACAATGTTGGATCCGTCAACGACGACAACGACGATTCCGACAAGGCCAACGCCGAAGAAATCAAGGAATTTATGGCTTCTGCGGGAAACAAGGCCAAGTCCGGCAGCAAAAGCAAGATCAACTACTCCGAGTCTGACCATTCGCAAATGGAAAACCTCGAACAGTATCTGGATATGGACATTCGAACCGGCAGCAACGCCGAAGCCGATGCCATTGCCGCCAACATCTTCCTTTCCCGCGGACTCACGGAGAAGCCGGACGTAGAAACGGCGCATTGCCAGGAATACCGTTACAACTGCTGCAAGCTGTCCACCTACGACTGGATAGAGAAGATGAACATTTCGTTGGATTACCTGGATTTCAACATCGCGGAAGTCCGATTCAAGAACAGCCACAAGGACTTTTACATCCTCCCCGAGGAAGGCGTCTTTCACGTGGGCGACATCGTTGCCGTGGAAGCCAACCCCGGTCACGACATCGGCATCATTTCGATGTTGGGCATCTCGGTCAGGAAACAACTGGCACACAAGCGACTAAAACCCGAAGACGTCACCAAGAAACTTTATCGACTGGCACGCGTCAGCGATATCGACAAATGGATTTCCACCGTTGATTTGGAACACGCCACGATGTTGTCATCGCGTTATATCGCCTGGGACCTCGACCTCAAGATGAAAGTGAACGACGTTGAATACCAAGGCGATGGCACGAAGGCCATTTTCTACTATTCGGCCGAAGAGCGTGTCGATTTTCGAGAACTGATTAAGATTTTAGCCGAGCAATTCCGCATCCGTATCGAAATGCGACAAATCGGCGTACGCCAGGAAGCGGCACGTTTGGGCGGCATCGGCTCCTGCGGTCGCGAACTTTGCTGTTCCTCCTGGCTCACCAACTTCCAGTCGGTTTCCACCAACACCGCCCGCACCCAGCAGCTGTCTCTCAACCCACAAAAATTGGCCGGTATGTGCGGCAAGCTCAAATGCTGCCTCAACTTCGAACAATCCACCTACCTTGAAGAATCCAAAGGTTTTCCTGCACCCAATGTGCATTTGAAAACAAAAAAAGGCAAAGGTTTCTATAATAAAATCGACATTTTCAAGAAAATCGTCTGGTACTCCTACGCCGACGATAATTCCAAGATTTTCGCCATCCCGTTGGACAAGGTCAACGAAATCATCAAGATGAACAACGAAGGCAAATTTCCCGACACCTTAGAAGAATTTGCCGTTGTCAACCAAACCAAGGTGGAAGAAGGCGTAAGCTACAGTATGGACGAATTAAAACGCATTGAGGACAAATAATGAAAAAGCTACTTTACCTTTCCGCCCTGATCCTGCTGCTCAGTTCCTGTGGCCCGAAGCGCTTTTACGAAGACATTCAAACCGTGAATCAAAACGGGTGGAATATGGACTCGGTGCTCACATTCCGGATTGACATCACCGACTCGTCGCAGTATTACGACTTTTACCTTTTCGTAAGAAACAACGCGGATTACGCAATGCAAAATTTCTATGTGTTCTTCACCACCGAATTTCCCAATGGCTACACCGCCCAAGACACGTTGGGCTTTGTCTTGTGCGACAAGTACGGACAATGGACTGGCAAAGGCCACGGTTATTTGAAAGAAAACCAATTTTTGTTCAAACCCAAGGTTCGTTTTGCCCATTGCGGCCAATACACCTTTACCGTGCAGCAAGCCATGAGGGAAGAAAACCTCATGGGCATTGCCGAATTTGGCTTGGCCTTATACCATTGCGAAGAATAAGGACAGCCTATCCTTTCATTGTATAGACACCCGTGTCATAGTTTTACGTCACAAAAAACATCGGTTCTTAACAAACGCCTGTTCAAAACGATGGGTTAAAACCTCTCACAAACTCGGCAATTAACTTTTCTTAACATTTTTATTATATTGATTTACAATATATTTTCTTTTAAATAAATTCTTCCAAGCACACTATCAAATAATTTGTGTATCTTTGCGCAATTTTTTTTGGAAAGTGGAAAGTTGAGAGTGGAAAGTTGAGAGTTGAGAGTTGAGAGTTGAGAGTTGAGAGTTGAGAGTGGAGAGTGGAGAGTGGAGAGTGGAGAGTGGAGAGTGGAGAGTTGAGAGTTGAGAGTGGAGAGTGGAGAGTGGAGAGTGGAGAGTGGAGAGTGGAGAGTGGAGAGTGGAAAGTGGAGAGTGGAAAGTGGAGAGTGGAGAGTGGAGAGTGGAGAGTGGAGAGTTGAGAGTGAAAAGTTGAGAGTGAAAAGTTGAAAGGTGGCGGGTTATGGGTTGTGGGTGATGCTTCGACAGCCTCAGCAACCGAGGCTCTGAGACCGAAGCCCAGGAACCGAGGCTCAGCAACCGTGGTGAGAGATGGGGTTTTGATTGTTTTTGATAATTTTTGCGACGATGAAATTTAGATGGCTCATATTGTTTTTGGTGGTTGTGATGGCGGCGTGTACCCCTTCCGCAGAAACGCGTCATGGTGCGTCTCTGTCTGATGACGCGATTCAGGAGACGCACCATGGCACGTCTCTACCCAACGATGGGGTGCGGGAGACGCAAA
>JAZLHE010000025.1:0-2259 GCA_045616665.1 Bacteroidales bacterium | reverse complement strand
GGCGAGATCAGTGCGGCGACAGCCGACCTGTCATCCTTGGAGACGCGCTTCAAGGCCGACAGTGCCAACCTGAAGGACAACTACTACACGAAGACCAATATCAACGACACGCTGAGCAAATATTCAACGACGGCCGCTATGGACGCGCGCCACTATCTGACTTCCGACAGCACAGTGATAATTACAATGCGCGACAGCATTCGTGATCTTACCGCCGATTCCCACACGCACGACAACAAGGCTCTCCTCGATACTTACACGCAGACCGATGCAAACTTGGCAGACGCTGTGGAAAAGAAACACGCACACGCCAACCAGTCCGTTCTTGACGCTACCACGGCTTCTTACACTACAGACGAGCAAACGAAGCTCGCCGGCATCGCAGAAGGTGCTGAAGTGAACGTGAACGCCGATTGGAGCGCTACATCTGGCGACGCACAGATTTTGAATAAACCGACCACAATTTCCGGCTACGGCATCACCGACGCCAAGATTGAAAACCAGACCATCACCCTTGGCAGCAACACGATTACGGTTGCCACTTCTGAAGGTATGAGCAGCCTCCGCGACAGCGTCAAAACCAACATCACGAACATCAAGAACCTGAAGGACAGCGTGGAACACAACTACGTTTCCAACACGAAACTCAACGACACGCTGAGCAACTATACTCCGACAGCGAATCTCGCCACCGTTGCCACTTCTGGCAGCTACACCGATTTGGTCAACACTCCGACTATCCCTACCGTCAACAACGCCGCCCTCACCATCCAGAAGAACGGCACGACGGTGGGTACCTTCTCCGCTAACCAAAGCACCGACGTTACCGCCAACGTGGATGTTTATGACGGTAAACTCTACATCAAGTTCAATGGCGATACCCTCGGACAATTCACCGCCGACTATAAGGATACCGTGGCCGTGAACATCAAACTCCAGCAACGCTGCATCCGCCTCAAACTGACCGAGCAGACACTCGACACGCTCTCTTCGGCCAAGGGCCTCGTACTTAACGTGCCTACTGGTTATACTTGCGTGGATAGCGTAAACTGCCTCATCCAACTTTACATCAACGGCGTCTATATCGCCGATACCCAAGACGGCAGCGATATAGTGACCTATTCCAACGGCAAGTTGTTCTACGACAAAACCAACAACGACAACAAGGAATGCAAGTTGAATGACAGAATTCAGGTAGTTTACTGGGTAAAATAGAAAATTAGTGAACAGTGAACAGAGATTAGTGATCAGTGATCAGTGATCAGTGATCAGTGAACAGCGGTGACACTAATTCCCCTCCTTCAAGGAGGGGTGCCCGCAGGGCGGGGTGGTAATTCAGATCACTGTTCACTGCTCACTGTTCACAGAAATCAGTTCACAGCTCACAGAAAAACAACGAATTATGAAGAAAACAAATATATCTTGGGCCTTTCTTGCCCTGCTTCTCGGCTTGCTTTGGATGCCTAACGCGGCAATGGCGCAGGAACCCGTAATTGAAGACGGTACCGAAGAGCACCCGTTCCTCATTGAAAGCGAACAGGAACTCTGGGACTTCCACGACTGTATGGTGCCGGGTACCGCATTCTATTTTGACTACGCCACGGGAACGTTTACGCCTACTAAGCCATCTGGCACAGAGGGCGTTGATTATAAAATTATTCCGACAGGCGCTAAAAATACCCACTTTAAACTGACCACCGACATTGTCATTAACAAGGGCAATGTGGCGGGTTGTGCCGGTATTAAGGATAGCACGTGGAAGGCCTGGACCCCGATGGAGATTTTTAACGGACACTTTGATGGCGACTATCACGTGGTGAGCGGTATTTATTGTACCTCTCGTGACAAAAGTGCCCAAAACCAGCGTGATGAGCGCGGTTTCTTTACGCAGGTGGACGACTATGCCTCGGTGAAACACTTGGGTATAACCAATGCCTATATCTCGGGCGGTAAGGCTGTGGGCGGCATTGCCGGCTGGCAGCTGAAACACTCCACCATTGAGGAGTGCTTCTTTGAAGGCACGCTTGAAACTACCGACATCTACTCCGGCGGTATTACCGGTATTGCCGACAACAACTCCATTATGCGTAACTGCTACGCCACCGGCCACATTTACGCCCAAAAGCATTTCGTGGCCGGCATCTGCGGCCATATTTCTGCGGGTACGCAAATTGTGAATTGTTATTCCAATATGATTATGGAAAGCGACGGCTCGCTTACCGCTGCCGTTTGCGGCTATATTGACGATTCCAACTCGGA
>JAZLHE010000024.1:0-2244 GCA_045616665.1 Bacteroidales bacterium | reverse complement strand
GCCCACCGGGTAGAAATAGTAGCTGTACCACACCACGTCGCCCTCTATCACGTCCGAATGGCCGCCCTGGCTTGTCACCGTCGAAACGGCTATCCGGTACGACGGCGTAAAGCCGCTGTACTGGGTGGTATAGGACGACGGGGCCGTCGTCACCTTGTGAAACAGTCCGCCCCTCGTGCCGCTGCCGCCACCGCCCGGTAGCCCGTCTATCTGTGCCGCCTTTACCTGCATGACTACTCGTATTGACGTGAATCTCCCTTGATGTAATCGCAGGTGACAATGTCACCGGATGTCGGAACGTACGCCCCGCTGCTCATCGTCACCTCCGTAAAATAAACGCCCTGCTGGGGACCATTTTCAAGCGACAGCGTGAAGTCCGTACCCTTCTTCTGTCTCACGCCGTTGATATACAGCGCGAAATGGTTTGGATCCGCAAGAGACGCCGTGACCATGGTGGTCACGCCTCCACTTGTAGTTGGGGTAAGCGACTCTTCCGTAACAATATCCGTCAGCTTCATATCGCCCGAATCACCCTTGGTCGCCGTAATCACGCCGGTTGTCGAATTGATGCTTATTCCCGTCACCACGCTGCCAGAGCCGGAAGTCGTCACCCTCGGGAAGTTCACCGTCAGGACCACCTTCCCCTCGTTGGAGCCCGTGCCCGCCGCAATCGACAGAGCGTTGGCATTGCCAGAGGCAAGTTTCGACAGCAGCTGCGTCGCAAGGTTCGCCTCCGTAACCGCACCCGTGATGTTCACGTTCACCACGACCCAATGATCAGGATTGGTAATCAATGCGTTGTTAATTTTTGCAATCAGCGTATCACCGTTCTCTAAAGTCACTGCACCGCTTCCGCTGCCTATTGTTCTTGGTGCTGCCGCAACGTATGTCCACCCAATCTTCACCCCGCTCGGTTGCGAACTGGGCCATGCGCCCTTAAACACCATCGAACCGCTCACGGCACCTATTTCACTCTGTATCTTAGCTGCAATGGCCGCCGCCGATGCCGCATCGTCATCAGATGTCCAATCAACGTAAGCCAAGCTCTTTAAGAAGTCAGTCAAAATTAACTGCTCTTTTCTGATTTTTGTTGCCATTTGTGTTTATTTTTAATGTTATTGACTATTATTGGGGAATTGCTATAAGAATCAGGCTGTCGTTGGGACCAGGCACATGCGTAATCATCGTGATGGTACGATTATTGGTTTCCTCATAATCCACGCCGATTACCAGCCGCTGGCCGTTGTAGAAAAGATTGCTCGAACCCGTCGCAAAGGCGGTATCGGCCCTAAAATTCACGTTATTGTTGTTCTTGTCGCCGCTAAGCGGAATAACCCTTTGGCTCTGGTTGTCACCCAAAACCTTCTTGGTCGTCAAATCCAGCGCCGTGTTCTTCGTCAAATTCTTCAGACTCACCTTGCGCAATCCTTCTGGTCCGATGATGTACACAAACGCCTCCTCGTTCAGCATCGTCACCTCGATAACGGAACTCGGATCAGACGGAATCTTGCCGTTCACCAGTGCCGTCGCCGCGGCCGTCGCCGCGGCCGTCGCCGCCGACTGTGCCTCCGAAATCTCATCCTTGGTGCCGATAACGTCCATCTGGTCTTCGTAATCTACCGCATCGACCATCGCGATGTCCAAGTCGCCAGTCGTCTTTGCGCCAACCAGCGTATGTCCGTTGATACTCGGCTTGTCGCTCAAGTCGTTGTAGCTCGTGGCAGGACTGATGGCGTTCACCGCCGCCGCAATCTCGTTGATCTTGGCCACCAGCTCCGCACCGGTGCAGCCCATTGACAGTTCTGTAATATTACTCATATTCTTCTACTATTATCTCTTTGATTAAATGAAACACTATCTACAACCGTATGCGCCCCAATCACGAAATCGGACGTCAGCTCGCCCGAACCCGCCTCGCTGCTTCCGTATGGACGCGCCACACGCTTCACAACCTTGTACTGGAACTCAACCTCTATCAAGTCCTCCCCATCGTCCTTCAGCACAAACGAACCCGGAACGACCGAAATCACGTCCGCCCACTCCCCGCTCACCAGCAGGTTGCCCTCCTTGCGAAGGCAAACCACGAGACTATTCAAGTCCGCATCCCTCCTGAGCCCCGTTCTCGCCGTGAAGACATCCTCGTAGTCGTCCACGTCATACTCGTCGCGCTCGCCCATCACCACTCGCTCGCCCGAAGTGGTCAACTCCCGCTTCCCGCCCGAAACCCACAGCGAATCGTACAGG
>JAZLHE010000023.1:0-6527 GCA_045616665.1 Bacteroidales bacterium | reverse complement strand
TATAAGCAGTCTTTTTGTTTCATTTTGTTTGATAGGGCAAAGTTAAGGAAAAAAGTAATTGAAAATACAAAATTTTTCACTTTTTTATAAATCACTGATAATTAATATGTTGTGTTGAACAATAAAGCTAAAAATGATTTTCGTTAATTTCTTTATAACCCCAAAAAAAGATTTGACCGCTAATGTAGAGACGCGGGAAGGAATGCCGACATGTGGTGCGACACGGGTGGTGAATGGGTGGTGGCATACAGCAGCGTGCGAAGGCGCAAAGGGGTGAAGGTTGAGAAGATGATGATAATTCCCCTCCTTTGTTGTGTAGTCCAATGGATTGAAATATGTAAAGTAGTCTGAGATACACAACAAAAAGGAGGGGTGGCCGCAGGCCGGGGTGGTTATGTCGGCTTAATCTTTTGACAACTTTTCTATCAAGAGAAACCGGATTATCCCTTTCCGTCTTATAGAGAGATTCCGAAGTGCAGCGGAGTGAAGGGAACTCAACAAGATGAATCGTGATAATTCCCCAAAAATATAACTTTTTTCCCACCAATAATGATATTTGCTTAAAAGCAATATTTAGAGGATGAAATTTAAAAATCAAGATAAAATTCTTTCGTTAAGTCTTGATATTCAGAAGTATATGTATTATTTTCAGTTCTTATAACGAGCTCGGAAAAATGCAATTCGCAAGAAGGACATTTTTGATATGCCGATATGATTCTATTGACAGGTTTTTGAGGCGTGGGTTTAATGGATAAACGAAATGTTTCCGTCCATTGTCGTTGTGCCAATTGATGAAAAACGTCGTGCTCATTTTTGGGAAGTATGAGATAGAATTTCCCTTTTGGCGCCAACAATCTTGAGACTGCTTGAATTAATTCTTCAAAAGGCAGTGTGTCGTTGTGTTTGCTGACACTTTTTTTATAGGAATTGGGCTTTAAGGAATCTACGAAAAACGGAGGATTGGATACGATGAGGTCAAATTGTCCCTGATACTCATTGGAGAATTCCTGGATGCTTTGCCGTAAAAATCGGATGTCCTGTTGGGCGTTTTTGGGGAAACCGTCCAGATTTTTCTGTGCTTCCATAATGGAAGATTCGTCAATGTCAATGCCGATAACGGACTGATTTCCATTTTGCTGTTTCATTTTCCACGCTAAGCACAAGGCAATTACCCCGCAGCCGCATCCTATGTCCAAAACGGAAGTGACTTGTTGAACGGGTATTGCCGCAGCCAATAGTACTGCATCGGTGCCAATTTTCAATGCGCTGTTTTCGTGGTAAAGCGAAAAATTCTTAAAGTGAAACATAACCGCTAATTTGGTTGGCAAATCTACTGAAAAATTTTAATGTTTATAGAAAAAATGTCATTGATTTATCCGATTACTTCATCAATAAAATTAAATTTCCAGGGTTTATTCTGTACTGATAATTATTTTGTATCTTTGCATCCCATAAATTTAGGATAATAATTTAAAAAATATAACATCATGAAAGAAAATTTAGCAATGAGTATGAATCCTTTGGTTAGTTACCTGAAGAAGGATTCCAAGGAATTTACCAAGGCCGATATTATGAAATATATCGAGGAAAACAAAATCCAGATGGTCAATTTCAGATATGTGGCCGGCGATGGCAGACTGAAAACCTTGAATTTTGTGTTGAACAATCGTGAATACCTCGACCAGATTTTGTCAGCGGGCGAACGTGTTGACGGATCTAATATTTTCCCGTCGTTTATTCACGCAGGTTCAAGCGACTTGTATGTTATTCCTCGTTTCAGCACTGCTTTTGTTGATCCTTTTGCAGAAATTCCAACCGTTTCTATGCTTTGTTCCTATTTCAACAAGGATGGTCAGCCAATGGAAAATTCTCCGGAATACGTATTGCGTAAAGCCGCTGAATCATTCACCAAAGTTACGGGTATGAATTTTCAGGCTATGGGCGAATTGGAATATTACGTTATCGGTGAAAAAGAGGATTTGTATTTGACTCCAGACCAGCGCGGTTACCACGAATCCACTCCATTTACCAAATTTGAAGCTTTCCGTACCGAATGTATGCTGGCTATTTCAAAAGTGGGCGGTCAAATTAAATACGGTCACTCTGAAGTGGGTAATTTTACTTTGGAAGATAAAATTTATGAACAAAACGAAATCGAATTTTTGGTAACGGATGTTCAAGATGCTGCTGATCAATTGGTGTTGGCCAAATGGATTATCAGAAATCTGGCTTACCAATACGGTTTGGACGTTACTTTCGCTCCAAAAATCACCGCAGGCAAGGCCGGTAGCGGTTTGCACATCCACACCCGTATCGTTAAAGACGGTAAAAATCAATATGTTACTAAAGGCAAACTGAATACGATTGCCAAATCTGCTATCGCAGGTTATATGACTTGCGCTTCTTCTCTGACGGCATTTGGCAACACCAATCCAACTTCCTATTTCCGCTTGGTGCCTCATCAGGAAGCTCCAACATCAGTTTGCTGGGGCGACCGCAACCGTTCGGTTTTGGTGAGAGTTCCACTGGGCTGGACTCATAAGAACGATATGGTGGCTATGATTAATCCATTGGAAAAACCCGTTGCCCGTGATTTGGCACAAAAACAGACCGTCGAGTTCCGTTGTCCCGACGGTTCTGCCGACATTTATTTGTTGCTGGCCGGTTTGTGCGTGGCAGCTCGTCACGGATTTGAAATGGAAGGTGCCCTTGACTTGGCCAAAAAAACATACGTGGATGTCAATATTCATAAAGCCGAAAACAAGGAAAAACTTGAAAGTCTGGCTCAATTGCCTGCTTCTTGCTGGGAATCTGCCGACGCATTGTGCGCACACAGAGATATCTTTGAAAAACACGGTGTTTTCGCTGCTGAAATGATTGACGATATCATTAAACAGCTCAAATCATTCCAAGATCAGAATATTCGTGAGGAAATCAAGAGTCATCCTGAAAAAATGCTCGAATTAGTTCATAATTATTTCCACTGCGGATAAAATGACGGTTTTAATCTATATTTTAGGAACATTTCTGGTTTCCGTAATCGTTTTTTTGACTTCTTTTTTCTCTGTTCGAATGTTTATTCAAAATGATGAGAGAAAACGGTTATTGGAATTGAAGGAACATAATAAGAGTGTCATCGCCCCCGTCCGCTTGCAGGCATACGAGCGGATGGCGATGTTCTTGGAACGTATTGAACCCAATCAGTTGATACTGAGACTGAATGACGGCAATACGAACAATGCGGGTTTGCGCTTGCTGCTGATTGCCACGATTCGTTCCGAATTTGAACACAATTTATCACAGCAAATTTATCTTTCTACCGAAGTTTGGGATAAAATCTGCAATGCGAAGGAAGATATTATTCGCATCATCAATATCAGTTCCGGAAAATTAGCACCTGAAGCCCCCGGAATAGAGTTGGTATCGGCAATTATTGAAGAAACAGCAGCAATTTTTCCCGTTGCGGCGGCAATGGAGGCATTGAAAGAGGAAATCCGTCTTGTGTTTTAACTTGTGCAAATTAATAACTGATGATAAAGCGATTTATAGCAATAATTTTTTTGTTGACAGTGATATTATCGGTGTCGGCACAATCTACAATTAAAGGTTTCGTCTATGATGCTTCAAGCGGTGAACCGGTGGGATATTGTCCCGTCGTTCTGCAAGGAACGTCGTATGGTGCAATGACGGAATCAACGGGAAACTTTATTATGGATAAGGTTCCAAATGGAACATACGTGTTGACAATCAATTTTTTAGGTTATGATACTTATCGTGATACGATTGAAGTGCAAGGTAGAATGGTCATTAAGCGCTATATGATTCAGCCTTCAAAAGTGTCCTTGGATGAAGTTCAGGTCAGCGGTGCCGCCGATCGTCAAATCCAGGAAACACGTTCGGCCGTCATCAGTATTACGCCTAAGGAAATCAGCAAAATGCCGGCCATTGGCGGACAACCCGATTTCGCGCAGTACTTGCAGGTTCTGCCTGGCGTCATTTCTACCGGCGACCAGGGTGGTCAGCTTTATGTGCGTGGCGGCACTCCTATTCAAAATATGCTCTTGTTGGACGGAATGATCGTATTTAATCCTTTCCATTCCATCGGTCTCTTTTCTGTGTTTGATATGGATATTATGAGCAATGCCGATATTTACACGGGCGGATTCGGTGCCGAATTCGGCGGCAGAATTTCTTCCGTGATGAATATCAAGACAAGAGATGGAAACAAAAAAAGACTTTCCGGAAAAATAGATTTGAGCAATATCGGTGCACAGGTGCTTTTGGAAGGCCCTATCGTAAAGTTAAAAGACGATAGAAAGACGTCATTGAGTTTCATTCTTTCCGGGAAAGGTTCCTATCTGGCCCAAGCCGCAAAGGTGTTTTATCCATACGTGAAAAACGAATCCGGCCTGCCATATAATTTTATGGATATATATGGAAAACTTACACTCGCTTCTCAAGGCGGTTCCAAATTGAATGTCTTTGGCTTTAATTTTATGGATAAGGTAAATTATACTTCCGCCTTGCAATATTCGTGGAACAACTGGGGCGTGGGTGCCAATTTCTTAATCGTTCCCGGACAGGCCAACACGACCATCGAGGGAACATTCGCTTATTCTGATTATGAATCGAAAATCAATGACCCGGCATATCAAACGGAGGGAGAATACAGCAAATATACGCATACCGGAGGCTTTAACTTCAATTTGGTCTTTAATTATTATGTGGGACGAAGCGTTTTTAATATAGGTATCAATGCCGTTGGTTTCAATACGGTTTACAAGTATTGGACGAAATATGGCAATAAAGAATATCCTAAAGATTATACGACCGATCTTTCTTTGTTTGTAAAATATAAGTATAATTATAAAAACGTTTTATTGATAGAACCAAGTTTCCGTTTGCAATACTATACCTCATTGAGTAAAGTATCGCCGGAACCCCGTTTGGCCATTAAGTACAACATTACTAAAAATATCAGATTGAAACTGTCGGGTGGTATGTATTCGCAAAATTATATTTCTGTCACTTCCGATCGTGATGTGGTCAATCTGTTCTATGGCTACGTTTCAAGTCCGTCAAGTTTGGATATTGCTCCAATACTTCCCAACGGGAAAACGGCAAAAAATCGCTTGCAGACTTCCGAGCACGCGGTCTTGGGTTTGGAATTGGATGTGTTAAAATACACCAGCATCAACGTGGAAGGCTATTATAAGCATTTTTCACAGATCATTTCCGTCAATCGTTATATGGTGGATGAGCAGAATGACGAGCCCTTTATGTGGGAGCAGGGACACGCATACGGTGGCGATATTTCTATCAAATTTGAGTACAAGGGCTTATATTTATGGGGCGTTTATTCCTTGGGTTGGGTAAAACGTACGGATCCAAAGGTTACATACGCTCCTAATTTTGATCGTCGCCACAATATTAATATCCTGGCATCGTATGCCTTTGGCAAACGCCGTTCCTGGCAGATCGACTTGCGTTGGAATTTCGGTTCAGGATTCCCATTTACGCAAACCCAGGCCTTCTATCCCAATTTCGTTCCTTCTACGGGCATAGGGGATGATATCATTCAAGCGAACGAAGATCTGGATTTTGTGTTAGACGATCTCAATAAAGGTCGTTTGCCCAATTATCATCGTTTGGATTTTGGTGTAAAAAAGAAATTCTTTATTGGGGAAAGACATTCTATCGAAGTGAGTGCTTCATTGACCAATGTATATAATTACAGTAACGTGTTCTATGTGAACCGTATCACAAACGATGTGGTTTATCAATTGCCGTTCTTGTATTATTTTGGATTAAACTGGAGATTCTAATCTGTTTTTCGTTAGGAAGTATCACCTACCACAGGTTTCCTTCCTAGATTTAGGGTTGAGGGTAGAGGGTTAAGGGGTTAAGGGTTAAGGAAGCGAAGATGCATAATAATTCCCCTCCTTTTAAGGAGGGGTGGCCGTAGGCCGGGGTGGTTGCAGGCCGGGGTGACCGTAGGCCGGGGTGGTTGCAGGCCGGGGTGACCGTAGGCCGGGGTGGTTGCCGTGTAGGGTTGAGGGTTAAGGGTTGAGGGAATAGTAGAGACGTGGCGCCGCGTCTCTACTGTTCGCGCGCTACGTCTCCGCTGTTCGAACATCCATTTCCGTTCTCGGAGAGAACGTATCTCGATAACTCCACATCAGGACGAACGAAGTGAAGTCCGTGACGTGGGGTAACGCAATGCTCTGGCATCCAAGCTTCTCGGAGAGAAGCCACTTCACTGAATTTCTTCAGCCGTCAGGCCCGTAATAGATATTATCGTGTCCAAGTCAATGCCCTTAGCAAGCATATTTTTCGCCATAGCCAGTTTGGTTTCCGCTTTTCCTTCGGCGAGTCCTTCCGCTTTCCCCTTTGCCTCACCTTCGGCGAGTCCCTTTTCAAAACCTTCCTTCAGGGATGACTTCCGCATATAGTCCAGGGCATCCTGCACGTCTTCGTATTCCAGCACGCTCTTGGTGTATTCTTCCTTTTCCATAGTCGTTAGCTTT
>JAZLHE010000022.1:0-48740 GCA_045616665.1 Bacteroidales bacterium | reverse complement strand
TCAAATGTATTTTCCTTCATAAATTTAATATTGATAATTAATATTGTTAAAAATAATAATTATTATTTTTGTTATTCGACTGCAAAAATATACAAATAAACAACACGATTATGCAATTGTTGATAAATTTTTTATCTTGCTAAAAATCAGATTCATAGTGAGTTGATATTAACAAACGGAAAATTTGTTTGTTAAATCAGGAATAACAAACGGCAGTAGAGACGTGGTTTTGCGTGGTGCGTCTCTACTCACACCATCATCACCATTCCGCAAGCGACCGGAGGGAGCGCAGCGGAATCTCAAGCCCAATTGTCAATTACTCATTACTCAATGAGGTGGCTTCTCTCCGAGAAGCTTGGGATGCCCGAGCATTGCGTTACCCCACGTCACGGACTTCACTTCGTTCGTTCTGATGTGGAGTTATGAAGATACGTTCTCTCCGAGAACGGAAATGGATGCTCGAACAGTAGAGACGCGGCACGCCACGTCTCTACTGTTCGAGTCATCACGTAATTATCACATAACAAAGTCGGAATCTCGTTGCAAGACGGAAGCGGATAATTCCAATTTTTATAATACTTTTTCCAGTTCAAGTCACACACAATGATTTTGATGACTCAAAAAGGCGTGGAAAGGATTTATTCCTCGAAATTCTCAAATTTTCTGGTCATTAGCTTACCGACAGGACGTCCGTCCGACGTAAATCCCTGTGCCTTGATAACGTCACCCTTGTGGACAATGATGCTTGCCGGCACTATTGGTGAAGCGGCCGTAGGGATGGACCCGTCTGTAGTGTAGTGTATCCGTGCATACGGGTAATCCAGTTCAAGTTCAACCTCTCTCGGATAGTCTGTTTCCAAACTCATATTCACTATCACGTCCCAGAAAGCGTCACTGTAGCGGATGTCACAGGCGTCCAGACGTTTGAACTCCTTCAACATTCTGACACAGAAATCATTGAAGTCGCGCTGTTCGTTGTCAGTCCAGCAGAATTCAGCGATGCAGGCCTCCCTCGGGAAAGTCTGGTGTTCGAGGCGTCTGCTATCTGGTATTGACTCGCCCCAAAGACACGCCTGATAACCCAGAATATTGCCTCCCTTCACCTTCATCAGGGAATCACCGATGAATGAGTTTGGATTGTAGTTGTAGGCTTTACGGAGCGTAATGAAGAGGTGATGGTTCCTCTTTGTATCCCTGATTTCAGACTGATGATAATCATAGTAGGTGAAACGGTTAGGACACAGGATTACCTTCATATCATTGTTCATTGCCTTTATTGCGGGATTGTGTCCCCGGTAAGACATAACCACAGTACTCTTTACAGCACTGCCGTCAAGAATCTCATCCCATCCTATGACGGTCTTTCCCCTCTCGCGCAGGTATTTATCAAAATGTTTCACGAAGTAGTATTGCAGGTCATCTACGCTCTCCAATCCAAGTTCGGAGGCAAGTTTCCTGCAATAGTCGCTATTCCTCCAGGCAGTCCTTGGGCACTCATCCCCTCCTATGTGATAGTATGGCGACGGGAACAGTTCGAGGACTTCATCGAAAACGTCTTCGAGGAATTTGAATGTTTCAGGGCTTGGACAGAAAACATCTTCCTTGATGCCCCATTGGGTGTTGACCTCCTTGGGTTCGTCTGGTGTGCAAGACAGGAACGGGTATGCCGCGATTGCAGCGCTGGAATGCCCTGGAAGTTCGATTTCCGGAATAACTGTTACAAACCTATGGGCAGCATATTCAACGATTTCCCGGATATCGTCCTGCGTGTAATAGCCACCGTGACGGATACCGTCACCGGTTGCGTTGAAACCCTTGGTCTCGGGCCGCCAGGCACCGACTTCGGTTAGACGCGGATACTTCTTTATCTCTATTCTCCAGGCTTGGTCTTCCGTGAGATGCAGTTGAAGGTAGTTCTGCTTATGCATTGCCATCATATCGATGAACTTCTTGACAGTCTCCTTGGGATAGAAATAGCGGCAGACGTCAAGTTCCATACCCCGATATCCCAGTCTTGGCGCATCTTCTATGATACAGCACTGAGCAGTCCATTGAACCGGGTCGCAGACCTTTACATCGGAGTATATTTCCGCAGGCATAAGTTGCCTGAGTGTCTGAAGCGCATAGAATGCACCGGCAGGCGATGACGCACTGACTATCACATTTTTAGGAGAAACTTCCAGTCGATACCCTTCTACTGCCAGAGAAGCGTCTTCCCTGAGGATGATGGCATTTTTCTTACCCATCTCCCTGATTTGTGTAGAGAAACCTGTCGGGACGGCTATGTCATTTGCAAAATCTTCGGCTACTGTCTGAAACAACTTACTCTCAACTACGACTGTTGTTTTGTCGTCAAGAATGAAACTGCCTTCCTTTTCAATAACGGAGTTTGGTTTCGGGATGATGGAAATGGCCAGAATGACCATATAAATAAGTTTCATTTTACTTTATTTATGGTATTGATAGTTTCTTTTCTGTAAACCGCCGGCATTCTGGATGAAAGAGGATAAGGAGACTTGATGTAAATGTGCATCTGTTCAATCTCATATTCGTAACCCTTGCGGAACTGGTAGGCATGTTCCGACGGCAGGTAAGAGTTCTGCCCATTGGTATAGCCGACAAAAAATATCATTTCGGAAGGGAAAGCCTTTCTGGCATCCATCTGATATTCACAGAACGGTTCTCCTTGTGTGAAGAAAAAGATGATTCCGTCGATATTGACCGCCGACAGATTGAAATCAAGGGTGTTTTTTATCGGACCTTTTTCAAGGCGTCCGAGAATCTCGGCTTCCCATCTGCGCACGTCCGCAGGGAAAGAGGGGAAATCCGTCTTGAGTCCTGCTATCTCCTCTGCATGTGCCTTTATTGCATCAAAAGTGATATTGTCAATCAGATAAGGCAATTCGGCTTTCCCGGTTGCGAATTTCAACACATTGTCTCTTTCGACTTTTTTGAATTGAAGTGAAGAGAGGATTTCGGCCAGTTGTGTTCCGATAAACTCGGCGTGTTCCTTTTTCTGAGAGCCTCCTACAGGATCCATATTGCCTGCGGCACCTGTCAACTGGAACACTTCACATCCCCATTTTTCATTTAAGATGCGACGCGTAACTCCAGAGTAGTCTGATGAGAGAAGCAGACTTTCCGGACCCATTGAAACGGGGTGACAGGCATAGTTGTAAAATGCGCAAATCGGCTTACCTTCTGCAGTGACAATCTTTGCCGCATATAGCGTACGGTCAACGGGACCAGCCGTCTCGCATCGGTTGTAATTAATGTATGCGCTACCTTCAGCAATCTCAAGATGGAATGGCCTATAATCGGATTCCGAAGTGATGCACTTCACAGCATTGGAAATTATCGTTTCCGATATCCTTATGCGGTATTCATAATTGCTTCCTCCCGGCTGGGCTGCCACACCTCCCATTCTCGGTGCGCTATGAGAGTGGATATTGTGCATAAGAATACGCTCTTTTGCGAGACCGCTGCGTTTACTGATGCTGTCGCGTATCTCATCTGCCAGCGCAGGTGAAACTTCCATCAAGTCATTGGAAATGATGCATACCTTTTCATTGCCATCTGAAATTGTCAGACAGCTTGTACGCAGTTTCAGATGGATTCCGTTTGACAATTCGGTACGGGCAGCGAATCCTGCCAGCATAACGTGCTCGTCTGGCGTAGTGGATATGTCAGCTGATGTAAAATTGCATTTCAATGGAGAGGCGTTCAATGTAAATGTAAACATCGTGAACATTGAAACGCAAAGCACTATTAATTTCTTACTGGCATTCATAAAACATCAAATATTGTAACAATTCCTTAAGTTACATATTTTTTCGGAATTATCCCGTTTAATCTTGTTGGGATGTTTGCGGCGCCATTGTATTCAAACTATATCGCAGTTGCTTTCCGTCTCCGCCACTTCTTGCCCAACGACTCAACGCCATTCCGACGGAGCATGGCGAAGTCGGAATCTCTTTGCAAGACGGAAAGGGATAATTCTGTATTTTTTGTTATTGTCCGATTATTGGGGCAAAAAATCTTACCAACTTGATTTCTTCATCATTATTTACCTCCGAGATATTGGGAACCGAGACGAGACATAGCGCAACGGAAACCAATATAATCTGTGGCTTCATCTTCATCCATATAACGTCTGCTGCCTGGAGCGCACCAATAAGGAATATCTCTCCAAGAACCACCCTTATAAACTCTGGCGTGATCGCTCACCAATGAATACATTGGGTTTTCGCTACCAGTTTCCTTCGGGTACATCAAATCGGTAGAATTTTGGTCGCCCTGGATACCTTTCGTCCAATCGTCTGTATTGTAAAGAGAAGCCCAGTCACCGTCGAGATAGTTCTTATTATCGGCAGAACGATAGTTACGTCTTCTATCGTTTTTGAAATCGGAAACTGGAACCATTGGGATTTTACCCACGCTATCTCTTTCAGCCACGGTACCGTCTTCCAACAGTTTCTTGGTCTCGAAATAGTTACCACGGAATGGGTTGAATTCGGAAACTTCGTCGTGGGAAGTTTGTCTATAGACATCCATTACCCATTCAGCCACGTTACCGGCCATGTGATACAAGCCGTAGTCGTTAGGCCAACCGGATTTAACTCTGACGGTCTTGAAGCCTGCATCGTTCAAGTTACCGGCCACACCCATCAGGTCACCGCGACCCAAACGGGTATTGTCGATGAATTCACCCATATATTTCTTATCATCGGTACGGAGAGCGTGACCATTCCAAGGATAAACCTTTCTTTCCAAAACACGGCCATTGCTGGTATTGCCGATCAAACCGTAAGCGGCATATTCCCATTCGGCTTCGGTCGGGAGGCGATACTTAGGCAAGAGGATACCGTCTTCCATCTTCACATTTCTATATTCACCGGTCGTAATATATTGCAGACGACGGTCGCTTTCACCTTCGTATGATTCGTAAGTCAGGTAGGCATCTGTATTGAAATAGCCTTCCGCACTTGGTTCCGTAACCCATTCAATATAGCCATGGTCCACCAGAATCTTTTCATTGACACGGTCGGTACGCCAAGCAGCATAATTAACAGCCTGCAACCAGTTGACACCTACCACAGGATATTCTCTATATGCTGCATATCTAAAATAATTTTCAACATCGGGTTCATTATAGCCCAGACGTTCTCTCCAAACATTTTCATCTGGAAGAGCATTATCATAAACGACTTTCAAGTCCTGAGAAACAAACACGCGGTCAAGCCAATTAAGATATTCGAGGTAATTGATATTGGAGACTTCGCATTCATCCATATAGAAAGAAGCGACAGAAACACGACGTGGCGTATTATTGACGTCATGCATTACATCTTCTTCCATATTGCCCATCACGAATGAGCCACCTTCGATGAAAACCAAGCCGGGACCGGTTTCTTGTTCTGTAAAAGGATATACTTCAAATCCGCCATTTTTAGGATCATTGTACGTCCAACCCGTAGTTGGAGAAACTTCCTTTTTGCAAGACGAGAAAAGCAACGCGATACCTGCAACAAAAAGCAAAACGGATAATTTTGTGAACTTTTTCATAGTTGATATATTGATTATTTTTATTAACGAGGAAATATTGAATTTATTATTTAGAACGACGGGCATTCCAGATCCTTGATAGGTTTACGTTTTTCGGGGCAAGGCAAGAGGAATTGCAAAGAAACCTCGTGAGCTCCACCGGTCAAGTTGACCAACTTACTGACTGTCAAGTCATACGAATAACCCACTCTGATGAACTCGTATTCAACGCCGGCACTAAAGATGACCGCGTCCACATTTTTAAAACTGTGACGCAACCAGGCACCGAGAGTTACGGGGTAGAGACTCAGGTACAGACCTTCGCTCATATAGCTCAAACCACCTTGGTATTGGAAAACGATATTTGGACTGATAGAAATATCACCGAAATTGTGCTCCTTCTTACTTTTACGTTTCAAATCGAAATTGGCACCCACGTGGGCCGTATGTTTTACGGGCATTCTATACCGCTCTTTCTGAATGAAACTGATATACGGCATATTGATATGGTGGGCAGCATATCCGAAGTAAAAATGCTTCGTGTAACCTAAAAAGCCCGCGCCAAAGTCAAAACTGTGATCTGTCGTATTATTCCAAGAAGCCAGGTTTTCATTGGTTTGATAGATAAAGCCGTACTTCGGATCGATCATATCGCCGAAGGTCAGATTGGCCGTATTCAGAATGTAGTTGAGATAGGAGAACTGCACGGCAAAACGCATATTGAACGTCTTGGCCACCTTCACCTTGAAAGAATAGATGGCACTAATTTCGTAAGACTGGATAGTTGCGTCTTGACCACATCTGTCGCCAAAGGCCAAAACGCCGATACCACCAGACAATTTATCGAAATGCTGGTCGTAAGATGCGGAAAAAGACATAAATGTGCCCTTCATTGCCGGCCACTGGTCGCGGAAGTTCAAGGTGATACGAGGACACACGTTGGTTCCCGCAAAAGCCGGGTTCAAATAAAGCGGATTAGCGTAAAATTGCGAAAAATGAGCATCTTGCGCCATAGCACTATTGCCTCCTATCAAGAGGACAAGGGTGGTGATGAGTATCAGTATTCGCTTATGCATAGTTTTATTTTTTAATCCGCAAAATTACAAATTTTTCTTTTTATTTCAACAATCTTTTTTCCGCATTTATTTTTTTTGCAATTTTGCAGTCCGATTTACACTCACTTTCGAGATTTTATCATCTCTATATTTTTAATAACGATATATGAAGCGAATTTCTTGGGTACTAATAGTGATTTTTTCACTCTGTATAATTCAACCACTTGATAGTCAGGCACAAAAAATTCAAAAAAAAGTCACTTTGTCTTGGACGGACAACCTCGTTTATAAAATTGACGAAGATTTGACCTTGGAATATTTGAATTTTGAAGAGGCAATTTCGGACTTTAAATATGAAGAATTACCCGTTTTTTTTCAAAAATCAGCTGTTGATAACTTTTTTTCCGACTGTCAAGTCACCCTGTTCAACGAGCAATACGAGATTTTATCTTCCGCAGACAGGAAGTTAGTTCCAGAACATCTTCTAAAAGCCCATTTAGAGCCACAAGTCAAGTGCTACGCGGAACGTGGAAAGCCATACGCCGTATTGACTTTGCTGCCTTTTATCAAAGATGCTTCAGGAGAAATAAAAAAACTCGTTTCTTTTGAATACAGTCTTACCCCGAGTTATAATTCGACCAAAAGCACGCGCAGCTACGCCGACCATTCCATTTTGTCGAGTGGGCAATGGTACAGAGTGAAGGTGAATGAAAGCGGACTCTACCAACTCACTTTTGAAGACTTGACATCAATGGGGTTTTCAGGCACCTCCATCGCCTCCAATTTGTTAGGAGTCTTTGGCAACGGCACGGGAAGACTGCCTGAAGCCAATGGGGAATATCGTCCCGACGACTTATTGGAACTTCCCATTTGGGTTAATGACGGTGGTGACGGCAGTTTTGATCCCACAGACTACATTGTTTTCTATGCCAGATCACCGCATTCAGTAAAATTTAATCCCACCAACCAAACATTTTCCCACAATTACAATATATATGATGATTACAACTATTATTTTATAAACATAAGTGGGACAGGGCAACGCAAGCGCATTGCGCAAGGAGAAGTGCCGCAGCAAAGCTATTCCAACACCGTATCAGACTTTCTCGACTATAGATTTCACGAAATAGATGAAATCAATCTGGATCAGACAGGGCAAGAATGGTTTTCCGACCTGTTTGACGTGACCTTGCAGCGCAGCTATACCCTATCCTTCCCCAACATCAAAAGTGCTTTGGCCAGACTTACTTTATCGGCAGCCAGCAATGCCACAGCCAATTCCAACTTTGCGATTAGCGTGAATGGGAGCTCCATCGGTTCCCTGCCCATTTCCTATATGACTTCGGCTATTGCCAGAGTAGAAACAGAAAGTTTCACGTTCACCCCCACGCAATCTTCCCTTGAAATCGCTTTGGACTTTCACAGATATTCCTCGGCGACGAAAGGTTACCTCAACTATATCGCGGTTCAGGCATTGTGTGACTTACGTATGCACGACGGCCAATTCAATTTCAACAACGGGCGATACGCGACTTCCAACAGCATCAACAGATATGTGGTGTCTAACGCAGGTTCTTCGCTACGAATATGGGATGTCACCGAGCCAAGTAAAACCACGCAAATGGCAACCACATTCAGCGGAAGCAGCTGTCAATTTCTCAGTTCCGACACTGCCTTTAAGGAATTTGTCGCCTTTGACGGCAGTTCATACAAAACCCCCATTCTTGTAGGCCACGAAGCCAATCAAAATCTTCACGGCACAGAAAGTATGGTTGATCTGATTATCGTCACCCATCCTGATTTTCGTTC
This sequence comes from Bacteroidales bacterium, assembly GCA_045616665.1. GTDB lineage: Bacteria > Bacteroidota > Bacteroidia > Bacteroidales > WCHB1-69 > RUG11690. The sequence goes on along the minus strand of JAZLHE010000022.1, from coordinate 40,332 downwards.
GCAAGCGGAAGAATTGGCCAATTACCGTCGTGAGCACCAGCACTTATCCGTGAAAGTCGTAACCGTGCAACAAGTTTATAACGAATTTTCGTCAGGTTCCTTAGATCCGGCGGCGATTCGAGACTATATGAAAATGATCTACGAAAAATCGGCAGGGGTTTATCCCAAATACCTATTATTATTTGGTCGTCCCAGCTATGATTACAGAGGTCGGGGTTCGGGGACATCATTGTTCGTTCCCAACTACCAGCGTCCTGCCGGCACCAACATCACGGAAGGCACGTTTCGGGCCAACGACGACTTTTTCGGCATTTTGGACGACGGAGAAGGGGCATACTCTCACGGAATGTTGGACATTGCCGTTGGGCGTTTCCCTTGTTCAACGGCGGCACAAGCCAACCTGGCAGTACAAAAAAGTACAAACTACACCAAGGAATACGATATTGTTTCCAGCCATTCCAACAAAACATCCAACCTGGCAGATTGGCGGAATGTCATTTGTTTTGTCGCGGATGACGGCAACCTCAACGAACATTTCAACACGGCGGAGCAATGTTCCGACATCGTTCAAAGCGGGAATAAGACCATCAACCTTGACAAAATCTATTGCGATGCCTATCCCCAGGTATCCAACTCCGGAGGGCAACGTTTCCCTGAAGTGACGACTGCCATCAACGACCGTATGGACCGTGGTTCCTTGTTTTTTACCTACGTGGGACACAGCGGCAAAGACGGTCTGGCCCACGAGCGCATCGTTGAATTTTCCGACATCAACAAATGGTCAAACACCTACAATCTTCCCGTAATGATGACCTTGTCGTGCGATTTTGCCTGGTACGACCGTCCGTCTGTTTCGCCTGGCGAGGCCTGCTACTTCAATACCGACGGCGGTGCCAGTGCCCTACTGACCACATCGCGCGTTGCCTACGGCGGTTCCAACGCCAGTTATGCCAAGAAAGTCTTTGCCTCGCTATTCACCCCGGTTGACGGACATCCACGCACCATCGGCGAAATCAATATGAAAGCCAAGAACGACTATGGCGGCAACAACGACGCCATTTCGATGTTCATCGTATTGGGTGACCCGTCAATGCCCTTGGCACTACCCAAATACAAAGTCGTAACCGACTCCATCAACGGTCAAGCCGCCAATATGGTGACCGATTCTCTCAAAGCCCTTTCGGAAGTGATTGTCAAAGGACGGATTACCGATGGAGAAGGCAATACACTCAGCGATTTCAACGGGAATCTGTTTACCACGATGTTCGACAAGAAAGAAATCAAGCGTACTCTGGCCAATGACCCCGACGAGAGTATCGCCGCGGATTTTGAAGTCCAAAAAAGCGTTTTGTTCAGAGGAAACAACACCATTAAAAACGGACATTTCGAATTAAAATTCATCATTCCCAAAGACATCAACTACTCATACGGCAACGGGAAATTCAGCTATTATGCCCGAAGCAGTCAAACTGATGCTGCCGGCTATTTCAGCCAATTCATCATAGGAGGCAACAGCAACCACGCCTACGCAGATGAAGAAGGTCCGCAAATCGAGCTTTATCTCAACGACGAGCATTTTGTGAATAAAGGCATCACCAATGCCGACCCCGTCTTGTATATCAAATTGCGTGATGATTTGGGAATCAACACCACTGGCAACGGCATAGGCCACGACTTGGTTGCCATCTTAGACGGAGCCAACGATGCCCAAATCATTCTCAACGACTACTACGAAGCAGTACAGGACAGTTCCAATCAAGGTGTTGTAAAATATCAGTTGAGAGATTTGAGCAAGGGAAACCACAAAATCAAAATTCGGGCTTGGGACATCTTGAATAATGTATCTGAAAAAGAATTGGAATTTGTCGTGGCCAACGAAGAAGGACTGGTCCTGGACCACGTCTTGAACTATCCGAATCCGTTCACCACCAATACTGCCTTTTATTTCGAGCATAATCATCCGGGAGAAAGCCTTGACATTCTCATACAAATCATCACCATCAGCGGAAAATTAATCAAGACCATCAGCACCAGTCAATTCTTGGAGGGCACCCGCAGCGAACCGATTTACTGGAACGGACGCGACGATTTTGGAGACAAGATTGGCAAGGGAACATACATCTATAAAATAAAAGTTCGTACATCGGAAGGAAAAATGGCGGAGAAAATAGAAAAAGTTGTACTTTTGTAAAATATTTTTGTTTAATGTTCGTTATACATTTTTATATTAATCTAAACGAAAAAAAATGAAGAAGATTTTATTGGCACTGATTTCCGTATTCACTATTATATCAATAAGTTACGCACAAAATCCATACAATCCGATTGGACAGCAAACCTCAAAATTATCGGAATCGCAAAAAATGGAAAAATATTTCAATCCGATTACCACGGCGGTGCCATTTTTGCTGATTGCTCCCGACGCACGTGCTGCCGGAATGGGTGATATTGGCAGTTGCAGTTCCCCCGATGCGAACTCACAGCACCACAATCCGTCCAAATACGTTTTCAGCAAAAGCAAATTCGGCATCTCGTTTTCCTACAGTCCGTGGTTGACGAGTTTAAGCAAGTCTTTAGGTATCAGTCTGGCGTATCTTGGGACCTATTGGAAGATTACAGATATGGACGCCATTGCCTTTTCTTTGCGTTATTTCCATTTAGGAACCATTGATTTCACGGATGAATACGGGCAAGTATATGCCAATCCAAGACCTAACGAATTTGCCATCGACTTCACCTACGCCCGTAAATTGTCGGATGTATTTTCGATGGCCATCACGCCGCGTTTTATTTACTCCAACATCACGGCCAGTTACGATATGTACAGTTCCAGCGGCAAGCCTGGTTTAGCCGGTGCCGCCGACCTGTCAATGTGTTATGAGCAGGATTTCAGGACCAAGGGATTGGAAAACAGCACGGTTCGCTTAGGCATCAACATTTCCAATATGGGCAACAAGATGACCTACTCTTCCAACGCTTCTCCCGACGCCCGCGACTTTTTGCCCGCCAACCTGAAAATCGGCTTGAGTTATACGATGGACTTCGACAAATACAATTCCTTGGCCATTTTAGGAGAAATGAGCAAATTATTGGTTCCCACTCCTCCAAAATACGCTTTTGACACGGCCACGCACGAACGCTACATCGTAGCGGGCAGAAGCAATAAAGTTTCTGCAGCCCAAGGTATTTTCCAATCTTTCTACGACGCGCCTGCCGGATTTATGGAAGAATTGTATGAAATTGCCTGGTCTTTCGGTTTAGAATATTCTTACAATAATTTATTATTTGTCAGAACAGGTGGGTTCTTTGAAAGCAAATACAAAGGAAATCGTAAATATATCACCGTAGGGGCAGGTATTCACTACAACATTTTCCAAATTGACGTATCCTACTTATTTGCGATTAGCGCCCAACACCATCCGTTGGAACACACTTTGCGTTTTACCCTTTCCTTCGATTTGAAATCATTCCAGAAAGACGAAATCAAAAGGCAGGACAAGCCTATCAGAGACTTCTAATCTTATGGTAAACATCGGTTTTGGTTACGATTCGCATCGTTTGGAAGAAGGACGTCCCTTGATATTGGGTGGCGTTCGTATTCCATTTGAAAAAGGCTGCGTTGCCCATTCCGACGGAGACGCACTCATTCACGCCATCTGCGACGCACTCTTAGGCGCCGCCGGCTTAAGCGACATCGGCAGTCATTTTCCCGATACTGATCAGCAATATAAAAATATTGACAGCAAGATTTTGTTGGCACGCGTGGTGGAACTGCTTCACCAAGAAGGCTGGCAAATTCATAATATGGACACCACGATTATCATTGAAAAGCCCAAGATGGCCCCTTTCCACGATGAAATGGTGCGCACATTGTCCAAAGTAATGCAAATCAAGCCCTCTCAATTGGCAATCAAGGCCAAAACCAATGAAAAATTAGGATTTATTGGACAAGGAGAAGGCGTTGCCTGCGTTGCTGCCTGCACGATTGAAAAAATCAAATAACAAATTAATCAATAATGAAAAAATTATCAGTCATTTTATTGGCGATTTGCCTGATTGCCAATGCTTACGGACAAGAAAAAGTCACATTAAAAAGTTCTAAAGAGGAAAAAATCATTAAAATGGACAGCAAAAAAATAAGTGAAAGAATTGAGAAAATGGCCGCCGAAGTAAAAGGGAATCCACTTGTTCAGGAGTGGAAAACGCCTTATCAGACTCCTCCATTTAACCAAATTGAGACCAAGCACTATGAACCGGCTTTCAAATACGCCATTTTGCTGGCTCAACAAGATATTGCCAGAATCATCGAAAACAAAGAAGAACCCACTTTTGAAAATACCATTGCGGCCTTGGACCGTTCGGGGCAAATGCTCAACCGCATTTCCGGCATATTCTTTAACTTATTGTATTGCAACACTTCACCAGAATTACAAAAATTATCTCAAGAAATTCAGCCGTTACTCACCAGATACGAAAACAGCATCACGCTCAACGACCAATTATTCAAGAAGGTCAATATGGTCTATGAGAAGCGTAGCAATCTGAAGCCTGAAGAAGTTATGTTGACGGAAAAGACCTATCGCAATTTCATCAACAATGGTGCCAAATTAAGTCCCGAAGACAAGAAAATATATCAACAACTGACCCTAACCCTTACCAAACTCACGCTTACCTTTAGCGAAAACGTCTTGGCTGCCACCAACGATTTCAGCAAAAACATTACCGACAAAGCCCTTTTGGCAGGCATTCCTCAAAGTGAACTTGACATTGCCGCTGCCAAAGCCGAAAGCAAAGGTATGAAAGGATGGCTTTTTGACCTGTCTATGCCAAGTTATCTTGCCATTATGAAATATGCCGACGACCGTGAATTACGCCACGAATTTTTCATCAGGTCGAGTTCAAAATGCTATCAAGACAAGTTTGACAACACCAAAATCGTAGAAGAAATCGTAGCCACACGCCACAAGATTGCCAATTTGTTAGGATTTAGCGATTATGCTTCGTACGTTTTGACAGAAAGAATGGCCAAGGACAAAGAACACGTCTATAAATTGCTCAAGACCCTGGCAGATCCTTCACGCAAAGCCGCAGAACAGGAAATAAAGTCCTTGCAGGAATTTGCCCAGAATGCTGGATTAAAGGATGAATTGCAGCGTTGGGACATTTCATATTATTCTGAAAAACAGAAAGCCAAAATGTTCAAATTTGACGAATCCGAATTGAAAAACTACTTCAAGTTGGAGAATGTCATTGATGGCGTATTTGGATTGGCCACAGAATTATATGGCTTGCAATTCAAAGAAAACAAAAAGATTCAAGTTTATCAAAAAGACGTCAAGGCCTACGATGTTTTACGAGACAAGAAAGTCATTGCCATCTTATACTTGGACTTCTTCCCGAGAGACAACAAGAAAGGCGGAGCCTGGATGACCTCTTTCAGAGACCAATACAAGACAGAAAAAGGAGAAAATGTCATTCCATTGGTATCATTGGTGATGAATTTCACGCCGGCCACCAGCAAGAATCCGTCTTTATTGACTTACGATGAACTGACAACCTTTATGCACGAATTTGGTCATTCTTTGCACGGAATGCTGTCCAATGTCACTTATCAAAGTCTTTCGGGCACCAGTGTCCCAAGAGATTTCGTTGAACTTCCGTCACAAATGAACGAGAACTGGGCTTCAGACCTGAAGTTTTTACAATCTTTTGCCAAACATTACAAGACCGGAAAGGTCATTCCTGAAGAATTAGTCAAGAAAGTAAAGGAAATGGAAAATTTCCAAGCCGGATATTTGTCTTGTCGTCAAATTTCATACGCCCTCTTGGATATGACCTGGCACGACAAGGAAGGTATCAACAAATCCATTAAGGACGTTGAGAAAGAAGCCATGGCCATCTCTGACTTTTTCCCTCCAGTAGATGAAAGCTGTATGAGCACTTCATTTTCGCATATTTTCGCAGGCGGATATGCCGCAGGATATTACAGTTACAAATGGTCTGAAGTATTGGATGCCGATGCCTATTCATTATTTGAAGAGACTGGCATTTTCAACAAAGAAACCGCCAAGAAATTCTACGACTGCATCTTAAGTCGTGGTGGAAGTCAGGATGCAATGAAGATGTTTGTCAACTTCCGTGGCCGCGAGCCCCAGGTTGATGCCTTATTAAAACGCAGCGGACTGAAATAGTGCCAGTGAACTGTACGCCGTGAACTGAATTGAAATTTGAGAACTGAGAATTTACAGTTATTTCTATATCATCAACGTCGATAGTAGAGACGCGGCACGCCACGTCTCTACTATCGACATCTGTTTCCGGCATTTTTTAACGCAAGTGCCTTCGCACGCTAATGTCAGCCGCCACTCGTTCACAGTCCGTGCAACAACCAGATGTCGGCATACCTCCCCGCACCGTCTCCCATCTGGTTTCCCCTACCGGCGTCTGCCATTCCGCAAGCGACCTGAGAGAGCACAGCGGAATCCCCATTGCACATTACATATTGTGCATCGTCGTTGATGTGGCATCTCTCCGAGATGCCGAGATGCGTACGCTTTCGACATGTCCCAGATTACGCTGGCGCTAATCTATGGTTATGGAGATGCGACCTCTTCGAGGTCGAGGGATAGGCACAATCATCCTGCACGGAACCTGGTCTCGGAGAAAACAAATGACCAGTAATCTGTGATCAGTAATCTAAGTTTTAGGAAGGATATTGGATGGTGAAATGACGTCACCTACCTCCCACATTGGTCACAAAACATCAACAAAATTCTTAAACGAAATTTTCTAGATCAGCGTCAACAAAATAAAATAAAGCACGCTTATCGGCATCGCAAAAAGGAAAGAGTCGAAACGGTCCAAAGCGCCACCGTGGCCAGGCATAATCTTGCCAGAATCCTTGATATTGTATGAGCGCTTGAACATTGACTCAACCAGGTCGCCGAAAGTGCCGAAAACTACAATCAGCAAGGCAAAACCTATCCAAATGACAATATCCGCTATGGAATGAGCTGCAACATCAGTATTCAGAGCCAAAGAAAAATATGGGATAAATGACAGACCAGCAGCCAATGCGCAAGTACAAATCGCACCGACGATAATGCCTTCCCACGTTTTTTTGGGAGAAATACGCTCAAACAATTTATGTTTCCCGAAAAGAGATCCTCCGCAGTAGGCAAAAGTGTCGGATGCCCAAATCAAGATAAAAATTGACAAAACCGCCGGTCCCATATCCACTATTCGAGTCACCAGACTTGCCAATGAAAACGGAAGCGCAATCCAAAAAATGGGTAAGAAGTTATGAGCTATATTTGTAAAAGGTTTTTCTGACTTCCTGAAAAGCTCAATAATAGGCAACAATATCATACTCAAGGCAATCACAATCCAAAATGTCTCAAATGCCCATTCAAAAAAGCCAAATGTCAGAATAATCCACGTGTTGCATAAGCACATCGGCGTGTTCAATTGGAGACCGTTTTGATTGCAAATATGGCAATATTCCCACGTTGCGACTTCGGCAAAAAATAAAAAAAGCAAATACTGAAAAACCGCCGGGACAAAAAACGATCCCACGACCAAAACCACGAAAACGGCACCTGAAGCCGTACGCACCAACAAATTCTTAAACTTATCCGTCATTTTCAAGGATTAGTGTTACATTACCAAAACCAGAATATACCTTGGATTGAGCGGAGAACAGATTTCTTTGCCGTCTCGAACATCTAAAGGCGTTGGCGTAATCATCTCGCTCATACCATACAAATTCCCCTCATTTTTCTTCATTTGTACATCCAAGGCCGTCTTCAGATCCGGCACGATGTTGTTCGCCGAGGCCACAACGATCAGATTCGCAGCCAAGGTCTTCACCGAAGGGAACAAAGAATTTTTCGGAGAGAACACGAAACTGCAGTTACTGGCAATCATCGTATCGCAAAAAATGATAGCCGCATCGGCAGGCATACTCACATCTATCGTTTCAACAAAATTTATATTGTTGGTTCTCAACATATTGGAAAGCTGCGGCTTGGTATTCAAAAGCACCGGATAATTCTGACTTTTCAGCAGTTTCACCATAAAATCAGCGAACTGATCTTTGGGACAAGGAAGATATTTTCCACCCAGGGCACGAAACTGCACCACAAAATCGCGCATCAAGTCTGTACTTTGCGTATTAAAATCGACAGACAAGTCCAAATCCGGAAAACGATTGACTCCCTTATTGCTAAGGGCGTGCCTGATTTCCTTTCGCATAGCTTCCTTTGATGTTGTAAGGTCGCTTTCGGTACTGAGCATATTATTTTCCATCATTATAAATATTGAGAACTATTTTGTCGAATAGTTTAAAACCACATTATTTTTCCTCACCTGATTTCTCGTCGGGGGTATCCGATTTTATCGTTTTCCCGGCATCGTTTTCAGTTGTTTTATCATCATTTTCTTGATTTCCGAAAGGTCTTTTGCCAAAAATCTTTTCCAGGTCTTCCGCGAAGATTACCTCACGATTCAGGAGTTGTTCGGCCAATTGGGCCAATTTATCCTTATTTCCCTGCAAAATTTCCTTTGCCTTGGCGTATGATTTTTCGATCATGGCGTGAACTTCCTCGTCAATATCCTGGGCAGTTTTTTCGCTATAGGGCTTGGTAAAATTATAATCAGACTGACCGGTAGAATCGTAATAGCTGATATTGCCGATTTTTTGGTTCAGGCCATAATAAACCACCATCGCGTAGGCCTGTTTGGAGACGCGTTCCAGATCATTGAGGGCACCGGTGGAAACTTCGCCGAAGAAGACCTCCTCGGCCGCACGACCGCCCAAAGTAGCCGTCATTTCGTCAAACATCTGGCTATAGGTTGTAATTTGGCGTTCTTCCGGCAAGTACCAGGCGGCACCGAGCGATTTGCCGCGAGGCACGATCGTCACCTTGACCAGTGGAGAAGCGTGTTCCAAGAGCCAGCTCACGGTAGCGTGACCGGCTTCGTGATAGGCGATCACCTTTTTTTCCTGCGGAGAAATGATGCTGCCCCGTTTTTCCAAGCCGCCGATGATACGGTCAATGGCAGCGAGAAATTCCTCTTTGCCCACATTCTTTTTATTGTTACGGGCGGCAATCAGAGCGGCCTCGTTACACACATTGGCGATATCGGCACCAGAGAAACCCGGCGTCTGTTTGGCGAAGAAATCCAAATCCACGTCAGGATTCAGCTTCAATTTTCGCACGTGGACTTCGAAGATTTCCTTTCTTTCCTTAAGGTTTGGCAATTCGATATGGATTTGACGATCGAAACGACCGGCACGCAGCAAGGCACGGTCGAGTACATCCACCCTATTGGTAGCCGCCAAGATGATAACGCCCGCATTGCTGGAGAATCCATCCATCTCCGTAAGTAACTGGTTCAAGGTACTTTCACGTTCATCATTGGCTCCATTCATCACATTTTTGCCACGGGCACGACCGATAGCGTCAATTTCGTCGATGAAAATGATGCAAGGCGCCTTTTCCTTTGCCGTCTTAAACAGGTCTCGCACACGAGACGCACCCACGCCGACGAACATTTCCACGAAATCGGAACCGGAGAGCGAGAAGAACGGCACTTTTGCCTCGCCTGCCACTGCCTTGGCCAACAAGGTCTTACCGGTTCCCGGAGGACCTACCAGCAATGCGCCTTTTGGAATTTGTCCGCCCAGGACCGTATATTTATCGGGATTTTTCAAGAAATCGACAATCTCCTCAATTTCATACTTGGCTCCTTCCAAGCCGGCCACATCCTTAAACGAAATATTCAGTTGTGACTTTTCATCAAAAAGCTGGGCCTTAGACTTTCCGATATTGAACAGGCCGCCGCCACCGGGACCACCGCGCATAGAACGCATTGAAAACATAAAAATCAAGAATATCAAGATTAAGGGCAAACCCCAGATAAGGAAATCCAAACCCCAACTGCGGCTGTTGTCCTCGGTGGTTGAAATCTCGTATTCCTGCTCCAAATCCGCACGAACCAACGTGCTGTCATTAGCCATGGCATTGTTGATGGCGCGCTCCTTCAGCGTACGCAAATTTTCATTAAACACCTGATAATCAGTTGTTACAATAAAATAATGGGGACCTTTCAGATTATTCTGTTTACGAAAATCCTCATAATCGCTCTTGGTTTTGACGGCATCTTCCTTCAGATAAATATTTACACGCTCATCCTTTTTCACATATTCAAGCTTATCAATATCTTTAGCCACCACCATTTTGCTGAACTTGTTATTATCGATTTCGGAAGCGTTTGAACCGGAAGAATAGAGCCAATAGGCCACCAGAGCAAAGCCGATAAGCAAGTAGATGTAGGTCAACGTGAACTTCGGCTTGTTATTGCCGCTTTTTGGCGTTGAAAAAGGCGATTTGCCTTGACTCTTCTGTTTATTATTTACGGACATTTTTCTCGTGATTAGTAATTGGTAATTTCAGCATCATTATACAGTTGCTCGATGTTGTAGTATTCGCGTGCTTCCGGCTGAAAGATGTGGACCACGACATTGAAATAGTCCAGCAGGATCCATTCGCCGTTCATCGTTCCTTCCACGTGTGTCGGGAGGATATTGGCGTGGCGTTTGGTGGTTTCCTGCACGAAATCGCACAAGGTTTCCACGTGGGGCTTCGAATTGCCGCTGCAAACTATGAAATAGTCGAAGAAAACGTGATTGATCTTCTTCAAATTTATGCTGACGATATTGACTCCCTGTTTCTCCATAAGAGCTTGAATGATAAGTTCTTCAATCTTACCATCAAACTGTTTCACTTCTGATTTAACTTTAATTTTCTTTGCCATTTTACAACAATATATATAAAGTTTGCAAATATACAATATTATTTTGATAAATCCACCATTTTTGCAGAAAGTGATCTTTAATCTGTGAAAGTTGAATTCGTGGAACTTAAAAGTCCGAATTTTAAGCGAACACTTTTGTTACCGACTAAGTTTCAGAAACTTTTAGGCATTCGCGATGGGGGTAAATCTTGATTTGTTGATAAATATTGATAACTTTCTTTGCCATTAACACGTCCCAAAACTTATTATTTGTAGTTTTGCAGAACGCTACACATAAAAATATTTGTACGAGTATGCATTGATTATCAATATTTTAAAAAAAGATATCAACAATAACAAAACAATAAGTATATGAAAAAAATTTCTACTTTGAGAAACCTGATTATGCTGACGCTTGCCTTGTTTTTAGTCGTCGGCAATGTTTTTGCCACAAAAGGTTGGAAGAAAGTGACACACAACACCACCCTCACCGCCGGAGACACCATCATTATTGCCGCTGCGAACTATGATTTTGCAATCAGTACCACTCAAAACAGCAACAACCGCGCTCAGGCCGCCATCACAAAAATAGGGGATGAAGCCATTTTTGTCGGAACAGTACAGGCATTTGTACTCCAAAATGGCGACAACACCGGCACCTTTCACATTTATGACTTTGATGCCAATGGGGGCTATTTGTTTGCTCCGGGAGGTAGCAACTACCTAAGAACCGCCTCAACTCTGCCAACAAACGGTTCTGCCGACTGGGAAATATCCATTTTTGGTAATGACAGCATCACCATTATCGCCCATAATACTGCAAATACGGAAGGTAATCAAACCAGAATGCGCTACAACACCAACAACAACCTTTTTTCCTGCTATGGTCCAAGCAGTTCTGTTATTGAACCCGTCACTATTTACAGATACGAAGAAATTGAAGAGGCTCTTGTAGAGAAACCCGTTTTTTCATTAGCCGCCGGCACCTACTTTGAATCACAAGAAATCAACATCACCTGTTCAACTCAAGGTGCGACCATCCTTTATACTACAGATGGAACCGACCCTATAGAAAATGGCATCACATACGATGGCCCTATCACAATTGCAACAACCACAACCCTAAAAGCAGTTGCTTATGTAAATACCGACTATAGTTACGTTGCCACCGCCACCTACACTTTCCCTGTTGAAGTTGCCAATATCGCGGCCTTCAAAGCGGCCAGCAGCAGCACCAACAGCACCCCATACAAAATTACGGGAGATTTGACTTTCGTTTTTAAAGGTGGAAGCAATCAATATTACACCTACGTTCAAGACGCCACCGGCGGCCTGTTGGTATTTGAAAATTTGAATTCTGCCGTTATCACAAACACCTATACAGAAGGTGACATCATCAGTGGAGGTATTATCGGTACCTATACAAAATATAACAACCAAGTGGAATTGATTCCATTGGCCAATCCAAACAATTCGTCTTCCAACATTGGGTCGATTGAACCTACCATAGTGACCATCGCTGACATATTGGCCAATTACAACGACTATGACGCAAAATTGGTCACCATTGAAGAGGTTACTTTTGCCGACGGATTTACTGGTTCAAGCACCACTTTCTCTCAAGGTGAGAACAACTTAACGCTGTACAATCGTTTCAGTATTGACACCACTTTAGACGCTGGAACCGTAACCGATGTCACCGGTTTTGTTGCCAAATACAATAATTCAATCCAGATTTATCCCCGTTACAATTCAGATTTGAGTTACGAAGAACCTATCCCCACCGCGGCCACACCGGTTATCACTCCTGTTTCGGGAACTTACGCCGACAGCGTGGTCGTGAGCATCAGCTGTGAGACCGAAGGTGCTGAAATCCGCTACACCCTCGACGGTGAAGAACCCACAGACGCCTCATTGCTGTATGAAGAACCTTTCACTTTGACCACAGACGCCACCGTCATGGCCAAGGCCTTTATGAATAGCGAAGAATGGTACGACAGCGAAATTGCCGAAGCCGAATACATTATTGCCCACGAAGCCGTACTTGGCGTTACACCTGCGGAATTGGAATTTTCATCTGACGCATTGACAGGCGAAATCACCATTAGCGGTGCATTCCTGACCGAAGACATCATCCTGACCGTGGATGACGACCATTTCGTCCTTTCAAACGACACCATTCCTGCCGATGCCGGCAACACCATCGTCACCGTTACTTTCGACGGCACCGAACCTGCCGATGGCATCATCAGCATCACGAGTGGAGAAATGGAGGCCTTTGTCACACTGACCGCCACCGCACAAGTGCCGACTCCCGTTTTCACTCCCGCCAACGGAACTATCGATACCTTGATTGAAGTCACGATGAGCTGTGAAATAGAAAATGCCATCATTTACTACACGACAGATGGCAGCGAACCCACTACCGAATCTGACATTTATATGGAACCCGTCACATTGAATGTGGTAGGAACTTATACATTTAACGCTATCGCCATGGCTGAAGATTGGGAAAACAGCGAAATGGCTACCGCCACATACACAGTTTCAGAACCTGTTGTTCCAGACATTGACACCATCGTTTACCGTGTCGGATTTGAAGCATCGGAAGGATTTGCGGCTTCAACCGTTTACAACAATCCAGAACCTGCCTATACTGGTCCTGAAGGTCAACAATGGGCGACTGTTTACGGGACTCCAAGCGAAACCGATCCTATCTGCGGAGATCAATCCCTTCAAATGCGTTGGTACACTAATGCTTCCGAAATGCCGGGATACACCACCACCAATTTCGATATCCGCAACGTAACCTACGTTACTTTCAGTGCCAAGAACACCAACGGACTAAATGTTACCGTTTCCTATTCCACCGATGGTGGCAACACCTTCGTTGGCGACTCTCTTATCACTTTAACATCAAATGCTCGCAATTATAGATATAATGTAAGTGAAACCGGCGATTTCAACTTTGTACGCTTAAAGTTTGCCGTCAGCTTGCCATCCACAGCACCAACCAGTACAAGCCGACTGTATATTGACAGCGTGGTTGTATTTGGCGTTCCCGGCATCGTTGCCGATGTGGTGGAAGCACCCGTCATCGCGCCTAACAGCGGTTTGTTCCTTGACGAGGTTGAAGTTTCAATGACTTGCGCCACCGAAGATGCTGAAATCAGATATACCTTAGATGGAAGCACTCCCGATGAAAACTCCACCCTCTATACGGATCCATTCACGATTTCCAGCACTACCACCGTCAAGGCCAAGGCCTGGAAAGAAGGAATGACCGCCAGCAATGTCACCACCGCCACTTACAACTTCCCCGTTGAAGTGGCCAACATTGCCGCCTTCAAAGCAGCTAATACATCAACCAACACTACCGTTTATAAAATCACGGGCGATGTCACTTTCGTTTATGAAAACGGCAGCAACCTATACATCCAAGATGAAACCGGCGGTCTGCTGATTTATGACAACCAAAATGTTATCACTACCACTTACAATGAAGGCGACGTCATCAGCGGCGGTGTAGTGGGCACTTGCACCTTATACAATGGACTTCGCGAGATGATACCGAGCCGCGACTTGGCTGAATCGACAGAAAACACAGGAACCGTTGCTCCTATGGCAGCCACGATTGAAGACATCGTTAATGAATATGAACAATACGAATCTCGTCTGGTTCGTTTAGAATCCGTCAACTTTACAGAAGGAGGTGAATTTGCCACTGGAACTGCCAGCAATATGGAAATCGTTCAGAATGGTGAAACGATGGTATGCCGCAGCAATTTCAAGACTTTGGATATGACCATTGAAGCCGGTGCAGAAGCCAACGTCGTGGGTTTTGTCAGCATTTATTCCAACAACAGCGGCACCGATTTTCAGATCTTCCCACGTGCCAATACCGACATCGAATTGACCCAAAGTGAACAAGTAGCTACACCAAGCTTCACTCCTGCCGCAGGCACCTACGAAAATCAAGTGGAACTCGCCATTTCATGCGCCACGGAAGACGCTGCCATTTATTACACTTTAAACGGATCTGAACCGAGCGAAATGTCCACGCCGTACACCACTCCCATCGTTTTGACCAACAGCACCACGGTAAAAGCCATTGCTTACAAGGAGGGTATGCAGAACAGCGAGGTTGCCGTTGCCAACTACCAAATCACGACCGGCATCAGCACGGTGGAAAGCACCACGCTCGTTTATCCCAACCCGGCTTATCAATCGCTGAACATTGTCACCACGGCCAATATCAATCACGTGGAAATCTTCACGATGGCCGGACAAAAAGTAGCCGAACAGCGTTGCAACGGAACGCAAGCCAAGTTGAATGTCAGCACATTGGCTTCTGGAATGTATTTGATGAAAATTTATACTGAAGACGGTATTTCTACAAAGAAGATCAATATTGCAAAATAAGATTTCTGGCTATTTAATTAAGGGACGGCGGATGCTTTTCGAAAACCATCCCGCGTTTTTTATTATTAATTCAAACTTCTTTTGGACAAGCCGGCACAAACATTTACCGGCATTGTTTAAAAACAAAAAAAGACGACCGATGGTCGTCTTGCTTTTTTGCGAAAGTGGAGCGGAAGACGGGTCTCGAACCCGCTACCTACAGCTTGGAAGGCTGTCGCTCTGCCAAATGAGCTACTTCCGCGAAGGATGTGGGAGGGGGAGGATTCGAACCTCCGAAGGCTTAGCCAACAGATTTACAGTCTGCCCCATTTGACCGCTCTGGTACCCTCCCAAAGAGCCGATAGACGGATTCGAACCGCCGACCAGCTGATTACAAATCAGCTGCTCTACCAACTGAGCTACATCGGCCTTGGATTTTTACCCTTTCAAATAACGTACCCCCTTCTTTGAATTTGGGACTGCAAAAATAGGATTTTTTTCAATACAAATTACATACTACGCATATTTTTTTCAATCACATCCCATATCTGTCACAATATCAACAAAATAATTTTTCATCAACTATTATTTTTCTCTACTTATATGCATTTAAAAAGACATCAGAACAAAAAATTCCAAAGGGATTTAGCAGGATTTTTCAGAAAATCGGAGATTTATCTTTATTTTTGCGTTGCAAAATCTATCGGAATTATCCCGTTCAGGTCTTGTATGGAGATTCTTTATTAATGTGAATAATTTTCTTTTCCGTTACTTTCTTTATAACCCAAAGAAAGGTTTTTCCGCTAATGTAGAGACGCGGCACGCCACGACAATTCCAAATAGTTTTGTATCTTTGCATTTTATATATACAATTACTTATATGAAAAAACTGATTGACAAACTATCTCAAAATCACCGCTTAGACCGGGACGAACTGACGCTGCTGATTGATGGGCGAAACGAAGAATTGGCCGAATATTTATTTCAGAAGGCAAGGGAAACCAGACATCAATATTACGGACACGACATTTTTGTGCGTGGACTGATAGAGATTTCCAACTGTTGCCGGAACGACTGCCTTTACTGCGGCATTCGGCGAAGCAACCAAAAAGCCACTCGTTATCGGTTGACGCAAGAGGAAATTCTGGAATGTTGTGATTCGGGATACCAATTGGGGTTCAGGACTTTTGTTCTTCAAGGCGGCGAAGACCTCAGCTTTACGGATGACAAGATCGTTGCACTCATCAGGGAAATCAAGCAACGTTTTCCCGATTGCGCGGTAACCTTGTCGATAGGCGAAAAATCGCACGAGAGTTACCTTCGGTATTTTCAGGCGGGCGCAGACCGTTATTTATTGCGTCACGAAACCGCCAATGCGGCGCATTATGCCCGGCTGCATCCCGCGGAGATGTCGCACGCCAGGCGAATGGACTGTTTGCGGTCGCTGAAAGCCATCGGTTACCAGACCGGGACCGGATTTATGGTCGGTTCGCCCTTTCAAACCACGGAAAACATTGTGGAAGACCTGATGTTTATGGCGGATTTCCAACCCGCAATGGTAGGCATCGGCCCTTTTATTCCCCACCACGACACGCCTTTTGCCCAACAGCCGGGCGGCACCGTTGAACTGACCCTTTACCTGCTTGCCATTATTCGCTTGCTGCTGCCCAAAATCCTCCTGCCCGCCACGACCGCATTAGGCACCATTGCCACCGACGGACGCGAAAAAGGCATCCTCGCCGGTGCCAATGTCATTATGCCCAATCTGTCTCCGCAAAGCGTGCGACAGAAATATATGATTTACGACAACAAACTATCTTCCGGATTAGAATCTGCCGAATACCTCAACCAATTGAAAGAGTCAATGCAATCCATTGGCTATCAAATTATTGAATCAAGAGGCGATGCCATACGGTAATTTACTTTTGCACATTTAACAAAATTTATCAACAAGTAATAGTTGAAGAAAGTATTTTTTGTATCTTTGCAGCCAAATTTAAAATTAGAATAGTAAGATAGACAACATTTATTATTAACCAAATTTAATTACTATGAAAAAACTTTTCACAATGATGACGCTTCTGCTGGCCTTGGTAATGGTTGGCAAGGCTCAGAGCCTGTTGTTGGATGAAAACTTTGACAGTGGAATTCCAACAACTTGGACATTGATTGATGCCGATGGTGATGGCGTTAATTGGGTGGCATCGACAAGCTTGATTGGTGAAGGCGGTGGCCATAACGGTAGTGCCGGTGCGGCAACTTCACAATCTTATGACAACACTGATGGTCCATTGAACCCGGACAACTGGTTGATTACTCCCCGTCTTAACATTTCAGCCGCTGCTCTCCTTACATTCTGGGTTGCGGCGCAAGATGCCAGTTATCCTGAAGAACATTATGGTGTTTATGTGAGTACTTCCGCAGATCCTCAAGATATTGCTTCTTACACCCTGTTGTTTGAAGAAACTTTGGATGCCAATGGAGGAACACGTGAACAAGGCGCATGGAAGCAGAAAAGTGCTTTGTTGACTCAATACGTCGGTCAGCAGGTTTATATCGCATTCCGTCACTTCAATGTTACCGATATGTTTTATATTCATGTGGATGATGTTCAGGTATTGCCTATTGCCGATCCTTTGATTGTTTGTGGTTCCACATCCCTTACATTCCCAACCAAACAACTAGGCACAACTTTTGCAAACAAGACCTTCTCATGCATTGCTGCGGCTTTGGATGAGGATTTGGTGGTTTCTTTACCTGAAGGCACTCCATTTTCAATTTCTACAGATAGTATCGAAGGCTTTGGCAATTCATTGACATTTACTCCTGATAATAATGGCATTGTTACCTCTCTTATTTATGTAAAATTCGCTCCTACAGTAGTAGGCTATTATGAAACTACTGTTTCTTTGACTTCAACTGGTGCCGAGGCTAAGACCCTCCCATTGACAGCTATCGCTGTGGATTGCAGTCAACATCAGACTCTTTCTTGGTATGAAACTTTCTCAGATGACGAATTCCCGGGAAACTGCTGGAGTCAGTCTATCACCGATACCAACCAGTATTCCCATTGGTATCTTTATGGCGGTGGCGAAACCCTTGTGCGCGGTGATGACGACAACGACCAAGATGAAAAACTCTTTACCCCAACATTTGATTTGACAAACGCTAATGCCGCCGATTTCTCTTTCGATTTCACTACAAACCTTCAAAGAGACGAAATCCTTAGCGGTGACGCAATGTTCTCTATTTTGAAGAGTACGGATAATGGCACCTCTTACACTTCTATCTGGAATTCAATGGATTATGCAGCTATTTATGGCGGAAGCTGGTCAGGTTATAATTCATATATGCATGTTTCTTTCAATATGGATGAATACATTGGACAAGACGGTATCAAGTTCTGTTTCCAATTTGTAGCTCCCGCCGGTGCCGGTTTCCCAAACAACCAGGCTATTTGTGTAAAGAATATTAAATTCAACACTTTTGCAGATCCAAGATTGACCATCAATGCAGAAGACACTATGACATTCTTCTCCTACGTTGGAGATCCTGACGTTTATGAAATCGCTATTGAAGGTCGTAACTTGAATGCCAACACCGTTGCCACCGCAAGTGAAAACTTCCAAGTTTCTGCCGACGGTATCACCTTCGGTTCTACTGCCAACATTCCTGCCGCAGGCGGCACCTTGTATGTCCAATACAATCCTGCCACAGCCACTTCAGACAATGGCACTGTTGTAATAGCCAACAATTATACCGATACGACCGGAACATTTGCAGACACTACCATCAGCAAAACCATCGTTGTTATCGGTAATTCTTACGACTGTTCAATCGTAACCGTTCCTTTCACTCAAGGATTTGAATCTGAAGAAGGTACTATTTTGGCTCCTAACGCCACTGAATATTGCTGGTCTGCATTCAAGTTGAATGAAGCTGATCCTCAGAACAACTTGGTAAACTCAAACAACTATGCTTACGAAGGCAACCAATCCTTCCGTTTTTCATCTGCCAAATTCAACAATCAACGTATTTATGATCAATACCTCATCTCTCCTGAATTGAATTCAGAAGTTCCTATGATGGTAAGATTCAATTACGCCAACTCTTCTGCATTAAAAGACGAAACTTTCGCTGTTGGTTATTCAACTACCGACAAACTGTTGAGCAGCTTCACTTGGGAAGAAGACATTGTTAACGAAGGCAACACAGATTGGCAGCTTTATCGTAACATTGAAGTTCCAGCTAACGTAAAATACGTGGCTATCCATTACAAATCAGAACGCCAAGCTTACTTGTACATTGATAATTTCCAGGTTAAACCTGTTCCCACTTGCCCAGCTCCAGTTGAAGTTAAAGCCGAATCTACCGCAGAAACCACAGCCAACATTATTTGGACTCCTGGCGACGAAGAAGAATCTTGGGAATATGTTTATGGCGTTGCTCCTTTGAATATTGAAAGTGCCACTCCAGTAGCCGTTACAGACAACGAAGTTGCTCTCTCAGGTTTAACTGCCAACACCCATTATCAATTTGCCGTTCGCGCAAACTGCAGTGAAGAAGAAAACAGCGAATGGAGTGAAGTTTTGGATTTCTGGACCACCACTACTCCTGCCACTCTTCCTTATAACCAAACATTTGAAGACAACGATCAAGATCGTGCCAACTGGGTATTGGTTAACAATGGCCAACCCAACTTCTTTAAATATCTGAGCATTCCAGGTTCTCCAAGCGGTAAAGGTTTAGCCATTACCAAAGACGGACAAAGCAATGTGTACTTAACTCCAGTTGGTGAGTTTTCCACTTCTCGTTACAGCACCGTTTGGGCATACAGAGATATCTTGTTCTCAGAAGTTGAAGAAGGTGTTTATGGTTACCTCTTGTCATTCGATTGGAAATGTTATGGTGAAGTTGATTTTGACTTCGGTGAAGTATTCATTGGCAATGCTACCGCCGTTACCAATTTCGACAGAAATGAAGAACATCCGAATTTTGTTGACGTTAACGAAACACATTATGCACCCGCAGGTTTGACTCAATTGGGCAGACTCCAAGGTGAAACCACTATCAAGAAAGCCAACTACCTGATTCCTGCCGAAGGCAATGAAGGTATGGTTAAACGTATCTATTTCTTATGGACCAACGACTCTTTGAGCGGTTCTGAAACTCCACTTGGCGTTGACAACATTAAAATTGAAGTACCTGTATTCGCAAATATGTACGGTTATGTAACCGACGCTACCACTGGTGCTGCCATTGCCGGTGCCACTATCAACATTTCTTCTGAAAGTGGATTTACCGCTTCTACCGTTTCTGAAGTTGACGGTTCTTACCGCATTGACAACATTGTTGCCGACTACTACACCATCACAGCTGAAGCTGCCGGTTACGATCCTTATACCGATGGTTTGAACTTCAGCGGGGGTGAAAACGAATACGATATCCTAATGTCTGTTGCTCCTTGTGCCATTATGCCAACCAATGTTACTTACGAAATTGATGACATCAATATGATTTTGCATTGGGATAATATTGAAGGAGGCACAATGTCTCAAGCCGGAAACGAACAATACTATAATGCCGTTACTACTGGTACAAGCGGTGACTGGGGATGCTACCACCTGTTCACTCCAAGCGACTTGATCGCTTACAATGGCTGTACTTTGACCAAAATTGGTATTTTCTTCAATGGCGACCCCGCTTATTGTTCTTATACCATCCGTATTTGGGTAGGGGGTAATGCTAATTCTGCTTCTGACGAATTTGGTCCTGCTTCTGACTACCCGGTTTACGAACAAGTTATTGCTGAAGATGACATTACTCTTGGCGCTTGGAAAGACATTGATCTTACTACTCCATTGGAAATCAACGGCAACCAAAACTTATGGATTGGTTACCAGTTCACTTATTCAGGTTCTAATGAATCAGCCGCACATTGTAACACTACTAACGAAGGTCGTGGTAACGTTATGTACTTCAATGGTGGATGGACCACTTTGTTACAAGAAGGTTTGGACGGTGACTGGTTGATTCACGGTATTTGCGTAGCTCCAGACCTCACTTACACTGTTTTGGAAGACGGTACTCCTATTGCAACCGATATCGAAGATGCTGAATACATTGTTGACAACTATGATCCCAGTGCTTGCTACCAAGTACAAACCACTTGCGAAAACGGTCAGGTTTCTGAACCATCAGAATGTGCACAACCAGGTACTTCTATTGCCGACATTGACAACGCTATCGCTTTCAGCGTATATCCAAATCCTGCTACTGAAGTTGTGACCGTAGCCACTTCACAAAAAGCCCAGAAAGTTGAGATCTTGAACTACTTAGGTCAGGTTATCTTTGCTCAAGCAGTTCAAAACAACACATTCACTTTGAATGTTGCCAACTATGCCGACGGCGTTTACTTCATCCGTTTGACTGGTGAAGAAGGCGTTTCAACTCAAAAATTGATTAAGAAATAATCTTTCTCAATAGATTCGCAAAGGCGGCCTTCGGGTCGCCTTTTTTTATATCTTTGCAAAAAATTGGAATAATGAAGAAAATATTGGTAACGGGAGGCGCCGGATTTTTAGGTTCGCATCTTTGCGAGAGATTATTGACCGAAGGAAACGAAGTCATTTGCCTGGACAATTACTTTACGGGAAGTAAGAAAAACATTGTGCATTTGATGAGCAATCCCTACTTTGAAGCCATCCGCCACGACATTTGCGAACCCATTGACTTGGAAGTGGATCAAATCTACAATCTCGCCTGTCCTGCCTCGCCCGTGCATTACCAGTACGACCCGATCAAGACCATCAACACCTCCGTAATGGGAGCCGTCAATATGCTTGAATTAGCCAGCAAAACGGGGGCCACCATCTTACAAGCATCCACCAGTGAGGTCTATGGCGATCCCACCATCCATCCGCAACCCGAAAATTATTGGGGCAACGTCAACCCCATCGGCATCAGGTCGTGTTATGACGAGGGAAAGCGCTGTGCCGAAACGCTGTTTTTCGACTACCACCGCCAAAACAAGGTGGATATCAAGGTGGTGCGGATTTTCAACACCTACGGACCACGGATGCTTCCCAACGACGGACGCGTCATCTCCAACTTCATCATGCAGGCACTGCAAGACAAGGACATCACCATCTACGGTAGCGGCACCCAAACCCGCAGTTTCTGCTATTGCGACGACATGATTGACGGCTTCATTAAAATGATGGAGAGTAGCGACAACATCACGGGACCCATCAACTTGGGCAATCCCCATGAATTTACCATCCAGCGATTGGCGGAAATGGTGGTGGAGCTATGCGGCAGCCATTCTCGCATCATTCACGAAGCGGCAGTGCAGGACGACCCGCAGCAGCGACAACCGGTTATCGGCAAAGCGAAAGAACTACTTGATTGGGAACCAAGCATCCAGTTAAGAGAGGGCCTGGAAAAGACGATAGCTTATTTTAAACATACAAACACCAAATAATATATGACTAGAAAAATTACCATTTGTCTGCTAAGTTTCTTTTTAGGATTTAGCGTTCTGAGTTACGGACAGAAAGATTACACGCACAGTCTGGGTGTAACGTTGGGTTCTCTCAACGGCCTTTCATATAAGGCACTGGTCACGGACCATTTTGCCATCAGCACAGACTTGGGATTTAAGTTCAACTATATTCCCGTCAACCGGACGCACCTCACCGCATACACTTTCGAGTGGGACAAATAGCATAAAGTCTATGCGAACTGCTAAAGTTCATCTTGTCTAAAGCAATTTTTCTATGGCTTCCGTCATACGACTCCAAGCATATTTTTTCTTTTCTTCCTTGATCTGGCTTTCAAATGATTCTTTTCTATTATTAGCAAAGAAATCCGTAAGAGCAACTGCAATGTCTTTCGGATGGGTTTCCACCACATAACCGATTTTACCGTCTGGAACGATTTCCGCCAAACCACCCACATTGGTTACCAACATTGGTTTTTCAAAATGGAAAGCGATTTGAGTCACCCCACTCTGCGTGGCCGTTTTATAGGGTTGGGCAATGATATCAGCAGCACTAAAATAAAATTTCACCTGTTCATTTGAAATAAAATCTGTACGAAGGACCAGTTGATCGCGAATACCAAGTTCATCTATCATATCCTGATAATGCTGCTCGTTTTCATAAAATTCACCCGCCACAATCAATTTAACCTTTGCAGTTCTAATTGTTTCTTCAGCAAAAGCTTGAAACAACAAGTCTAAGCCTTTATAAGAACGTATAAAACCAAAGAAAAGCACATAACGAAAATCCTCAGACAGGTTCAACTGTTGAAGTGCTACTTCCCGTGACATTTTTTCTCCGTAATGATCGTAAATGGGGTGCGGAGCAAACGTCTTGGGGCAATGGCGCTTGTCAAACTTATCAATATCATCCACCACTGACTTGGACAAAGCAACAAACGCATCGACTGAATTGACAAAATAAGGTGGAAAAATTTTATCAAGGATATTCGGCTCGTGAGGTATCATATTGTGTACCAATGCAACAACTTTCGAGTGGGCACTTTTGCGCACTTTGCGCGCGATGGTTCCCAGACAAGGAGCCATAAAAGACATCCAATAAGCAAAAATAACGAGGTCAGCATTTTTTTTTGCGATTTCGCGACCCACTTTCAGCCAGTTGAACGGATTGCAGGAGTTTATGCGGCGAACAATCTTCAGGTGTTCAGGTGCCGGGTCGTTGCTGAATTGTGTTTTCCCGGGGAACAGGAACCCGGGATATTGGAGGGTAAAGGTAATCATTTCCACCTCGTGTCCCTGACTGGCAAACTCAGTGGCAAGACGCTCGTTGAAGGTAGCGAGGCCGCCACGGTAAGGATATGCTGTTCCGACAATGATAACTTTCATAGATATAAATTAATTTTAGATTGCAAAAATACATATAAATGCAATATTATTCAAAATAAAAGTGTTATTTTTGCCTTGAAAAATTTTGTTTTTAGCATTCCTAAAAATGATTGAATCCGACACAACCGAACTTAAACGAGAGTTGACTGACAAGTTAGAGAAAGAAATTGTTGCCTTTTTAAACACAAAAGGAGGCGATGTCCTTATTGGTGTCGATGACAATGGCAAAGTTGTCGGCATACTGGATGCAGACCAAATACAGTTGACTATCGCAGATCGTATTCGAACAAATATTCTTCCATCTTGCTTAGGATTATTTGAAGTTTACGTTGAAGAAATCGACGACAAACATATTGTCCATATTCGAGTAAGTGCAGGTTCGGAAAAGCCTTATTACCTTAAGAAATACGGAATGTCACCAATAGGTTGTTATTTACGAGTTGGCAGTAGCGTAAAGCAAATGGAACCAAGCATGATTGACCGGTTATTTGCCTCTCGCACACGCAATTCTCTTCGTAACATCCCTTCCCCACGTTTGGTTGAGCACAAATTTGCTCAATTAAAGATATATTATGAAGAAAAGGGATTAACTGTCAATGATTCTTTTTTGAGAAATTTAGACTTATTTACGCCAAATGGAGAAATAAACTACATCGGATATCTATTAGCCGACGAGAATAGTGTCTCTTTTAAAGTTGCCAAATTTGCAGGAACAAACAAAAACGAATTAATAGAGAATGAAGAATATGGTTACTGCTCAATTTTGAAAGCCACTCAAAAAATTTTAGATAAGCTTGATATTGAAAATAAAACTTTTACATCCGTTTCTGGAGCCGCACAACGTCAAGAACGAAAAATGATAGATTCGCGAGCTCTTCGAGAAGCTCTCATCAATGCCGTTGTGCACAATGATTACACTCGTGAGGTATCTCCTGTCGTGGAAATTTATTCCGACCACCTCAGCATTGTCTCATACGGAGGTTTAGTTGATGGATTATCAGAAGAAGATTTCTTTAATGGCCGTTCAATGCCGAGAAACAGAGAACTTATGAGAATCTTCCGTGATATGAAGTTGGTAGAACACTTAGGGACAGGTATGGGAAGAATATTATCAGCATACGATAAAAGTATTTTTCATATTAGCAAAAACTTCATAGAAATATCATTTCCCTATAAGGAAGATTATACAGAAATTATTGCAACCCCACCAGTAACCCCACCAGTAACCCACAACGCTTCTGACTTAAACTTCACCGTCAAGCAGATGATGCTATTACTGGAAGGAGAAATGTCTAAAAATGATCTGATGCAATCATTAGGACTTAGGGATACAAAATATTTTAAGCAAAATATCTTGCAGAAAGCTATCAAACTGAACTTAATTGAACTTACGCAACCAGATTCACCTAATAGCCCCACACAAAAATACAGACTTACCCCAATAGGAAAATCTCTCAAAGAATCATTACTGAATCAAGATTAATATTAAAAATCGTCGTTCAACTAATTTTCTTTCAATAAATTTGTCAATGAAGATAATCTATTTGGAAGTTTCTTTTCTTCTTTTTACACTTCTATAAATTCCCCATCCCGCAAAGCCAAAGATTGTCAAATACATAATAATGTAGCAAGCGACATTCACTTTGGCTCCCTCTTTCACACTGTCAGGATCAAAAACAAAACGAATATGATGCTGTCCGGCCGGCACATTCAATGCGCGCAAGGTGTAATTGGCGCGGAAATGCTCAACAGGCTTGTCGTCGATAAAGGCCTTCCATCCGTACGGATAGTAAATTTCAGAAAAGACTACCGTTCCTGCTTCCGCAGCCGAACAGTCATACTCTACCCTATTGGGCGCATAATCCGTCAGCTTTATAGTGGCTGTTGAATCGTGATGAGGCACAAAACCCTCGGCAAAATTCTTGAACTTGACATCTGTCACCGCAGAATTGCGCAAATTGATGGCATTCAGGGCATCACATTCCTCATTTGGTGTATTGACGACAAACAAAGAATCAATATACCAGGCATTGCCCATCGCATCGGGATTGCGTTGCACCTGCACTTGACCATCCTGCCCGGGAACGAAGAAATATTTCGTGTTCAGCATATTCAGCACGGACATATTCATTTTTGAAATATGCTGATCTATCAAATCCTGATAACGGCGCAATTTGGCCGCGTGGTAACCACCAATGGATTTGAAGTAGTAAGATGTTCTGGATTCGTTAAACGTATTGGTCGTAAGATTCAATACACGGTAATTCGGATCGGTTTCCATTGCCAGCAATTCTTCTTCGTATGGCATCTTCTTGAAATAATTCTTGTCTTGTTTTTCAGAAACGAAGTTGTCGTTGTTGAAATAGCGTTTATCAACAGGCCACATATCGCATAATATCAGGACGGAAAGTATCCCAATGAACCAGCCGGTTTTAATTTTTTCGTTGGCATAGAACCACAACAGTCCAGCACCCAAAGCGATGAAAATGAAAGAGCGGAAGGCGTCGCCCTGCAGCATTTTCATACGATCGGCAACGATGGCGCCGTTAAGCCATTCCGGGAGTTGCTTGAAAATCTCTTCATCATTTACGGAAGAGAAATTAAACATTAACTTACCGAAAACAGCAAAAATCAAACAGATACCTGCTGTTATACCCGCAGAAATATAAATGCTGCGCGTAACTTTCTTCTTATCGACTTTTTTGTCCATTATTTCCTTGATGGCCAGGAAACCCAGCAACGGCATCGTGATTTCCGCCACGATAAGGATGGACGAAACCGCCCTGAACTTGTTGTACATCGGGAAATAATCAAAGAACAAATTGGTGAGTGGCATAAAATTGTGCCCCCAAGAGAGCAGAACCGAGAACAGGGTAGCCGCCAACAAAGCCCATTTGTAAGGACCTTTCACAATACAAAGACCTAAAACGAAAAGGAAGCACACAATAGCCCCCATATAGACCGGACCGGCAGTAAAAGGCTGGTCGCCCCAATAAGCAGGCACATTTTTGCAGAAATTCTCCGAATCACGACGTGAAACGCCATTACTTACCAGGGTTTTATAGGTTTCCGAATTGGTTCCTGCGTTATAATTTGAGCTGTTCCCCATAAAGCCCGGAATCATAAAGGTCATACTCTCCTTGATGCCGTAACTCCAAGCCGTTGCGTAATCCAAATCCAGACCGGAAGTCTTGTTGGTTTTGTCCGAATCCTTAACCAATTCCGAATGCCCGCCGCGCATGGTTTCTTTCACATATTCGGTATTGGATTTATATTTGGCATAGCCCGTACCCAAGCCAAGGCCCATAGCAGCTGCAAATAAAAGAATACCGATACCGAGATCCAAGAAACGTTTTTCCTTAATATGGGTATAAAGCTCTGCTAAGAAAAGCACACCGATGAGCATACAGATGTAGTACGACATTTGCGGATGTTGCATAAAACCCAAACAGGTATATACCATCGTAAGAAGAATGCCCCAGCCATACTTTTTCTGGAATATGAGATAGAAACCGGCTATCACCGGAGCCATCAAGCCAATCGTAGCTGCTTTGGTCACGTGTCCTGCCGGGATAATCAGAAAGAAATAGGACGACATCGCAATCGCCAACGAGCCGATAACGGAAAGTTTGGTTTCTACTTTAAATGCCTTGAGCAGAATAAAAAAGCCGAGGAAATAACCAATCAATAGCGCAAGGGTGCCTGTAAAACCAAGACGTGTTAAAACAGAAAACGGTTTTATCCAATATCCTCCCTCATACTTTCCACCTCCAATTTGATAGGCAGGCATACCAGAAAACATAGACCCTGACCACCAAGAGTACTCCCCTGTCGTTTCGTGAAAGACTTTGTTTTGTTGATACATTCCCTCCCAATTTTTGGTATCGCCCGCTTGCACGATTTTCCCATCCAAGATGGGCGCGCAATAGATAAGGGCAAAAACAATGAAAATGGCAATGGCAGCCACGTAGGGAAGCGCCTGCTTCCACCAGGGTTTAGGTTGTAACGGATTATGATTCATAATAATACAATTTTACAAATAGAAATTGCAAAGATAGGATTTTTTTTTTATTTTTGCAGCTAAGAAATTAATGTTTCCTGCACATTGTAAAAGACATTAGACGCATAAAGAATTTGAGCCGTGATCTATGGGAAGAAAATCATACCATCCAATCTACATAACGAGACGATGCGCTTCACTATCGGAAGAACAAATAGATGCCTGTTACGAATTATACCGGAACAATTATGGGATTTATAATGGCAAAGACAGGCAACATTCCAAAGGCCAACGCATTGTTTACCCCAAAAGCGGATACATTAAGCACAAGAACAATCCCAATATGTTTGTCTCCTTATGTTATAATGGAGACACGCTTTTGGGACACGCCTTTTTTCTAAAAAAAACTTTACACAATGGCGAGACCTGCACGTGGGTAACACAATTGGTTGTCCACCACCTCTATCGTAGTAGAGGCATTGGCACCCGCCTACTGCAATCCGCGTGGGGATTTTCGAATTATTTTGCCTGGGGATTAGCCACTGCAAACGCATTAACCATTAAAGCTTTAGAATCAGCCACTTGGCGAGAAGTAGTACCCTCCGTCATTGAAGAAAACATCGATATTATTTCTGCTTTAAGTGAAGACATCTCCTTTGCCAAAGGTGCTCATTTACAAATTTCCGAACATTGTTCTCAGATAGATTCCAAATTCTTCCCTATTCAGGAAGAGCATTCCTATAATCCAATTTACGTTGAACGGTTAGGTGCCCTGCAAGATGGCTATGAATGGCTTGCCTTTACGTTCCGTTCTCAAGATATGGTGCTTGATACAAAGCATTTTGAAAGTATGTTGAATTTTTCTCAATCCCAGCTTTTGGATGCTTACAACAGAATGGAGATGAGCGAACATCCCTGGACTCGACACACCCGCCCCGAAGTGGATTTTATCGAAAAGAATCTTTCTCTCAAACCCAATATGAAAATTCTTGACATCGGTTGCGGACAGGGACGGCACGCTATTGAATTTGCCCAAAGAGGCTATATCGTTTATGGCGTTGACAACGGCACCAAACTGCTTGAGTTTGCTCGTAAAGAAGCGGAAAAACAACTATCAAAGACTGCTTTGTCAAATATACGCTTTGATGAGCGCGATTGTCGGAAACGTCCTTATCATTGCCTGTTTGACGTTGTTCTTTGCTTATATGATGTTATTGGTTCCTACAGAAACGACAAGGACAATAAACAAATTATGGATGTGGTAGCTTCCAAATTGAGAAAAGGAGGAAAGGCTGTCGTTTCCGTTATGAATATGGAACTCACAAAATCTTTGGCCACCCAACGCAACAATGTACGCAAACATCCCGATACGCTCCTCAAATTGCCCGCTTCCAACATCATGCAAAAAACAGGGAACATATTTAACCCTGATTTTTTCCTATTAGATGAAGAAAACCATTTGGTTTATCGTAAAGAACAATTTGAACAAGATGGGATGCTGTCTTCCGAATACGTCATAGCAGACTACAGGTACACTATGAATGAGATCGTGGAAAATTTCCAACAACGCGGAATGAGAATCCTCAAAGCACAGTATGTTCAAGCTGGACATTGGGACCAATCTTTGGAGGCTTGCGATTCCAAAGCCAAGGAAATCCTTCTACTATTGGAGAAAGAGTAATGTCTTTAGAACAGAGAACAGAACAACGATGCGCCCCAACCATTGTCAATTGTTCATTGTCAATTGTTTTTACAGATTCCGCTCTCATCTTGATATTTTTTATTATTTTTGCACCCGAAAAGGTATAAAAATAAATCACATATCAATTTTATACCCGAATAGATATAATTTATTGATATTACAAGAACAATATACCCGAAATAATATAAAATGACTAATAGTAAACTTTCACAATTCGTAAAACAAAAACGTAAAGTGTACCACCTGACCCAAAGAGAACTTTCCGAAAAATCCGGAGTCGGACTGCGCTTTGTCCGAGACTTGGAACAAGGGAAGCCGACACTTCGCATGGACAAAGTAAATCAGATATTGGCAATGTTCGGTGCCGAATTGGGACCTGTGGATTTGGAAAGGAGTGGGTTATGAAACAGGCAAACATCTCCGATTCCTTCCTGCCACAAGATATGCAGAATGACTATTGCGAACTGTTACATACGCGACATTGTGCGTTCTACAAATAAATCTCGCACGCCTTTCATTGTTCATCGTACATTGTCAAACAGGTCGTCCATTTTGATTTCGGAATGCGCAATGCCGGAGTGCTTGTTGGGAAGAATCCCGTAGGTGGTTACAAAAGTGTTGACCAACCCCTTGGTCATTTGCGC
Organism: Bacteroidales bacterium; assembly: GCA_045616665.1. Taxonomy (GTDB): domain Bacteria; phylum Bacteroidota; class Bacteroidia; order Bacteroidales; family WCHB1-69; genus RUG11690. The sequence continues at coordinate 9,901 of JAZLHE010000022.1, read as the reverse complement.
AATTTCAGTTCTCGTCAGCCCTTCCTTTTTGCTGTTACGCCCTGACAATATTGATATGGTCCGCATTGGAAAATAAGGCATTATAAAGCTCCGAAAACTCATCTCGCATAGCGGCATAAGGGGGAATTTTCAAAAATCCGCAACCAAAACCCATATTTTTATGGTACTTTTGGTTGACAATATTAAAAATCCCCAACCAAAACCGGCGTTTTCGGGCGGGTTTTGGTTGCGGATAGGAACCTCAATCGTTCATTGTAAATTGTAAATTGTCAATTGTCCATTGTCCATTGTAAATTGTCAATTGTCCATTCCCACCAGTCCTTTCGTCACGTTCCAGCGGAAGAGCACGAGCTTGTTGCCTTTGGCGAACTGAAGTGTAACGGAGAACTTCAGCCACAGCACGAGCGTGGCGGCCCACTTCACGGCTTCGGAGACGAGGCGCTTGAGATATGAATGTCATAAAGTTTGTTTGAAAAGATCAGCCAAAGTGACATTAAACCGAGAAATGTCAGAATAGGTATTGTTGTTTAGTCCAAATGTTGTTATCATTGATATCTGCCAACCTTTTCTCGTTTTTGATTCAACACGATAATTTTCGGCACGCGTAATGATTTTTTGGTATTCGGCTTTGGAAAGAGTATATTCAGCTTTGGAAAATTTTATTTCACAAATCGTTACCAGATTATCGGCTCTGTCTATGATCATATCTATTTGCGAAGCCGGTTCGCTTTCCTTACTTCGCCAGGAGAAAATTTCGGTATGAATATGATCCAAGTGTAGGGCTGCCAAAATTTGGTCTGTATGCTGCATGCAGATTCGCTCGTAGGCCAATCCTTGAAACGTATTGATCTTTGGAGTTCCTATCTTGTGTGCCCAAAAATGCTTATCGGAAATTTTCCTTCCGCAAAAGGTATTGTAGAACAACGTGTAAAAATCGCTCAACTGAAAGATTTTATTGCTTTGTTTCTTTCCATTTGTGCGGCCAACAATAAAATCACAATACTCCAAATCTTCCAATATCTTTGTCAATGTCCCGCTGGAAGGAATTCCCAACGCATCAGAAATCTCATTCCTCGACAATCCCGATTTTTTATTGCAAAGAAGTTTGATCACTTCGATATAGGCGTTAGGATTCTTAAACAAAGAAGCAAACAAACGGGAATATTCATCGGCGAGTTCTGCATCTGCAGCAAAAAACAGACGGTCGATATTGTTCGGGACACTGTCTTGAAAATCCAGTTTGCTCCAATAATAGGGCACGCCACCGATGGCCATATACATTTGTACAATATCAAATTGAGACCAGCAAGTTTGATGATGTTTGGCATATAATTCGGTTTGTCTCAAATCAAACGGATGCAGATGTATGCTATGGGTCAAACGATTGTGCAATCCACCGTGACTGTTAACGATATTCCGTATCATCCAAGAAGTGGCGGACCCACAAACGATAAATTTCAGATTCGGAAAATTAGCTGCATAGTAATTCCAAAAGAAATCCAAAGCTTGAATGAAGTGAGAGTGCTGCGTATCGAAGCAGGGAAGCTCATCTATGAAAACAAGCAACGGCTGACTTTTCTTTTTCTTTGAAGCCAGTAATTCGTTCAAAGCTTGAAAGCAGTCTGTCCAGGTTGTTCTGAAAGTGCCTTCGTATCCATATTCTTGCAAAGCCGTATTGAAGGCCATTAATTCATCTTCACGCGAACCCTCGACGATACCAGTCGCATAAAAATCAAATTTGTTTTTGAAAAAGCTTTTGATAAGAAAAGTTTTTCCTACCCGACGCCGACCATACACGGCGACAAATTCAGATTGACCACTTTGTAAATAGCTGGTCAACAGCGATTTTTCATATTCTCTTCCAATGAGTTTCTCCATAATTATGTCATACGAATTACATCTGCAAAGGTAGCATAAATATTCTAAACTTCCCCAAAAATTGAGATTTTTTTTGTTTTTGGGGGAGTTTTGCAACACCCCTCACATTGTCAATTGTTAATTGTTAATTGCCAACAGTCCTTTCGTCACGTTCCAGCGAAAGAGCACGAGCTTGTTGCCTTTGGCGAACTGGAGCGTGACGGCGAACTTCAGCCACAGCACGAGCGTGGCGGCCCACTTGATAGCTTCAGAAATGAGACGCTTGAGGTATTGGGAAAAGGATTTGTGCCGAGTCCTCAAATATTCGCTTTTACCGATGCCGTAGCCCAACCTTTTAACATACTCACTCGTGGTGCGTTTCTCTGGGATGACGTGCTGCACAAACAATTCCGGGAAATAATATATTTTCATGCCTAATTCCTTGATGGCATTGAACAGATCTTTTTCCTCCCCTGCCAACATATTTTTTCCAGTTCTTCCCAATTCCGTATTGAAAAGACCGCACTGTTGGATACATTCTTTGCGAAAACCCATATTGGCACCTATGGGATAGGATTTTCCTTTGAACAAGCAAACCTTATCGCCTTTGTCGATAGCAGAGACCCAGGAATAGGTCCACGAGCAAAGCCAATCCGGTGCGACGCCTGTTTCAAACAAGGGTTCTATCTTTCCACCGAAGGCCATCATATCGGGATACTCGGCAATGTATTCCGATAAATTTTGCAAGTAGTCGGCTCTAACAAAAGAGTCATCATCCAAGAAGACCAAAACATCACCTTGGGCTTCCTGTATGCCTCTATTGCGAGCGTGTGAAAGTCCCTGCTTTGTTTCCACAAAATAGCGCATTGGGATTTCGGGAAACTGCTGTTGGAAACGCTGACATTCCAACTCGGTGTTATCCGTACTATTGTTGTTTACCAATACTATCTCGTATTGGTTTTCCGGAAATCGGTTAGCCGCAATATGCTCCAGCGTTTGATATATGAATTTGTCGCGGTTGTAGGTGCAAATGATAAGGGTGAGCATAAGGTTGGGTTGTTGTTTTTATTATTAAATGCTAATTTTATAATTTGAAATGGAGACATTCATTCTATTTTTTCAATCATTATCGTACTTCCTCTCCATACAATAGTTTTTGTAATTCAATTCCTTTTTTTGACAAACGATATTTCTGTTTGGGACTTTTGGGTGACTCTGGTTGCGTTAATTCCACAAAACCTGCTTCGATAGCTGGATTTAAATATTTTCGCATAAAATATTGACGAGAATTTAAACGAAACTCTCTCATTAACACCGCAGAAGAAGATTCTTTACGCAATGCCAATACAAGCATTTTTACTTGTTCACTTACTTGTTCACTTACTTGTTCACTACTTTTGCTTTCATACTTCGATATCCTACTGATTATCAATAAATAATCAGCATTCATTTCGTATTTTACTTTATCACTCTTCTTTCTGGTTTTTATGAGTCCCTCTGACTCCATCTGCTGAAGAATTTTCTCATCCACTTTTGGTTTTTCCCCTTTACTTATGGAATATAATGCAAAAAGTTGGAAAGCATTGAGTTGATGATCCGCATCTCGTCGGGCTTGCTCTTCCAAAGCATAAATATGAAGAGCTGGATTTTCTATTTCTGATGTCAGGGTGAGTTTTACTTGATAGGCATCTGTCCCGTAATAAGAAGGAGCGGTCTTGTTAGCCAATGCCACAACATAACCCAACACGCATTTTCTTCGATCGCGAACATCTTTATGATTTCCACCTGCAAAAGGATAATTACGTCGAGCAGCCTTAAATTCTACGTGATCTTCCGACTCACGCATTCGTTGCAATTGCTCAACCGTTATGTTTTTTAGCATGTTTTCAGTATAGGACATATATTATATCATTTGCTAAACGAATTGCAAAAATACTAAAAAACAATTGTCGTATGAAATATGTGTAAAATTTTCACATTTGTTATACAACAATCGTGAATTGCTACTTGATTTGCAGTGACAAACCTATATTATCTTACCTATCCACAGCGCTTTCAGAAAGTCTTTGTAGTAGAGCACTTCTATGTTTCCCATTTGACGGGAAATTGAATCGCGTGAAACCAGGATACATCTGCACTGAGGAAATTCTTCCCGGAAAGGTTTGAAGTTTGAAAGGTGTCTCGTTTTGATTTCTTCCGAGGATTTAATCTCAACACCCACCTCCGCATCACCTAAAACAAGATCTATCTCCTTTCCATCATACGTATGCCAGTAGCTCATCGTTGCGGTATGGTGGTTGTATCCCAAGTAAGCACGGATTTCCTGTATGATAAAATGCTCGAAGCAATGTCCATATTCGGGCGTGTCGGGTGATAAGGCGGTTCTGTGGAGCAGATAATTATAAACTCCCACATCAAAGAAATAAAATTTTGGAGCTTGAACAACTTTGCGTTTCAATACTTTCGTGTACGCCGGAATCATATAACCAAGCAAGGTGTCTTCTAAAATATTGAAATAGGATTTGACCGTATTGGATTTTACGCCGCAGTCATTGGCGATATTGCTGTAATTGACAATTTCGCCACTGGTAAGAGCTGCCGCTTCCAAGAAACGTTGAAATCCGTCCAATCGCCGCACAATGGCTTCCTCTTTGATTTCTTCTTTGAGATAGACATCGATGTAGGCCGGCAGAATATCTTCAGGGTGTTTGCTTAAATAATGTGGGGGAAGCAAGCCATAGAGGAGAGCCTTGTTTATATCCAGGTCAGGCAATTCCGCACTGACCAGAGGATAAAAATAGCAAGGTCTTGCCCTACCTCCAAGAGTGTTTGTACCTTTGCGCTTCATCTTTCGGGCGCTGCTTCCACATAGTACAAAACGAAACTGTTTCTTTTGAATCAGGCGATGCACCTCGTTGAGCAATTCAGGAATTTCCAGTATTTCATCGATGATTATTGTTGTGCCTGCGGGATGATTCTCCAACATTTCATAGAGTAATTCAGGCTGCATTTGCAATCTCCTTTTGAGCCTGCTATCCAGCAAGTCAATGTAAACTGCTTCGGAAAAACGTTGTTCCAAGAAAGTACTTTTACCTGTTTGGCGTGCTCCAAAAAGAAATACACTGCCCGATAAGTTCATAGAAAGTGGGCTAATTCGTTCTATCATAATGCGTTTGTTTCAGTTGGCAAAAATACTAAAATTTGAAATACAAATTCAAATATTCCTGTAAAATTTGAAATAGTAATGCAAATTTTCTATAAATGCTATCAGAAAAGTTTACACCGACTGCACGTTGTAGATGCACTTGTCGCGGGGAGTAGGCAGGGGATGAGCGAGTATGCAGCGTTGTGTGGGATTATCTACCTTGTCCGACTCAACCACATACCGAAAAAGCGGTCGTTGACAGCGTAATAGTTCAATTCCTGCGTGATTAAATCCTTATCAAGCAGTTTGTTCATAGCGGACTGTACAGAACTGGCCGATGCCAAATGGTATTTTTTGATAAATGCAGCCGACTGCATTTGAGCAGCTTTCCCTTCGGAGGCAATGGCCTTGAGTAATTTTTGTTGCTTTTCGGGCAAACTATATAAAAGCGACGCATACACGTCTTCATTGTCCATAATACGCCTTTCGATGGCTTGCTCTATCAATTCATCCGTGCAATCCGGTTGCGACATATAATACAACAGGTAAAACACCGACTGCATATACCAAGTGTGTCCCTCAAAAGAATCATACACTTTTGCTATGAGTTCCTCCGAAATGTTTTTACCTACTTGTGAAAACTTTTCTTGCACGAATAGCGTATAAGTACGCTTTTCGATTGGCTTCAGCGATAGGATATTGGCACTATGGTAAAACGGTTTAGCAGCTGATGCGAACATATTCTGCAGCAACTGCCGCTGACTTCCCGCAAAAATAAAAGTAGCGTTATTGCAATGCTGAATGTACGTTCTCAACAAGGCTTCCACATTCTTTTCCGGGTAACGACTGATTTGCTGAAATTCATCAATCGCTATTACGCAAGGTTTGTCGGCATTAGCAATATAGGTGAAAAGCTCGTCCATTGTTTTATTTGCATCGTGGATTTCGCCAAGTCCAAACGATGCCGTCAAAAAGCCTTTTTCATCTATTCCGATATCCAGTTTCAAGGATTTTACAATACGAACAAAAACATCCAAAGCCTTTTTCGTACGCAATTGCCTACATATTTCATTGCCAAACACATAGATAAAATCACCTAAAGACAGTGTAGCGTAGATGTCAATAAAAATCGAATAAAAATTATCACATATAATTTTCTGGTGAAAACAATGTTGAATAAGTCCCGTTTTGCCCATACGGCGCGGGGAGATGATTACCGTATGGCTCCTACCCTGAATGTCGCGCAAAAGCTGTTCGGTTTCCTTTTGGCGATCACAGAAATACTCCGGAGACACATATCCTGACGTAACAAATGGGTTCATATTTTCACTTGAATTTTTGATGCGCAAAAATAATCATTTTTTTTGAATGATGTAAAAAAAATGAAAGCGAAATCATGATTAGGAACGCCGGAACTTATTCTCGTCTGTCGCTCACATCATATTCAGCGCATCCGTGATGTTGTTTCCTTATGCCCGCGCTTTCTTTTGCGTGGCTGTTGGTGCCTGGGTATCCGTTTCACACGTGAAAGGAAGGCTTTATTCTGTCTCCTACTTCCAAATTGCGGTTTGCTTTTATGCCGAAGGATATAATCGACAATTTTTTACGGTTAGATTTTGCAAATCGAAAATGCAATTTTCAATTTGCAAAAGCACCATCACCCGCTGGCAGATCCTCCAACGAAAGTGCTTGGTACTCAATTTGATAATCTGCATATTGTGGAAATTGAGCCAAAAGCGAGGAAGCCTTTTCTTTCAGAACGTTTATTTTGATATGTTCGGCCGTTCGCTTTACTTCAGCAAATAACAAATGTTTTGTGAGTTCGTTCAACGCCACGATGTCTATCTCAGTGGTGCCTTTTCTATCCCAAAAACCTCCTATTTTCGTGTAGGAGCCACTCTCCTGCAGTTGTTGTCGGAAGTATTTCTCCAAGAAATGTCCGCTGAAAGTTTTGTAATCTCTTTTTATGAGATTGCGCAGATTTTCGTATTGCCCGATTTGCAGAAATGAATCATATTTATAGATAAACCTAAACCAAAATGAGAGAAAATTATCGGCAATTTGGTACCGCATATTTTTTGTGAGAGAATGCGAGAAAATAGGTATCGTCTTCTGAATCAGATTGAAATCCTTTTCAAGTCGAGTAAGATAGCCGCCAATCTCGCGATTCAATTCGGCTTCTATTTCGCCACGACTGGTTCTGCCTTCGGAAATGCTGCTGAGAATGGAAAAATAGAGGCCGTATTCTTTCCCGAATTCTCCAATGAGCATGTTTTTGCCTTCATTTAAGAAGGGTGAATCCTCGCGTACAATGAAGTCCAGCATTTCATCGAAGGTGTAGGCCTGATTGTCCATCAACAACTGGATATATTTAGGCACGCCCCCGGTAAAAATATATAGCGCCAATAAATCTTCTGGCTGATAATTATGATTAAAATCACCTAAAATTTGTTGCAGGACATCCAATTTGAAGGGATGGACGTGCATTTGAGCTGTGGCGCGGCCGAACAGCGGTTCCTTCTGATTTTCAAAAATACGACACATAAGCGAGAATACGGAGCCGCAAAGCAGAAGGTTCATCCGACTGTTATTGTGATACAGATCCCAATAGTGCTGTATTTCGCTATATATAGACGAATTAATGTTGTAGAATTCCTGAAATTCATCAATAATAATGTTCACTTGCTGAGTTTGTGACAGTTTCATCAAAAACTCAAAAAGTTGGGCAAAGGAACGGCACCTGCCTAAAACCGGCACTTTCAGTTTCTCCTCAATTTCACGTTCAAAATCTCCACACAATCGTTCTTCCGCTTTTCGTGCGACGAAAAAGTAGAGTGTGTTTTCCTGTCCCAAAGCCTTAAGTAGCAGCATGGTTTTCCCTATTCTTCGTCTTCCGACCACAAACGTCATTTGTGCGTTATCGAACGATTTGCTGTGGATATTAGTCAGACGTTCGATCTCCGTTTCTCTATCGTAGAATTTCATATTTCAATAGCAGTTTCAATGTTTGGAAATACACAGTTCCGAAATGCGTATTTCGGAACTGCAAAAATACAAAAAAACATTTTGTAGAGCTAGGGTTTTATATTTTTACGTAAGAATAGTTTGAGGGCAATCATTTCCCCGCAATGCTTTTCAGCACGTTGTAGATGTACTTGTCGTAGTTGTAGGTGCAAATGATGAGGGAGAGCATAATGACTGATTATGTTGATTTTTATTTTTAGTGTGCGTGTGATATTCATATTTTACAAAAAAGAAGCCATAAAAATCGGCAACAATTTCGTTTGTTGTTCTTTTCGCAAATCTTTGGTGTAAACAAGGTATCTGTCGCCAATTCGGTCGGAGTATTTCGCGCAAAAAGCATCCAATGATGCGTGCCGAGCATATCCAGAAGATTTCACCTCAATCGGACAAAGTTTATTCCCTCTGCTGAGCGAAAAGTCAATCTCGTAATTATGCTTTCCACTTTCCGTAGGCCACGTATTGTAAAACAGTTCATTACCACTGCTCCGTAAAACTTGAGCCATTGCATTTTCAAACACATAGCCAAGGTCTGCATTCAACTTGTCACTTAAGAGTTTATGGTAAATCTCAGAATTTAAAACTTTGAAAGGAAGAGAATTCTTATGTGTTTTTTAACTTTATTAAATTCGTATAAAACACCTCATGCAAAGTTCCACAACTACCTATCCCATTTCAACTCTAACTCCTGAAAATCTATCTCCATTAAGTTTACAGGTGGAATCACATAATCATTCATAACTGTGCCCTGTGTCTTGGCATGTTGTATGCCGCGGGCAGTGCCCACACTGAGGGTGGCGAGATAACGCAAAAAATCTTTGTCCACAACCAACTTCCCATCCATAAGGTTATCATTCACGTATATTGGTTCCACCTCAAAATAACAACATACCGTCAAGGAAGAAAGAATGGTGGTTCCTTGACGGTATATATAGACGGAACGACACCCAATGATTCTTTGTTTCAAATCTCCATTAAAGGAAAACTCCGTGCCAAACTCCATAGGAGATTGCTCATCGTAGAGATCTGCATGAAGTTCTATCGGGTCGTTGGTTATCTTAAATATGCGGAAAGGTATTATTTGGCTCATGATGCAAAACTGAATTTATCGTCAGTATTATCTGTTTCATTACAAAAAAGTCCGAGCTGCGGCTGCTGCCGATAAACATTCCCGAACTTCAAAATAGTTTTAGGCCCTCCTATCGCAGCAATCGGCAAGAAACCAGAAAACACCTTCGTTTTCTCTTCAAAGAAATCAGATTTCGGCACGAACTCCAATTGGGGAATCAATCCTATAGCCAACGACAATTCCACCAATTTGGAAAGTCGATGGTCAAAATCACCATTCAGCACCTGTGTTATATAACCTTTGGTCACACCAAACTTTTGCGCTAACTGAGTCCTGTTCAGACCATTCGCATTCATATAATCATTCAAATGTGAGTATAAATCCAATTGTATTCGAGTGGTCCAATACTCGGGAGTTTCTAATAATTCATCGTTGGTAATCATAATTCATCAATTTTTTCTTTAATCAATTCCATAATCTCATCCTTCACCTCTTCAGCAATGTTCTCCAGTCTTTTTACATCTTTTTTTTGGTTCTTTTTATATCCGCCGAACACCACCACCACATTTGAAGCCGGCTTGAGACAATAAACTCGCAAGTCATTCTTTTTAAATTCATATCCAATAACATTTTTTCCATGCTTTATTGAGTTGAATTTTTCCTTAGGATGCAAAAAACGGTTAATATCCACCCACCCAAAACGGTGATACCCGTTCACTTCAAATCGGCGGCAAAATTACACTTTTTTTCTTAAACTGTCCCCTTTCAATTCGAACCTGATTGCGGTGTGGACCAGCCTGTCCAGTATG
>JAZLHE010000021.1:0-27875 GCA_045616665.1 Bacteroidales bacterium | reverse complement strand
AAACCAAACTATTAATCCTTGTCATGGGAGTTTTCAAAAATCTGTGTCACATGTTAAAATATCATCCATCAAAATTAAACCAACCACCCCTAACCCCAGTCATTATTAAAAATAGCGTTTAAATTTTCGGCGGTTGGCGTGAAACTCAAAACTTTTGTGTAAGTTTGGCTCATCAATCAAACACCGAACACCCCCAAAAATGCCAACACAAAACCACATATTTTCCCCACCCAAACAACGCCCCTCGCAGCTCACAAAAAATACAATAAAAAGGGGTTCAAAAGAACCCCTGGTACTGCATGAGGGATTCGAACCCTCGATCCTCAGACTGAGAATCTGATGTCCTGGACCACTAGACGAATGCAGCGTTCAGTCTCATTTTGACGATGCAAAAATACAATTTTTTTTTGAATTGGCAATTGCTATTTTTGCCCTATATGAAATTTTTCTGTCTTATTGCTTTTCAAATACGCTCTTGCTGATACTGCCGTTTGTCTTTACACTCTTTAATTCGTAGTTGTTCACCATTTTGTTGAATTCAATGGTTTCCATTTTCACCAAGACGCAGTCGCTTTTGCGGTAACAAAGGGTGATTTTTGAAAATCCTTGAACAGCAGTCTTCTTGGCCGTGAGTGTTACCACATAGTTTTTACCGTCATCTTTAATGGTGTAATTGGCATTGTTGGCCGTGGCGATGTTTTCAACCTGTCCGGTCATCGCTTGACAGAGAAAGTTGGCTAATTTGCGCATCGTGGGATTTTTGCTGAGGTCGTAATTGGCCTTTTTCCCATTGGTGGTAATCTTTTGAGCCGCGCGACTGATGTTTAGGCGAGTCTCGCCAATTCGTTGCGAAGTCCAATAACTTTTCCATCGGGCAATGTTTCCTTCCTGTTTGTGAATAGGAACAAAAAGTTGGGAAACATTGGAGTATTGCTTGACAATCCCTTGTTTCTCTAAGGAATTTAAGGTGCTGGAAACGTATTGGTTGTAATATAGCGCCGAGTCCATCGAGCTGGTCGATGCCGCATAGAAGATGGCTTAAATATCGTTCAATAATGCGTGGAATTCGGGAAAATGCATTCCCGCATTGCGTTCAATGATGAGACTTTTCAAACCTGCGTATGGACGAAGCATTTTGTCTAATGCTACCAAATCGGAGTCTTCACCAAAGTATTCTTTGGCAAAATATACCCAGAATTCTTTGGCAGTATCCAGTTCCATGTGGAAGACTTCGCGAACAAAATCTCCTCCGTCATAGCAGCAGGTGAGCAGTACCATCCCGAGGTCGAAAAGAGGACTTCCGCAGGCAAAATCACCGAGGTCAATGAAGTAGTTCTTACCGTGGGCGGTGATGGCATTGCTGAACTGGAGGTCTCCGTGAATGGCCGTGTCTCCGTCGGGGGAATTTCTAATAAACTCAGCGACTTTGATCTTTTCTTCAGGAGTGAAATAGGGACTTTCTTCCAACATCTGAAGGTCAACTTCTTTGATGTCGGGAAACATCCATTTGGGTAAATGCGTGTTGTGCAGTTCCTTGCACATCCTGGCAAATTCGCGGGCGTATTTTTCTGTTTCTTCAGGATGGTTGCCTACCGCGCGAGAGAAAGATATTTTCTCCGTGATTCGCTCAAAACGTATGCCGTAACGACCTTTCCCATCGGTGATGAAATCACCGGGCTTTGGTGTTGGAATCCCCAACTCATAAACTTTATGCGACAATTGCAACTCGTTGACAATGATGTCGTAAGGAGCTGTCTTATTGTACAGCTTAATCATAATGTTCGGATTGGTCTTGTGGTGGAAACTGTCACCATTGGCACCTTCTCCGGAGTGTTCATATTCGTTGAGATCTATCGTAATGGCATTCATAATAATTGAATTAAATATTGTTTCTTTGTTGAAAATTATCTTTATTCTTCGCTATTTTCTTCTTCCTCTTCTAAAGGTGGAAAATATCTCTTCGTGAATTTGCGCTGCTGATTTCTGTTCCCAATCTTGTACGTGAATGACGGTTTGCCTTTTTCGGCGCGTAGCGTCTTGTTTTTGGCCTTTACATTCATAATCTCTTCGTTAAATTTCTTTACGGAAGAATAGCCATACATACTGTTGTTTTCAAATTGGAAAAAGAAATATTCTTTGTCAAATTCATAATAAATGTACAAGCGGTTACGAGAGCCCTTTTTCTCAATGACAATGCGGCCGGGAATGTTTTTATAGACTTGTTTGCTGTTGCAGATAATCAATGGGAGTTTTCTTTGAGAGATAAAGGCTGAATTGACTTTGTCCCATTCAAAGTCGATTCTTGAGAATAGGAATTTGACTTGAAGCGGCTGCGGCAATCTGCGCATTTGAGCTCCCATAGCCATATCGTTGGAATATTTGACATATTCGTCTTCGCTGAGCATATTTCTGATGGCCATATCGTAATCTTGGTCTTCGGAAATATCAATAAAATCCAAATGATCGGAGTTGTCGATGTGTCGATTCAGAATTTTCATTGATTCTTCGTTGAAGAAGAAGTCGATGGAGGTGGTGAGGTGCATCATTGCGGAATCGGCTTTCATAAAGTTGACGATTTCGCCATTGGTGTTAAAGTCGATACGGCCGAGTTTGGCTCCCATATCAATTTTGCCGTTGCCGGTACAGATGCAATTTTCCTTGTTCAATGTCATCATATTGCCGGGTAGGGTGGGGTCTTCCAATTTTTCTTTGGATGCCGCCCAGAACTCGTTGCTGGCGTGATGGTAGGTGATGAATCCCCATACATTGACATATTCCGCATCGTTGAATTGCTCCTTGGCACAGCCAAAAGCCGTATAAATACGTCCATCCGTGTTCGCTGAAGCAATGGCAATGACCACTTTCCTGTCGTTGACGTCTTTGGTGCGTTCGTGAACTTCTAACTGAATGTTGTTAGGATCTACCTGCTGAAGGATCTTCATACGTGCCGGTTTTTCCTTGTAGCAGTCGTGGATGATTTCAACGCCGCCAAAGAAAGACAGGAACTGATTTTCACCGTGCAGTTCGGCCCGACCGTCAAAGGCGAAATGAGGACTTAACTTGAAGTCTTTTTCTAAAGGAATCTTGGCGTGGCCTTCGGTATTTTTGATGCACCACAACGTGTCGAAATGGATGGTTTGAACGGTTTTGTTTTCATCGATGTAATCGTAGAAACCGGAGCCCCTAAATCGTGTGGCCGTATAAACGTTCAGCGTACAGTCGTGTAATTCGTGGTATTTGTCGGTACGATTGGCCAACAGTCTGGCTCCGTTGAATTGCTCTAAACGGGATTTTTCGTAGATGGTGACTTTGCCGTCGTGGGGAATAATGGCCGCATCGCCACTTTCAATGAAGCGAACGCCATCACAATGGATGACATTGGTGCTGTAGTTGAATTCGGCATTCAGCGCATTGAAATGCAAACCGATGCTTGGATCCGTCGAGATTAGCTCGTTTTCGGGAATGCCAGGCATATCAACCAATTCCCGGGAAGGCGTGCTTTCAATGTCAATATCTTTGTGCGGATCGTCCCATTTGAAACGCAAGATGGTGGAATCGATAGGATCCCAGTCAAAGGCAGAAGCATTGGTCTTGATTTCATTCTTGACGAAAACAACTTCCGAGGCATTTCCGTTGGATTTGAAATTGCCTTTTCTGGTTTTGAAATCGACGTGCGAATTGTAATTGGATGTCTTAAATGCCAATTCGCCGTTGTTTAAGTTGTATAATTTCAGACTTGATGTGTCGGCCAGCAATTCGTGATGTTTGAAACTGAATAGTTTAGAGTATATTTCGGCACCTCTGAAACGCATTGTTCCCGTGCCTAACATTCCAGATGGTGTCAAGATTGAGTTGCCCGTCAATTCGGTTTCCTTGAAAATGTTCATCGGAGTTTCAAGCGTGTGAACAAAGAATTTGTCTTGGTAAGGGGTCCAGTGCATATAGGCGTTCTCGACCACGGCCGGCGGGAATTCGGTGCCGTTTTCCTGTTCCTCTACTACGTGGCGAATGACGCTGCCGTTGCAGGAATCCAAGTAAAATACCAAACTGTCGGATGAGGTAACGGAGGTGAGGTAGTTGATGGTACCTTTGTACCCGCGAAGTCCGCGATTGCTTAAGTCAATGGTGCCGACATAATTGCCTTTCCCTTCATAACAAGGAAGACCAGAATTGTCGGTTTTGTGGACAAAGCCGAGAGAAAAGTCAGGACGAGCTTGCAGCGGTTCCCTGATATCCGGGAAAATGCCGCCGGAAACCAATGCTCCCGTAAATTTCATCGAGTCGATTTCAAAGTTGTCCAAATTCTTGATGCGGAATAAATCGACTAAATAGTAAAAACGGTCTCTTGTATATACTCCTCCCAGTACTTTTTTCTTGTCATAATATACCTTTCCGCCTTTTCTGGCTTCAAAAATTGAATAGTCGGGATAGTCAACGGTGCCTGATTTGTTGCCGGGAACATCAATGAACAGTGTGCCGGCCAATTCTTCAATCGGACTTTCAATCTTGCGGAGTTTGTGCTCGCCATAAACATTGACAGGCCCGTGTTCATCTGGAACATACATAATCATAGAGTCAATGACATTCATCTCTACTTGGAATTTGTCGTAGTTAAATTCGCAATTGTGTGAGACAAAGTCAAATAAACCAGCCACGATACGTCCGGAAAAGACCATGTCACGGTTTTTCTTCACCGTTACTTTTTCGTCTGCGGGATAGACATTCACGATTTGAGCGTCACTCAAAACAAAAAACTCACAGCCGGTTACGCGTAAATCTTTGCTAACCAAATCGTATGAGGCATAATGGGTTTTAGATTCCAAAATAATGTTGTCGTAGTCTTTTCGTTTGACGTCATTATTCAGATATTGGGCGATTTTTTTACGGTAGATAATCCTGTCGTTCGTGATGTCATATTCAATAAAACCACGGGCGGCAAAATCAATCATCATACTTTTGATGTCAATTTCTGATTTCTTGAACCAGGCCACCACTTCGTGGAGATGAAGCGGTTCGTAATGGTTGGCCTTGAATAATTCCCACAAGGTGTATAAAGGGTTTACGTCGTTATAACCCCATATTTTGCGCATTACGGTTGGATCAAAATAGTTTTGTGATTCAAAAAAGGCGGGACTCTCACTGGTGGTGCCCACAATCGGCTTTATTTCAATGCGTTCTTCATCGGTTTTCCACGAAATGGATTCCGCTGTGATATCCATTTTATGATATGAGTCGAAGAATGGTGTGCGGCCAACGCCTTGCTTGGGTCTTGAAATCAATAATTCTTTCGTGGTTTCATTATATTTGAAGTTGGCTGCCGGATGATAGATGGAGTCTTCATCAATTAAAATACGAATGCTCGCATCTTCCGCCAACACGTTGTCTGGCTTGAACAAGAAGTTTTTGGAGAAAACCTTGACGACCACCTTGTTGTCTTTTTTTACATAAATTTCCGACATATTACTTCCATCGGAAGAACCTTGAATCGAACTTCCGCGGAGTTCAAATCCGCCAATGTAATCCACGTTTTTATAGATTTCCTTAATGCTGATGCGGTTGTCATTGCTGTGAAAACGCGGATAGGTGGCTTTTTCTTCCGTGCTGGCCAATCCTGCCTTTTCTTCCAAATGCCCTTTGACGGGCTTGCTGAAGTACTTGGGATAGTTCAAAGTGGCGTCGGCGGCTTCAAATTTGGAAAACCTGACATCAACACTAAAATTGACGACTTTGGCATTGACGTCGCTGCCTAAACCGGCTCTGTCCCAATAAACCGTACCTTCCTTGCCCTTAAAAATGAGTGATGAAGGAAAGTAATCGCCTTTGGCCGACACGATGGTGAGACTGTCGTGAGCAGAACTTCCCACCAGGTCAATATCATCGAAATGAATATAGGGTTCTTTGTCAATGCCGATGGCGCTGGCATCGCCGTAAGCCGTCCAACGCGAGTTGGCACTGTTGTAAAGCCGGTTTTGCGTGAAAATGTCGGCATAAATCTGCATTTTTTCTTTGAAGAGCGTGGATTCATCGTCAATGTGATATTGAATGATCTTGGACCACGTCTCCAATTCCCCATTGAAAGGGCTGCTGACAAAAGCCGCGTAGGCGTCAACGTATGCCTGAAAATGAGGGAAGGGGCGCATCCTCTTCTTAATCATTTTGTTGGCCACGTCAATAAAAACGTCCTGCGCATCTTCGTCCATCCACGGACTGGTCCAAAATTCGGTAAAACGGTCCAAAAGCGCATCCGCTTCCTTTTGCCTTTCCTTCGGAACCGAAGACAGATACGTTTTCACTTCTTCAACCGTATAAGCCGGATTATCGGTAAATCCCGTGAAACGCTGAGCCTTCAATCCGCTTATGCTTATAATTAAAATGCTGAATAGTAAGAGAATCCCTTTTTTCATATTTTGATTTGTTGTCCACTTAGCATTTGACGGCTTTCATCGCGCACCAGTCATTTTTAACTTTGTGTGATTGGTATTTCAACCCAAATTCTGCGGCACGGCTTTTGATGATTTCCAAGTCCTTGCTTTCGTAAAATCCGCTGAAGAAAATACGTCCGCCAGGGTTGAGTGCCGCAGCGTAAGCCGGCATATCGTTGACGAGAATGTTGCGGTTGATATTGGCAATGATAATGTCGAAATGGCGGCCTTTGAGGGTTGAAGCATCGCCCAACACGACTTCCATATCTTCACATCCGTTACGGCTTATGTTTTCAAGATTGTTGTTGTAAGCCCATTCGTCATTATCGATGGCAGTAACAGGACTGGCACCTCGTTTATGGGCCAAAATGGCCAAAACGCCCGTTCCCGCACCCATATCCAATACGCTTTGTCCGCAAAAATCTTCTTCCAGAATATATTCTATCATTTGCGAAGTGGTTTCGTGGTGGGCTGTGCCAAACGACATCTTGGGCTCAATGAGAATTTCGTATTCAACACCTTCCAATTCAGGGTGAAATGGCGCACGAATATAGCATCTGTCGGCAATCAGTACAGGAGTGTAGTTGGATTCCCACACGGCATTCCAATCCTGTTGCTCAATTTCATTGATTTCATACTGTAATTGGACATCAAAAGAATGGTTGCTCAGTAAATCTTTGATTTGGTCGGCTTGGTATAGATTGGTGGGAATATAGCAGAGAAGGTCGTTTTCTGTTTCGCCATCCATAAAACTCTCGCAGCCGGCTTCGGCAAGAAGCGAACTGAATATCTCTTTCCACGGTTCGGCAGTGGAAAAATTTATCTTGATTTCAATATAATTCATTTTATTAAATTGGTTGATAGTTCTTAATTAATTTTATGGGTAAAAAGAGAAAAAGCCAATAGCGAAGGCTATTGGCTGTGTCGTTATTCGACAAATTTGCCGGAAGTGGTGAACCAGACTTCTTTCTCTTCTTTTGTCTTTTTATTGTTGATGATTACTTTGTAGAAATTCTTTTTTTCTATGATTTTTTTTACCGCGTAATATTCCGTAATCTTGAAACCTTTGTAATTTTGTTTAATGTAACTCGAAATGCTGCTCAGCAAATTGTCAGGATTGCCTAAGGTCATTGTCTGGGTGATGGTGCCGTAACTATTGATGATGCAGATTTCCTTTCCTCTTGTTCCATAATAGCTGGCAGCATAGTCGCCATCGTCCGTTTCTTCCCAGGTTACACCGGTAACGTGGGAATATTTGGCCTTGAAGGCACTCATCACGTCTTTGGGGATATTATTGTTGTCGTCAGTCTTGTTGGACATATTCATTTTCTCATAATATCTTTCCAAGGAAGCGTCTTCTTCACTTTCTTTACTCTGCCCGCCTAATTCGTAATTCGGATCAACGGTGCGTAGCAGTTTGCCGGTTTTGTCAAAGTAGAAGGTGGTCACCAATTTCTGTTTCCAGTTGGCCTTTTCGTAGATTTCCACCATCGTAACGTCCTGCTTATCGGCGCGGATTTCCTTGATGGCGTTTTTGAAACGATAACCTTTATAGTAGGTTTGAATATGTTTGGACATATTGCCACTAACAGAAGTTTCGGGCAGAACCGTATAGGTCTTTTCCCATTTTCCCGATGGGGTGATGAAAACTTCGTTGCGTTGCTCGCGGGCGATGCAGTTGCCAACGTAGAAAGTATCCACTCTGAACCAGTTCAATTCCTCAGGACGTTGGATTTTTTTGCTGAATGCTGCTTTTACCACGGCGGGAACCGTGTTGGGATCGATGGCTTTGTTGCCTCTCTCGTCATAAACGGGTTTGGCTTCCTTTTCCTTCTTGGGTTTGCTGGTCGAGGCCGTGGCATTTGTCTGGGTGCTTGCGGTACTGTTGCCTTTGTTGGCGGTTGCTGCCTTACTTGTTGCGGCGGCAGCAGTACTGGCACTGGTATTTACCTTTGATGCTGGTTTGCCAGTAGTTGAAGAACCCTTATTGGCACTGGTAGTCGTGCTGGGTTTGCCGCTATTTGCTGTTGCGCTTTTACTTGATGTGCTGCTCGTATTCTTGCTTGGCGTTGAGGACGGTTTGGCTGTGCTTGCCGTTTGGGAGGAAGAAGAACCTGATTTAGAGGTGCTTTTACCAGAAGAAGTGTTGGATTTACTTGAACTTGTGCCATTGGACTTGCTGTTGGCAGAGGCGTTTTTGTCTTTTGCTTTATCCTCTTTGCTGGCATTTTGGGCAACTTGTGCATTGGGATCAATGACTTTCTTTGCCGTTTTGTCAAAATTGGCAGGGTCGTGACGATCAATCAAAACCCCGACTTCATTAAAGGTCAGAATGGATGGTTCGTCGCCAATTCCTTCCGGTTTTGCCTCAATGTAGTAGTGAATGCGAACATTCGGCGATTCCTCCAATTGGGAAACGTAAATGTCGTAATAGTCATAATTGTCTTTAATATAATCAGTTATGGCAGATGGAAGTTCGGATTTAGGTACGGGATAAACCGTCTTTTGCCATTGTCCGTTTTCACTGATGAAGCATTTGCCAGGAGCATTATCTTCCTTGAAATTGGCAACATAAACTTTGCCGTCAAGTTCCCATCCGGTGATTTTGACATTGGGATATTCAAATTCCATTGTCTGTTTAACATCATCAGGAACAGCATCTGGCTTGAGTTTTTGACCGAATGCAGGATTGATGGCCAATAAGGCGGCAGCCAGAGCTGCTAAAGCGATAATTCGTGTTATTTTCATGACAAATGTTTCGTGAGTCTTATTCTGCTAAAACTAATATATTATTGTTCAGAACTTCGGCTGTGCCTCCGTTGATGTCGTAAAATTCTGTCTTTCCGTCTGGAAGCTCAACTTTGATCTTTCCTTTTTTCAGAGCAGCTACCAGGGGCGCGTGATGTTCTAAGATTTCAAACAGACCATCAATGCCAGGTAGTTGAGCCAAGGTCACTTCTCCAGAGAAAAGCTGTTTGTCGGGAGTGGTGATATCTAACTTCATAACGGCTATTTTGCGGCTTGAGCCAGTTCTTTTTCTCCTTTTTCAATGGCTTCTTCAATCGTACCTACCAAATTGAAGGCGGTTTCTGGCAAATAATCCAAATCACCGTTCAAAATCATATTGAAACCCTTGATGGTGTCTTCGATGTTGACGAATTTGCCTTCCAAACCGGTAAACTGTTCGGCAACGTGGAACGGTTGAGACATAAAACGCTGAACACGTCTTGCACGGTGAACTACCTTGCGGTCTTCTTCGGAAAGTTCTTCCATACCCAAAATGGCGATGATATCTTGCAATTCAGTATAACGCTGTAGGGTTTGTTTTACGCGTTGTGCCGTGTTGTAATGTTCTTCGCCAACGATGTCAGGAGTCAAAATTCTTGAAGTGGAATCCAATGGGTCAACGGCAGGATAGATACCTAAAGAAGCGATTTTTCTGCTCAATACGGTTTGGGCGTCCAAGTGAGAGAAAGTCGTTGCCGGAGCAGGGTCGGTCAAGTCGTCGGCAGGAACGTAAATAGCCTGTACGGAAGTGATGGATCCGCGTTTGGTAGAGGTGATACGTTCTTGCAAAGTACCCATTTCTGTGGCCAAAGTCGGTTGGTAGCCTACCGCGGAAGGCATACGTCCCAGCAAAGCGGAAACTTCAGAACCTGCTTGAGTGAAACGAAAAATGTTATCTACGAAGAACAAGATGTCTTTTCCGCCTGACTGTTCGTCGCCGTCACGGTAATATTCGGCAACGGTCAAACCCGACAAGGCCACTCTGGCACGTGCTCCAGGGGGTTCGTTCATCTGTCCGAAAACCAGGGTGGCTTGAGACTTGGCTAATTCGTCTTTGTCAACCTTGCTCAAATCCCAACCGCCTTCTTCCATACTTTTTTTGAATTCTTCGCCATAACGGATAACGCCAGATTCAATCATTTCTCTCAACAAGTCGTTACCTTCACGGGTACGTTCTCCAACGCCGGCAAATACGGACATACCGGAATATTTCTTGGCAATGTTGTTGATCATTTCCATAATCAACACGGTCTTTCCCACACCGGCACCACCAAACAAACCGATCTTGCCGCCTTTGGCGTAAGGTTCGATAAGGTCAATAACCTTGATACCGGTATAAAGGACTTCTTGAGAAGTGGAAAGATTTTCAAATGTGGGAGGGTCGCGGTGAATGTCTTTGCGTTCCGTGCATTCAACTTTGTCGATACCATCAATGGTCTCGCCGATGACATTCAGCAAACGGCCGTTGATGTTTCCGGTAGGCATACTGATCATTCGACCGGTGGCAATAACTTCCATCCCACGACGTAAACCGTCTGTGGAGTCCATAGCAATGCATCGCATCGTGTCTTCACCAATGTCTTGTTCGCATTCCATAATCAGTTTTTCTCCATTGGGACGAATAACTTCTAATGCGTCATAGATGTTGGGCAGTTTAGAGCCCTCTCCGAACTGTACGTCAACTACAGCTCCGATAATCTGTGAGATTCTTCCTTTAATTTGTTCTGACATGTCTTTGTTTTTATTTTTGTTTTTTCGTTAATTCTAATGATAATATATTACAATATTTAATAAGTTGTGTAGGCAATTTCCACCCTCAATGCTTTGTCTTCCAAGCCCAATCCGGGATCGCTGCCATAAAACACCAAGCGATTGGCCCTGATGCCGGCTCCTTTAACAGTTAGGAAGAAATAGTCTTCGTATAAAGCCTGATTTGAAATCAAGTTTTGGAAATATTGGGTAATGCGAATTCGATATTCTCCTGTGACCGCATTGTATGTGCCGCCAAAGAAACCCGCAGCATTGATAGCATCGTCGTCAGGAATGAAGGTGAGCGTGCCGTCCTTGCTGACGCCTTGAATGGCTAAATTGGCAGGCTGGTGAAAAATGTTTTCCGTAGGGCGGCAATTGGTGATGACCAATTCTGCACGGTTGATGACCACTTTTTTGTCGAGATGGGCAAATTTTCGACTGATATTTGGAAATCGAATCTTCGTCTTGACTCCGCCCGCGGCTTGCAGATACAATGCCTCAATGTCGCTGACGTTGTGTTCTATGATTTGCTTGTATAAGTCGTGATCGGCATCTTGGTAATTGTTGTGGTCAAAGTGATTGTAACGAACGTCTTCTTCCGACGTGGCAAAGGTGTAGCTCAAATGCTCGTCAATATCCGTATGATAATACAACGTGACGCCTGTGAGGGCGCTGGTCATATTGCAATACAGCATACAGCCGTTAACATTGTTGCTATGGGCTTCTATATACAAACCTTTAAATTCATTTAATAAATCTTCGTCCGTGAGCCAGTTTTGACCTCTCTCAAACAAAAATTGACCAAAGTCATTGCTTAACTTGATGCGAATATGTGGAGAAAGAACTTCCCCGTCAATGTATAGGGGAGTGTTGGGCCGAATGTAGTATTTCTGAAAATCATTGCACAAATTGTTCGCTTTGTGTGCCGTCGTGCTGTGACTATAATAGACCGTTTCCTCAAGGTCTTCGTCCAATTCATAAACGCCAAAGGAGAGTGGGGCGGTGGTATCTCCGTAGAAATTTGCAATCTGTAACGTAAGCACCACGGAGTCGAAAACAGGATGATAATCTGGTAACAGAAGATATAAACCTTCACCAGTAAGTAAAAATTGAGAATAAACCGAACCCGTTGTTTTGCCAAAAACGGGGTCGTGAATTTCACCAAGCACCTGGTTGGACAAGTTGGTGGTAACTAGCGAGTCGTGAAGAACGGAATAGGCAACAATGGCTGTCGTGTCCATATAGGTTCCCAACAGGTCATTTTCCATATCCATGCCAATAGGACTGAATTCCTTTTTGCAGGACACCAAACTGACAACGAGTATCAAAATAAGTAGAAACTTTTTGGTGAATGCCATTGTTAAAAGAGATTATTTGAGGAGTTGAGCATAAAAGTTGTCGTATTGTTCAGCAAAGTCGTCGGTAGAGGGATGAACCAAAAATGGAATTTCTGCTTTTTCAATGTAGGTGCGCAATGTCTTTTTTACTTCCGGATGTCCGATAACAACTGCGTCGGAATAGTCGATGGCCATTTTTATCAGGGCGTCGTAATTCGGCGTACGGAATTTTGCCAGGCTTTCTTTGGGAATACCGGTGAGTTTTAATTTCTTGGAAAAGTCAGGGGAGAATTTTTCGGAGAAATGGTCGTTGTAAACCGAAAAGATGATTTTCATATCCTGGAACAAAGGATTGTCTTTGTAGCAAGTCTTGATGAAAATAGGAACCAAGGCACTGATCCATCCGTGGCAGTGAATGATTTCCGGAGTCCAGCCTAATTTTCTAACCGTTTCAATGACGCCTTTCGCATAAAAAATGGCGCGAGAATCATTGTCATCGAAAAAGTTACCTTCTTCATCCCTGAAGATGGCCTTTCGCTTGAAGAAATCTTCACTGTCAATGAAATATATCTGCATCCTCACCGCCTGCAACGAGGCCACCTTGATAATCAAGGGATGGTCGGTGTCTTCAATGATGATGTTCTGCCCCGAAAGACGAATGACTTCGTGAAGCAGGTTTTTACGCTCGTTCACACAGCCGTATTTCGGCATAAAGGTGCGAATCTCATTTTCCATTTCCTGGATACTCTGCGGTAAATAACGGCAGATGTGAGAAATGTAGTTCTCTTCCAGGTATGGAAAAATCTCCGGCGTGATGTATAAAACTTTTTTTCCCATTTATGTATTTTTATTTCAAACTGCAAAATTATAAAAAAAAAATCAATATGAATCCACTTTCTTGAAAAAAAAGTGTTTGCACCGAATTTTTTGTATATTTGCAATCCGTAAAAAAAAAGCAATTTTTATTGCAAAATGTTGAATTATAAATGGTTAGATAATGAAAAAACTTGCAATTCCTGTGGTTATGTGTTCTATTTTATGCCTTGTGGGATGTAAATCAAAGCAGAATGCCGAAGAACCAACCCTTTCATCGGGTATTATTTTGGAAAATCTGGACACCACGGTTTCTCCTATGGAAGATTTTTACCAGTTTGCCTGCGGTGGTTGGATGAAAAATAATCCCCTCAAAGACGAATATTCCCGTTACGGAAGTTTTGATGTCCTCGCGGAAAATAATCAAATTCAACTGAAAGAAATCATTACTGAAGCCGCCGCCGCTCAAAATAAAAAGGGTTCTGTGGCTCAAAAAATCGGTGACCTGTACAATATGGGTATGGATACCGTTGCCATTGAAAAACAAGGCGCCGAACCATTGAAGGAAGAGTTGCAAGCCATCGCTAACATTAAGGACAAGAAGGAATTGTCTTCCGTTTTGGCCAATATGTGCCTCGAAGGTTTAAATCCATTTCTCGGCATTTTTGGCGAAGCCGATCCCGATAACAGCAGTATGACTATCGCTTGGGTTTGGCAAAGCGGCCTCGGTATCGGTGACCGTGATTACTATTTGACAGCTTCTCAGCAAAATACCCGCGATCAATACGTGGCCCTAATGACCGAAATGTTCCGTATTTCTAACTATAGTCAAATGGTAGATATGAACGCTAAGGAAGACCAGTTGGCTAAATCCGTCCTCAAACTCGAAACCGATATGGCTCAGAAGTTTATGGATAAAAATACGCTCCGTGATCCTTTCAAAACGCATAATATCAAGACTGTCGCGGAATTGCAAAAGATGATTCCCGTTTTGGATATGAAAAATTATCTTCAAATAATCGGTCTGCAAAAATTGGAAAGCGTGAATGTAGGTCAGGTGGATTATTTGATTGCATTGAATAAAATATTGACTGCTACTGATTTGAATACCATTAAAGCTTATTTGGCCTGGAATGTCATCAATAGCGCGGCTCCTTATTTGAGCAAGGAATTTGTTGATGCCGATTTCAATTTCTACGGCAAAGTGCTGTCCGGTACCGTTGAAAACAAACCTCGTTGGAAACGTGTGGTCAATACCGTTGACGGATGCTTGGGTGAAGCTGTGGGACAACTTTATGTGGAAAAATATTTCCCTGCTTCTGCCAAAGAACGTATGACCAAGCTGGTGTCCAATTTGCAGGCTTCTTTGGGCGAACGTATTCAAACTGCCGCCTGGATGAGCGATTCAACCAAAATGCTAGCTAAGGAAAAACTGGACGCTATGATCGTTAAAATCGGTTATCCCGAAAAATGGAGAGACTATGCTTCCCTTGAAGTGAAAAAAGACAGTTATTATGCCAACGTGGTGCGTGCCCGTCGCTTCGAAAACGCTTATCAACTGGCGAAAATCGGAAAACCGGTTGATCCAAGCGAATGGCTGATGACTCCTCAGACTGTCAACGCTTATTATAACCCAACTACCAACGAAATCTGCTTCCCAGCCGGTATCCTTCAGCCGCCATTCTTTGATATGAATGCCGATGATGCTGTCAATTATGGCGCTATCGGCGTGGTTATCGGCCACGAAATGACTCACGGCTTCGATGACCAAGGTCGTAATTACGACAAGATGGGTAATCTGAACAATTGGTGGAGACCTGAGGATGCTGATAATTTTACCGCTCGTGCCCAGGTGTTGGTGGATTATTTCAATCGTGTTGAAGTGGCTCCCGGTCTCTTCGCTAACGGTCAATTTACCTTGGGAGAAAATATTGCCGACAATGGTGGCTTGAACATCGCTTACCAAGCTTTGCAGAAAGCCAAGACCGAAGGTGGCATTCAGGAAGATATGGATGGCTTTACTGCCAACCAACGTTTCTTTATTGCCTACGCTAATGTGTGGGCCAATAATATTCGTGATGAGGAAATCGTTCGCCGTACGACGGAAGATCCCCATTCATTGGGTAAATGGCGTGTGAATGCTACTTTGCCTCATATTGATGGATTTATCGAAGCATTCAATGTTAAACCAGGTGATAAGATGTATGTCGCCCCAGAAGAAAGAGCTCACATTTGGTAAGATAAACTTTTAACTCAACAATAATTTTTATGGAATGGCTTAGGGTTGCAAAACCCTAAGCAAATTTATTTTTTTGATAGTCAAAAGCAAATTGAATACTATGACAAAACTTGCAGTAATCGCATTCGGAGGAAACGCTCTGCTTAGAAGCAAACAAAAAGGAACTTATAAGGAACAAATTGATAATGTTACCGCAACTTGCCAATCATTGATAAATCTTGTTAAACAAGGTTACAATATCGTCATTGGACACGGCAATGGACCTCAAGTCGGAAATGTGATGCTTCAACACGAAGCCGGTAAAAAAGTCTTTAATCTCGAAGCTATGCCTATGGATTTCTGCGTGTCCGAAACCCAAGGTTCTATCGGCTATTTGATTGAACAAGGTTTTAGAAATGTTTTTGCCAAAGAAAATATTGACAGAAATGTGGTAACTTTGGTAACCAGTGTCGTTGTGGATAAAAACGATCCGATGTTCGCCAACCCGACGAAACCTGTCGGTCCATATTATACCAAGGCAGAAGCCGATGAATATGCCGCGGCAACAGGCTCTGTTTTCAAGGAAGACCCTAAAGGTAACGGATGGCGAAAAGTTGTCGCTTCTCCCAAACCTTTGAAGGTTACCAATATTGATATTGTTAAGGATTTGGCCAATAAGGGCAATATCGTGGTTACTGTCGGTGGCGGAGGAATTCCCGTGGTGGAAGAAAATGCTTTCCTGCGAGGCGTGGAAGCCGTTATTGACAAGGACTTGGCTTCTGCTCTTACCGCTTCACAAATTGGTGCCGACGAGTTCTATATCTTGACAGATGTGCCTAAAGTGTATATCAATTTTAAGAAGGAAAACGAACAGGCCTTGGATGTAATTACCGTTGCTCAGGCAAAACAGTATCTCGCTGAAGGTCATTTTACCGAAGGTTCAATGGCTCCGAAGGTGCGTGCCGCCATCTATTACATCGAACACGGTGGGCATGAATGTATTATCACGGAAGCAGGTCAATTGGATAATCCCGCTTGCGGAACCCGTATTGTGAAATAAAAAAAACATTTTGTGTTTTTAACCTTAGAGACGGAGTGCACTCCGTCTCTAAATATTTTAAATGTCCCTCTATTTTCTATTCACTTTTTACAGTAATAATCTTCCGATTCCAAACCCACATTAATCCTCCTCGCAAACTGAGAAAAATGAGGAAGGAAATCCATAGTCCATTATTACCCCAAATGGGGGAAAGAATGTAATAGCCGGCAAAGAATCCTGCTGTTGCTAAAAACATTATATTGCGCATCGGTTTGCTGGCGGTGGCACCAATGTAAATGCCGTCAAAAAGAAAGGCACTGAAGCCCGTTATAGGCACTAATATCGTCCATAACATATAGTTCATCGCCTCTGCGATGACGCTTTTGTCGTTGGTGAGAATGGATAAAATGTCTGCTCCCCAGAAATAGTAGGCAACGGTGAATGCACCGGTGAGAATGATTCCCCAACGTAACAAGTATTGAACGGATTTG
Organism: Bacteroidales bacterium; assembly: GCA_045616665.1. Taxonomy (GTDB): domain Bacteria; phylum Bacteroidota; class Bacteroidia; order Bacteroidales; family WCHB1-69; genus RUG11690. Next base: position 11,016 of record JAZLHE010000021.1, on the reverse strand, counting down.
CGAAGCATCAGCTTGTCTTTCGCCCCAATGTATCTGCCTACCAAGGATTCACCTGCGTAGGCAAAACCATCCATAATGTAGGAAAATAGCGTGAACAACTGCATTAAGAGCGTGTTGGCGGCCAAAATACTGTCCCCCATAGAGGCGGAAATGGCAGGAATGAAGGAAAATACGGCAACCAGACAAAGCGTGCGCAAAAAAATGTCCCCATTGACTTTGAAAAATTGTCGCATCTCTGTCAGCTTAAGACTTCCCTTGATGTCGATGCAGGATCGTAAATGTCCGTATTTCTTGAACCAAAGCACAATGGCCATTGCCAGACCGGAATACTGTGCCAAAACGGTTCCCAAGGCTACACCGACAATCCCCATCTTCCATACAATGACAAAAAGAAGACTGAAAACGATATTGATGATGTTGAGAAGAATGGCAATCCACATAGGCGTTTTGGAGTTCTGCATACCGATAAACCATCCTTTGAAAACATATAGACCCAATGTGGCAGGTGCCGCCCAGATACGAACGAAAAAGTAGGTGAGGGCCAAAGTCATCACGTCGGGACTGCTCTTAACGAGGAGTTGGCAAAGTTGCGCAATGGGATATTGCAGAAGAATGAGCAAGAGGGCGGCGGATAGGGCAATGGCTATGCCGCGGACCATAATCCGGAGGGCTTCGTCTAAGTCGTTGGCTCCGTATGCCTGTGCCGTAAACCCGCTGGTCCCCATTCGCAAAAATCCAAAATTCCAATAAATCAGGTTGAATATCATCGTACCGATGGCAATCGCACCGATATGACTCGCGTTGCCAATATGTCCCACGATGGCAATGTCCACCATTCCCAAAAGTGGAACGGTAATGTTGGTGATGATGTTGGGAAGTGCCAACCGAAGAATTTGCTTGTTCATTATGGTCTGCCTAGATGTTTAAATCCACACCAAATGATGTTGATGTCGTTTTTTAAGGAATAGTCTTGCATATACATCACATTGACTTTGTGAATGATATTATTATCCAGACTGTTAAATTTGAAAGCATCAGTGGCGTAGAGTACTCCGCTTTTTATTTCGGGCAGATTTTCCCCTGCTATCGGATGAAGGCCTACCCAACTTTTCCGGCCTGTCATCACGGCAAAAATGTTGCCGATAAAGCCGGCTTTCTCTTGGACAAACCAAATGTCAATGATTATAAAAAGAAGCAAGCCGATGGCTGTCATAAGGTCAAATAGGCGTTTTTTGAAGCGATTTCCTGATTTGGTGATGCTGTTGACAAGAATGCCGTATAATTCGTGGGAAGTGCTGATGCTGTTGCTGCCAATAATGGATTCGCTTTCCTTGGGCGCAATCTTGTACTCCACCTGCAAGTCTTGCCATTTCGTCATCATAGAGATAATGTTGTCTGCTGAAATGTCCTTGGAACAAAAAATAACTTCGTTAATATGATAAATATTGATAATGTCTTGAATTTGTTGAAAATTGCCGAGATGTTGGAAACTTTCTTGAAAATCATTTCGCTCGGAATCATAATTGACCAAACCGATAAACTCGCATTTTTTGTTGATGATGCGTACCAGATTGGCCACGCGTTCGGCTTCATCCGGATTGCCAATGACGGCAATCCGGCGGTTTTCCTTGCCACCAAACAAAGTGCTGCCCAAGTTGAGTTTTCGCATAATGTACCGTATCAGGTTGACGGACAAGATCGTCCACATCGCACCTAAAATGGTGACGGCTCGTGAAAAACGATAGTCTTCAGGCAATAACGCGTATATCAATAAGATAATGATCGTGCCAATGACGATGCCCCGGTTAGATTTGTTGGCCGTAATGGGCTTTTTGTAACTTCCGCAGCAAGCCATGGCGATAATCCAGATTAATATGTACAAAGGAATGAAAAATCGTCGGTAGATAGGTGGAAAAGCACTGTTCCTTGCAGCCAGAATGTTTATTTCCCAATACATTGATAGCGCGAACATACCCGCATAAATGATAATGAAATCAATGACCGGTAAAAGAATGAGTTTGACAAAACGACTGAAAATCGCTAAAGATGCCCTAAACCAGATGGCAAAGTTAATCAACCAGGAAAATAACTTTGCGTTTTTTTGCGAGAAATGCTTTTCGGCAAAAATACGCATGGCATTATAAAACACGTACACGTAGTTGACACTGCTTTTTTTTGTGCTTTCGCCTTTGTAATGGATAATGCGCGTTTGGGGAAAATAGTAGTTTTTATATCCACCTTTGGTAATGCGATAAGATAAGTCAATGTCCTCGCCATACATAAAATAGTCTTCATCCAAAAGTCCAACTTGATCCAGAACGCTTTTGCGCATCAGCATAAAAGCACCGGAAAGAACATCCACCGAATGAATTTCGTCTTTGTCTAAATAGGTAAGATGGTAGGCTCCGAATTTTTTTGATTTCGGAAAAAGTTTCGACAGACCGAATATTTTATAAAAAGCCACGCGGGGAGTCGGAAGCCCTCGCTTGGATTCAGGAAGAAAATTGCCTTTTCCGTCCAACATCTTGACCCCCAAACCACCGGCATCAGGATGTTCGTCCATAAATTGAACGCACTTGCTGAAAGTGTCCGGCTCGACAATCGTGTCGGGATTGAGGAGCAAAACATACTCGCCTGAGGATTGTCTGATGGCTTGGTTGTTGGCACGGGCAAATCCCACGTTTTCTTTGTTGGCGATGAGTTTGACCTGTGGAAATTTGCGATTCAGCATTGCCAATGAGCTGTCAACGGAATTGTTGTCCACAACCCAGACTTCCCCATCCAAACCTTCTAAAGCGGTATAGACGGAATGCAGGCACTGCTCGAGGAAGTGTTCCACATTGTAATTGACAATGACGATGCTGAGCTTCATTTTCTAAAAATAAGCGATAACGCTCTTTTTTGACCTTACTTTTTCGTGTAATTGCACGGATACTTGAGCATCCAACGGTAGAAAAATATCTACTCGGGAACCGAATTTGATCATTCCCATTTCTTCACCTTGAGTGGCAATCATCCCTGGCTTGGCGTGGCAAACAATACGGCGGGCGACAAAACCGGCAATCTGTCGGAATAGTACCTCCTGATTGTCTTCACGTTTGACCACTACCGAATTGTGTTCGTTGTCGGTGGAGGATTTCGGTCTTTTGGCAATGAGATATTTGCCCGGATGATAGCCCACGTAGGTCACCGTTCCATCTATGGGGTAGCTGTTGACGTGAACATTGTGGGCAGACATAAAGACGGAAATCATCATACGATTATCCTTGAAATATTCCGGCTCGTAAACTTCCTTGATGTTGACAATCGTTCCGTCGGCAGGGGATAAGACACCGTTCTTAACCTTGTTGATGACACGACAAGGATTGCGAAAAAAGCGAACGGTCATAAAAAGTAATACAGCCAATCCGCAGCAAAGAATAATAGTGATGGGCCAAACGACAATGCCAAAAGAAAAATAACAGAATAAAATGGCGGCAACCAATAAGGTCATCGCCAAAATACTCGGTATGCCTTCTCTTTGTATATGCATTATTGTTTATTTTTTGTATTCACTATTATAATTGATGTAGGTTTTAAAGGAAATGCCTGCGTTTTTGCTGGAAGAAGTGGTATATATGCGCGGGTATTTGTCTTTGTTGACATCGGGATAAGAAAATTCTTGAGTTTCGATATCTGCCAGTTCTTTATCATAGTAGATGGATGTGATTTTGGAAGAAAGCGCGTTTTTCGAAAAACCAAGAAGGTCTTTGCTGTAAACGTAATTGAGTCCGTGGTAAGGATTCAAAATATTGCTGTAAGTCATTGTCGTCAACACGGATTTTCTTAAATCAGGATAATCTTCGGTGATCATCGTGATGTTTTCGCCTTCGTAAGTGACGGTTTTGGTACAGTATAACGACAGACCCTTATATTGACTTCCCGACATCAGGTCCATAATTCTTTGGCGGTTTCCGATAAAGTAGTCAAACAATTGCGTATGACATTTCGTACTCATTTCTTCAAAGAATTCGCGTTCGTAGGTTTCAACGATGCGGGCAATCTTGGCAGCTTTCTCATTGTCGCGATAGAAGTTGGAAATCATATAAACCTGACCGTTTACAGCGTAAGACATATATTTCACATACTTGTTCAAATAAGCAAACTCGATGACTTCGGTTGTTGTACCGTTGTTGTAAGAAATGCTTTTGACGGTTTTGTCCTTGTTGTATGTAAATTCAAAGGCATCGGTATGCAAGTCGCTGACATCGCTGGTGTCAACGATACTGATGCTGGTCAGCATATTATGTTTGTCGTAAGTGAATGTTTCGTTGGGATCGCCGGTTTTGCTTTTGTGCCAGACGTATCTGATTTGATAATCGGATTTGTTGTACATTGACTCTTCGTATTTGTTGCAGGATACGAAAGAAAAAATGAAGGCAATGCCTAAGAAAAGGGCAAATAATTGTTTTTTCATTGTATGATTGTCATTAAATGATTATGATCCATAATAATCTGCAAAGATACAAAAAATATGTAACAAATAATAATGTTGAAAAATTCTTTCAAGATTTGGTTGTTGAAGAAGGTTTGAATAAAGTCAGTGGTGCGGATCAAATTGCCACCCATTCATAGTTCGTTCCGTACTAAATGTCGTTATTCCTATTAGCGTTAAAATCCTTCTCAATATACACCTGTTCGTTGTGCGTTTTCTGCATCTTTTCTTTGAAAAGTTCCTCGTTTTTTAAAAGAAAGTCTTTCCAAAGAGTGTCCAATTTTTGGGACTGTTGGTCGTTCAAAACCAAGCCGGAGTGACCTTTTGACCATTCAAAGTCGGGAATGGCGTGTTGCAGTTCCTCGCAGGTTAGGATGGGAACGGTATCGGGATTGAGCAGTACGTTGGGAATGAAGTCCACATAGTACGTAATGCGGCCTTTTCCACTCCAATCTTCGCTGATGTAGGAATCCGAAGTTACAATGCCGCTGCCCACAATGCCGATTTGTCCGTAACCGACTTTCACCCAATAAACCCTGTCGCCGACATTGATTTTATCATAATCCCACACGCTCCAATTCATGTGATCTCCACATTCATAGTAGTCTTTTTTCGCAAAGCCGTAAATCAGCTGGATAAAACCGCTCATCGGATACGAAGAAAATGACGGATTCCATTTCAAAATCACGCTCTTTGACTGCAAATTTGCCGGAATAACCAGTTGCGGTATTTCCTTATAGTGTTTTGTTCTACATCTAAACGCAGTTTTTAAATGGAGTTCGTTAGAACCTTTCTGATACAGATTGCCGTTGTTCGCCTCAAAATATGGATTGGCTTCGTCAACCTCAATGTAAGGCACATTTTCTTCGGGAGTGTCGCCTTCTTCGTAATAAAAATCTACAGCGATTTCTTTTGTGGAAGCTGGAAACTTTGCATAGCATAAGTGATCAAAAGCATTTTTTTCAATTGTTTCCAAATTTTGGTTAAAGCTTACTTTGCTGATGGGATTCCCACAAAATGAGCCATGGCGGATGGCTTTTAGGGAGAAAGGTAGATGTATAGATGTTAATTCATTATAGGTAAAACATTCAGGAGAAATTTCCTTGAGATTGGTGGATAAATACAAATTGGAAATACTACAGTCGGAAAAAGCCTTTTCGCCTAACTTTTCAATACTATTAGGTAAATAAACAAGTTTTAATTGATAGCAATGATCAAATGCACTTAAACCAATCTCCTCTAAGCCGTAAGGGAAATAAACATCTTCTAAATCATAATAGGCACAAGTGTAGTCGCCAATGATTCTCACACTTTCGGGAATTCGCAATATTTCAGTGTCTTCTATGTGGACCAAAACTTTTCCATCAATGGAGAGAATTTGATTTTCCGATAGTGAATAAGTGGATGAGTGTTGTGTGTTGGCCAGAATTTTAAATAATCTTGGAAGTAAGTAGGAATCTTCCCAAAAGGAAGAAGCGTAATCCTTCAAAGAAACGGTTTCTTTTTCTGTGTTTTTAAGAATTACATTGCCAATTTCTAATGTTTTAATGGAAGAATTAAATAGTTGTTCATCAATGTCTCCTAAATTATTTGTGCAAATGGATCCTTCAATGGTCAGTTTTTCCACATCAGGGTGCTTGGCGAGCCATTCGTTGAAAGGTTCGCTTCCGAAAGTAAAGGTTTCGTTTTTCATTGTGAATAAATGTTTTTATGGTTTTGGGACGTCATCCTCTGTGATTGTCGTCAACTGCTCCACGGAAGGTTCTGGGATGTCGGCCACACGGATGGATTGGCGTTCGATGGTTTTTTCAAAAATATTGCGTACAAAACGGGCGTTGCCGAAAGTACGGTCGCGTTTTTCGTAAGCCTTCGCAAACAGTTTCTGAAATGCGTTTTCCGCCTCGGTGGTGAGCTTGAAATCTTCTTTATTGACGCTGCGTTTGAAGATGAGAAAGAGTTCGCGGGGTGAGTAGTCGGTGAAATCTATGTAGCGGTTGAAACGGGAACGCAGTCCGGGGTTGATGTCGATGAACTGTTTCATCTCTTCCGTGTATCCGGCCATCACCACCACCAAGTTGTCGCGTTCGTCTTCCATCCGTTTTAGCAGGGTGGCAATGGCTTCTCTGCCATAGTCTTCTGCAGATTCAGAATAGAGCGAGTAGGCCTCGTCAATGAAGAGCACGCCGCCCACGGCAGAGTTCACTATTTTGTTGGTTTTTACGGCCGTCTGCCCCACATACTCGCCCACCAGGCCAGAGCGGTCGGTTTCGATGAGGTGTCCTTTTTTCAGGATGCCGAGGTCTTTATAAATCTGTGCCAGGATGCGGGCAACGGTGGTCTTGCCGGTTCCCGGCGAGCCGGAAAAGACGCAGTGGTAGGAAATCGGAGTAGTCTTCAAGTTGTGCTTCTCGCGTTGCTGCTGCACTTGGATGAACTTTATCAACGTGTGGACCTGCTGCTTTACATTCTCCAAACCAACCAAATTGTCCAACTCTTGGAGAGTGTTCTGCAGATTGGAAGAGATTTTACCAGGCTTCTTAGTGGAAGACTTGTTTTGTTTTGATTGTGTGGCCTCTAATGAAAAATTATCAACTTTGGCAGTAGGAGAGTATTGTTGCAAGAATTCGTTTACCGTTTGTATATTCTCTGATTTGGCGGGTGTTACGATGTTCATAATTTGCAACATATCTACAATAGTGTCAACATATTGCTGTTGTAAATTCGTATCTAATGGTTGGAGCAGTTCGGCCGCAATAAGCAGTGGTTCTTCGTGATCAGGATAATTGGAAAAATGTTCGTTTATGCGTTTCAAGATGTAGTTAACTTCCCCAAAAATGGAACTGCTTTGCCAAAATCCGGATTTATCTTCGAATATTTGTTCGGCGATATCCTGGCTGTATGATTGATAATTAAAGAGTCCTACTTCAGGATCTTCCAAATCAATGGAGTATCGCCACAATTTAGCCATTATATATGCCAAAGCAATTCCCGATTTACTGTTATAAGGACTTAGATTATCATACATCATTCTATAGCAGCAGGCTACATCTGTATTGAAAATAAAATCATACTGGTCATCTTTATCTCCAACTAATGAGAGACCGTTAACGGTTTCCATGTTGTTAGCAAAATCTTTATTCCACTTAATTCGCTGGATGGTTCCGGTGAAATTATCTACTCGTTTCAGAAATTCCAAAGATAAATCTGCATTCTTCTGAATCAGTTTGTTTTTTTCTTCTCCTTCCTTGTCATCTTTGTTTACAGAATAATACCTCTGCTTGGATTTCGCATATTGGATGCGACTATCCCGTTTTGCCTTTTCTTTGGCTTTCTTTTCTCTTTCGCCTTCAATACCAACAAAAATAACAGTGGCAACTACAGCACAAAGTATGTAGATAAAAAAAGATACAGGCTCGTCGCATAAATCTTTTAAAAAATAGAAAATCAGTAAGCATATCGTCAATAAACCAATTTTGGTCTCGCTTTCTATGTTGTTTATAAGAGTAATAAAAAGAAGGACTATAAGAAATAGGATAAATATTGTCATAATTGATGATTTTCAAAACAGGTTGCAAAGATACAACATTTTCGGTGTTAGAGAGGTCTCCATTCATCACCTGAAACTGCCGATGCTTTAGTAATTGCGAGGACAACAGACCCGTATCTGCCATATAGAGTTTGTAAAATGCTCTGTTTTAGAGAAAATTACCATTTTTCTGATTTGTATTGTATCTTTCTTTGAAGCAAAACTGTAACTTTTTTCCATAGTTTCACTGGCGATTTTGCAACTTTTTTCCACTTGTTAAGAACACGCATCTTCGCTTTCCGTCTGCTCTTTCTCCTTCTTCCAAAATCTGGCATCTTCGGCGGCCTTGAAATTGTAAACGGGACGAATGGTATCAACAATTTCCACGGTGTCTTGGATGCACTGCACGATTTCCTCCATAGGCTTGTAGGCCATCGGTGCTTCGTCTAATGTCTGTGCGTTGGCGGTGGTGGTGTAGATGCCTTTCATTGTGGTTTGGAATTCTTCCAAGCTAAGCGTTTTGGCGGCATCGGTTCTCGACAGCAGTCGGCCGGCACCGTGCGGAGCGGAGTAGTTCCAATCGGAGTTGCCCTTGCCTATGCAGATTAGAGAGCCGTCGCGCATGTTCATTGGGATGATGAGCTTTTCGCCTTTTACAGCTGACACTGCGCCCTTCCGAATCATACTGCGTTCGAAGTCGATGTAGTTGTGCAGGGTCTCGAAATGCTCGAAATCCTCCAGATGCTTGTCACCGAAGTAGGTAGAGATGATGATTTCTGCAATGGCCGTGCGGTTGAGGTGTGCGAACTGTGTGCAAATCTTCATATCGTGGATGTAACGCTCGATCCATACGCCCTCCACCCACGTTTGGTCGTCAGGTACATTACTTTCGTGCCAGATGTAGCTCAGCTCTTTAAGGGCCTGCTGTATTTCTTGTTTCCGACCTTCTTTTTTGTAACGCTCAATGACTTCTTCGCGTTGCTCGTAATAGATGCCCTTGCCGTGTGCCAAATCTACGGCTATCGACTGGTAGTAATCGCAAACCTGCTTTCCTAAATTTCGGCTACCGGTGTGAATAACCAGAAAAATGTCGCCGGCATCGTTGCGGTCCAACTCAATGAAGTGGTTGCCGCCGCCTAAGGTGCCGATACTACGGATAATCCTCTTGCTGTCTTTGAGATTACGGTAACAGTGTAAATCTTCTAGTTCCTTGAAAGAACAGTATCTGCCTTCTCGTATTTGCAATCCGCAGGGAATGTTTTCTTTCACCACAGCATCAAATTTTTCAAAATCAATGTTCTGTGGTCCAATGTTCACCACCATCATTCCGCAGCTGATGTCAACACCGACAGTGTTGGGGATGATACGCTTGTCGAATGTGGATGTGAAGCCGATTACGCTTCCCTTTCCCGCATGACAATCTGGCATAATGCGGATATCGGAGTCTGCGTAGGCATCGTTGTCAATCAACAGCTTCAGTTGGTCAACGCATTTGTCTTCAACGGTTTTCGCAAAGATTTTTGTGGTTTTTCCTTTTTTGTTTGTAATTTCCATCATTTGTTCTAAAAATTTTCTGCAAAATAACATTATATCTACGCAACCTATTTGCGTAGTAAATAAAAAAATGTATTTTTGCACGATTTTTTATAAAATTATTATGCCTGCATCCAAAAACGCACTTTTACGATACAAGACCATTGACGCCTGCTTGTGCAACCGCATGCGACTTTGGACTTTGGACGATCTCGTCAGCAAATGTAATGAAGCGATGCTTGACTATTGCGGTACAAGCGTCAGTGTCCGTACGATTCAAAGCGATATTCAGTTTATGCGCAGCGACAATCCCGGATACAGTGCACCTATTGTGGTGATTGACAAGAAATACTATACTTATGATGATCCTGACTATAGTATCACGAGGACGCCGCTCAGCCTGCAAGACGTGAAACAGCTCAACGAAGCTATTGGATTTTTTAAGCAGATGAGTGCTTTTCATCCGATGGCTGGTTTGGAGGATGTGCTTTGTCGTTTGGAAGATCACGTTAAAAATCTCAACAATCAAAACAAACCTGTGGTGTATTTTGAGCAAAATAGAAAGGTGAAGGGGCTGCAGTATATTCCTGTCATTTATGAAGCCATTGTCAAAAAACAGGTGCTTCGTATTTCGTATCAGTCGTTTAAGTCACCGCGTCCGCGAAAGTTTATCTTTTCTCCTTATATTTTGAAAGAATCCCGTAACCGCTGGTTTGTGTTCGGTATGCACACGCGCAAGATCACGGAAGTGACGAATTTGGCCTTGGATCGCATTATCACGATCAATGTGGCCAATGGCTGTCCATTTTATGAAGATCCGACTTTTGACCCGGAAAATTTTTTTGATGATTTTGTTGGTGTTACGAAAATGAAAACACCAGTGGAGAATGTTCGTTTTTGGGTAGCTCCCATATTTGCATCCTATATTCTTACAAAGCCCATCCATACAAGTCAGCAGGTGCTGGAGCAGTACAAGGATGGCAGTATGCTTTTTCAAATCCAGGTAATTGTGAATCACGAACTGGAGCGTGAACTGATGGCTTATGGCGATTCAGTTCGCGTATTAAGTCCTGCCAGTTTGGTAAAAACCATGCACGATCGTTTTGCCCTTGGTTTGAGGCAATATGAGTGTGAAAGGTGGTAATATCCCTAAAAGTGTGTATTTTTGTTTTTTCATTTTGTATTTGCAAAAGTATTCATTTTTTTTTGATTTAACGTCAACTTGAAAGTTTTCGCCTGAAACGGAGCGTAGCGGAGTGAAAGGCCAAAACTTCATCGGTCAAAAGTCCCACCTGAATCTTTGTTTTTCATAACGGAATGCCGTTACGGGAAACAGGTATGTCTGTCTTGACATTGCGACATGCCCCAGCAGCAGTATTGTCGCATCCACGTTCGGCAGGGCTCCCCTCATGCGCGTCGTCCTTTTATAGTCCCTGTTCAGCCGTTCTATCCAGTTCGTCGTGTAGATCATGCTTCTAATATG
>JAZLHE010000020.1:0-3066 GCA_045616665.1 Bacteroidales bacterium | reverse complement strand
CCATCCGCATCAGACACTGCCAGTCCTGCAGACGGCATCGTGGCACGCAACATCTTCCCGGCAACTTTGGCCGCCAAGGAGGTTGCGGACACCACGGCCAAATTGACAGGTCGCGTGTATGGTGACGAACTTCCAGAAGGTGCTGTCGTTACGTTCAATTACGGAACGAGCACGGCCTTGGGTTCTTCAGCCGACACAACGCTGTCCGATGGCGTGTATAGTTTTAATCTCATCAAAAATATTTAACACTTAAACTTCACAACGTCGTTAGCACCCAGCCTCCTGAAATTCACTAAATACTTGTCACCGTAATAATCCGCCACCAGATCCGCAAACGCGTCTATATTGCGCTCCAGCGGCGCGTGAAACCAGTCCGACATCGAACGCCTTATCCGCACATTGCCCGAAGCCCTCTTCCCCGACTTCGTGGCCACCCCGTGTCGCGGCTGACCGTTGCCCACGCCGTACTCCCTGAAAATACCGTGCACCGGCATCCTGAAACTCACCCCGTCAACCTCGCCGTAATGCTTACGCAGCACATATCCAACCGCCGCACTCCCCAGCTTACGCTCACTCTTCCCCGCGTATCGCCCCGTCTTATATACACGAACGCTCTCCCGCTTCCCGTGAGGGAAACTTCCACCCGCCGCACGAGCCAGCGCCCTTACCCTGTCGGCCCACGCCTTCGCCGCCGCCGCAAACTCCTCCTCCGTCATCAGTCTTTCATCCATATCCCACTAATGTTTAGACTTCCTGCTTTGTTTTAATCTCATCAAAAATATTTAACACTTAAACCTGAGAATGCTTGATTATGAATTCACAATTAAAATTGGGGAATTTAATGATGGCTCGTTGAATTTGTATGCTATAACAGAACCATAAAAAAAAAGAAACCGCAGAAGAACAAGGAGTTCTTTCACACTCGGTTTCCGACCACAAAAATACACTTTTTTTTAATACAAACACATTAAAAAAAAAAAATTATGAAAAAATTTCTGAATAAAATAAAACACGCCATCATTTACATTATAGTGGCACCTGCGGCAGCCATACACATCGCTTACCAGGTATGGTATTTCAGAGAATTTTGTCTCAAGTTTTAATCTCATCAAAAATATTTAACACTTAAACACAAACCGTATGTTCTTGTTTTTTTGTATTTTTGCATCGATTCCGTTTCACGGAAGGGTCAATGACAACTCGCCTTAGAGCGGGGGACGGATCAGCCTGAATCCCTTACGGTTTTGTAAGGGATTCTTGATTTTAAAATTCTTTAAGTCCATTCTCACCTTTTACAAAATAATATCCATGAATCCCTTTTGTTTGAAGGGTTCTAAATTCTTCAGCATATTGTGAATTATATTTATTAATTCTGAAAATAACCTTTTCTGCACCTTGCTCTCTTATTGCCTTTTTGCCATATTTAACTATATGATTTGCACTTGAAACATCCTTTAAATCTGCTTTCACTCCATCAAATAAAATATCGTATGATCCATCCGACAATTTTCTATCATCTAAATGAATTATGTTATGTCCATAATCGGCAAGATCTTTACACATATCAGACTCTTTGTTGTATTTTTCCATTTCATTTTTACTTTTATTTGCCTGATCTATCCTACTTTGTTCTGTAATAACAATCCCGTTTTTTGACTGATAAGTAATTTCAAGCTGTTTCCAACCACTTGGTATTCCTATTCTCGCCCCTCTACCTCCCATAGCTCGACCTCCTTTCCAACACCTCGTTGCTGTAATGGATGACGTTTATGTTTCCGAAATCGAAATCAATGGGAGTACCGTAAAGTAGAATGGTGTTCGGATGCAGCCGTCTGACAGCCTCTCGCATTCCGTTGACCCAATACACACGCGAATCACGGTGCTTGGCTGCGCCCAAGGTGCTCACGGCCACCGTGCCGCCAGGCTCAATACCGTCAAAGCAGAAATCAAACGTTCGAGATTCGGCCCATTGCAGCGTCGGTACAACCTTAACCCCGTTGTTCTGCCAGTAGTTGGCCACCATCAGGCTGCGGTACACGTTCCATATCTTCATCGCCAACGGCATATCGAGATACAAGCTGAAATCCGGGGCGCACACAAACGCGTATTTCTTCAGCATTTCCACGTACAGCTGCGGCGAACGCCACACCCGCTCAAACTGGTAGTCGTCAATGAAGAAATGCACGCCAACGTCTTTCCGTAAGTTTGTCTTGGCCTTGTTGAACGGAATCATCGTACCCGGCCATTCAACATCAGATGACGAGATTTCAACATCAGATGATGATATTTTCGGGAAATCCCATTTCCCTGAACGGTTTCCGGTCATCAACCCAAGATTCAGCGCATCGCGTGTCATTCGTCCTTTTGGGTAGTATTTCGGCAAATGTACAACAGTTGCTCTGATTGCGCTGGGACAAAAAAAAGGCCTCCGTCGCCGGAGACCTTTCCTCAAAAAAACATGAAAAAACTAGTACCAGAACGATACTTTATGAAATTGTGAATGCGTACGTTTCGGACTGGACTTCCCTTCCGTTGACCACCATATAGGCGTAATAGAGATAGTCGCCATCACCGTCCGACGGAGTAACGTCCTTGGTGAACGCGAAACCAGAGGTAAAGCTTTGCACCGCCTCGCTGTTCCACTGGGTATGACCTTCCTTCTTGTATCGGAAGCCAACAGCGGTAACGTTGTCGCCGTTTTTGGTTGCCGTACCGCTCAAGGTAACTACACCTTCATCAACGTCAGGATCGGCTACGGCGGTGATGGTGGCGTGTATTTCTTCGTCAGCGTTCTGCAAGCTGTCGATATTACCGTTATACACTGTTGGAGCGTCGCAACTGTACGACAATACCAGGTCTGATCCGTTGGCATCGGCTTTCGCCTTGCCGGAAGTGGATGTGGACGATTCGTATTCAACGCCTTCGTCTGCATCGCCCAAGAGGTGCCATTCACCGGCTTTGGTCTTGGCCAGCACAACGAGCTCTTCGTTCTTGGTGGCGGAAATCAAACCCAACACGGCAGAACGCATACCGGGAACATTTCCCTCCAATGTGGCATTGAAAGAG
>JAZLHE010000019.1:0-1972 GCA_045616665.1 Bacteroidales bacterium | reverse complement strand
TCTCGGCCGAATAGTATCAGGCGTTAGCCTGTGGGGTTAATGATTAGCGTTCGTCAAAGATACAACGTACACTGAAGCCCATACAAGGCGTGGTTTGTATCTTAACAAACTGTTCGCAGATGTAATCCAACATCATACTCGTAGCCTCATCGAAGATAGGATGACAAGTCCAATAGTAGGTCTTACCGCCAAGTTCTTCGTATCTGTTGGCAGCACAATTATATCTACCGGCAGGACGTGCGTTGAATTCCGTCAAGTTCGTTCCTGAATTTACAATCCAATAATTCGTTGAACGAAGATCTTGAGCAGGATAACTGATGTTCAGTTCTTCAAACTCTTCGATGGATGGCAAGTACCAACCTTCCGGACACATACCCTGGACGATATTTCCCTGGTCGTGGGCACGACGTATTGAATCAATAGATGTTTTAGCCGTATCTGCTGCCGCATACCAATCGTACAGTCTGCCATAGATGAGTGCGTTATCTTCATCATCGTTATAGCTTCTCGGGTTGTTGATTGGACGACCATCGCTGTACTTGGTTGAACGGAGGTTTTCTGCCGTCCAGCATCTATATTCGGGTCCCAAACGAACAGAAGAATAGTGAACGCCCTCGAAGTCAACCGCGTCAGGGCACTGTGTATGTGAGATGTAGATATTCTGGCTACAAGTCATTGTAAAGCCGCAACTATCAGTCACCGTCCAAACCACCACCGAGGTTCCTGCTGAATAGATGCTGTCGGCAGGTGCGTTATTAGTGATAACGACATTACTCATATCGTAGTATGTAGATGACGTGAACGTTGGCCAACCGATGTTAACCTTGTCTGACAGGCTACCACCGTGACGGATCGTATCGTAAACATCCGCTGGACAGATGAAGCTTGTATTGCCGTCGTGGATAGCCGCACGCACGTAAATGTACTGGACGTGGGTGGTTTCATTGCCGCACAAGTCTCTCAACTTCCAGGTTCTCTCAATCTTCATCAGGTCGTCGTCTGTACCCACCGTGTCGGTATTTTCAAATGACACCAACGTATCCAATGCGGTTGCCGGAGTACAGTTGTCTGCCAAGTTGGTAGGTTTGCCCGTGTTATCAGGATTGATGCTGACTTCATAGCTAAAGATACTTTCACGACAAACAATCGTATCGTTAGGAACCGTGAAGCTTGGTGCTTCGTGATCTTCAACCGTGAATGTCACCGTATCTTTCGCAATACATCCTCTCTTATCCACCACCTTGACGGAAGCCTTGTACTCGCGGTCGCAGTCGAAGACACCGATTTTGTTCACGTGAGTAGTGGCAGCGTTCACATTGAATGCGTCACAGCCCCAAGACAAGGTGTTACCGCCGTTACCGCCTGCCGTCACCATCCAAACATCATACTGTGACTGGTTCGGACAGAGATCTTCTTGTACGGAAGCCACAGCTGTCAGCGTGTCGGGTTGAGAAACGTGGAAGCTTACCGAAGTGGTTGAGTCAAGAGCATCGGTAAATGTAACGGTGTAGTTACCTGTATCCAGACTGCTCAGGATCAGTTTTTCTCCCTTCAAATTAGAATTAACCAGATAAGAATTCGGTCCTTCCACCTTGTAGGTGTAGTCAACGGTTCCACTGATTGGCTTACCACCCTTCACCGTAATGGTGTCGCTACCGTTCTTTTCGCCGAAGCATCTCACGTCGTTCACCGCTACGTTCTTGCTCCACAACGAGTCGTAAATGGTTAAGGTTCCCTTTATGGTCGCTGGCGTAGCGAAGGTGTAGCAATAAGTGATGTTGGTGTCGTAGCCGGTCGGTCTGACCATACCCAGCAAGCCGGTCGTACTCATTGAGGCGTTCATAGATGACTTGCGCAATATCGCGTATTCTGTAACGACATTGTCAACCTGGCCCGGATCGGTAATCGAGCCTTCCACCACGGCAACCAGCGTATCGCCGTTTGCCAATGGATATGCACTGTAATAAGTATA
>JAZLHE010000018.1:0-4169 GCA_045616665.1 Bacteroidales bacterium | reverse complement strand
TCGACGGGTGGAGTTGTCGGCAGCTGCGGTTCGTACGCGAGCCTTGGGGAGCTGACGAACAGCGGCGACGTCGCCGGCACGAGTTCGACGGGTGGCTACATCGGTGTTGCGGTTACGCTGGCGACACCGATACGCGATCTGACCAATACGGTGAAAGTAACAGCTACAGGAGGTGACGTGGGCGGTATCATAGGTCGTCTTCAAGGTTTGGTAACGCGTGATTCCATTATTGAGTATCCTCAAAAAATTGTGAATTGTCATAATGAAGGCGAAATATTAGCAGATGGAAACTGTGTGGGCGGTATTGTGGGTAACACCCGTATGGGTATTACCATCGACAGCTGCTCTAATACGGCTTCAGTAACAGGTGGCGGATATGTGGGCGGCATTGTGGGTGATTTGCGTTGTTTTGCTTCTATTGTCAATTGTTCCAATACGGCGGCTGTTACAGCTAAAGGAACTGGCGATAGCCGTTATGCTGGTGGTATTGTGGGTTTGCTATATGCCTATGAAAGTGATGCTTATTGGGGCAATCAAGATGCCAAAGGTTGGTATTACCCTGTAGGCAAAGTAACTGCCTATAATTTGACGAATGAGGGAAATATTTACAATACATCAGGAACCAACTATAATTATACAGGTGGTGTTATTGGTGATTTTGATGCCTATAATTCAAAAGATAGTTGGGTGAAGAAATTATATAATAGTGGTAATATTGAAGGGACATATAATGGTTCAACTTATAATTTTGTAGGTGGTATTGTAGGTTTTGCTCAAAGATATGCTGTGCTTGATTCGTTGTTTAATGCCGGAAATGTGGCATCTAATGCAAATACTCTCGGCGGCGTGGTGGGCTCCCTTTCCGGCACGTCGAGTTTGTCGCAGGCGACAAACAGTGGCGATGTGAGTGGTACGTCGAGTCTCGGCGGCGTGGTGGGCTCCCTTTCTTACTCTAATATCTTTGGTGTGATTAACACCGGCCGCGTGAGCGGCACGTCGTCACAAATAGGCGGCATCGCCGGCTATGTGACGAATGCCGATAACGCGGCCACCGCCAACGATACTACCGGTATCGTGCGCTATGCCCTCAACGCCGGCGTCGTGAGCGGAACCGACCGCGTGGCCGGTATCGTGGGTGCCGGCTATCATCCATACGGCTTGCCAATTTTGGATAATGTTTTGAATGTGGGTGATGTATATTCTATCAATAATTCTACATATACAGGTGCCGTCTATGGAAATAGAAGTAGTACCAGCCATACTACAAATACGAAGGTTTCCGCTGCCTATTTCGATAGGCAGATGTGTACGCAAATTGCTGCCATCGCCGAAGCGGGCACCCGTAACCCCGAGGCTTCGCTGTTTACCTCTGCTTTGCAGGGCTCTGCCTTAAGCGGTGCTTTGGATGCCGACCATTGGCATTTTGCCGAAGGCCGCTACCCCGTTCCCACTGGTCTGGAAAACACGCCGGCGGGCATTATCGCTGCTATGCCTGTTTTCCTTCGTAATGATGGGGAAGCCAACTACGAAAATGTGGGTTTGGTGCAAACCAACTTCTCCGTGGCTACCGATGCCCGCGTAAACTATACGAATAAACCTGCCGATGCGCTGACGATTGCGCCCGACGGATCCGCCACCATTGGCGATTTGAGTCGCTATTTTACACTGACCGATACGTTGACATTGACCAATAACGGTTACACCCGTGAAGTTTATCTCCATTTCAATGGCGATTCGGCTCTCACCGTGGATAACCTCCAAGACCTGCGCAATCTGCGTGACGCGGTCAACAACGGCTCGGGTACCTATAAGGGCTACTTTTCCGATAACGGTTTCAAGGATGTGGCTTTCATTATGACTGCCAATATCGATATGAGTGAAGAGGAACTTTGGATGCCTATAGGTCGTTATGTTGATGGTACTGCTGCCAACGACAGACCTTTCCGGGGCGTTTTTCACGGCAATAATGACACCATCTCCAACCTGAAGGCAGAACACGCGAATGTAAACGATAATGCGCATAGATATATTGGCCTTTTCGGTTATGTGGATGGCGGTACGGTGGATAGTCTTCATTTCGACAATACCTGTATCGTGAAAGGTCGTGGTTATGTGGGCTCCGTGGCAGGTTTCGCCCGCAACAATGCGAAAATCATTGCCTGTACTTCTGCCGCTGAGGTGCAAGAATATGCTGATAATGGTGGTGGCGGCGGTATCGTAGGCCAACTTAATAAACATTCAATAGTAGATGGTTGCCAGTTTACGGGACACGTTGCGGGTTCCTATTATAGAGGAGGTATCGCTGGTTGTGTCGCCAATTATTCCGAAGTGAAAAATTCAATCAACAGAGGGGGCATTGATGGCAGCCACCAAATTGGTGGTATCGTGGGACAATTGACTGGCAACTCTTTGGTGATATCCTGCCGCAATGAAGCCGATTTGGTGAATAACTCGAGCTATGGTTTTGGCGGCATTGCGGGATATGTGCTGTCTTCGTCCAAAATCATTACTTGTACCAATACAGGCAATATCACTTCTAATCAATATTATATCGGTGGTATTGTCGGTTATATGGAAGACAAGTCTTCCGTGAGCGGCTGTGCCAATATGGGCAATGTGTCTTCAACATCCAGTACGGGACAAATTGGTGGTATCGCCGGTCGCGTACACAGCGGCGCTACCGTGGATGCCTGCGTCAACTTGGCGGCTGTCGGCGGCATTGCGTATGTGGGCGGTATTGCCGGACAGCTTTCCACTGCCGATACAAACTATCGCTCTTCCCTTACCCATTCGCTCAATGCCGGTGCCATTACGGGCAATACCGCTACGGGTGGTGTGGCTGGTTTTGTTTCGGCCAATTTCCCCGCCGTGGTTACCAACAACCTCAACAACGGCTTGGTAACGGCCAACTCATACCAAGGCGCTGTGATCGGGCGTTTGGAATATCCTGAAAAATATACCTATAACCATAACTTCTCCGACAAGCAGATGTGTTCGGCCAATGCCGCCATCGGCTCGGATGAATCCCTTTTGAATCAAAATCTGAGATTCACGCTGAAACTGACGGGTGAAAGCCTGAATGTGGCAGATGGCTTGGACGACGGCTGGACCTTTGAAGATAAAATGTTCCCGCGCCCAACGCTCTTGAAAGACAGTGCGGCAGCCATTGTGGCGGCTATCCCATTGTTTATAGACAGCACTTCCCTTACCGCGGCAGGTTACGAAACCCTCGACCGCATCGACACGCTGGTAGGCTTGGGAACCGCTCACGAGGTGGTATGGACGGGTAGTGCCAATATGAATATCGTAGGCGACACTGCCTATATCGTCTATGGCGAATGCCGTACCGATACGGCCAAATTAACGGTGTCTTTGGAGGATGTTTCACGTACGTTCAACCTCAATTTCGGTGACATCGGCAACGACTGGTCTCGTTTGACCATTGACGATATGGCCGACCTGAAGGCCTTCCAACACGCGGTGAACTATGGTGGTTCTTACAAGTGTGTGAATAATGTGGATGGTTTCGCCGGCAAGCATTTCGAATTGACCTTTGATCCCGATTTGGATGATTTGGCTACCGACGAAGAAACAGCCACGATGTGGGAACCGGTGGGCTGGTATTACAATGCCACCTATCTGGCCCCGTTTAAGGGCTATTTCCACGGCGGCGGACATACCGTTTCCCATTTGAATATTCCGGCGGGGAACATCAATCTCTCCCAATATGTGGGACGCACCGACAATTGGAATACGCAGGCGTATCGTGGTTTCTTTGGCTATTTGGTCAATGCCACTATTGACTCATTGAACGTCCAAGGCGTGGTGTTAGGTGCTAATTATAAGGGCTTGGTGGCCGGTTATGCTTCCGGCTCCACCATCAGCCATTGCGAAACGAAATCTTCTGCTGAAGATACTTCCTATGTTCAGAGCGGAAGCTACAACGGGGGTATCGTGGGTTATGCCACTTCTTCCGTACTGAATTCAAATATCAACCGCGCGGGCTTGAATGTGGGTTCGTATGCGGGCGGTATTGTAGGATGTCTGGTCAATGACAGTTTCTTGGATACCTGCAGCAACTATGGCACCGTGGTTTCATCCGGCGATAGAGTGGCAGGTATTTGTGGTCACTCCGAAACCCGTGTGGCCCATACTTTTTCAGCCAATTA
>JAZLHE010000017.1:0-5385 GCA_045616665.1 Bacteroidales bacterium | reverse complement strand
CAATCGCCAATACTACAGTGACAGTCCTGATGTATTGCGAGCCCAGATAGACATATTGGATGAGCGCATCAAGGAAAAGGACGCGCAAATCAAGGAAAAGGACGCGCAAATCAAGGATTTGCACGAAATCATAAAGGGGTTAACGGGGAAATAAAAATTGGAGGCATGAAAGCAGATTTTTCATCGGAAATGTCAAAAATCAGCATGAATTTTATGGTAAAAAAAAGCCGTAAAACATTTGCGGAGAGTAAGTTACTTTCCGCAGTCACGGTACTCCAACGGGACAAAAAACGGCATTTTTTAAATTTTATATACCTGATAATCAACAACTTAATTTTTAAAAATTGGCATTGGAAAGTCCCTCACTTTCCGCCAAGACGAAAAAAGCAGTGCCTTTGGCATTGCTTTTTTCGTATGAAAAATCAGCGACAACAATTTACTAACGCAATACGATTTGAACTCGAGAAACACTTCCTCATTCCTCCAAAATCACCCAACTGTCAACTTTTCCACAACATCACAACAAGATGGAAGCGTTTTTTGCTCTGCTTCTTTCGTCCAATACAAAATTTTCGTATTTTTGCAAGTTATAATTTTTATACTATGTATAGTTTGTATTTGAAAGAAATAAAGTCCTTTTTGAGTTCGGTGCTGGGCTACGTGTTCATTGCCGTATTTCTCATTGTGGCAGGACTTTTCCTTTGGGTATTCCCCAATATCAACAACGTCATCTTCGCGGGCTTGTCCGACATCCAGGGTTTGTTCAACGTGGCCGAATTTCTCTTTATCTTCCTCGTTCCAGCTATCACTATGCGGTCGTTCGCCGAAGAACGCAAAAGCGGAACCCTCGAATTGCTGTTTACCAAGCCACTGACCGACAACCAGATTATCGGAGCCAAGTTCTTGGCTTGCCTTACGCTGCTGGTCATTACGCTGATTCCGACTTTGGTCTATGTCGTCACGGTTTACCTCATCGGTAATCCTGTTGGCAATATCGACATGGGAAGCACTTGGGGCTCGTATTTAGGACTCATCCTCTTAGGTTCGGCCTTTATCTCCATCGGCCTTTTTTCCTCTTCCTTGACGAACAACCAGATTGTGGCTTTCATCATCGCCGCCCTGCTCTGCTTCATTATGTTCTTCGCTTTCGACTTCATCTACTCTTTCGACGCTCTCGGCAATTTCGGATACTTCATCAAAACCTTGGGCATTGCCGACCATTACTCATCTATCAGTAAAGGAGTGGTTGATTCCCGCGACCTCATTTATTTTCTCAGTGTCATCTTCCTCTTTTTATTTGGCACAAGAATCGTTTTATTAAGTAGAAAATGGTAAATCTTCGATAATTATGGAAAAAGCAAGTAACAACAGCCAACGTTTCAAGAAGAATGCCATCATCAGTCTGATTGTGGGCTTCATCATTTTGATAGCCATCAACATTCTTTCTTCTTTTCTGTTTTTCAGATTGGATTTAACCAAGGACAAACGTCTATCGCTCTCTTCCACCACCATCCAAATGCTCAAAAGCATTGACGATCCCATCTACATTCGCGTGTATATGGAAGGTGACGGTCTTCCTGCCGATTATCAGTTATTCAAAGAAAAGACGAAGGATATTCTGCAAGAATTCAGAAGTTATTCCAAAAATGTCCATTTTGAATTCATCGACCCTATCAAGGATAAGACTCCGGAAGAAGCCAATGCCATTTTCGGCGAATTTAACCAGAAAGGACTTAAACCGATTCCTATCAGCAAAGAGGATGCCAGCGGTTATTCCACACGTTTCGTCATTCCAGGGGCAATGATTTCCTATCGCGACAAAGAATATCCCGCCGAACTGATCGTGGCCGACCCCAGCGGCAACGACTGGCTTGAATACTCTATTCAGGAATTGGAATACAACCTCGTTTCTTCCATCCGAAAACTCATCACCGGCAGCAAACCCAAAGTGGCCTTTTTGGACGGTCACGGCGAGATGGACTTTTACTCCACTTCGTGGATGGCTTGGCAACTCCAGCGTTTTTACAATGTTGACCGTGTACGAATCAACGGACGCGTCAACGCCCTCAACGACATTGCCGTAAAGGACAGCGTCAGCAAGGAACTGGTCATCAACGGCAACAAGTACGACGTGCTGATTGTGGCCCAGCCTACCGAGCCGTTTCCCGATGCGGACAAATACGTCATCGACCAATTTCTAATGCGTGGCGGTAAAATTTTATGGCTGATTGATGCCACGACCGCTTCTGCCGACAGCCTGCAAGACGCACCCGAATTTTTCGCCACACCGAGAAATCTGCAACTCAACGATTTGTTTTTCAGTTATGGTGTACGCCTCAATCCCAATTTGGTACAGGATTTAAGCTGCCAACAAATTCCTATCGGCGTAGGAACCATCGGTGACCAGCAGCAGTATAAATTTATGAATTTCCCCTACTGCCTCAAAGTGGTCAATTTCAGCGAACATCCTATCGTGAGAAACATCAAGGAAATCAAGTCCGACTTTACAGGAACGATAGATTTTGTGGGCAAGGAAGTCAATTTGGAGAAAACCGTCTTGATGACCACGTCAGAACGCACCAAAATGGTACCGACACCGGCTATCGTTACCATCAACGTGGGCTTGGCACAGCCTAATTTGCAAGAATATGCCTTCAAGTACCTGCCCATCGCAGCCTTGGTAGAAGGCAAGTTTCAATCTGCCTTCGACGGCATTCTTCCCATTGAGTTCGACACGATGAAGGCCCTGGGTTACCTTCACGAAAGTGAACCCACCCGCCAGATTTTCATTGCCGACGGCGACATCATCCGCAACTTCATCGACCGCCAGCACAACCAGCCCTATCCTACAGGATATGACATTTATACCGGCGAAATGTATGACAACACCAACTTCCTGCTGAACTGCGTCAACTACCTTTGCGATGACGACGACTTGCTGCAAATCCGCTCCAAAAACTTCAAAATCGGTTCTCTGGATCCCGTCAAAATCAGAAATCATAAAAATCTTTACTCCATCTTGAATATCGTCATTCCTTTGGATTTGATTTTCATTATGGGGATTGTTCTTATCATTATCAGAAAATCAAAATATAGCAAAAAATAAACTGTGTCTCCGCTTATTGAACAAATTCTGCAACACAAAAGCGTCTCGTTTGTCGGAATGGAAAAGAACACCGGCAAGACGGAATGTTTGAATTATGTTCTGAGAGAATTATACAAGACGGATAAAAAGATTGCCGTGACCTCCATCGGCATTGACGGAGAACGTGTGGATCAGGTGACGGAAACGCATAAGCCGGAAATTGAATTAGCCAAGGGGACGATTTTCATAACGTCAGAAAAACATTACCAGGAACGCAGGCCGACTTCCAACATTCTCAATGTTTCCACCCACGGAAGCACATTGGGCAGATTGGTCACGGCACAGGCCCTGCAACGCGGAAAAGCCATCATCTCCGGTCCCAGCAGTACCGGAAGACTAAAGCAGTTGTTAAGTGAAATGAACACTTACAACGTGGACATCACCCTGGTTGACGGTGCGCTTTCACGGAAAAGTTTTGGAGCTCCCACGGTAACAGAAAGTCTCATTTTGAGCACTGGCGCTGCCCTTTCCCCTAACCTTCCCGAACTCATCCGCAAAACGCAATTCACCACTCGCCTGATACATTTACCCAAATATGAAGTGGGCGACACTTCTTTTCTTACAGATATTGACAACGGACTTTGGGCACAGGACAGCGATGGCCTATGGAACGATTTGGAAATTCCATCTACTTTATTATTAGACAAATATCAAGACAGATTGTTTAAATACGGCCAAACTTTTTATGTCGGCGGCATCATTACAGATAAAATCTTAGATTATCTGCGAATGCAACCCCATATTGACCAGACCATTCTTATTGCCAAGGATTTCACCAAGATTTTTGCCGGCATCGATACGGTCAATGCCTTTTTGAAAAAGGGAGGGCATCTGTATGTCCTATTCGCCGCGCAGTTATTGGCCGTTTGCGTCAATCCCACGTCACCTGCCGGCTACACCATTAAATCAACAGTGCTTCGCGACAAATTATCGGAAGCACTGCAACTGCCCGTTTACGACGTTATGACGCTATAAACGATATCTTATTTAATCAAATTCAGCAAGTAATCACCATAACCGCTCTTCAACAAGGGCTGGGCAATTTTTTCCAATTGCTCCGCATTGATGAATCCCTGACGGTAAGCCACTTCCTCAATACAACCCACTTTCAGTCCCTGACGGTCTTCCACCACCTGCACAAACTGGGTAGCGTCAATCAGCGACTTGAAAGTACCGGTATCCAGCCAAGCCGTACCACGGTCCATTTTGCACACTTTCAATTTGCCTGCATTCAGGTAATACTTATTCACATCCGTAATTTCGTATTCTCCACGAGCACTTGGTTTGATGTTTTTAGCCACTTCCACCACGGAATTATCATAGAAATAAAGACCGGGAACCGCATAATTTGACTTTGGATTTTTGGGTTTTTCCTCAATGGAAACCGCAATCATATCCTCGTTAAATTCCACCACACCATAGCGTTCTGGGTCGGACACGTGATATGCGAAAATCACGCCGCCGTCTGGATCATTGTTTTCCGCCAAATGATGTTCGAAGCCAGCACCATAAAAAATATTATCGCCCAAGACCAAAGCCGCCTTGTCGTGACCAATAAAGTCGGCACCCAAAACGAAAGCCTGGGCCAATCCATTGGGCACTTCTTGCACGACATAACTGAAATTGCAGCCCAAGCGAGAACCATCGCCCAAAAGACGTTCGAAATGAGGCAAATCGTGAGGAGTTGAAATAATCAGAATTTCATTAATTCCCGCCTGCATCAGTGTGGATAGCGGATAATAAATCATCGGTTTGTCATAAATCGGAAGCAGTTGCTTCGATGTAACGCGGGTTAACGGATACAGTCTGGTTCCGCTTCCGCCGGCCAGGATAATTCCTTTCATAACGGACCTCCTAAGGCTAATAATACGCATATAATATACCATAAAAGACCGTGATAATCAACCATAAAAAGAGACGGCACTCACTTCTTTCGAAATGAGTGCCGGCGTTGATTTTTCAGGGGAAACCCCGAAAGTGTTACTGAACCGTAATCCCGGTTGCCGTGCCTTTTGCAATATCAGTGTAGACATACATCGGCTCGGTATCGCCGTCCTTCATAAGTACCATATAGCCTCTTACGAAGACGCAGGCATTGCCGGAGATGCCGCTGATATTCAATATCGTCAGGTTCTCGGCTTCCTTATCCGGAGAAACTGCCTTCGCTACGTAGCCGGGGTTCTCGCAGTCCAGATTGACGTACTGTTCCGCAAGAGCAAAATCAGTGCCGCCGAGCATCG
>JAZLHE010000016.1:0-80176 GCA_045616665.1 Bacteroidales bacterium | reverse complement strand
GGGGAAGATTTCTCCCGGCGTCCGGAAGGTCAGCGCCTCCTTCTGGTCCACGGAGATTCGGAGGGTGTCGTGGGTGTTGACACCGGTGAAGACGGTCTGTCCGCGGTAGAGGTAGTCGGAACCCTCGCCAAAATTGAAATAGACGATATTGATGCTATAGACCTTCTTGACCTTTCCGTAGTCGTCGCCGAGGTTGATGTGCTCGACAATATTCTTGGAAACGCCGTAGAGGATGCGCCCCACGAAGTCGCTTTCGCAGGACTGCTGTATTTCCACCACGATGATTTCGTTTCTGGAATCCAGTGCCTTGATGTCCACGCGGTTGAACTTGTCGGTGTCGTGGTCCATGTTGGACTCGCTCTCGAGGAGTTCGACGATGCGTATTTTCTCGTTCAGGATGACTGACACCAGTCCTTCCAACACGCCGAAGTTGGCCTTGTCGCGCAGCAGCCGCTTCACCGCCCAGTCAAATCTCACATACTTTTCAGGCACCATAGTCTCTCCGTTTTTATTGCCGCAAAGATACTTATTTTTCTTGTTACTTTTCGCCATTGTTGATAAATTTTCAAAATTTTCGTCAAAAATGCCTGCAAAAGTACAAATAATTCCGATATGATATTTATAATTTGATAAAATAATGCAAAATAAATTAAAAATAACAAGTGAAAAATTTGTGGATTAATAAAATTTATTGCAGAAAATTAATGAATTAATAGGTTGAAAATTAAGAAGTTAATTAGTGCAATTCAAAATCTTCTTCAAAATCCCAGTAACCTCGGATATTGATGGTGGAAGGAAAGAAGAAAATGCTTTCGGGCTGGATTTTATCCCGATACATTCCCGTGTCCCAGCGTCCGTTGTTGTTTTGGTCTTTGATGACTTTGATCTGATAACTTCCTGGTTCCAAGTGGGAATATTCAATGCTTTGACTTTGCGTGAGAATGTTTTCCTGAAGGATATTCTTGTTTTTATTCAGTAATTGCACAATATATTGGCAAGATAAGTCTGAAATATGGTAATGCATAAGCAGATTTCCGTAATCTTTTTCCGTTTTAGTGGTAAAATTAAGATTGATGCTGTCGTTGCAGGTGCCGTCATAGCCATAGAAAACGGAGTCGCGAATGCAAATGGTATATTTGGTTTTGGCTTCAAAGGGATAATTGATAGCCAAGGCGGTGACAAACGTATCGGGGATGCTGAGTGTTTGTGAGATGGTGTCGTTTTCGTTTTTAATCTGTTTGATAATGGTAAACAGAACATCGCCAGTGGGTTTGACAGGATAGGAAAAACGTAAGGTAAGTGGTTTGAAAATATTGCCTTTGTTGTCGAAACTGACATTAAGCTTGTTTTCATTTTCCTGTTTCTTTCCTCTGTTGCCGCCGGACTTTTGAGTTTTCGTGAATTGGGTGATTTTTACGCTGTCGATATGTTTTTGGTCCGTGGTAAATTCGTATAGTGCAGTGTCTGTTAAAGCTGCCTTTAAGTACCATAAAACGGTGTCTTGTGTGGGGGCAATTAACTGAAAGTAATCCAGTTCCTGTCCAGCAAGATGCCGGGCAGAAAATTCCTTGAAATCGGTTTTGTATGGAAATTGATAGATGTTTTCGGTAGTGTTGATGTATTTGAGCAGGACTTGGTTAGTGTCTCTTTCAGTGAATAAAACCAGTTCGATTTTGGCGTGCTCTTCCGCGGATTTTGCAGAAATGTCAGCTTGAACGCTGTCTTTGCGGGTGCTGTCTGCGGGAGTTGGCATAGCCCAGGATTCCACTTGTTCGTTGCTGAAGGCGATTTTTTCGTTGGGCAGGTCGTAAACGAGGTTGTTGTTGATGTCGTCCAAGGCAAAAATCTTGTATTTTCCGGGTTTGATGTTGTGGAAGACAAACTGTCCGTTGCCGTTGGTTTTGGTGAGGTGGTCGGGTCTGGTGGTTAGTGGAAGGGAATCGATGTCGTCTTTGTAAAGAAAGACGAAAACATCCTTGACTTTTTCCAGGGAAAGCGCATCTGTGACAGATCCCTTAAGCATAAAGGAATCGATGTTGCTGCCGGTGGAAAAAGTGTATTCGTAAATGGAAATCGGGTTGCCTTCCGTGTAATCCTTGATGGTTTCGGCCAAGGCAATGCTGTAGGTGGTGTTGGCTCTGAGAGAATCTGGAAGATGGATGACGACGGATTTGTTGACAATCTCCAGTTCGGGCGCTTCGGCGAAGGGTGGTGAGACGATGACGGTCTTGTTGGGATTGTTGAGTACGACAAATTCGTTAAAGCTTATTTTGATGCTTTTGCTGTTGAAAAGTGTGGAACGGTTGGCAGGAACTTCCTTGGTTACCACCGGTGGCGTGGTATCCTTGGGACCTCCTGTTGGAAGAACGATTTTGGCACAACCGGCCAAGGATAACAGCAATAGACAAAAAACGAGAAACTTTTTCATCATTAATGGATAAATATTTGGCAAAGATACAACTTTTTATAACACAAAAAAGTGTTATACACTAAACGTCTTGCAAAGAGATTCCGATGGAGCATGGCGAAGTCGGAATGGCAATGAGTCATTCTGCAAGAAGTGGCGGCGACGGAAAGCAATTGCGATATTGTTCGGACACGGTGTCGCCGCAAATATCTCAACAAGATTAAGCCGGATAACAGAAAAAATAATGAAAAATATGAAATTTGTTGAAGTTTTTGTATTTTTGCAGTTCAATCAATTTGTGAATTAAGAAACTTACATTATGAAAAAATTTTCAGCTGTATTTGTATTGTTGCTGTTGGCATTGACAGCATTTTCACAAACGGTAACCTTGACCTTTACCGGTCGTGATGCCAACAACCAATACCTGCTAATGGACAGGGTGATTATTGAGAATGTTTCGCAGGGCTGGCAGGAAATCATATATTATCCCGACACCGTGTTTACGATGGGCGGCACGGGCATTGCCGACAACGCGGCCATTGGCGATTTCGGTCTCAAGCAAAACAACCCCAACCCGTTTACAGGCACCACGTACGCCACCCTGCAAACGATGGATGCCGGTGAGGTGATTATGGAAATGACGGATGTGAACGGACGTGTTGTAGAGACGTGGCGCGCCGCGTCTCTACAAATGGGTACCCACCAATTCCGGATTAACGTAGCCGCTGCGGGCATTTATTTCCTCACCGCCCGCCAGAACGGACAGACATCATCCATCAAGATGGTGAACAACGGCCAGGGTGCGACAAATAGAATTGAATACCAGAATTTTGTAGATGCACGAAATAACAATAACAATGTAGAGACGTGGCGCGCCGCGTCTCTACCAAAAAACAATGCAAATGGCAATTCTCTTGAGAATACCTCCTGCCTGTTGGTCGTCGCATCTCTACCAAAAAATGATGCAAAAAACAATGCAAAAGGCAATTTCAAAGGCGTTGCCACCCATCCGTTTTCTGTAGGCAACGATATGATCTACACGGGTTATGTGACGGTGAACGGTACGGAATACCAAAGCCAGATGATTCATCAGAACCAGTTCGTGTCGGAGACCTTTGTGCTGAACTTCAATGTGTCTGCTCCTACTGACTTGCCTACCGTGACTACTGATGCAGCCACAAATGTTGGAGCATATACTGCCACCTGCGGCGGCAACGTAACTTCGGATGGCGGTGCAAGTGTTACCGCCCGCGGAGTATGTTGGAGTACGAGCCCCAACCCTACCATAGCTGACAGCCATACCACTGATGGCAGCGGTACGGGTAGCTTTACCAGCAGTATAATAGGTTTGACCGACACCACCACCTATTATGTTCGTGCATACGCCACCAATGAAGCAGGAACAAGTTATGGCAACCAGGTGAGTTTTATTACAGAAGTTAATCTTGACGGCCAGTCCTGTCCCGGTGCGGCCACGGTTACTGACTACGACAACAACACCTACAACACGGTGAGAATTGGCAACCAGTGCTGGATGAAGCAGAACCTGAAGACTACGCACTACGCCGACGGCACCTCCATTTCCTTGGGCAGCAGCACGAGCAGCAACACGGCCTACCGCTATTATCCCAATGGCAACAGCTCTAACGTGAGCACCTACGGCTACCTTTACAACTGGTCGGCAGTGATGGGCAACTCGTCTTCCTCCAGCAGTAACCCCAGCGGGGTGCAGGGCGTCTGTCCCACTGGCTGGCACGTGCCTTCTGATGCGGAGTGGACGCAGCTGGAAAACTACGTGAGCAGCCGGAGCGAGTACGTGTGCGGAAGCAACAGTTCATACATAGCCAAGGCGTTGGCCTCCACCACGGGGTGGAACAGCGACGATGTTAACTGTGCCATCGGCAACAATCCGTCTGCCAACAACGCTACGGGCTTTTCTGCTGTTCCTGCGGGCTACTCCTACGGCGACTACAACTCTTTCGGCTTCTACGCGTACTTCTGGTCGGCTACCCAGAGTAGTAGCTACAACGCCTGCTGCCGCTACTTGGGCTCTTTCCTCGCCTACGTGCTTAGGTTCGACTACAATAAGAACTACGGATATAGTGTCCGTTGTCTAAGAAATGAAAGTAGTCCCAGCGCAGTGTTACCTACTGTATCTACAATGGCTGTTTCCAGTATCACGCAAAACAGTGCCACCTGCGGCGGCAACGTGACAGCTGATGGCGGAACCACGGTTACCGCTCGTGGAGTATGCTGGAGCACGAGCCCCAACCCCACCATAGCCGACAGCCATACCACTGATGGCAGCGGTACGGGAAGCTTTATCAGCAGTATAACAGGTTTGACTGACACCACCGCCTATTATGTTCGTGCATACGCCACCAATGAGACCGGAACAGGTTACGGCAACCAGTTGAGTTTTACCATGGTCGTAGCCCCAATTGACGGCCAGCCCTGTCCTGGTGTGGCTACGATTACGGACTACGACAACAATACGTACAACACGGTGCAAATTGGCAACCAGTGCTGGATGAAGGAAAATCTGCGGACCACGCACTACGCCGACGGCACCTCCATATCCTTGGGCAGCAGCACAAGCACCACCACGGCCTACCGCTACTATCCCGCCAACGACAGCAGCAACGTGAGCACCTACGGCTACTTTTACAACTGGCCGGCGGTGATGCACAACTCCTCTTCCTCCAGCAGTAACCCCAGCGGAGTGCAGGGCGTCTGTCCCAACGGCTGGCATGTGCCGAGCGATGCGGAATGGACGCAGCTGACCGACTACGTGAGCGGCCAGAGCGAGTATGTATGCGGAAGCAGCAACGACAACATAGCCAAGGCGTTGGCCTCCACCACGGGCTGGAACAGCAGCACAAACACTTGTGCCGTCGGCAACGCCCCGTCTTCCAACAACGCCACGGGCTTTTCTGCTGTTCCTGCGGGCAGCTACTACGGCAACTACGGCAGTTTCGGCTACGGCGTGGACTTCTGGTCGGCTACCCAGTTCGATAGCAGCTACGTCTTCTTCTGCTCCTTGATCTACAACCACGCCATCATGTACGGGTACATCTACAGTAAGGACAACGGTTATAGTGTCCGGTGTGTAAGGGACTGAGTTTAGGTAATAGGGATTAGGGATTAGGGATTAGGGTTTAGGGTTTAGAATTGCTTTTAAGTCACTTACGGCTAATATAAAACCGTGCTTGTCCAATCGCCTTGTTGTTGATGTCTGTGAGGATGCAAATATGCTGGTTATGAGTTGGTTATAGAATTAGGATGGTATGCGTGGCGGAAATGTATTGCCGAGCAATGGTGTCTGTGTCCGTGGAGATGCGGAAGCGATTGGAAGGGCGCCGCAGGCAGTGCGAGCGGAGCGAGCACGGAACCCCTGAAAAGCGCGACCCGAGCGAAGCGAGGGGGCCGCCCAAATCATCAAAAAAATATTTTTTACCTGATTCAAACGAATAATTTTTGTATTTTTGCTCCGAAAATAGGAAGAATGATGACAAAAAATGAAATTGTGGCCAACTGGCTCCCGCGCTATACGGGAATGCCATTGGAAAAGTTCGGGCGGTACATTATCTTGACGAATTTCAAGAAATACGTCGAGAATTTTGCCACTTTGATGGATGTGGGCATTTATGGCGAGGATTGTCCGATGCAAAGCGCCACGAAAGACGACATCACAATCATCAATTTTTCGATGGGCAGTCCGATGGCGGCCACGATTATGGACCTGTTGACGGCGGTGATGCCCAAGGCGGTGCTGTTTCTCGGCAAATGTGGTGGATTGAAACCCTATATCGGTTTGGGCGAATTGCTGCTTCCCATAGCCGCCATCAGGGGAGAGGGAACATCCAACGACTATTTTCCGGAAGAAGTTCCCGCTTTGCCGGCGTTCAATCTCGAAAAGGCCATCTCTTCCACCATTCGCGATAAAGGTCGCGACTATTGGACGGGTACGATTTATACGACCAACCGGCGCGTGTGGGAACACGACCAGCAATTTAAGGATTATTTGAAAAAAATCAGGGTAACGGCGGTCGATATGGAAACCGCGACGCTTTTTTCGGTAGGTTTTTATAACCGAATTCCCACCGGCGCCTTGTTGCTGGTTTCCGACCACCCGATGATGTCGGATGGCATCAAAACTGAAGAAAGCGATCGGCACGTGACGGATAACTTCGCCTTGCAGCACCTCCAAATCGGAATTGACTCGTTGAAGGAACTGATTAACAAGGGAATGCCCGTAAAACACTTGAAATACGACTATTACGAATAAAAATTCAGAACTATGGCTGCAAAATTCGACGAGATTATGACGCAGTTGCGAAACCGTCAATTCGCACCTGTCTATTTGCTGATGGGAGCCGAGCCCTTCTTCATTGATGAGATTTCCAAATACATAGAAAACAATGTGATGGATGAGGCCGACCGCGATTTCAATCAGCAGGTGTTTTACGGCAAGGATTCCACTCCCGACGAGGTGGTCGCCAGTGCCAAGCAGTTTCCCTTTGGCAGCGATTATCGCGTGGTTATCCTCAAAGAAGCCAAGACATTGCAGAATTTTGAGCAGCTGATACCATACTTTAGACAGCCGCAGTTGTCCACGATATTGGTCGTTTGCTACAAGTACGGCACTGTCAAGGCCACGCAGTTGAAAAATTGCGACAAGGCGATGGTGACTTTCACCTCCGAGGCCGTAAAGGATTATCAAGTGGCTGCCTGGACCCAAAGTCAGGCCGCAAAGCACCATTTCACATTGAATAACCCAGCCGCCAATATTATCAGCGAACATATCGGTAACGACCTTTCAAGAATCAACAATGAGTTTGAAAAACTGAAGATTTTCTTGCCGGAAGGTGCGGAAATCACGCCCGAAATCGTCGAAAAACACATTGGAATCAGCAAGGAATACAATATTTTTGAATTGCAGAACGCCCTCGGTGAAAGAAATGTGCAAAAGGCAATGGCGATTTGTCTCAATTTTGCCCAAAACGTGAAGGAAAATCCTATCGTGAAAACCGTGGCGATGTTGTTTCCGTTTTACAATAAAATGCTGGCTTACAATATGTTGGTTGATAAATCCAAAGAAAATGTAGCCGCCATTTTCGGTGGGAATGCCTATATTGCCAATAAGAATGCGGCATACGCGCTAAAATATTCGCAGGCCCAGTTGCGCAAGATTATTTCGCTGCTTCGGGAATATGACGTGAAAGCCAAGGGCGTTGACAACGATGCTCCCGATGAGGAATTGTTGAAGGAAATGATTTATCGGATTTTACACTAATTATTTACCCATAATAATTTTTTTAACATTTTAAAAGAATTGATTGATAGGTGTTTGCATTTTGTTGAAAACTATTTTTCCGTTATATGTGTTTTTTTTCGTACTTTTGCACGTTTTTTTTAAAGAATTATAGTACAGAATTTTGATACGTGCAATATGATAAAAATTAGACCTCTTATATTTATTTTGTTCTTATCTGTATTTTCCACTGCGATTTGGGCTCAAAATGTGGTGTCGGGCGTGGTGAAGGATCAGGCGGAAGGTTTCCCTATTCCGTATGTGAAAATCACGACGAATTTGTCAGATGAAACCTATATGACCGATGCCCAGGGAAAATATAACATCAAGTTGAGCAAGGACAATGCCATTGTCGTGTTTGAGGCGATGGGTTATGCCAAGGAAAGTCGTGCGGTGACGTTTTTGCCGAAGAAACGCAATGTCACTTTGGATGTGAAACTGTATTCTGAGGCGAAAGTGTTGGATGAGGCGGAAGTGAAGACTTCAAAATACGAGAAAGAACCAGAAAAGTCAACCAGTTCCATTGTAGTAATAGACCCGAAGAAGTCGGAAACGAAGAACTTGACAACGGCCAGCGACGTGGTTAATACGGCCGGTGGTATTGCTGTTGTGGATAATGAACCTCAGATTCGCGGGGGTAGCGGTTTTAGTTCGGGTATGGGTAGCCGCGTGATGATTTTGCTGGACGATATGCCCTTGCTTCGTCCGGATGCGGGGCGTCCAATGTGGAACTTTATCCCGATGGAAGATGTTGAGCAGATAGATATTATGAAGGGTGCGGCTTCCGTGGTGTTTGGTTCATCTGCCTTAACGGGTGCCATCAATGTGCTGACGGCTTACCCGCGTTCTAAACCGAAAACCAAAGTGGTGCTGCACGCCGGCATTTACGATAAACCCAAAAATGAAGAGGAAGCGAGCTGGAATCACCGCAATCCGGTAAAATATGGCCTTAGTTTTCTGCATTCAAGAATTATCAAGAAAAATTTCGATTTCGTTATCGGTGGCGAATTTTTCAATGACGAGGGTTATATCGGTCCGGAAGAAAAAATTGGGGAAACTCGTAACAAAGACGGCAATACCAAGGGCAAATATGAAATGCGCGGTCGTTTGAATTTTGCCACCCGTTGTCGTTTTGAGAAAGTTAAAGGGCTGTCAATCAGTTTGAACGGTAATTTTATGTACACGCAAAACGCGCAGTCTTTCTTCTGGAATGACGGTTTTGAGAACAAGTATCGTTCTTATAAGGGTTCGTTGTCTTATTTCAAGGATTTTACTTTTTACATCGATCCTACGGTTAAATACTTGAGCCCGAGAGGTTTTGCCCATACTTTCAGAAATAGGGTGATTTTTAGCGACAACGCTGAATTGTCGGGTGCGCAAAGTGCCCGCTCGGTAATGGTTTATGATGAATATCAGGTGAACAAGCAGATCAAGAAAATCGGTTTGGGAATCATTGCCGGAGTTATCAATACCTATACGTCTTCGTATGGTGCGGTGTTTAATGGAATCAAGGGTTCCAATGAACCGGTCTGCATTAATTCGGACAACCTTTCAATGTATGTTCAATTGGAGGAAAAAATACCGAAACTCGAAAACCTGACACTCCAATTAGGTGGTCGTTGGGAATATTACAAGTTGTTTGGAGCCCCTATTGCCTCTGAAGCGGAACAGAAGCCGGTTTTCCGTGCGGGTATCAATTACCAGATTAAGAAATCCCAAACGTCGTTCCGTGCTTCTATTGGACAGGGTTACCGTCATCCGAGTATAGGTGAAAAGTTTATTGCCATTTCGGTGGGCAAGTATGGTTTCTATCCCAATGCCAATCTGAAATCGGAGACGAGTTGGAATGCGGAAATCGGCATTATGCAGCTGTTGTTTATAGGAGGAAATTTCCGCGGTATGGTCGATGTGGCGGGTTACAATCAGGAATTTAACAATTTCATTGAATTTTGCGTAGGACAGTGGGGTACGACCGGCGGTTTGATGGATAAACTCGGATTTATGTATCTGAATATTGGTCCCGCCCGTATCAGTGGTGTGGATGTGAGTTTTATGGGCGAAGGAAAAATCGGCAAGAACGTGGCCTATAACCTCTCGTTGAGTTATACCTACAGCCGTCCCGTGTCGAAAAACCGCGACCAGGTTTATTACGTGCATCCCACTACCGGTTTGGAATACACGTTCGCCACGACTTCTTCCGATACGGCTCGCGATATCTTAAAATACCGTATCGAGCACATGGCGAAATTGGATGTTGAATTTTCCTTCTTTAAGACTTTTGCCATTGGCTTTAGCGCCAATTACTTTAGCGCAATGAAGAATGTGGATAATTTCTTCTTCAACTATGATGCTGCCAATCCTGAAAATACGGACGCCAAAAATAAGATCCTGATGGGTTTGGACCTTCCTTTTTATGGATTTTACAATTATTATCAAACACATAAAAACGGTAGTTTTGTCTTAGACGCTCGCATTAGCTTTATGATAAAGAGGTTTACGCTTTCGTTTGTCGTGAAGAATCTGCTGAACGAGTGCTATTTTCTCCGTCCGATGTATATGGAGCCGACACGTACCTTTAATGTGCAATTGGTTTATGATATACATTCATAATATTAACATAAAATTATTCGCATGAAAAAAGTTTTATTATCTGTAGTTGCTATCGTAATGACAATGAGTCTCGCAGCTCAAGAAACCCAAGATTTTCCTGATGGTGGTTTTGAAAATTGGGAATACACCGAAGGTGGATATTGGGATTATCAAACCGATTTGTTGAGGACATTGAATGAACTATATGAATTGAATGGTGTGGAAATGGAAACGATTTTGACATCTTTCCGTGAAACGCAAAATGTCTATGAAGGAAATTATGCCATTCGTATGACATCCGGCTGGTTTGGAACCAATGCCATTTTTGTTCCCGGAGCCATCGCTACCTTGAACGAACCGATTACCGATAGTTATGTATCTGATTATGTTGACTTGGGTGTAATCAACATCAACCAGTCATACGGTTTTAAGCCCTGGAGACTGACCGGCTACTACAAATATCAACCTGTAAATGGTGACTCCGCATCTATTGATATGCAATTTTACTATTTGAATACTCAAATTTCTGATTGTGAAAAATTCATTATCAGAGATGCAACTCCCGAATGGACTCCTTTCGAAATTGTGACGGGTTTGGAAAGTTCTTATTTGGATGTTACTGAAATCAGTATGGTTTTTGCTTCAAGTGCTGCTTATAATTTTGCCAACTTGGAAGAATGTACAGGTCAGGCGGGCTCAAGTCTGTATCTTGACAATCTTGCTTTCCATTATGATAATGTCGGTTTGGTAGAACCTTTGATGCCGGTGGTGAAGACTTCGGTTTATCCTAATCCGTCAGCAGATCAAATTCATTTTGACTTTAATAAGGAAGTTACTGCCAGTTTGGTGATTTATAACCTTAACGGTTCGGAAATCGCCACTATGACGGTGAATGACACTCACGCTGACTATAATACTTCAGCTTTGGCCAATGGCTCTTATTTGTATCGTTTGATTGAAGGCAACACGATTTTGTCAAGCGGTAAGTTTGTCGTTGCAAAATAAGTATGAAACAATTGACTCATCCTATTTATGAAATTGCCGCAAAGGTCGCAGACGAGCTCGGTGTGAATGCCTACGCGGTGGGTGGCGTGGTGCGCGACCTGGTGATGAATAGGAAGTCTAAAGATATTGACATTGTTGTCGTAGGAAGTGGAATCGCATTTGCCAAAGCCGTGGCAAATGCGATTTCTCCTCATATAGAGGTGAGCGTCTTCAAGAATTTCGGTACGGCTCGTTTTCGTTTCGCCGATACCGAGATAGAATTTGTGGGGGCTCGCCGGGAATCCTATCAGTCCAATTCCCGTAAACCTGCCGTGGAAGACGGTACGTTGCAGGACGACCTCAATCGTCGCGATTTTACGGTCAATGCCCTGGCCATTCCTTTGAATGGCGAAAATAAGGGCGAAATCTTGGATTGTTTCGGTGGTTTGCAGGATATTTCTGCCAAAATCATTAGAACGCCTCTTGATCCGGATGTTACTTTTTCAGATGATCCATTGCGTATGATGCGTGCCGTGCGTTTTGCCTCCCAACTCGGTTTCTCTATCCTGCCGGAAACCTTCGAGGCTATACGGCGCAATGCGGCTCGTTTGGAAATTATCTCGAAAGAACGAATCGTTGACGAGTTTAACAAAATCCTGCTTTCGCCAAGACCTTCCTGGGGCATCAATCTGCTGAAGGATTCCGGACTGCTACAGTATTTCCTTCCCGAACTTTTACAGTTGCAGGGCGTGGAAATTGTCAATGGACGTGGTCATAAAGACAATTACCTCCATACGATGGAAGTGGTGGACACGGTGGCTTCGGTGAGCACCAATTTGTGGCTGATTTGGGCGGCGTTGCTCCACGATATCGGCAAACCGCAAACCAAACGTTATGACGAAAAAATTGGTTGGACTTTTCATTCCCACGAGTTTGTCGGGTTTAAAATGGTTGGTAAGATTTTTTCCCGCTTGAAGATGCCCACTACCGATCACCAAAAATATGTGCAGAAACTGGTGCTGATGCATTTGCGTCCTATCGCTTTGGTGGAAGATATCATTACCGATTCGGCAGTGCGCCGTCTGCTCTTTGAAGCAGGTGATGATATCGACGATCTGATGCTGCTGTGCAATGCCGACATCACGTCTAAAAATGTGGAAAAACGCAAACGCTATGCCGAAAATTTTGTGAAAGTCCAGAAAAAATTAGTCGATATCGAAGAGAAAGACCGATTGCGTAATTTCCAGCCGCCGGTTGACGGAACGGAAATTATGGAAGTCTTTGGTATCGGACCATCCAAAGAAGTGGGGGTGATAAAAGAAGCCATTCGAAATGCCATCTTGGAAGGCGTTATCGGCAATGACCACGACGAGGCCTATCAGTTAATGCTTACTGAGGGCAGGAAGTTGGGACTTCTTCCCCGATAAATTCATCTTTTTTTGTTTCAAGTTGCTCTTGGCATTCCCTGACGAATGCTTCGGCGTTTTCTTCAGTTTCAAGATAATATTCAATGGAATGCGTGAACTGGTCTTTGGTAATGTTGTGCCGTTTGAAAAAATCGTCGTAAAGGGTGATGACGGCATTTTCCAAAATGCCAAAATTTATTTGGGATTCGGCAATGGAACTCTCCATTAGCCAAGTCTCGGCAATGAGGTTAATCATCGTGTCACGGGGAATGAGGTCTGCGGGAACTTCGCGCTCCTGAGTGTGTTTGCAACTGCAGAAAGCGAAAGATACAATGCCAATAATAATGAGTAATAATTTTTTCATGTTTGCAAAAATACGAATTTATTATTTCTCTTCGTTGAACGTATATGTTTTTTTTCTGCTTGAAAAAAGATTCTGTTGTGAATTGTTTTTTGTATCTTTGCAATTTTATATCAGGTTATTAACTATGAATAAGATTTGAAAATGATGAAAAAATATTCGGTATTGATTTTGGGCATCCTGATGTCTTTAGGAAGTGCTGTACAAGCACAAAAAACGGTTACGGGCAATGGTGTAATGATAACGAAAGATGTAGAAATCGGCAATTTCGACGAGTTGCAACTTGAGGCTTCTGCAACGGTGAAATATACGCAAGGCGAACCGTGCCGTTGTGTTGTCACCATTGACGAGAATCTGTTACAATATCTGGATTTCAACGTAAAAAACGGGACGCTGAAAATCCGTCAGTCTGAAGATGGAGCGAAATCGGCCTTTTCGGTATCGTTTGGGGATAAGGAACTCAACATCAAGAAGCCAACCAAGTCCATCGATTTGCGAAGTACGCAGTTCGTCATTGAGATTACGGCTCCACAACTTACGGAAGTGAGTTCGTTGAATGCCGGTAAGGTTTTGTTTATGAATGATTATAAGGCCGAGGAGTTGGAACTGAATATGGCGGGTTCGGGTTCCATCCAAACTCGAAATCTGATGGTTTCAGACTTGGAAGTGAATGTGTCGGGATCGGGCTCTGTGAAAATGGATGAAGTTAGGGCGGACGCGTGCGATTTGAAGGTGGCTGGTTCCGGCCTCGTGGCTGTTAATCGGGCAACGGCCACGGAAATGAAGTCCAATATGGTGGGATCCGGAAAAATCAATGTGAATGGTTCAAAAATCCAGAAATTGGATGCCGATGTGGCCGGTTCGGGCAATATCGTAGTGGAAGGCTGGATTCAAAATGCCAATGCCAAGTCCGTCGGTTCGGGTAACATCGTTCTCGGAACGGTCGAAACGCTTCGCTACGATCTCGTGGGGTCGGGCAATGTTGAGTATGTTGGCGACAATGCCAATGTGGACGGCTTCAGCGCGGGTTCCGGTAGAATTGTGAAACGCTAATCTCGAAGATTTTATCGTCAAATTAAATTGATAAATTTTATAACGGATAAATGATATTATGGATTCAACAAGACAACAGAAGATAGCAAAACTGATACAAAAGGAATTGGCGGAGATCTTCCTGCAGGACGGACTGCCGGTTTATGACTGTATGATTACGGTGACCAAAACCAACGTGACGAAAGATTTGTCCTTGGCTCGAAGTTATATTTCAATTTTTAATGCAGAAGATAATGACCAGGTTCTTAAGACCGTGAAATCCAATATTAAGGATATTCGTTTCCGTTTGGGACAAAAGGTGAAAAACCAATTGCGCGTGATTCCCCAATTGGATTTTTTTATTGACGATTCGTTGGATTATATCGAAAATATTGAAAATTTGTTGAAACAGTAAAGGTGAAAAACAATACTTTTCAAACGGCTTGCTTCGTCGGATTGAGATATTTGTTCTCTAAAAAGAAACATAATGTCATCAATGTGATTTCCATTGTGTCGATGGTCGGCATCGTGGTCAGTGCGGCTGCTTTGATTGTGGTATTGTCCGTCTTTAACGGAATGGAGACTTTTGTTCGCCAAAGCTTCAATTCCTTTAATCCTGACTATCAGATTTTGCCTGCGGAAGGGAAGACTTTTTCGTTGGATTCTTTCCCAATGAAGGAATTACGGTCTATGCAGTCAGTTCAGAATGCATACGAGGTGGTGTCGGATATGACGCTGATGACTTACGGCGAACGCCAGTTGTTGCTGTCTGTGAAAGGGGTGGAGGAGGACTATTTGCGCGAAAACGGCATCGATACCTTGTTGATTGACGGTCGTGCGGCCTTGACGGTGGGAAGCGAGTGTTGTGCGGTGATGGGGGCGATTGCCGCGGGCAATGTCCAGTTGAACCTGAATGGTCTTGAACCGCTGAAAGTCTATTACCCGAAACGAATGCTGAAAAACTACTCCAATCCGACCAATGCCTTCAATATCGATGTTTTGTTGCCCGTGGGCGTTTTCGCCACCTATACGGATTATGATGGCCAATATGTGTTCGTGCCGATTGAATTTGCCCGGAGTCTGATGGATTATGACAAGGAAGCGACTTCGGTGGAAGTGAAATTGAAAGACAGTAGGGAATATGCTCGTTGGCAACCTGAAATTGAACAAATGTTGGGAGAAAAGTTCGTGGTGAAGAATAAATACCAGCAGGAAGAATTGTTGTACAAGACGATGAAGTCCGAAAAACTGATTGTTTTTGTTATTTTGGCCTTCATCTTGTTGGTGGCTGCCTTCAATATTATTGGAACATTGGCTATGCTGATTATCGAAAAGAAAGACGATTTGATGGTTTTTTACGCGATGGGTGCAAAAAAGTTGCTGGTTCGCCGCATTTTCCTGGTGCAAGGTTCCTTTATCTCGATGCTGGGCGGCATCTTGGGACTGATATTGGGCGCTGTCGTGTGCTTTTTACAGCAAACTTTCCATATCATCGGTTTGGGCGACGGCAGTTCAGGCTATTTGCTGGATTATTATCCGGTCCAAATGGAATTTCTTGATTTTTTGCTGGTGCTTTTAACCATTATTGTCATCAGTGTCGTTACTTCGTATATTCCTATTAGTTATATGAAAAATGTAAAATCTGACAAAAATTAGAAACAAATTAAAATAGAGTAAAGTGCAGAAAAACCGATAATCAAATGTTAACATCCGAACTGCCATTCTCGTTCAATGGCAGCATACTATAGACACAAAAAAAATAACATAATACAATGAAAAAACTATTTATCTTTCTATCGACAATTTTTCTTGCGGTGATGACGATGACGGCGTGGGCACAAGAAAGCCCGAAACTGAGTTATCAAGCGGTGTTGCGCGACAGCCAGAACAAGCTGGTGGCCAATACTTCCGTGCAAGTGACGTTGAAAGTGCAGAACGCTAATTGCACGCAAACCTATTACACAGAGCCCCAAATTACCAGGACCACGAATCAGAACGGGCTTCTGACGCTGACCTTTGGTGCGGCAAATGAGGATTGGAACAAAGTGAAATGGGATGATGCCAGTTTGGTAATCGATGCCACCTGGATTGGTGGCAACATTAAGGATACCGTGGCGATGACGGCGGTGCCGTATGCCTATTACGCTGCCAACAGCGGCGGTTTGGACAGCTACCTTGATTCTGCCGCGACAGTACGCCACATCCACGATAGCATCAAGAACTTGAAATCGAATGTGCGTGCTGACTGGGCTGTCGCGGATGATGCCAGCGAAGCGTTCATCCTGCATAAACCGTGTATCAAGGATTCTGTGGAGAATTATTTGAAGGACAATCGTTTCCTTACCAGTGACAGCTCCGTGATTAAGACGATGCAGGACGATATTGACGCATTGCAAGCCGCAACCACCGACAATATTACCAAGAACAACCTCTGTTCTTCGATAAAAGACAATTGTACCAATGTCGCTTTGAAAAACGAAGCCAATACCTTTTCGGGTAACAATACTTTTACGGGCGCCAACGACTTTACCACTGGCACCACGACTGTGGCTTCCGGCTTTACCTTTGGCACGACCACTGCCGCAAATTGCAACAATGTGGCGGTGAACGCCTGCGACCTGTTGACCGTTTTCGACAGTTTGGTTAAAAGAATGAATGATGTAGAGTTAAATCTGTATAAAAAGATTGACTCCCTCAAAAACATCTTGGATGAACCGATACCCTGCACGGTGACTCGTAAAAATGCCAACGAAAAGGGTAAAGGTGCCACAGGAATTAGTTCCGTGAAAGACCATCAGGACAATTGGTACAAGGTGGTGCAAATCGGTACGCAGTGTTGGATGGCAGAGAATATGCGTGCCACTACCGAACCGACAGCGCCAGATGTCAGTATATTGCAGAGTTCGTGCAGCGAAGCTTCTCAAACAGACCCCTATGCGTACTATTCTCTTTGCAATGAGGATACTGCCGCCAAGTATGGCTGTCTGTATAATTTCGCTGCGGTGATGAATGGCCACGCCCCATTGACTGATAATACGAAGTATCGCGGCATTTGTCCTGAAGGTTGGCACGTTCCTACCGATGCGGAATGGAAAACCTTGGAAAAGTGTTGTATGATGGAGGATGATGGAGTAACCCCGATAAAGGATCAAACGTTAAATTCAGATGGTGATTCTTTTCGCGGTAAGGGAGCTGGAAAATATACAGGTGGCAACGATTGGAAAGGTGCCTCCGGAACTACAGTGCCTGGCAACTACGCTTATGCCGAACGCAATAGTACCGGGTTTTCTGCCCTTCCAGCAGGAAATAGGCATAGTGCCGAACTCGGCTACTATGCTGATTTCTGGAGTGCGTCAAAGACAGGAGATAGTGTAGTAGAGATTTATTATCGTACATTTGGTTATAAGGAAGAAGGGGTAAAACGTAACAAGTGTACAAAAAGTACTGGATTCCCCCTCCGTTGTGTGCGTGATTGATCAATGGAAATTCGAAAAATGAAAATGGAAAATTGATGTTTTGTGCGAGTCTTTTCGTGTCTTGTTTATTTCCAATTTACAGATAACCGTGTGAAATTTGAATCAATGAGAATATGATGAAACGAATTACAATGATATTTTGTGTGATGCTCGGACTGCTGAACGCTTTCGCTCAGGTACCCATCGGATCTTTTCGTGACCATTTGTCCAATCGTCAGTTTTATTCTTTGGCGGTGACGGATGACGCGGTCTATTTCGCGGGGAAAAGCAGTGTCGCCTATCTTACCAAGTCGCAAATCGCTCAGGATGATTTTGATTTTTCCAAGTGGTCAAAGGTAAATGGCCTTTCTGATGTGGAAGTCGCCAAAATAGCATACGATAAATCGTCTGCTTGCCTGGTCGTGGCGTATGCTGATGGAAATCTTGATTTTATTAAAAATAATGAATTGGTGAATGTCCCAGACGTAAAGGAAAAGCAGTTGACCGGGGATAAGTCCGTGCGCCAGATAGTCTTTCACAACAACAGGTGCTATCTGGTTTATCCGTTCGGCATCGTGGAAATCAATATGAAAAATTACCTGGTGAAAGACACCTGGTACACGAATCGGCAGGCAGGTGTGATTTCTCAGGCGTTGACTTTGGCTGACTATCGCTGGTATTTGGCTACCAATAAGGGCGTTTACAGTATTGATGAGGACAATCCGTCCATTGCGGATTTTGCCGTTTGGACGATGGAGCCAGTTTTGGGTGTCAAGGATTATACGTTTTTAGTCACTTTTCAGAATAAGGTCTATGCCAACCGGCATTCTTTCTTGGCGGATGATCAAGGCATCCTTCAGCATGATTCCGTTTTTGTATTGGATAATGGACAATGGCGGTATGAACCTCAATTGGAAACCGAGGAAACACGAGATTTGATAGTCTCTGAAAACGAAATGATGTTGGTGGAATGGCAGTATGTGGTCATTTTTGATGGTCAAACGCATTATACCAGTGTTTTGTATCCTGAAACGGGTTTGCCGAGTTTGCAGAGTGCCGCTTTTGACGATGACCGCTTGTGGGTAAGTGACCAGAATTTAGGGGTATGGTTGTGTAAACGTTCGGTTGGAAAAAGTCAGTTGTTGGCGGGTAATGGCCCGAAATCCAACTACGCGTACAATATGAGTTGGAGTGGCGGTGTGTTGGCTATGGTGCCGGGTGGCTATAATACAGCCTATTCATCGGCATTTATGAATCCTGTCTGCAATTTTTTTCAAAACGAAAAATGGGAATGCCTGAGCGATGAATTTTACGCGAGTGCTCCGGATGCCCACGATATGATCAACGTGGCTGTGGATCCTAAAAATCCCGAAGTTTGTTATGTGGCTTCTTGGGG
Source organism: Bacteroidales bacterium (assembly GCA_045616665.1). Lineage (GTDB taxonomy): Bacteria > Bacteroidota > Bacteroidia > Bacteroidales > WCHB1-69 > RUG11690. The sequence continues at coordinate 61,232 of JAZLHE010000016.1, read as the reverse complement.
CAGCGGTTTGTATAGGTGCGTGAACGGGAAGATTGATAAGCATTACGACAATACAAACAGTCCGTTGCAAATTTATCCGGCCAATAATCAGTTGCTGGTTTCTGGATTAAGTTTTGACGCGTATGGCAATTTGTGGGTCACCAATAGCAATTCACCCACCATTATCAATGTGCTGAAAACAGATGGGAGCTGGAAGGCCATTCCCAAGTTGACGGCGGCAGATGGCGATATTGCCCAGTATATTTATGCAGATTCTCGGGGATATAAATGGATTACTTTCCCAAGAAATCCTTCACTGTCGTTATGTGTTTATTCCGATAACAATACGATTGACAATCTTTCCGATGATAAATTGCGTTATGTCGATATGAATGCTAATGCCCACGTGGAAAGTTCTGTGGTTAAGTGTATTACGGAAGATAATGATGGTGAAATGTGGATAGGTACCAATAAGGGAGTGAAGGTGATTTATTATCCCAATCGCGTTTTTGAAGGTACGGCTTTGCCCCAGAATATTTTGCTGGAACAGGATGGCTATACTTCTGTTTTATTGGAGTTTGAAGAAGTGTCGAGTATTGCGGTGGATGGCGCCAATAGAAAGTGGATTGGAACGTCGAAAGCGGGCGTTTTCCTGATGAATCCCAGTGGAACGGAAGAGTTGCTTCATTTGACGGCGGAAAATTCGTCCTTGTTGTCTGATGTGATTTATGATGTGGAAATTGACGGTAATACCGGCGAGGTGTTTTTTGCTACCGACAAGGGACTTTGTTCTTATCGCGGAACGGCTACGGAAGGCAGGGAAGATTACACCGAAGCCAAAGTTTTTCCCAATCCAGTGGAAAGTGGTTATAACGGAAATATTGCCGTGAGCGGATTGATGGAAAACTCTTTCTGCAAGATTGTGGATGCTGCCGGCCATCTCATTTGGCAAGGCTATGCCAATGGCGGCGAGTTGATCTGGAATGGCAAGGATTTTAAGGGACGCCGTCCCGCTACGGGGGTCTTTTACGTCTTCTGTTCCAGCAAAAGTGGAAAGGAAAAGAAGGTGGCAAAGTTCTTGTTTATCAATTAAGAAGATTATGTTTGTCGCTACAAGGGCCTTGGTGCTGCACAAAACCAAGTATGCCGATAATGGTATGGTGGTGAAGTTGTTTACCCAAAAATTTGGTACGCAGACTTTTATCATCAAGAATGCCTATTCGGCAAAAAACAAACGGTTGTTGCCCTTGTTTTCGCCTTTGTCAATGCTGGAAATCCAGTTCGATGATCGTAAAATCAACCAGTTGATGTATTTTAAGGAAGTCACCTGCTATTATCAGTATCAGGATTTGCCATACAATATGATAAAAAGTAGTCTGCTGCTGTTTTACACCGAATTGCTATATCGCTTGTTGTATGATGCCGGCATAGACGAGCAATTGTACGTCTTTTTGGAAAATTACTTGCAGGATTTGGATCACTCTGACGGGGTTCGTGCCGATGCCCATATTTCCTTTATGTTGCAGATGTCGCGAATTTTAGGATTTGCACCCAACGACAATTGGGATGCCCAACATCCTTTTTTTTCCATTGAGCATTCGTCTTTCGTGATAAACAGGTATGATGAGGAAACCGTGTTGTCGCAGGAAGCCAGCGAGGTACTGTCGCAAATGATGAATGGAACGTTGCCGTCGCCGGCGGTAAAGCCCATCCGCAAGGAGTTGCTGTCGGGAATGATCCGCTATTTTCAGCGGCATAACGAACAAATCCGAAAAATTGAATCCGTGGCGATTCTCACGGAAATGATGTCGTAAAAACGTATTTATCATTAAGTATAGAAGTCAGTTTTTATTTTTCATATTTCAAATAAAAAAAATCGTATCTTTGCACGCTTTTTTTAAAACCAAAAACACAAAAAGAAAAACAAAAAAAAATTATGGAATCACAAGAACTCCTCCACCCGAATGCTGATGAAAATCAGAACCAAGAGGTGAATTCTGGCGCTTCAATGGAAGCCCAAACTGTGGAAAACGCAGATGCAAACGTTGCTCCTGAAACCGTGACAGAAGCCACTCCCGAAGCAGAACAAAAAGTCGAACCCGTCGCTCAGTCTGTTTCAGAAATGATGAATGAAATTGAAAACGATCAGACTTCAGAATCTGAAGATGTGGCCGATACCCCAGAGGAGACCCTGGAAGATGTCGAAAAAGAATATGCCGGTCTGGATTTTGAACAATGTGTGGCCGAATTGGAGAAGGTTACGTCAACCTTGGAATATGACGCTATGAAACAGCGCGTCAGCGTTTTAAGATCCAAGGGTATCGATATGCTGAGAGCGGCTAAAAAGGAAGTCTTTGATAAGTTTATCGCCGATGGCGGAAATAAAGAAGATTTCGAGGCAGAACCAACTGAAACCGAAAAACATTTCAATGCGGCTTTACAGTTATTTAAAGATAAAAAAGCCCTTTTCCTTGAAAAAATCGAAAAGGAAAAACAGAAAAATCTCGAAGATAAAAAGAATATCATCGAAGGTCTTAGAGTGCTTGTTGAAAATGAAACCAATCTTAAGGTCTTAAATGATAAATTTAAAGAATTTCAAGAAAAATGGAAAGAAATTGGTCCGGTTCCTCAAAGCGAATCTACCAATCTTTGGCAAAATTACCATTTCTATGTGGAAAAATTCTTTGATATCCTTCGTATCAATAAGGAACTCCGTTCTTTAGACCTGAAGAAGAATCTTGAATTGAAAATCAAATTATGCGAAACCGCTGAATCTTTATTACTTCAAGATTCTATTAATCAGTCATTCAAGGCATTACAGCAACTTCACGAAGAATGGAAGGAAATCGGTCCCGTTTCTGAAGACAAAAAAGATGAAATTTGGGAAAGATTCAAAAACGCTTCTGACCAAATCAACCAGAGAAGAAGAGAATATTACGACAAGTTGTTTACAGAACAACAGAATAATTACAATGCCAAGGTGGTGCTTTGCGAGCAGGCAGAAGAATTGACCAACGGCAAAGTCGTCGATAGCGTTAAGGAAAATAACGAAATCGCCGACAAATTGACTGAAATGCTGAAGATTTGGAAGACCATCGGTCCCGCTCCTGTGAAATTGAACGATGAGGTTTGGGAACGCTTCAAATCAACTTTGGACAAGTTCTTCCAGGCAAAGAAGGAATATTTCCAGCAGGTGAAGGATGAACAGATGCAAAACTATAACAAGAAGCTGGATCTGGCTATCCAAGCGGAAGGCATTGCCAATCGTACCGATTGGAAAAATGCCACTGAGGATATCCTGAAACTGCAACAGGAATGGAAAGCCATCGGCACTGTTCCTCGTAAGTATTCTGAGCAGATCTGGAAACGCTTCAGAGCCGCTTGCGACAAATTCTTTGCCGCCAAGGCTGAATATTTCACGAATGCCAAGGATATTGAAGCTGAAAACTTGCAAAAGAAGGAAGCTCTGATTGAGCAGATTTTGGCTTATGAGTTCGGTGACGACAGAAATGCCAACTTAGACGCCATTAAGGAATATCAACGTCAGTGGACGGAAATCGGTTTCGTGCCAAAGAAGGACAAAGACCGCATTTATACCGCTTACAGGGAAGCCCTGAATAAGCGTTTTGCCGATTTGAAGGTGAGTGCCGACGATGTCCGCCGCAACTCTTTCAAGAACAAGATTGACAACATCTTGAGCGATCCTAATGCCGACCGTTTGCTGGATAAGGAAAAGAAGTTCCTGGTGAATAAGATGCAGCAGTTGAAAGACGACATCAACTTGTGGGAAAATAATTTGGGTTTCTTTGCCAATTCCAAGAACGCAGATATCCTCAAGCAGGAATTCTCAAGAAAGATCGAGGCTGCCAAGAAGGAAGTCAAAGATTTGGAATATAAGATTAAAATGATGAATTCTCCAAAGAAGGAAGAAGAACCTAAAGCTTCCGAAACTCCTGCCGAAGCTCAGCCTGAGGCATAAGACTTTATGCAGAATTTAGATATTCGAATAGACAAGTGGCTATGGATGGTGCGTCTCTTTAAGACGCGCTCCATGGCCACTGATGCTTGTAACGCGGGCAAAGTTAAGATGGATGGCACCAATGTGAAACCATCAAAAATGGTGAAAACCGAAGAATGCTATCACGTCCGCGTTGGGCAGATGGAAAAAGTGGTACAGGTCATAGATACTCCCAAAAGCAGGGTAGGGGCGCCACTCGTTCCTCAGTTTTATGCTGATTTAACGCCGCCGGAAGAATATGAACGCGTTAAACAGCTGCACGCCAAGTTCGAATACCGAGAACGGGGAGTGGGACGACCTACCAAGCGTGACCGCCGCCAAATCGATTACCTGAAAGATTATTTTGGCGAAGATTAGCGCAATTTCCTATTCCTTAACATATCTTAACAGAAAAACACACATATAGCTCCGCAATATTTTTGTATTTTTGCAAACTTTTCTAATTGTGTGCAAAAATATATCAATATGAAAATACAGAGTTTTTACAAATGGATTGTCTTATCTTGCTGCCTATTGTTTGCTGTTACCTCGAAAGCAAATGCGTCCAGTCCTAAGTCTTTCACCGAGATAGAGACGGGCGAATCCACCCTGGATACGGCTGTTTGCGACAATGCTTTGCCATTAGTGGTTGGCGACAGCGCTTTCTTCGCCGCGGGGCATTACGACGTGTGGATTGGCGAAGATAGCGTGGTTCACGTGAATCTGACGTTAAATGAAGCACCGGTTTTTTCGGTGAAATCTCTGACAGGACAGACTGCCGCTTGTAACTGGACAACAGGTCTTCGTATTGCAGCGGATTTTGATGACAATTGGAGTTATTTGTGGTCCAATGGTAAGAACTCGGATGTAATTACAGTGAAACCTGCCGAAACAACGGTTTATTCCGTCTTGGTGACAGATACCCGTAATGACTGTTTTGCCGTGGATTCCATCACGGTAACGGTTTATCCCAAATATGAAGTCCTCGTGGAAAGATCTTGCTATCGCGATAAGTTGCCCTATATTTTCAATGGCAAAGAGTATTTTGAAACAGGCGATTATAATGATACGCTCCAGACAATTCATTCGTGTGACAGTATTGTCACGCTACGTTTGTCAGTCTTGGAAATCCCCATTTATTTATTCAAAGATTCAGCCACTTGCTGTCCCGGCGAATTGCCTTACCTTTGGCGGGGCTTGGCTTGTCCAGAAGCAGGCATTTATTACGATAGCCTGAAAAGCACACTCGGTTACGATTCGGTATATCAATTAACTTTGAGTGTCAATCCTTCGTATTTGGTTCGTGAAGATTCGGCGGTTTGTGAAAATGATTTGCCTATCGTATGGCGTCAGCAGCTTTGCGAGTCTGCAGGCGTTTACTATGATAGTCTGAAAACGATTTTGGACTGTGATTCTGTATTCCAATTAAATTTGCAGACCAACCCCATCTATTTATTCATTACGGATACGGCAGTGGCCACATATCAACTTCCTTTTGTTTGGAGAAATCGAGAAATTGAAGCGTCAGGCATTTATATGGATAGCTTGGTTTCTTCAATGAATTGTGATTCGGTTTATCAGTTGATTTTTGACGTTCACAGTGTCAAGGAGTCATTCTTGGATACAACGGTTTGTGATAACACTCTGCCGTATATGGTGGGAGATAGCGCCATATATTCAGCAGGAAACTACGACATATTGGTGCGTTTTGACAGTTTGGTTCATTTGACTTTGACGGTAAACGAAGCCCCACAAATTACAGTATATGTTTATGGCGGTCAAACAGCCGCTTGTGATTGGTCTGCGGGTTTATACGTGGCTACAGACTATGATGAAAATTGGAGCTATTGGTGGAATAATGGACAGATGGCCGACGTGATAACGGTAAGACCTACAGCAACTACCACCTATTCAGTTCGAGTGACGGATAATAATACCGGATGTTTTGACATCGATTCGATCACGATAACGGTTTATCCCAAGTATACTACTTATGATACGTTAACTACTTGTAGTGACGCTTTGCCTATTCATATAGCGGATGTCACTATTGATACAGCCGGAGATTACACGATTCACTTACAAACCGTTCATGGTTGCGACAGTACGGTTTATTTGCGTGTGAATATCAAGGAAAATCCGATTCCGCAAATCTATGGTGATACAGCACATTGTACTAATTCTATGGCCCGAGTTTACGTGGACCCGACGAAGTATTCATATATTCGTTGGAGTACCGGATATGAAAATTATTATACCAATACGATGGAACGGGTATGTACGGTTTGGGTTATTGACACGATGGGTTGTTCAGGCACGAATAGTATCACCTTTGAAATATATCCCGATCCCCAAGTTGCCATAGTGGGGGATAACGAAATGTGTTATGGCAATATTTTGCCGCTCTATGCCACCGGTGCCAATGCCTATTATTGGTACGATAAAAATTCCGTAAATTTGTCACAACGGGCTGAACTCAATTATGTGGCACAGGTTAATGCCGAAGATTGGGAACACCTTACGCTTCAGGCTTATTCTCAATATGGTTGTCAGAAGACCGCATATTATGATATTCATATTCATCCTACAAGTGCAAGTGCCGATACGGTGGTTTTGTGTCGGAGTGAATTGCCGTATTTTAGAGGAGATTCTGTCTTTTATGAAACGGGAATTTACGAAGTTCATTTCCAAAACCAATACGGTTGTGACAGTACTTTAACGTTGAATTTGATCGTGCTTGAAAATCCAACGGCCAGCATTTCGGCAACTGCAACGGAGTATTGTGAGGGCGGAAGTGTGACACTTACCGGCAATGGAACGGGGCAGATGTCGTGGAATACCGGTGATGTTTCTCCTACCTTGACGGTGGCAACGCCGGGATGGTATGTGTTGACCGTTACGGCTGATAATGGATGTAAGGCATACGATTCATTGGAAATCGTTGAGTTGCCGGTTCCAGATGTGCAAATTGCCGGCGTTAATCACGTTTGTCAGGGCGATCAGGCGATTTTGCAGGCTTCGGGTGCGGTAACGTACGTTTGGAGTAATGGATTGCAAGGGGCAGCCATTAGTGTTAATCCAGCCAGAACGACTACCTATATTGTTACGGGAACGTCAAATAGAGGATGTACGGCCACGGCTTCTCATACGGTTCAGGTGACCGAGTTTCCATTGGCTTCGATAACAGGCGAAACGTCCATTTGTAAAGGCGATACCACGGTGTTGGTGGCTCATGGAGGAACTCACTTCTTGTGGTCATCAGGCGATACGACTCAATCAATAAAAGTTTATGATTCACAAGTGTATCGTGTTCAGGTGAGTGATGAATTTGGTTGTGCGTCTTCTGCTCAAAAAGAAGTTACGGTGAACGTCCTGCCTACTGTCAGCGTGTTGGGCAATGACCATTTTTGCACGGGTTCAACCACTACCTTATATGCTGATGGAACGAATATCGCTTCTTATAAATGGAATGGTTCAATACCGGGACAATCGTTGCTCGTATCTGCTCCCGGAACTTATACCGTAGTAGTGACCTCTGCTGCCAATTGCACGGCTTCGGCTTCTATGGTAGTGATACAAAATGATAATCCCGTGGTTAATGTGTATGGAAATCAGTCTTTCTGTGAAGGTGAATCTACCGTGTTGTTGGCTTCCGGCGGAACTTCCTACGTTTGGAGAAATGCTTTCACAGAAGTTCTGGCCCAAACACCGGATATAACGATCAATAGCGGTGGTCAATATTCCGTGACGGCAACCAATGCGCAAGGATGCTCGTCAATATTGTCAGTAAGGGTAACCGAAAAACAGTTGCCGACAGCAGGTATCACGGCTTCAACACCGGAAACCTGTCTGGGTAATGTGGTGAAATTGACAGCTGCCTGGGCTTCGGGTTATGCTTATCAGTGGAGTACAGGATCTACCAATCGTGAAATTAACGTCTATGAATCTGGAAATTATGTATTGACAGTTACTTCCAACGGCTGTTCTGCCAAAGATTCAGTGTATATTACAGTTCATCCTTTGCCAACGATTACCTTTAGTGGTGATTCGATCATCTGCATTGGAATGACAACCACGATTTATGCGTCAGCTCCTAATGCGACATCTTTCAGATGGTCTGTGGCAGATAACGCAACAGATCACATTACGGTTTCTCCATTGCAAACAACTCGTTATTCAGTCAATGTGGTGGATGTACACGGTTGCTCAAATTCAGCCCAAATCAATGTGACCGTTCTGGATTTACCAACACCATCTATCACTGGTCCTGATTCGGTTTGTGTCGGTGATTCGACCCTTTGGCAAGTTTCGGGCGGCATTGCTTATTTGTGGAACGATGGCGATACCTCTTCAGCGAAGTTTGTCAGCCAAAATGGTCTATATTCTGTTGTGGTGACCAATGCGGGAGGCTGCTCGGCTACCGGTTTCAAAAGATTAGATTATTATCAGGTTCCTGAAATCAGTATTACCGGTAATTCACGGATTTGCAAGGAAGATTCTGCAGTGCTGACTGCTCACGGTGGCGTGCGTTACTTGTGGTCAAACGGATCGGAAGACAGCGTTATCATTGTGCGTAATCCTGGTGTTTATTCCGTTATCGGATGGAGTAAGGACGACTGTTTTTCCAACGCTTCTGTGGAAGTCCAATTGTATGAATCGCCACTGTTGTCCATTACGGGCGATTCTGTGGCTTGTGCGGGCGAAAGGGTTACTTTGACGGCTAATGCTTCCCAAACAGTCGATTTTCTGTGGAATACGGGTAATAGAACATCTTCGATTGTCGTTGATGAATCTGGAACATATTCTTGTGTGGCAACAAATGAAGAGGGTTGCAAGTCGTATGCGGAGGCAAATGTCTCGATCTTGCCGCTTCCCGACACTCGTATTGTCGGTCCGTCTCAAATGTGCAAAGGCGATACCATGACATTGATTGCGGAAGGTGGAATTACTTACGTCTGGTCAACAGGCGACACGACGGCTTCCATTCAGGTTTCTCCCGATACCACCACGACTTTCTACTTGGTGGCTATCGATTCGAATGGTTGTAATAATATGACGAGTTTAACGCTTAATGTCCAAGCTTATGTTCCGTTGTCAATATCCGGCTCCGATTATTTCTGTGAAGGAAATTCGGTATGGCTGGTGGCCCACGGAGCCTCTCAATATCTTTGGTCAACAGGTGAAACCACCGATAGTATCCAGGTGTCTTCGACAGATGAATATACTGTGATGTCGGCCGATGGAGGATGCTTCATTCCTGCTTCTAAATCCGTATCGATGATTGCCAAACCTGAAGTTTATATTGAAGGTGAATCTACTTTGTGTAATGGCGAATCCACAGATTTGGTTGCAGTGGTTAACGAGCCGGTTTCTTATTTGTGGAGTACGGGAGCAACGGATAGTGTCATTACGGTTTCCACCAGCGATTATTATCGCGTTACGGTCACAAATGCATTTGGCTGTACCACCGAAGAAGGCAAGTTGGTTATGGCACATTCTGCGCCAAGTGGCGTGTCTATTGTTGGTCCTGCAACGGCAGTCTGCCGAGGCGATTCTGCCACTCTTTCGGTTACGGGTAACGCATCGGCTTTCTTGTGGTCAACTCGGGATACTACACCTTCCATTAGAATAAAAGCTACGGCAACTTCTACTTATAGTGTAATAGCATCAAATTCGTACGGTTGTTCAACAACGGCCACTTATACTTTGACGGTGAATGCCATTCCTGTGGTGAATATCACTGGCGATACGGCGTTGTGCGAAGGACAAGTGGCAACCTTAACCAGTTCGAATGCCCTTTCTTTCCACTGGTCAACGGGATCTAACAATCGCTCAATTAACGTGACGACTTCCGGTACTTATTCTGTTGTGGTTACGAATAGTTACGGTTGCACCAATAGTGCTTCGATAGCTGTTAGATTTTATGAACATCCGCAAGTGACGATTACCGGTGATACCGTGTTGTGTCAAGGAGAAACGGCAATGCTTACGGCTCAAGGTGGCTCTTCATACTTGTGGAGCACTGGAAGCACTTCTCCAAGCATCAACGTTACTCCGATGGAAACCACGAATTATACGGTGACGGTTTCCAATGGCTATTGTGTTTCGACTGCCTCCCAGGTGGTTGCCGTTCACACACTTCCCGTAGCTCATATTCAAATGGATGACCATTTCTGCGAAGGAACTCCTGCTATGCTGACGGCTGAAGGTGGTACTTCCTATTGGTGGTCCACCGGTCAGATATCGCCTTCAATTATCGTCAGTCAATCAGGTACGTATCAGGTTTTCGTTTCGAATGATTATGGTTGTGTTGATACGGCAACGGCGGTGGTGGTGTTTAACCACAATCCGCAAATTGCCATTTCCGGTTCTTCGGCATTCTGTGAAGGCGGTACGGAAACATTAACGGCTATTGGCGTGGGATCAGTCCTCTGGAATACGGGCGATACCACTCCGTCCATTGTGGTTTCTTCGCCTGGATTTTATCAAGTGCAGTTGACCGATGCCAACGGTTGCTCGGCATCTGCCAGTCAAACGATGGTGCAGTTGTCGGTTCCAACCATCACCATCGTCGGTGCAGATAATATCTGCAAAGGAGAATCCACTACCTTGACAGCGTTGTGTGGCAATGCTTCCTATTTCTGCTGGAGCACAGGAGCCATCTCCAATTCTATTGAGGTGAACCCAACAGTCTCAACTGTTTATTCGGTGGTGGCAACCTCTCCCGACAATTGCGTGGCCGAACTTTCCCATTTGCTGACGGTTAATTCAGCGTATGAACAGACTTTTACTGCCGAAATTTGCAAGGGACAGTCTTATAGCGGTCAGGGATTCAATATTCTGGTTCAGCCCGAAAGCGGGTTCTTTATCTATACTGATTCTCTGCAGACTACTATGGGTTGCGATAGTATCAGAATCTTGCATCTTACCGTAAATTCATCTCCTATCATCAATAGCGAGATTCAAGGTCCTTCTGGCATCGCTACGCTCGGTAATTATGTCTATACCATAGATCCGGTGGAAAATACACAGTCATACGAATGGGTGTTGACGAATCCAAACTGGACTTTGGAATTTAATCAGACTATCGCTCAGGTTCACATTACTTCTGTGGGTTACGCCTTGTTGTCGGTATATGCCATCAACCAATGTGGACAGTCGTTGCCGAAAACGATTCAGATTACGTGCGGAACAGGTATTGCTGATGCGGAAAACACGGTGGTGCGTGTTTATCCTAACCCGACAGATGCCGTTGTAAAGGTATCCGTGGATGGATTTAACGTAGATAAACTCGAAATTTTCGACATTTATGGTCGAAAATTGCAAGATTTGTCCTTTGTTGGAAACGAAAAAGAAGTCGATTTGAGCCGATATGCGGCAGGCGTTTATTTATTTAAACTGAAAAATACGAATAGTATGACAGAATCTGTGGTGAAAGTAGTGAAAAATTAGTTTTTGTCGTAAAACAGATTGTATTGTTGACTTTTTATGAAAAAATTATTCCGCACCTGCAGGTAGAATCGTTTGTGGGAGCGGATTTTTTTTTGAAATTTTTTGATAGAAAAAAGTCTTTAATCCGAAAAAATAATGTAAATTTGCACCCTTAAAATAGAACATAAATATTATTTTAATACTAATTCAAAAGTAATTGAAAATGAGTAATGTAAAGTACGTTTATACCTTTGGAGGAAAGACTGCCGAAGGTAAAGCCGACATGAAAAACTTGTTGGGCGGTAAAGGTGCAAACCTTGCCGAAATGTGTCTGTTGGGATTACCTGTTCCCGCCGGCTTAACCATCACTACCGAATGCTGCACCGCATATTACGGAAATAATTGCCAACTTCCCGCTGGCTTAATGGACGAAGTTTGGGCTGGAATCAGCAAAATGGAAAATATTATGGGTATGAAATATGATGACCCTGAAAATCCACTCTTGGTTTCTTGCCGTTCTGGTGCTCGTAGCTCTATGCCAGGTATGATGGACACCGTACTGAATATCGGTTTGAGCTCCAAAACCCTTCCTGGTCTGATTAAGAAAACCAACAATCCTCGTTTCGTTTACGACTCCTATCGTCGTCTGATTATGATGTATGCCGATGTCGTAATGGAAAAGGCAGAAGGTATCGAACCGGCTGACGGAAAGGGTATCCGTAAGCAATTGGACGATATGCTTGATGAATTTAAGGTGAAAAAAGGTTATAAGAGCGACACGGAAATCACTGCCGATGAATTATTACAGTTGGCCAATGATTTCAAAGCCAAGATCAAGGAAGTCCTCGGCACTGAATTTCCAGACGATGCCAAGGCTCAGTTAGAAGGCGGTATCAAGGCCGTTTTCAAGAGCTGGAACGGTAAAAAAGCTATCTCTTATCGTCGTATCGAAGGTATTCCTGATGATTGGGGAACCGCTGTTAACGTTCAGACGATGGTGTTCGGTAATATGGGCGAAACTTCCGCTACCGGTGTTGCCTTCACTCGTAACCCTGCTACTGGTGACAACCAATTCTATGGCGAATGGTTGATTAACGCACAAGGTGAAGACGTCGTGGCCGGTATCCGTACGCCAAATCCATTGAATGACGATACCAAGAATGAACAAAATAAGCACATGCATTCAATGCAGGAATTGATGCCTGAAACCTATAAGGAACTCTGCGAAATCCGTGATATCCTTGAAAAGAACTATCACGATATGCTTGATATCGAGTTCACTATTCAGGACAGCAAATTGTATATGTTGCAATGCCGTGTGGGTAAACGTACCGGTGTGGCTGCTTTGACAATGGCTCTTGATATGTTGCACGAAGGTCTGATCGATGAAAAGGAAGTGGTGATGAGACTTACTCCTGCTCAATTGGACGAACTTCTGCACCCCATCTTGGATGCCGATGATGAAAAGAAGCATGCTGTTTTGGCGAAAGGTCTTCCAGCTGGTCCTGGCGGTGCCGTTGGCGCCATCGTTTTGGATAGCGAAACTTCAAAAGCTTATACTGCTAAGAAGATTAAAAATATCCTCGTTCGTGAAGAAACCAATCCTGAAGACGTTGAAGGTATGCGTGCCGCTACCGGTATCCTGACCGCGCGTGGTGGTATGACTTCTCACGCTGCTTTGGTTGCCCGTGGTTGGGGTAAATGCTGTATCGTCGGTTGCGACGCCGTGAAAATTGATATGGCTGCCCGTACAGTCACCATCGACGGCAGAACTTTCAAGGAAGGCGATTTGTTGAGCTTGAACGGTTCTAAGGGTTGGGTTTATGCAGAAGAAGTTAAGATGATTGACGCTACAGAAAATCCTCTCTTCCAGGAATTTATGGCTATCGTGGCTAAATACCAGGGTATGGGTGTCCGCACCAATGCCGACACTCCGGAAGATGCTCAAAACGCGGTTAACTTCGGTGCAGAAGGTATCGGCTTGTTCCGTATCGAACACATGTTCTATGGTAAAAACGGTGCCACTCCTCTTGAAATCCTCCGTAATATGATTCTTTCTTCTAACAAGGAAGAACGTATTGCCGCATTGAAAGAACTGGAACCGCATATTAAAGAAGCCGCTAAGGGAACCCTTAAGGTTTTGGATGGCAAACCACTGACTTTCCGTTTGATGGATCCCCCATTGCACGAATTTGTCCCTCAAACTGAAGAAAAACAACGTGCCAAAGCTCAAGAAAGAGGAATTTCTTACGAAGAAATCAAGAAGAGAATTGACGCCCTTCACGAAGTGAACCCAATGATGGGTCTCCGTGGCGCTCGTCTCGGTATTGTTTATCCCGAAATTTCTGAAATCCAGTTCCGCGCCCTCTTCCAGGCAACCGCTGAATTGATGAAGGAAGGTTTCGATCCGCATTTGGAAATTATGGTTCCTCTGACTATTGATGTGAAAGAATTGAAACATCAAAAAGCCATCGCCGACAGAATCCAGGTCGAAGTTGAAGCCAAGTTTGGTGTGAAGATCAGCTACCTCTATGGTACGATGATTGAAATTCCACGTGCTACTTTGATGGCTGCCGAAATCGCCGAAGTGGCCCAGTTCTTCTCATTCGGTACCAACGACTTGACCCAGATGACTTTGGGATTCTCTCGTGACGATGTGAACGAAATTATCCATACCTATATCGATCAAAAGATTATCGCAGCCGATCCATTCAAGACTTTGGATCAAGCCGGCGTAGGTCAGTTGGTTCGTGCCGGTGTTGAACGTGGCCGTTCTGTCAATGCTAAATTGAAAGTTGGCGTTTGTGGTGAACACGGCGGTGATCCTGCTTCTGTGGAGTTCTTCTACAAGACGGGTATGACCTACGTTTCCTGCTCTCCATTCCGCGTGCCGGTTGCTCGTCTGGCCGCTGCTCAAGCCGCTATCAAAAACGCGTAATTCTTACTTGAAATATTCAACAAAAAAGTCCGCCATTTGGCGGGCTTTTTTTTATGAAAAAATGTGATGCTTTTCAGTGATGCGGAATTTGATTAGTCTAATAAATGAGAAAAATGGATAGACAAAAAGTTTGCTGTGGTAATTTTGCTAAAGCGACTTTATAGTCCCCAAACATCGGCATTGTACGATTTTTCAATCTTGTTTTCAATGGCATCGTCCAATTGAGGAAAGAAATCAATGCCTGTCGCTTTTTCCACTTCGTCAATACTTTTGCAATAACTGCTTAGCGGCTTGTGTCCGGCCTCGTTTTTGAAAATGAATCCGATGCCCTGCCATTGGCCGTCAATTTTGCATAACAGCACTTTGAAGAAAGATTCAGGCACCACGACCTTCATCTCTCCAATGGTTTGATATTTCTTACCGACGATGGGACCGCAGGCGATGTAGATGTTTCCGTATTCGCTGGCCCAGCCACGTACCCTGCTTTCCAGATTTTCCCAGTCGCCACCGTTGAGATTGTGGTTTTGTGGACAAATGTTGGAAGTGTAAAAACTCTCTGTCATAGCTTGTTTACTCCATTTCATATCGCCAGCCGCTGCCATGTGTCCGCGGTCATATCCCGAATTGGAGTAGTCGTAGGTGGTGGGACAGTAGTCTATCAAGGCGGGGTCGGGAATGAAATTCTTGGCACGAGGCACATCGCCCTGCAATTCTTCCGCCGTCAGTTCGTATGCCACCCAGTTGGGAATGTGCCAGTCGGGATTGAAATCGACGGTGTAGCCCGTATGCACAGCCCTCCATCCTTCCCGTTCTACGGTATAAGTAGGGATTTCCAACATCGTATTGGATTGAAGCGGCTTTGGTGTATGTGATGCTTGGGAATTGTCATTTGTTGGGGACAGTGGCTTTTGCGTTTCCGGAAGTGCAGGCGGTTCGGCTTCCGCCTTTTGGCTTCTAATAACGAAGGTCATTAGAATACAAAGCAAGGAAATGCCTCCTATGACTACGAATAGCTTGTTGTTTTTTCTTTTAGACATCATTTTTTTTGAAAGGTTTAAGTTATTTGACGGATTGGGGTAGAATACGTTGTTTTGGAATTTGAATTCGCAAAACGTACAATTTATTTAGTATAATGGCTGATTTTTTTGTGCGCAAAAATTATTTTTCATAGGTTTAGTGTCAAATGGCAGACAATATGATTCTAATGTCGCGTTCTCAAAAAGATTGAGTTGGTCCGTCGATTCCAAAATCCGTAAATCTGAAATGTGGCGTTTGAGATTCGTCTTTACTCCAATGCTATCTAGTTCTTCTCTTCTTGCTTTGCTTATTTCACAGAACTCGTTTGATTGCTCAATACCTGCAAATTTGCGTTCACATAGATTGGCGGCAATACCGGTTGTCGAACTGCCGCAGAATGGGTCGAGAATCCAATCGCCTTTGTCTGTTGATGCAAGTATAATGCGTGTTAATACCGACAGCGGCTTTTGTGTAGGATGTTTGCCACAAGACTTTTCCCATCGTCCGATGGCTGGAAGCTTCCAAACATCAGTCATTTGTTTGTCATCGTTAAGTTTCCTCATTAAATCATAATTGTATTTATGAGGCACTTTTTTGCATTTTCTTGCCCAAATAATGAACTCGGTAGAGTAGGTGAAGAACCTGCAAGATATATTGACGGGAGGGTTTGTCTTTTGCCATGTAATCACATTTAGAATCTTGAATCCAAGTTCTGTGAGACAATTGGCAACGGAAAAGATATTGTGGTAAGTTCCGGATATCCAGATTGTTCCATTGTCTTTTAACTTGTCACGGCACAGACCGATCCATTTTATGTTAAATTCTTTCATTTCCTCTGGGGACTTTCCTTTATCCCAGTCTCCTTTGTTTACGCAAACAACTTTCCCACTTTGAAGGCTAATGCCCCCATTAGAAAGAAAGTATGGAGGATCGGCAAATATCATATCGAACTTGAAGGAAAAATCCCTCAGTAGTTGAAAAGAATCTCCTTGTGCAAGAAGAAAATCATTGTTTTGTGATTTGTAATAAGTTTTAATCATAGTTAAATTCCATTAGAAGGTGTTTCGTTAAACTGAATAACCATTCTGTAGATTCAGAAATTTTTGCCAAATCAAATTTCGCTATATTGTTGAGATTGGAGAGAGTGTTTGAATCACTGATTCTGTACTTTACTATAGCGATTCAATAAATAAATTAATATTCGTTAAATTATAAACATGTGGAATAATAGAATAAGCTTCTTGTAGTTTGTTTTTTGCATTTTTCCAACCAATACCATCCGTAATCCATACGAATTCAAAACCTTGTACTGAGTTTATCTTTGTCGCAATATCAGAGTAAGAGCGTGCGACTTCATTTAGCTTAGATCCACTTCCGCTATAAAAGTTTACTTCTATGAGATATTTCTTGTTTCTCGATTCAACAACAAAATCGAATCGTTTTTCATCATCACCCAGTACTTTGGCTATTTCTGGCCATTCGCGTGAATATACTTCCTGTAGATAATTAATACCGGCATCGTCAAAAATACTAGCCACCTTATCTTCCATAATATGACCGCTACGATTCTTTCTTGCATTACTGTCAAGTCCTGTTTCAATTCCAAATACGTAGTCAACAAGGTCTTTTATCTTTTGTTGTTGAAGAATTTCTGTGAGACCAGTGTTGTTAAGGTATTCCATAATGCCGTCCACGGATGTGAACAGAGAGTCTATGACTACACATTGACCGAGACTATTTAGGACTTTCTTTTTACCGTTGCTACGAACAGCAATAAGAATATCCATTACATTGAATGCGCTTTTGTCACGTTTCCAAATGTTTTCAACAGCTTTTCGCATATTGGAAGCTCCGATTAGGCTGTTTAGTATGCATAAACTGAGTTTTATATCTTCTACGTTTTGTTCTATTTTGTTGAAGTCACAAAAAAAATCTAATGTTTGATTTGTCTTTTGGAGTTGTGACATGAATTTATTGAAATCTTTATCCATAAATTTTTTAATTAAGACGAATTTGACTTGTTGATATTTTTCTTTAGGATTATATTTCGTATTTAAGTTGGTTTTCTGCAGCGAAACAAGAACTGGATTGAAGATCATATAAGGAAGAATTAACTTTGGTATCTTTGTAATTATGAACTAAAATTTCTGTTAATTTTCCTCTTTTGTTAGGGTTGGAGTTTATACTACGTGTAGCCCAAACTCGTTCTATTTGGTAAGTTCCATATAACATATCAAAGAAGTTGTCGTCCTCATTCTTGCTTTTACAATCTGAATTGCTGAGCATAAATTTGTAACCAGCTTCGTGAATAATATCGCAGTATTTTTTCAAGCGTACTTGGGAATCATCATTAAATGCGTCTTTGGTATAATCGTTAAAGCTAGAAGTGTCACTCAGTGGGCGATATGGGGGGTCAAAATAAAAGAAAGTATTGTCTTTTGCATAATTAAATGTTTGTTCAAAATCTCCCGTCAAAATTTCAACTCGTTGCAGTAATGCGCTGTCACGTAGAATGGTGTCGGCATCGCAGATAATTGGGTTGGAGTATTTCCCGAAAGGAACATTGAATGCACCAGATTTGTTTACACGGTATAAACCGTTAAAACATGTTCTATTCAGGAAAAAAAACAATGTGGTATTCTCTATGGGTTGAAGACCTTTTTTATTGTATCGTGTTCTGTTCGCCAAGAAGAAGGCCTTACGTTTTTCTTCTGTTTTCAATGAAAGATATGTGTGTTCAATATCTTGTAAAGATTCGATCAACAATTCGGGTAAATCTCTAACAGTTTGATAGCACAGCGTTAGGTCACTGTTAATATCATTGATTATGGCATGATGGATGTTGGGATATTGTTGTAACATATAGAAAAGCATAGCGCCACCACCCACGAATGGTTCTATGTATGTTACATTCTGCCAGTTACCAAAGTCAGCTGGAAGTTTCGCATCCAGTTGTTCTAAGAGTTGTCCTTTTCCACCAACCCACTTGATAAAAGGTTTTGCTTTTGTCATTATAGTTGTCTAATTTAAGTTGATATAATTCTCTCCAAATGAATGAATTGTTTTTAAGAAACCCGGCATTATGAAAATTCACGGGTTATTGGTTCTCTATAATTACCAAGATTTGCGTGACGGATTCCAACTGCAAAAATAATGTTTTTTCTTCTTGGTTCAATCGTCATTCCAATAATTTTATGATGAAATTTCGTCGGAGGACGTGCCGACAAATACATAATTGGAAGTAGGTGCTTATTTTGTCCTATTTTTTTTCAACATCGTATTGCGCACACAAAAAAAATTGTATCTTTGCAAGAATTTAAATGATAAATTTGGAGTAGTGGATTTACTTTTAGAAAACATAGTCTTATGGATAATTTTATAGTTTCAGCTCGTAAGTATAGACCAACCACATTCAATTCGGTAGTGGGTCAGGAACATATTACCTCTACCTTGAAAAATGCAATCAAAACAGGTCAGATAGCCCAGTCGTTCCTGTTCTGCGGACCGCGAGGTGTAGGTAAGACGACTTGTGCGCGCATCTTCGCCAAGGCCCTCAACTGTCAGCACCTTACGGCGGATTTTGAGCCGTGCAACGAGTGCGATTCCTGTCGCACCTTCAACGAGTCGGCTTCTTTCAATGTTTATGAGCTGGATGCGGCTTCCAATAATTCTGTTGAAGGCATCCGTTCCCTTGTGGAACAGGTGCGTATCGCCCCACAAGGTGCCAAATACAAGGTTTATGTAATCGATGAGGTCCACATGCTGTCTTCCGCCGCTTTCAATGCTTTCCTGAAAACGCTCGAGGAACCGCCGACATACGCCAAGTTTATCCTGGCTACCACCGAAAAACATAAAATTATCCCTACTATCTTGTCGCGTTGTCAGGTGTATGATTTTAAGCGAATCAATGACAATGATATTATTCGTCATCTGCAATTCGTGGCCCAAAGTGAAAACGTGACCGCCGAAGAGGAGGCATTGCGCGTGATTGCGGCCAAGGCAGACGGCGCTTTGCGTGACGCCTTGTCCATCTTTGACCAAATCGTGAGCTTTTCGGGCAATAACATTACCTATAAGCAGACGGTCGAAAATCTGAACGTCTTGGATGTGGATAACTATTTCAAGATGGTGGATTTCATTTTTAGCGAAGACCGTTCCGCCTCATTGCTTTTGTTGGACGAAATCTTGGCCAACGGTTTTGAGGCATCGCATTTTATCGCAGGCTTGGCCAAGCATTTTCGAAATCTTCTGATTGCACAACATCCCGATACCGTGCGTCTGATGGAAGCGTCGGATATGATTAAGCAACATTATGTCACTCAAGCTAAAAATGTGGATAGAATGCTGTTGCTGAGGGCGTTGGATTTGTCAAACACCTGCGATTTCAATATCAAGCAATCCAATAATAAACGCTTGTCCGTGGAATTGTGCCTGATGCAGATCAATGCCAATTATGTCTTTCTGAAAAACAAGGCGGCGACTAAAGTCAGGCAATCACGGGAGTGATTCATCCGAGAAAGGGGCAGTGCAGAGTGTGCCGGCAAGTTCTCTCACCGCGCCTCAGGTTTCTTCACAGGTTTTTGTTCCACCTGTGATAAATCCCGTAAAGCCGGCACCTAAAATCAGTGCCTTGGTGAACGATCCGTTGTCAAGTCCCGTTGAGGCAGCACCAACTCAGACCGCAAGCCAGACCGAATCATCAGAATCAAGGCAGGAAGATGAAAAAACTGTCGAGTCCCATATCGCTTCCGAAGAAGAAGTCGTTGATGGAGGAGGAGACAATGCCGTTTTGGACGAGAATTTTGAAACGGCCTGGAATACGATGTTTGATCTGTTGTTCGTCAAAGTCGCCACCGTGTATTATCCGTTGAAGGGTGTAATACCAAAGTTGAAAGACAATGTGATTTATGTCAAGGTGAAAAATGAGTTGATGAAAGAGAATTTTGAACCTCAAATTCGCTTGGCATTGGAATATCTGCGGAATAATTATAGTCCTAAATTGGATAATATTGTCATACAGGTCGATGAAGTCAAAGAAGAAAAATCGACTCTTATATACGACACGCAAGATAAAATGAATGATTTACAGCGTGAAAATCCTGAAATCCCTGAATTTTTAAAAATATTGAATTTGTCAGCAAAAGATATGTAATTATGAAAAAAAATCTACTTATTTTATTGTTATTGGTGCCTGTTATGCTTTGGGCGCAAGAAAACTTGAGCAAGGCGGTTCCTGATGGTCGTGTGGACAGCGTTTTCCAAGGAATCAATCTGCCACAGTCGTTTACGGGTGAGGACGTGATTATCGGCATTGGGGATTGGGGCTTTGACTTTACACACCCCGTTTTTTACGATGTGGATCTGCAGAATTACAGAATACTGCGTTTCTGGGATCAATATCGTACGGCCGGTCCGGCTCCTGCCGGTTTTGATTATGGCTCGGAAATTATTGGCCAGGAAGCCTTGTTGGAAGCCAAAACCGATACTTTTAACGTGTATGAATATGGTTATCACGGAACGCACGTGGCCAGTATCGCTGCCGGTGCAGGAGCCAGAACGGCCTTCAGAGGCGTGGCCCCGGGAAGTAATCTGCTTCTTTGTACGTTTTTAACCAAGGAGGAAAACATCATTGATGCCTTGCGTTGGATGTACAATGTGGCCCAGGAGGAACAGAAACGATTGGTGGTGAATATGAGTTGGGGACTTTATTATATGGGCTTTATGGACGGAACGGGTCCCATTGCCGAAACCATTCAGGAATTGACAGAACAAGGGGTTGTTTTTGTGGCCAGTGCCGGCAATAACGGTGACGTGAAATTCCACGTGCATCAGGATTTCAATACCAATCATCAGATGCTGAAGACGAAAATCAATTTTGCCACCGGTGGCGGTGCGCACGCTTACGGACAGTCAATCACGATGGAAAGTTCTCCCAATACTTCTTTCAGATATGCGATTGCGGTATTGGATAAAAACAATGGGCAAGTTTATGGCACTACTCCGTTTTTTGATACGCAAGATGGTGACTATACGATAGATACCATTATGGATGTGCTTGGTTTTCCTGTGGAATTTATTATTGATAATGTTGAATCTTCTCCACAGAACCATCGTCCTCACGCAAGATTGAGATTGCATTCCACGGCATTTCCCATTGATTTCGGCTTGTACGTGGAAGCGGAAGAGGGTGATTTCCATGCTTGGAATCTGATAGAAATGACCAATGGTGTCGGCAATTGGGGAGCTCCGTTCTCTTCTGCAGGCGAAGGCTGGACGGTGGGAGACAAACAGTATGGCATTGGTGCTCCTGCCAACGTGGATTGCGTGATTTCCGTGGCTTCCCATATCGCACGTGCAAAGACGGGTGGTCAGTTTACCGGCGACGGCAGCATATCCGGCTATTCCAGCTGGGGGCCGTTGATTGACGGAACGGAAAAACCAGATGTCTCTGCACCTGGACAGAATGTAACGGCGGCATTGTCAAGCTATACCAATTCTACCGATGTGACAGGCTCTAATCCTATTAATTTCCAAGGTAGAACTTATCAGTTCGCCACACTGTCAGGAACGTCAATGTCATCACCTTTCGTGTCTGGTGTGGCGGCTTTGATTTTGGAAGCCAATCCATACCTTTCTCCTGCTCAGGTGAAGGACATTATTAAACGGACGGCATATCAGGATGAGTTTACGGATGCGTTGCACGCATACTCTCCCGGTGCTGGCAAGGTAGATGCTTATCAGGCCGTGATGATGGCATTGAACTATACGGGCGTGGAACAGCATTCGGTGAGCGAAACCCGTTGCCGTGTCTATCCTAATCCCGTAACTACCACCGCATACGTTGTCCTCGAAAGTGATGCCTATCAGTTTGAGGCCTCTCTGTATGATATGTCGGGCAAGCAAATTGCCTCCCAATATATGAATCAGGGCGTGAACCAAGTCGATATGCGGCAATATTCGGCGGGCTGCTATTTCCTTCGCGTTAGCGATGGACAAAAAGTGTTCACAAAAAAACTGGTTAAGATGTAGTCGATTTTGTTCGACACTAATAACGTTTTATACGGAATCTTCAAAATCTAAAGGTTAAAATGGAACAATTGTATATACCTAATGCGGAACTCGAAAGTAAGATGATTGTGCGGAAATACCGCGAACTGATTAGCTATATGTACGATAAAACGACCGTCGAGCAACGGAAATTGATTCGTAAGGCCTTTACCTTGGCGGCCAATGCCCATAAGGATATGCGACGCCGGAGTGGAGAACCCTATATTTATCATCCTATTTCCGTGGCACTCATCGTTACCAAGGAAATCAATTTGGGAACCACCTCGGTTGTTTGTGCCTTGTTGCACGATGTCGTCGAAGATACTGATTATACTTTGGATGATATTCGAGAGATTTTCGGAGATGAAGTGGCGCAAATTATTGATGGTCTTACCAAAATTGAAGATATTACCATCGATGCCAATGCATCTATTCAGGCGGAAAATTTCAGAAAGATTTTCTTGTCTATGTCTGAAGATGTGCGTGTGATTCTGATCAAGTTGGCGGATCGACTTCATAATATGCGGACATTGGCTTCGATGCCGCCGGAAAAACAATGGAAAATCGCTTCCGAAACTTCCTATTTTTATGTGCCGATTGCCCATCGTTTGGGTTTGTATGCCATCAAAAGCGAGTTGGAAGATTACGCGATGCAATATACCGACCCGACGACGTACCATTTTATCTCCAATAAATTGAAAAGTACCGAGACGGATCGTCAGACTTTGATTTCGGATTTTGTAAAACCTATTCTGGAAAAATTGCAAAAAGCCGGCATCGAGACGGAAATGTCAAGCAGAACGAAGTCCATTTGTTCCATTTATCAAAAAATGAAACGGAAAAATATCAATTTTGAAGATATTTATGACATTTTTGCCGTCCGTTTTGTTTTCGATAGTGAACCGGAAGATGAAATCCGTATCTGTTGGGCCATTTATGCCATCGTGACGAGTCTGTATGAAACCAATCCGGACCGGGAACGCAATTTCTTGAATCACCCCAAGTCCAATGGTTATCAGTCGCTGCACTTGACGGCAATGAGCAAGACGGGCAAGTGGGTGGAAGTGCAGATTCGCTCAAAACGTATGGATGAAATCGCTGAAAAGGGTTTCGCCGCACATTATAAATATAAGGAAGAAAATAGAACTCCCAACGAGTATGACAACAGGGTAGAGGAGTGGTTACTGAAAATTCGTGAGGTGCTCAACAGCGATAAGACCAACGCCTTGGATTTCTTGAATGAAATCAAGCTGAACCTGGAACTGAAGGAAGTCTTTATTTTCACGCCGAAGGGCGATATGAAACAACTTCCCGTCGGCTCAACCGTTCTTGATTTGGCATACGATTTGCATACGAATCTTGGAAACCAGTGTATCGGAGCCAAGGTGAATTTCAATATCGTCCCAGCCAATTATGTTCTGCAAAACGGAGATCAGGTGGAGATTATCACTTCGAAAAAGCAGTCGCCGAAGGTGGAATGGTTCGATTTCGTGAAGACTTCGCGTGCCAAGGATCGTATCAAGGAGGCCATTAGACTTGTGCAGAAAAAATCCTCCAATAAGGGAATGTCAATACTCAAGCGCATATTTGAACATCTGGAATTGGATTTTACCCCGCAGAATATCGGCAAGGTGCAATCCGAAACAGGTATCAAGTCGCCTATCGAGTTTTGGGATTATGTTTCTCAAAACAAACTCACGGAAGAGCGTGTGAAGAAGATGTTTACCAATGATAAAGACAGCGATTTGGAAGAATTCCAGAAGCGAGTGACGGATGAAATTACCAGCAAGTCACTGAGTCAGTTGATTGATGAGGGAATCACGGCCAATCCGCAGATGTTTATGTTGGACGACACCTCTGAAAATATCCGGTATAGGTTGTCGCCTTGCTGCAATCCTATTCCGGGAGATAATGTGGTTGGGTTTCAAATGCCTAATAATGAAATCATTATACATCAGACGAATTGTCCCAAGGCCATTGAGCAAATGTCCAAGTTTGGCAATAGAATTATCAAGGCCAAGTGGAGAAAAGAGCAAAACGTGGCTTTCTTGTCGGGACTTCGTTTGAGCGGTTTTGACAAAAAGGGTATGTTGAAAGACATCTTGGATATCGTGACTTCGCAACTGAACCTGAATATACGTTCTCTCAATATTGAAACGAAAGACAATGTTTTCAAAGGCACTTTGATGTTTTATATTGAAAATGTCCATGCCTTGAACGAACTGATGGGCAAGTTGAAGAATATCGACAATTTGGAGAAAATTGAAAGAATAGGGTATGATTTTGAATAAAATCTGACGCTGTCAATTTTGATAATTGATATATAAAACTGTTAGTAAAATGTGTAAACGATTGTGAATAAATGATTTGTGTTGTTTCTAAAAAATGCTAATAAAAGTTAAAAAGAAAAAAAATAAGTCGTATATTTGCAGCAAATTTAAAATGAATAACTATGGCAGAAATTATTGACAAAGTACAAGCAATTATTGCTGAAAAATTAAGTGTAGATGCAGCCGAGGTCACTCCGGAAAAAAGCTTTACCAATGATTTGGGTGCTGACTCATTAGACACTGTTGAGTTAATCATGGAATTTGAGAAAGAATTTGGCATTCAGATTCCTGATGAAGAAGCAGAAAAAATCGCAACGGTAGGGGATGCTATCGCATACATTGAAAATCACATTCAAAAATAGTATTTCCCACTCTCTTTTTTATGAATTTAAAAAGAGTCGTCATTAGCGGTATAGGAGCACTTACACCCATTGGAAATAGTATCCCGGTTTTTTGGGAAAATCTCCTTGGGGGTGTAAGTGGTGCTACGCCGATTTCTTATTTTAACACGGAATTATTTAAGACGAAGTTCGCGTGTCAATTGAAGGACTTTAACATTCTTGACTACATTGAGAATAAGGAAGCCCGGAAAATGGATGCGTGTTCGCAATATGCGGTGGTGGCCACTATGGAGGCTCTCACCGACAGCCGTTTGGATTTGACCAAGGAAAACGTTGACCGAATTGGCGTGATATACGGTACGGCAGCAGGAGGTTTCCAATCCAGCAACGAGAGTATGCGGACTTTTATTGAAAACGAAGGTGTTCCCCGTTTTAATCCCTTTCTCCTGCCCAAGGTGCTTTCGGATTCCGTTTCCGGCAATATCGCCATTCATTTCGGCTTGCGCGGTCCCAATTATGTGACTTCTTCCGCCTGTGCGTCTGGAGGGAATGCCATCATTGATGCCTTCAACTATATCCGTATGGGAAAATGCGATATGGTGGTTACCGGTGGTTCCGAGGCTTGCATTGTGGAGTTGACGGTCGGTGGCTTTGACGCTATGCGGGCATTGTCCACGAGGAATGATGAGCCGCAGCGCGCTTCCCGACCTTTTGACGTGGATCGCGATGGCTTTGTGGTTGGCGAAGGTTCTGCCACGCTCATTTTGGAAGAATATGAGCACGCGAAGGCACGTGGTGCTCACATATACGCTGAAATCGTGGGAGGTGGTATGACTTGTGACGCTTTCCATATCACGGCACCGCGTCCTGATGGCGACGGCGCATACAAAGCGATGAAATTGGCCTTGGAAGAAGCCGAAATGCGGCCTGAAGAGGTGGATTACATCAATGCCCACGGAACTTCCACCACAATGGGAGACGTGTCGGAATGCAATGCCATTCAGACCCTTTTTGGCGAACACGCTCAAAATATGCTGATTAGTTCCACCAAATCTATGACGGGACACATGTTGGGAGCAGCCCCGGCCATAGAAAGCATTGTTTCCATACTTGCTATAGAAAACAGTATTGTGCCCCCAACCATCAATCTTGACCATAAAGATCCGCAAATTCCAGATTGGAATTTTTGTCCTCATAAACCGGTAAAACGCGATATAAGTGTCGCCTTGTCCAATTCGTTTGGCTTTGGCGGTCATAATATATCTTTGCTTTTCAAAAAGTGTGATTAAAAATGTCTCTTTTTAAAAGAAATCCGGAAGTACGCAATATCGCATCGTTTGTTAAAAATGTCTTCGGATACCGTCCACGTCATCTTAAAATTTATGAGATGGCCGTGTTGCATCGTTCCTCGTCGATAAAGAGTGTGGTTGCCGGCCGACTCAACAACGAACGTTTGGAATATTTGGGTGATGCGGTTTTAGGGGCCATTACGGCAGATTTCCTCTTCAAAAAATATCCTTTGCTGCCGGAAGGACAATTAACGGAAATGCGTTCCAAAATCGTTTGTCGAGAGAATTTGAACGCCTTGTCGCGTAAAATAGGATTAGACAAGTTGGTGGTGATTGATTCTCACGTTCACGCGCGTTCGGCCAATGGCGATGCCTTTGAGGCCATTATGGGTGCGATGTATTTGGATTTGGGTTATGAGAAAACCAAGAATGTTTTTGTCCAGCAAATCCTGATGACGCAACTTGATTTGGAGTCTCTGCTGGCATTAGAGAAGAACTTCAAGAGTAAAGTGCTTTCCTGGGCGCAAAAACATCACCTGAACTTGACTTTTGTCCACGAGGAGCAGGACAATCAGCCCCAGAAGCTTTACAAAGCCTCTTTGTTAGTTGACGATGAGGTTAAGGCAGAGGGATTGGGTTATACCATCAAGCAGGCAGAGCAGGCCGCCTCCGAGGTGTTTAGCCAGAGCTTGGAAGAAGAATAAATTA
Source organism: Bacteroidales bacterium (assembly GCA_045616665.1). Taxonomy (GTDB): domain Bacteria; phylum Bacteroidota; class Bacteroidia; order Bacteroidales; family WCHB1-69; genus RUG11690. Next base: position 34,155 of record JAZLHE010000016.1, on the reverse strand, counting down.
TTTAAAATTATCTCTTTGATTTTGTAGAAGAATTAGTGTTTTTTTCATTAATGATTGGTTGATTCTACACCTAAATTCATTTTTGCAAGTCGCACCAGCCACGAGCAGTCTGTTGGTATGAGGTTGAGTCATCCGTGTCCAGTTTGCTTTCTGTTGTCACGCACTTCTCCACGACCCCGTCTATGGTCTTCGATTTCAAGTCGTCTATCACTACCATCTTTATATGGCCGACTTTGCGTGTCTTCTGCCTTTTCCCTTTCGAGGTATGTTCCTCTTCCGACACTTTCTCGCTTTCCGCCATCACCAGCACCTTGCATTTGCGTTGGCTGCCGCGCCCTCGCTTCAGAGGATCCTGCTTCCTGTCCTCTTCCACTGAAACGGTGAAAAAGCCCTCGTCCAATTCACACTCGCCATCCACTTTGTATAGCGCGTCGCGTTTGCCCATCGCCTGACGCAACTTGTGCAGCATCGCCCATATCGGACGGTAGTACTTGTGTCCCAGCTGCCGCTGCAACTCGCTGGCGGAAAACGTCTTCTTGGTCGTCGTCAGCAGATGCATCGTGATGAACCAATAGCGGAACGGAAGCTGGCTGCCCTGCATTATCGTTCCTGCTTTCAGACTCTGGCGATGATGGCAGTGTTTGCATTCAAAACATTCCTTGTCGTTTTTCCAGTAATACTCCGTACATCCACATATGGGACACACAACACCCTCTTTTTCTCGTATCTCGCGCCATTTCCGTTTACAGCTGGCCTCGTCGGGGTATAGGTTTTGAAATTCCAATAGATTCATAAGACTTGTTTTTTGAGAGCGCAAATATACAAAATTTAGGTGTATTATCAACTATTCATATTTATTATTGTTATTTTATAGGAGTTTTGTCCAAACTATCATTTTTTTTGTTTACTTTTGTAGATTCAATTGCAAAAATTAATATTAAACACAGAATAAATGTAGAATAATATAAATTAATAAAATAATAATCATAGCGTTTGCTGCTATTCTGAAATCATTCCAAAGCTTGGCCGCATAGGAATTACATACCAGAAGATAACAGTGAGCGTCCGCGTACAACGTGGGCGTTCTTATCTGGTATGTAAGGGTTCTGGCCAAGCACCCGGAATGTGGATAAGTTTCGTCCACGTTTCTTATGGTGTTTGGCCAGAAAGGTTTTAGGTAAAATGGCAGACGCGCCTAAAACCGAACAAATGCCCGAAAACACCCAAGTAAAATCGAAAAAGCGGGTGGCTGACCACGGCGAGGTGTTCACCAATCCGCGTGAGGTGAATGCCATGCTCGACCTTGTGAAGGACGAAACGCTTCGCATCGACAGCCGTTTCCTTGAACCCGCTTGCGGCGACGGCAATTTCCTCATCGAAGTCCTGCGTCGCAAAATGTCGGTCGTCGGCCAGCGTTATGCCGGCACCGAATGGAAGAAATACGCATTGCAGGCCGTCGCTTCCATCTATGGCATCGAATTGCTGGCCGATAATGCCGAGCAATGCCGCCAACGCTTGTACGACTTTGTAGCACAAATCGCCGTACAAACGCAAAATGTTGCGTCTCTACAACAAACCGACGAATTTTTACAGAACGTGCGTTACCTGTTGCAACGAAACATCGTGCAGGGCGACGCCTTGACCTACACGGCTGCCGATGGCAAGCCCATTGTATTCAGCGAATGGACTTTTGTGGGCGACAAGGTGCAGCGTCGCGATTTTCAGTTTGACTTTTTAGTAAAAAAGGAACATCAGTATTCGCTCTTTGACGAAAACGGTGATGCACAGCAGTTTGACGAGCCTGTGCGTGAGTTTCCTTTGGTTCATTACACCAAAATTCACACGCTATGAAAAATACGGTTTCTGATATCCTCAACTGTCTGGCCAACCTGAGCAGCGATGAGGTCTTCACTTCGCCCGAACTGGCCAACAGGATGCTCGACATGCTTCCTCAAGAGTTGTTCAGTAGTCCAACGGCCAAATTCCTCGACCCGTGCAGCAAAAGCGGTGTGTTTTTGCGCGAAATTGCCAAGCGGCTTTTAGTGGGTTTGGAGAAGATAATTCCGGATTTGCAGCAGCGCATCGACCACATTATGAGCAAGCAGTTGTATGGCATAGCGCTCACGCAGCTCACCGCCGAGATGAGCCGCCGCACGTTGTATTGTGCGAAAAACGCAGCAGGAAAATATTCCGTAGCCAATTGTTTCGAAAATGAGCAGGGCAACGTGCGTTACATGCGTTGCGAGCATATTTGGGCAAATGGAAAATGCAGCCAATGCGGAGCCAACCGCGCACAATACGACCGCGCCGAAACCATTGAAAACTATGCTTATCCATTCATTCACAAAAACATAAACGAAATTTTCAAGAATATGCAATTCGATGTCATTATTGGGAATCCGCCTTATCAGATGAGCGACGGAGGAAATTCTGCCAGCGCGATGCCGATATATCATTTGTTTGTTGAGCAGGCAAAAAAAATTAATCCAAGATATCTTTGTATGATTATGCCTTCGCGATGGTTCGCTGGCGGAAAAGGATTGGATGAATTTCGAAGAATTATGCTTAATGATAAACATATCAGATTTTTAAAAGATTATGTCAATGCAAAAGATTGCTTCCCTGAAACGAGTATTGGTGGTGGTGTTTGTTATTTCTTAAGACAAAATGATTATGAAGGCGAATGTCAATTTGTATCAGTGTTTAATGGGAAAGAAAGCGAAATGACACGTTCTTTAAATGAATTTGATATTTTTGTAAGACATAATATGGCATTGGATATTATTCATAAGATTGATGCAGATGAACAGCGAATTTCATCATTGATTTTATCAAGAAATCCATTTGGATTACCATCATCAGCGAGAGGAGAATCTGATCATAATAATAATTCATATGCCTTGCATTCCAGTAAAGGTGTTGGGTTTGTTGATTGGGAAAATTATTACTCAAATAAGGAATATGCAGATTCATATAAAGTTATGATTAGCAAAGTAATTAATGAACATGCAGGAGAACCTGACAAAAATGGGCAAGTAAAATTGTTATCAAGTCTAAAAGTATTGTCTCCAAAGGAAATTTGTACTGATTCTTACTTGATAATTGGAAAATATGAAACGAAAAAACATGCTGAAAATTTAAGCAAATATTTAGCTACGAAATTTGCAAGATTCTTACTTCTCCAAGCGGTTACGTCTATTAATCTTTCAAAAGACAAATTCCAATTCGTTCCTCTCCAAGACTTTTCCCATCCGTGGACAGACGAGATGCTTTACGAAAAATACGGTTTGACGGAAGAAGAAATCAACTTTATAGAATCAATGATAAAGCCGATGGAATAAGTACAATGGTGTGTAAAGAACGTTCTTTGAAATGATGTAGAGAAAAATTAGAATTTAGCGTACAAGTCCTACTCGTTCCAGAGGAACGAGAGTTCAGTAACCCCTGACTAAGGCTAACGTAGTTAGCTGCAGTCTGGGGATGGAGCCGCGCCAGGCACTATCAGCGGTAGCCACAGCCGCAGTCCGGGGGCTATAGCAGCACCACTCCCACGTCTGAGATACCACAGCCGCAGTCTGTGGAGCCTATCGGGTCGTGGAGCGTGGCGTCTCGGAGAGACGCGACAATCAATCTGTCAGAAAATATCTTTCGTCAATAGTGACACCATTTGAGATAAGAAAATCGCGATATTCTTCTGCAAAACACTTCTTCTTATGATGTTGTTTCTGGTTCTTGATGTAATTGGCAATCTTGTCTTTGTCGTTTCTACCATACGAGAATGCTGCGTATTCATGAGACCATCCGCCGAAAGAAGGGAATTTGGGATTGCTTTTCAACCACTTGCTGGTAGAAGTTTTCAACTGTTGAACGAAGTACGACACGGACATAGTTGCCGGCAATGAAACTAAAAGATGAACGTGGTTGGGCATTCCGCCTATACGGTAAAGATTTGCATTCAAGTTGTTGATGTAGCCATTGGCGTAAGCATAGAAGTCACGCTCGTTTGCTTCGTTGATGGTTGGTTTGCTGTACTTTGTGCGGAAGATGATGTGGTAGAGGAAGTTTGTGTAGCTCATAGTATGTTTCTGGTTAGGGATTAGTACTGGTATCTCCCCACACTGCGGGTCCGCTGCGCGAACCCTTGTGAGGGGTTATCGAGGTCTCGTCTCTTCGAGACGAAAAGACGGTGCAAAATTACTAAATTATTCATAACGCAACGTTAATTTTGTAAAAAATCTCTGCATCAATCAAAATAAGTGAATTATTAAACTATGTCAAATATGAAAAACGAACAAGACATACTGCCTGAATACAGGCGTTTCACGCCGCAGATTTACGCCTACAGCGACACGCATTTCCCTGGCCAACTGAAGATTGGCGACACTACGCGCGAAGATGTCAACGTGCGCATTGAGGAGCAACATCCTATCGTCACGCCCGGAAGAACCTACCGATTGGAGTGGTCCGACACCGCTTTCTATGCCGATGGCAGCGGCAACTATTTCCGTGACCATGCCGTACATGAAGTCTTGCGTAACAATGGCTTCGAGAACACCGCCGGTGAATGGTTCCGTTGCACTCTCGATGATGTGAAGAACGCCTATCAGTCGGTGAAACACCGCACACACTTTGAACCCAAACGCACTCTTGATTTCGGAATGCGCAAGGAACAGGAAAATGCGGTAGAGATGACGTATGAATATTTCCGGACGGCACCGCATCGCGAAGGAGAGCCTTTGCATTTTCTGTGGAATGCCAAAATGCGTTTCGGAAAGACTTTCACTGCCTATCAGCTGGCGAAGAAAATGCAAGTAAAACGTGTGCTGGTGCTCACTTTCAAGCCTGCCGTGGAAGGCGCGTGGCGCGACGACCTTTTGCAACACGTTGATTTCGAAGGTTGGCAGTTCTTCAGTTCCCATGACGGAGGCTCGCCCAATGATTTGGATTTGGCAAGACCGATTGTCTGTTTCGGCTCGTTTCAGGATTACTTGGGTAAAAGCCAAACTGGCGGCATCAAAAGCAAAAACGAGTGGGTTCATGCTATTCAGTGGGATTTGATTGTTTTGGACGAATACCATTTCGGGGCGTGGAACGAGAACTCGAAGACATTGCTGGACATCGGTGAAGGTCAGTCGAAAAGCGACCTTCTTGAAATGAACGACATTTTGCAGGAAGACGGTTTGGACGTGGTGAGCGGCCGACTTTTCGACGAAGAGCAGATGCCCATTACCGGCAATCATTACCTCTATTTGAGCGGCACGCCGTTTCGTGCCATTGCCTCGGGCGAGTTTATGGAAGACCAGATTTTCAATTGGACTTACCAAGACGAACAAGCGGCGAAAAGCGACTGCCATGACGAGCCAAACCCGTATGCTGAACTGCCGACGATGGTGCTAATGACCTATCAGATGCCCAACGACCTTGGCGAACTGATTGAGCAGTACGATATGGATGAATTTGACTTGAACGAATTTTTCCGCGCCGAAGGGCAAGGGCAAAATGCCAGATTTGTTCACGAAAACGCCGTGCAGAAGTGGCTGGACATCATTCGCGGTAAAGCATCCATATTCAATGACAGCAATTCGCCGCTCAATCAGAAACCTGCATTACCTTTCGACGACAGCCGCCTTTTGGACAAATGCAACCATACGATGTGGTTCATGTACAGCGTGGCTTCATGCGATGCCATGGAAAACCTTTTGCATCGTCCTGCCAATAATTTCTACCAGAACTACAACATTGTGAATTGCAGCGGGGTAGCGGCTGGAATTGGTGTTGATGCGCTTGAACCGGTAAAAAGGGCAATGGGAGATAATCCCGTAATAACCAAAACCATCACGCTCACTTGCGGCAAACTCACTACCGGAGTAACCATTAAACCTCTGTCTGGAATTTTGATGCTTCGCAACTGTTCTTCTCCCGAAACTTATTTCCAGTCGGCTTTCCGTGTGCAGTCGCCTTGGACCATTGAAAGCGAAGATCATAAAACAAAAGTCATTCAAAAGCAGGCGTGTTACGTGTTCGATTTTGCCCCGAACAGAGCTTTACGACAAGTGGTCAGCTACGCCAATAAGCTGAGCACCGACCCAACGAAAAACGCCACGCAAAAGGTGGATGAATTCATCAACTTTTTGCCCATTTTGCAATTCGATGGCAGTAGTATGCAGATTGTGAATGCAACAGAAATACTTGATTTTGTGGATAATGGGACAAGTGCGACCTTGCTCGCGCGACGTTGGAACAGTGCTACTTTGGTAAATGTGGACAATTTGACTTTGTCGCGCGTGTTGAACAATCCAGCGGCGATGGAAGCCGTTATGAAGATTGAAGGATTTCGTGCTTTGGGTGGCGATATTATTGAAACCATTGTCAATAAAGCGGATAAAATCAAGAAATTGAAGAAGAAAGGAGAGCGGATTAGTCCGCAGGAAAAGAAAGAACTCACGGCGGAAGAAAAGGAGTTCAAAAGCAAGCGGAAGCAGGTACAGGAGAAGCTGATGAAGTTTGCCACACGCATTCCTATTTTTATGTATCTTACGGATTATCGTGAAGAATCGCTCACCGATATTATTCGTAAATTGGAACCAGATCTATTCCAACGTGTCACCTCGCTTACCATTCCTGATTTTGAGTTGTTGGTTTCAGTAGGTGTTTTCAACAGTACGCAGATGAACGACTCTGTTTTGCTGTTCCGCCGTTACGAGGATAGTTCTTTAGAATATACGGGCATAAACAGACATTCAAATGACGAATACGTAGGAACTTTCACCAGTCGTATCAGGAAAGAGGATTTGAGAACGGTGGTGGGAAAATCATTACCTGCTGACGAATAAACTTTGTCATGACTGCTATTACAGTCACCTTCCCATTTCTTCAGAATTGGTTTTCAACGATTCCTGAAAAGTAAAATGAGAATCCGGACATGTCATCTCCGCCAATCGTCATAACAATAATCTCCTTGCGGCAAAGTAAAAAGTTACAAATATAGGTTCGAATCACCGAAACTTAAAAAACGATAGCCATTGGCAAGGGCGTGCCGATAGACTTCTTTCCATTCATCACCTAAAAATGAAGAAATCAGCAGCAGTAAGGTGCTCTTGGGCTGATGGAAATTGGTGATGATGGCTCGCGTGATCTTGCGCTGATAGGTGGGAACAATCATCAGTTGCGTGGCTGCATACAGGGTGTCATGTTTTTTTCCTTCCATATATTCCTTGATGCTTCCAATGGCATCGGTGGCGTCAACTTGCGCCAATTCACGGTCTTCATAGACTTCCCATTGTTCCACTTCAAAGGGGTGAGGTCGCTGTAACTTGAGTTTGGCTCCAATGATGAACAGCGATTCTAAGGTGCGGGCTACTGTGGTGCCTACGGCAATGATTTTTTTGTTGTTGTGAAATAAACTGTCAATAAAGGATTTCTGAATGACGATTTGTTCTTTGTGCATATAGTGGTCGCCAATCAGGTCGCAGGACACGGGCTTGAAGGTGCCGGCTCCCACGTGCAAGGTCACATAATCGGTGCGGATGCCCTTGTCGTTCAAGGCTTTAATAACCGCTTCGGAAAAATGCAGTCCGGCGGTCGGGGCGGCCACGGAACCGTCGTTCTTGGCATAAACGGTTTGGTAGCGTTGTTCGTCGTCCTTTTCGGCTGCCCGCTTGATGTAGGGCGGCAAAGGCATTTTTCCGTATTGCTCAATCCATTCGGATAAGCTCACGCGGTCGTCGTCCCAGAAAAAGCAAACTTCGAAGGCACCGTCTTTGTTTTCGCCTTTCTCTGCCGTGACCGTGATGGTCTTGTCGCTGAAAACGACGGGAAAGGTCAAGGCCTGCTTCCACCGCTTGGCATTGCCAACCAGACATTTCCATACGACTGGTCCCGTCTGCGCAAAGGCGTTGGCAATCTCGTTGGTGGGCTTTAATGGTTCTAGACAGAAAATCTCAATGGCCGCTCCATTGGCATTATGTACCAATAATCGGGCGTGAATGACTTTGGAGTCATTGAAGATGAGACGATAGTCAGAAGTGAGATATTGTGGTAAATCGGCAAAGCAGGCGTCGTGAATTTGTCCGTTCTGGTGGACTAACAACTTTGAATGGTCTCTTTGGGCAACGGGGAAAAAGGCAATTTTTTCCTCGGTAAGAGGATAGTCGAAATCTGCTATGCTAATTTGTTTTTCAGGAATCATTATTTTTCTTTCTTTTGTGGCCATACATTACGCCATCCGTAGAAAAATCCCAGGTGATAACGGGCGGAAAAGTAGTAGAGTAGGTGTTTGAGTTTGCCGACGGGCATATACAGGAAAAGCACCGCGCATACAATGTAATATGTGTTGGTCACGCATACTTGAAGCGGCATAAGCAGGTAAAGTACCGTGGCGATTTGGAACAAGGTGGTAAACGCGTTGGACAGATAGTCGTCGGGGTTGGTTAGGACGCGCAAATCCTTGTTGACAATACGCTTGAAAAACAAGCAGATGCCGGCCGTGGCGGTAACGGCAAGGAAAATGGGAATAAGGTAGTGGATGAATGCGTCATTGCTGAGCCATTGGTTGAAAAATTTGAAAAAGGAAAGAATGAAGAGCAGAAAACAGGAAAAAGTGCCGATGTGAAACAGCATTCCCAACGCGTAGGAAGGAATGTGCAGATAGGCGGATTCCTTGTTCTGAGGCATCATTGCTACTGTGTTGGCATATACCACACCTTGGGCCACATTGCCACTCTTCTCGGAAAAGTCCTTCGGCTTTCCCAAGTGGATGATCCGGACAAAATGTACCAATAAGGCGACAAAGCACAAAGCTAAAGCCACCAGGGCTATGATTTGAGTTGTTGACATAAGGCAAAAAGTTTATGTTAAACGCAACCGTCGGGTTTGGGAAGACCGGCCACGCGACAAGCTCCTCTCGCGGGTCCTAAGGTGAAGAGTTCGTATATGTCTTTTAACTTCAATCCACTTTCCTTACAGATGGTGCGAACCATCGGCGCCAGCCCTTTTTCTTCAAAGTTGCTGCGAATGATGCGCACAACCTTCCAGTGATTTTCGGTCATCACTTCAATGCCGTCAATCTTGGCAATGGCCGCGGCAATTTCATCGTTCCACAGGGAAGGGTCAACCATAAAGCCGTCACCGTCCAATTCAATTTTTTGATTTCCAATTTCAAGTTCTGCCATAATATTTTGAATTAAAATGCAAAGATACGGATTTTTTTTGAATATTGTTGAACTTTGAGTGAACTGTGATCAGTGGATAAAATTAGAAATTAGCAATATTCGCATTGCCAAAATCAAAAATATTTCGTACTTTTGCAAAATATACATCATTGGATAAAACTATAAATTATGCGAATTAGCGACATCTTAAAAAAGAAAAAAACTTTCTCTTTTGAGGTCTTTCCCCCGAATCCTAACAATAGTACTATCAATGATATTTTTGGCACGATTGATCAACTGCAGCGATTCAATCCTGACTTTATCAGTGTGACTTTTAAGTCTTCGGGAGATTACAGTCAAAACACCATCGATCTGGCAAGTTATGTGAAGCATAACACCACGGCCGAACCATTGGTGCATTTGACTTGCGGTGCATTGGCCCAACAAGACGTGGATGCCTTGGCCGCTTCCTTGGAAAAAGAGAACCTGGAAAACGTGCTGGTCCTGCGCGGTGACAAACCGCAGGATTTTGCCGGCGATTACCTGAAGTGTTTCAAACACGCTTCAGAATTGATGGATTATCTCAGGAAAAAACACGATTTCTGCCTCGGCGGCGCGTGCTATCCCGAGGGCCATATCGAGTGTGAAAGTCTTTATGACGATCTCGTCAACCTGAAGATTAAGCAGGATAGCGGCGCGTCGTTTTTCATCACGCAGCTTTTCTATGACAATAATTATTATTATAGATTGGTGCGTGTGGCAAAGAAGATGGGTATTACAATTCCGATTATCCCGGGTATTATGCCCCTGACGAGCGCGACGATGTTCAATAAGATTATGAATATGGCGGGTGCTTCCATCCCCTTTGAGTTACGTGTGCTTTTCGATCGCTTTAGAAATGACAAGAAGGCAATGTATGAAATCGGTATCGCCTATAGCGTTAATCAAATTCTGGAATTGCTGGCAAACGATGCCGACGGAATCCATATTTACACGATGAATAGCGCTTCCGTGGCCAGCGATATTTATCAACGTATTTCCAACGTCATTGAAAAAGAGTTGCACTGATGAAAGAAGAAGTCCTGAAATTTTTGGGATGTCAGTCCGAAATAAAACTTGATGAATATACTAATTTGTTGGTAGATAAAGCTTTGGAAGAAATTAAGGTTTTGTCTGACTTCAAATATGTTTATGGTCATTTTGCAGAAATACAGGATTTTATGGCTGAAAATGCTGCGTATCGGAATTATCTTTCCGGAGCAACGGAATATTTGCTATGCGCCACAACTTTAGGCGTTGCGGTAGATCGGCGCCTGAAACGGCTGCAACTGGAAAATATGGCTTCGGCGGTAGTCTTTGATGCTGTGGCTAACGTGTATTTGGAACGTCTGGCCGATGAGTTTGAACGGACACTGGATTTTCCGTCGCTGGGTTTTCGCTTCTGTCCGGGTTATGGTGGTACGGCTATCAGCGATAACCGGAAAATTGCGGAACTGATTCACGCGGAACGCATCGGTATTACTTTCCTGGATTCGGGACTGATGTTGCCCTTGAAGTCGATGGTGGGTATCGTGAAAATCGGTAGTACGGTGCGAAAAACTTGTGACGGTTGTGTGGCGGCCGCTTCGTGTGCTTACCGCAAACGCGGCGTCACTTGCTACTTGAAGAGGTGAATTGCTGCTTGCAAAGTCAGACACGAAAATGAAAAAATTGAAATAAAAAAACATAAAACAATGATACAGAAATTAGGTGAGGAAGTAATGATTTTTGACGGTGCTTTCGGCACCGAGTTGGAAAAACGGGGCATTATGTCAAAAATGCCCGAAATGCTGAATATTACGGAACCCGATCAAATTGCCGATATTCATAAAAGCTATATCGAGGCGGGTTGCGACTTTATCACAACCAACACTTTTGGTGCCAATCGAATCAAAATGCCCAATGAGGATTTGAAGTCCGTAATTGACAGTGCCATCGCTTTGGCGAAGCGCTATCGCACCACGCAGCACGTGATGTGTGATATCGGTCCGCTTGGAAAAATGCTCTATCCTATGGGCGAATTGAGTTTCGACGACGCTTACAAGGCCTTCAAGGAGATGGTTTTGATTGCCCGTGACCAGGTGGATGGCTTTATCCTCGAGACTTTTACCGATTTGTATGAATTGAAGTGCGCCTTGTTGGCGGTGAAGGAAAATTGCGACAAACCGGTTTTCACTACGATGACCTTCGACCAGTCGGGTCATACGCTGACGGGCACATCTCCTCGCATTATGGCAGAACTGATGTCCAATATGGGAGCTGATGCCATTGGTGTGAATTGTTCCCTGGGACCTCGTGACTTGAAACCCATCGTGGCCGAATTGTTGCAGTATAGCGACAAGCCGGTGTTGGTACAGCCCAATCGCGGAATTCCTTGTCTGCATAACGGAAAAGCTTGCTATTCCTTGTCTGCTGAGGAATTTGCCGAAGTGATGAGCGAATTTCAGCAGGCCGGTGTGGCGGTTCTGGGCGGCTGCTGCGGCACAAATCCAGATTTTATCCGTGCTATCGCTGTCAATAAAGGAAAACCGGTGCCTCAACGCCTGGTGGAAAAGCAGACGACGATTACTTCCGCCACACGTCTCGTGACCTTCGACGGAATTAGAATCTGTGGTGAGCGTATTAATCCAACGGGCAAGAAAAAACTGAAAGAGGCCATCTTGAACGAGGATTTTGACTATATTTACAAGGAAGCCATCAAGCAGGAAGAAGCGAAGGCCGATTTGCTGGACGTGAATTTGGGCGTTCCGAAAACCGATGACGTGGCCAATATGAAGAAGGTGGTGACGCATTTGGCTGAAATCACGGCGTTGCCTTTGCAAATTGATTCGTCCAATCCCGCGGCTATCGAGGCGGGCTGTCGTTATTATAACGGCGTTCCGTTGATTAATTCCGTCAACGGCAACGAGGCGAATATGGCGGCCATTTTTCCCATTGCCAAGAAGTATGGTGCGGTGGTTTTAGGTCTTACGATGGATGATAACGGTATTCCACAGACGGCGGAAGAGCGTTTTGCCATTGCCGAAAGAATTTTGAACGGGGCAGCTGCCTACGGTATCGCGGCTCATCGTTTGATGATAGATACCCTCACGCTGACCTGCAGCGCCCAGCAACCCTTGGTGAAGGAAACCTTGCGCGCCTTGCGAATGGTGACGGACAAGTTGGGACTGAAAACGGCTTTGGGTGTGTCCAATGTCAGCTTCGGTATGCCGAACCGTGAACTGATTAACAGCTCGTTTTTGTTGATGGCACTGGAAAACGGCCTGACAATGCCGATTATCAATCCTTGCAATGCCGCGATGCTGAACGCGGTGTTGGCCTTTAACGCATTGAAAGGCAGACAGGAAGATTTGACGGCTTATATTGAAAATGTAATTACGATGGAAACGGTTCCCGCAACGACCGCGACATCTACGTCAACGACTGTTGATCCAAAATCGGAAATGACCTTGCACGATGCGGTTAAGCGTGGGCTGAAGGCAGACAGTGTGGCATTGACACGCGAGGCCTTGAAAGTGCAGGATCCGATGTCTGTGATTAACCAAATTCTGATCCCCACCTTGAATGAAGTGGGTGCCGACTTCGAGAAACAGCGTATTTTTCTGCCGCAGTTGATTTCTGCTTCGGAAGCCTGCAAGGAGGCGTTTGACGTTATTAAGTCTCAATTCAGCCAGAGCGGAAACCAGAAGGGAACGGTGGTGCTGGCTACCGTTAAGGGCGATGTTCACGATATCGGCAAAAATATTGTGAAAGTCATTTTTGAATCGTATGGCTATAAAGTAGTTGATTTGGGAAAAGACACTCCGAAAGAAGTCATCAAGGAGGCTTATGATAAATATCATCCGATGGTGATTGGTTTGAGTGCCTTGATGACCACGACGGTGCTGTTGATGGAGGAAACCATTGCCTACCTGAAACAAAATGGCGTACAAAGTCCGATTTTTGTGGGAGGTGCCGTGCTGAATCCTGCCTTGGCTGAGCAAATTCACGCCGATGGCTACACCAAGGATGCCCTTGAATTTGTTGAGGCGATGGAAAAAAAAGTAGGGACGTTAAGAAGTTAAGAGATTAAATAGTAAGAAGTAGGTTTGCGACAGAACCTTATATTTTTCCTGCCTTGATATCTGCCAATAGGGCTTGTTGCATCGATGATTTGATAAAGCCGTGATGAACAAAAAACGAACCGTCTTCGGAAGATAAAATGGCCTGTGTCAGGGACTGTGGAATGGCGTTGAAAGAACAAAAATAGGGATTGGATGTGGATGTCGCAGTTGCCGAGGAGGGAAAAATGAACGATTTTCTTCTCGATATAGTGTTTGGCAAAAACGGGTAATAGCAAGGAACTAAGCAATAAAATTGTGAGGACAATTCCTCCGATGACGAAAATGGTTTTCCGTGTTCTTGGGGATGCTTTTGAAACCCGACGGCTTTTCATCGTTTCTTGGTTTATGATAAGTTTGCCCATAAAAAAACGCTATATACAAGTGTCTTGTATATAGCGCAACACAAAAATATGAAAAAACCAATCAACCCTTATAATTGGTTCACCTTTTTCATTAAACCTGATTTCAAGTTGGCAGCTTTATTCTTGTGAATAATGCCTTTCTTTGCCAATTTGTCAATCAAAGAAACTACGGAAGGGAGTCTCTTTGTGGCTTCGGCCTTGTCTGAAACTAATCTTATGTCTCTTAAAGAATTACGCATAGTTTTAGCGTAATATCTGTTTTCTAATCTTTTTCTGTTGTTAGCTCTGATTCTTTTTAATGCTGACTTGTGATTTGCCATTTCTTTATAATTATTATTTTTTTATACTTTCAAAATCGGGTTGCAAAAATACAAAAATTATTTATTCAAACAAACATTTTTGAAAAATTTATTTTGCCATTTTCGGGAAGTGTTTCTTCGTTAATTCAGTTAGTTCTTTTTCGCTCATTTTATAGTTGTTAATTGCTGAATTTAAGCACTTTGCGAAATTTTCCTTGTCGTTGAGCGCATCAAGGCATTCTAATTTCCCGTACCATAAATCCCAAAGTGGGGGAAGATATTGTTCGGAAGTTTCGTAACAGATGAGTGCGTCTTTGTAATTTTTGGCATAAAAATTGGCTTTTCCAAACATCATCAGATAAATGGGGTCGTCACCGGTTTGCTCTATCAGTTCGTTGATGGTGTTTTGTGCAATTTCTATTTTGCCCTCGTTCAAGCTGAAAATGAGTTGATGCAGCTGCAACATCCGTCGGTCGATGTTTTTTTCGTTGAGTGCGTTCAACGAGTCGAGAAAGCTCTCCTTGGGACAAGTTTGGTAAAGGGCGGCAATGTAAAGTTGCCAATAGCACGACAGCTCTTTCAATTCCGTTTGGTGTTCGCGCAGGAGGCGTATGGCTTCTTTGTATTTCTGTCCGTCAAAATTTGCCTTGATATGGCTCAAGCTGAGGGGTATGCCTTCGGGATTGGTTTTGTTGAGTGCCATCAGCAGTACGTTTTCCCTGATATTGTCTGAAAAATTAGTGCCGGTATTGTATATGAAGCCGTCCTTGATGACCAATTTGTTGTTCAGTGTATCAACAATATAGTCGTAAAAATTGAGTATAAAGTCGTTGTAGCTTCGAAAAACGATGTGGTGATTGTGACGTTGTTCGTCGTAATAGTATTGTACGAATTTGAAATCCCCACCGTTGTTCACAAGTTCCACCATTTCGTCTCCGATATGGAAATTGCTTTCAAAGTATTCTTTTCCGAAGTCGGCGTCCAAGCTGCTGTTGACAATGGAGTTGTCCCGGATGACTGATTTCAGGTATTCTTGGTCGAAGGCCTTGTTGAATACGTCGGGAATACCGTTGAGAACGGATTGCTCCAGTTGGGTGCCCATCACCGTGACAGAATTCTCGTTCAATTCGATGACGCTGGCGTTGTCCTGTTCATCGTTTTTATGACCGCAGGCATTCAACAGAATGATAATGCTTAATAATATCAATAAATTTTGTTTCATGGTTTTCCGTAAACTAAAGTTGTCATTTGATCTGGAATGAGTATTTCGTTGGCGACTTCGAGGATTTCTTCCGCAGATATTTCGTTGAAACGGGCAATGGATTCTTCAGACGTTTCCACGCTGTCGAAGAAAAGGGCGGTACGGCCGATGGCAATCATTTCATTCAGTTTGGCTTCGTTGGAGATGGCTAATTGTCCTAAAAACTGTTTTTTAGCATAATGGAGTTGCAAAGTGCCTAATTTGTTGTGTCTTAATTTGTCTAATTCTTTATAAGATAGATTGATACACTTTTCAATGGCATCGTGTTCGCAGCCAATGTAAATATTGAATAGCCCGGTGTCTGAAAATGGAGAGTAAGAGGCCTCTACGCTGTAAGCCAGGCCTTTGTTCTCGCGAATGGCCATATTAAGGCGCGTGTTCATCCCTTGTCCGCCTAAAAGGTTGGTGAGCAGCATAAAGGCACTTCGATGCGGGTTCTTGATGTCGTATGCCACGTTGCCAATCATAATGTGTGACTGGTTGCTGTGCTTGTTAATGCGTAGTTGTTGCGGCTGATAATTTTTGAATGCGAATCTTTCTTGCGGATTTTCGGCCAATTTCAGGTCTGAAAAATGTTTCTCGCAGAGTTGGACAAGTTTTTTTGTGGAAATGTTGCCGGCAGAGGCCAAAACGACATTGCTTAACGTGTAATTTTGACGGATAAATGCTAAAATGTCGTCCCGTTTGAATTTCTTGACGTCTTTTCGCGTGCCTAAGATGTTTCGTCCCATTGGATGTTGGTTGTACACCAAGGTTTCGAAGTCATCGAAGATGAGTTCCGAGGGCGTGTCCTTGTAGTAGTTGATTTCTTCAATGACAACATCCTTTTCCTTTTCCAGTTCGTCTTCCGGGAAAGTGGAATTGCTGAAAATGTCGGAGAGCAGTTCTACCGCCCGCGGGTAATCGGGAGACAGGAAAGAGGCGTGGAAATAGGTTTCTTCTTTGGAAGTGCTGGCGTTAAGGTCTCCGCCAACGTCTTCCATACGACGGATAATTTGGTGGGCGCTTCTTTTTTGAGTGCCTTTGAATATAGTATGCTCGACAAAATGGGCAATACCCATTTTGTCGGCTTTCTCGTCACGGGTACCGGCATTCACCAAAATGCCAAAATGGGAAATTGGCGAGTCTATTTCCTTGTGAATCAGTTTTATACCATTCTTTAATGGTATGATAGGATACGGCATTACCGGAAGTTGTTTAGAGAACGATGTTAGATAATAATTCGTTGATGGCAACACGTTTCTGCTGCATACTGTCGCGTTCGCGAAGGGTAACGGTGTTGTCTTCCATCGTCTGGTTGTCCACGGTGATGCAGTAGGGTGTACCGATGGCATCTTGGCGACGGTAACGGCGGCCGATGGCATCTTTTTCGTCGTATTGGCACATCATATACGGCATCAGTTTGTCCATGATTTCGCGGGCCTTTTCCGGCAGCCCGTCTTTCTTGACTAATGGCAGGATGGCTGCTTTGACAGGTGCCAATTTCGCTGGCAGACGCAATACAACGCGAACAGAGCCGTCTTCCAACTTCTCTTCGGTATAGGCGTGGCTGAAAACGGCTAAGAACATACGGTCAACACCGATCGAGGTCTCAATGACGTAAGGAACGTAGTTTTCGTTGGTGTCGGGATCAAATACGCGTAACTTCTTGCCTGAGAATTTTTCGTGTTGGCCGAGGTCGAAGTTCGTACGGGAGTGGATGCCTTCCAATTCTTTGAAGCCAAATGGGAACTTGAATTCGATGTCGGTAGCGGCGTTGGCGTAGTGGGCCAGCTTTTCGTGATCGTGGAAGCGGTAGTTTTCGGGTTCGATGCCCAAGTCCTGATGCCATTTGATACGAGTTTGCTTCCAATAGTCAAACCATTTGAGCTCTTCACCGGGTTTGACGAAGAATTGCATTTCCATCTGTTCAAATTCACGCATTCTGAAAATGAATTGGCGAGCCACGATTTCGTTACGGAAAGCTTTTCCAATTTGGGCGATGCCGAAAGGAATTTTCATTCGACCTGTCTTATAGACATTCAAAAAGTTGACGAAAATGCCCTGTGCCGTTTCAGGTCTCAGGTATATGGTGTCCGACCCATCAGCCAAAGAGCCTATTTTTGTGGAAAACATCAGGTTGAATTGACGTACATCCGTCCAGTTTTTGGTTCCGGAAATCGGGCAGACGATGCCCAATTCTTCGATGAGTGCTTTCAGACCGGCCAAATCCATCTTGTTCATCAATTCGGCGTAGCGGGCGGTGATGTCGTCAATTTGTTGCTGGTAACCCATCACGCGGGCATTGGTCTGACGGTACATCGCTTCGTCGAAATTTTCAAAGCGTTTCTTTGCTTTTTCAATTTCTTTATTGATTTTATCTTCGATTTTCTGGATATGATCTTCAATCAGAACATCGGCGCGATAGCGCTTTTTGGAGTCTTTGTTGTCGATGAGCGGGTCGTTGAATGCGTCAACGTGTCCGGAAGCCTTCCAAATGGTCGGGTGCATAAAAATGGAACTGTCAATGCCGACAATGTTTTCGTGCATTTGAACCATCGCCTTCCACCAATATTGCTTGATGTTATTCTTCAGTTCGACACCATACTGGCCATAATCGTAAACGGCGGCCAAACCGTCGTATATATCGCTGGAAGGAAAAATAAAACCGTATTCCTTCGCGTGAGAAATAATCTGTTTGAAAAGTTCTTCGTTGTTTGCCATAATTATTCGAAAATTAAAGATATTTGTAATGTTTTTGATTTTACGGATTCAATGTTGGTCGCATAAATGTGCGGCTCTTTAACCAGAAGGTTGAGCATGCCAAACGACATCTTCACTTCTGTGGTAAGTTTGAAATACGTGCAGTAAAAATCCAAGCCAAATCCAACTTGTCCTTGAAGGTCGTTCTGATTCAACTTGACAAGGTACTCGTTGGGGCGCTTCGACTGCTTCTTCTGGTTGGAAATCAAGTCTAAGCTATATTGCACGCCGCCAATTACATAGACGCGGACATTGTGCATTCTTGAGGATTTGATTTTAAAAAGCAGGGGAAGATCCATATAAACGGATTCAATGCGCCGCTGGCGGTCGTCTTCTTTCACTTTGTTGGCAAAGTCGTAGGTCAACACTCTCTCGCCAAAAGAAAGCCCGGGAATAAAGCGCAAGTCAAAGTATTTCCAGATGCGCAGGTCGGTGACGATGCCGAGACTGAAACCGCTGACCGGACGGGTGTGAATGGTCATCAAAGAGTCGCTTTGCGGATAATAGGCATTGCTTTTTAGGTTGAAGTCGAAAAGATTGTATCCGACACTGAAACCGAAATGAAAAAGTTTGTTGTCGTATTTTTGCAGGTTGGGAACGCCAAAACCGTCTTTTTGGGCAAAACCGGTGAAAGACGCTGCCGCTAATAGCAAGATGAGTATAAATTGATGTCCTTTGTTTATATGTCGCATATTCTTCATTAATTTCTTAATTTAATGGTATATATAGTATGTAATTCCAATCTACAATCTCTTAATTTCTTAATCTCTTAATTTAAAACTAAACTCACATCCGCAATATTGTTGATTGTAGAAATTATTTTCTTTGAGCAGGGCGTTTCTGCGGTCCTGAAGTCCTCCTTTGCGCCAGTTCTTATCCCAAAAACAGGGTCCTTCCACTTGGCTGGCAGCCCATTGTCCCGCGAGGTTGATTTGATTCAGGTCTTTCCATCGCGAAGAAGCCAATGTGGTGGTGAATAAGTTGATGTTGAGTTCTTTGGCCATTTGCGCTGATTTCAACAGACGCATCTTGAAACATTCAAGGCAGCGGCTTCCGCGTTCGGGTTGGTCTTCCAAACCTTGGACACGGCATCGCCAATCTTCGTGAAGGTAGTCGCCGTCAATCATTTTGACATTTAGTTTTTGGGCGTATCGGCGGCATTCGTTTTTCCTGATTTCATATTCTTTTTCCGGATAGATATTCGGATTATAATAGAATATGGTCGGCGCATAATCGTTGTTTAACATCCACTCCAAGATGGCGGATGAGCAAGGGGCGCAACAAGAATGCAGGAGTACTTCGGTCATTATGAATTAGAATTTCGGCTTCATGCCTAAGTTGTACATCATAAATGAGTAAATGTCGGTATATTCGTCAATGACTTTGTCGAGAGGCATTCCGCCACCGTGTCCGGCCTTGGTTTCAATGCGGATTAACTTGGGGGCGTTGCCCGTGTTGGCAGCTTGTAAGGTGGCGATGTATTTGAAGGAATGCGCGGGAACCACCCGGTCGTCGTGGTCGGCGGTGGTGACTAAGATGGCGGGGTAGGGTGTGCCGTCATTCTTGATATTGTGCAAGGGGGAATATTTGTAGAGATACTCAAACATTTCCTTGCTGTCGGCACTGGTGCCGTAATCGCTGGCCCAGTTCCAACCAATCGTGAAAAGATGATAACGCAGCATATCCATCACGCCCACTTGCGGAATGGCCACGCGAAATAATTCAGGACGTTGGTTCACGCAGGCACCAATCAACAAACCGCCGTTGGAACCGCCCATAATGGCGACTTTTTGCGGGTTGGTGTAGTTCTTGTTAATCAAGTATTCGGCTGCGGCGATAAAATCGTCGAAAACATTCTGTTTCTGCATTTTGATGCCGGCTTGATGCCATTCTTCCCCGTATTCGCTGCCGCCGCGAAGGTTGACTTGCACATAAATGCCTCCGTTTTCCAAGAAAGGCAAACGAAGGGTTGAAAACGACGGAGGCAGGCCGATGTTGAATCCGCCATATCCATATATTAAGACAGGATTGTTGCCCCTCAGGTTTAATCCACGTTTATAGGTGATGAACATCGGAATCTTGGTGCCGTCTTTGCTGGTGAAGAAAATCTGCTCGGTCAGGTAACCTTCGCTTTTGAATTTCACATCTGGTTGAATATATAATTCTGATGTGTTTTTGTCTATATCATACTGATAAATGCTCGTGGGAAAAGTAAAGGACGTGAATGCGTAGAAGATGTCTTTTTCGTCTTTGCTTCCGCTGAAGCTTACAGAACCCAAGGTGGGTAGCGATACCTCGTGAAGCTGTTGTCCGTCTAACGTATAGACGTATGCGTGGCTGGAGCAGTCTTGGTTGTAGGTTAACAGTAGTTTCCTGTCTAAGATTTGGACGGAACTCAACACATTTTCACTTTCTGGAATCACTTCTTTCCAGTTGTTGACTTGAGGTGCCGAAGCTTTGGCTTTCATCAAGCGGTACTTGGGGGCTTGATAATTGGTTAAAATATAAATGTCGTCTTCTATCGTTTCCACAATGCTATATAAGTAGTTGGCATCGTTGGTGATAAGAGAAAAAGATGCATTGTTTTTTCTTAAGTCTTTGAAATAAATGTTGTTGCCTCCGCTGAAGCCGTCTTCGCTGATAAACATCATCGTTTCGTCTTCGTTGACTTCGGCCGTGTAGAATCGATGCGGATACTGCTTGTTTTCATAAATCAGCACATCCTGATTTTGTTCTGTGCCAATTTGGTGATAGTAGATTTTGTGATTTTCGTTGACATTGGAATACTCCTTGCCTTCTTCCGGAGCGTCGTAGCGGCTATAGTAAAAGCCGTTGCCTTCCCAGACGGCAGTGGTGAATTTCGCCCAGACAATATGGTCGTTGGTGAGTTTTTGCGTGGCCAGGTCCATTACGTAAATCTCAACCCAGTCGCTGCCGCTGCGAGAAATGGTATAGGCAAGATATTGACCGTCTTTGGAGAAACTGATGTCGTTGAGGGCTACGGTGCCGTCATCGGAGAGTTTGTTGGGATCCAGTACGACTTTGGCATCACCGTTGAGACTTTCCTTGACATAGAGCACGCTTTGGTTCTGCAGTCCATCGTTGCGAAAATAGTAGTATTTGCCGTGCTTCTTGAAGGGCGTGCCGAATTTTTCGTAGTTGCTAAGTTCGGTCAGACGTTGTTTCAGTTGTTCTCTAAATGGAATTTTGTCAAGATATTCTCGCGTGATCGCATTCTCCTGTTTTACCCAATCCAGCACCTCGGGGGCGGTGTCGTTTTCAAGCCAGCGATAAGGGTCTGCCACTTCTGTGCCAAAGTAGGTGTCCGTCACATCGACTTTCGCTGTTTCGGGATATTGTATCGGGGCTGATTTTTTATCGCAATGGGTTAACACAAGTCCTAAACAGATAGTTGTGAGAATAATGCTTGTTCTTTTCATTGAGAATAAATTTGTTGGGCTTAAAAGTTTACTTTTTTGAAATCTCTCCAATTGTATTTTGCTTTTACAATTCCATCTTGAATAATGATGAGTCCCGGATTGGAACGTACGGCATCGCGAACCATAAATGGTCCCTTGATGGGATCGATGGTATTTTCATAAATAGGGAATGCGATTTTGTTATCACTCGTAAATTGGTCAATGCTTTCCTGGTTGGAGTTGGTAAGGCCAACAACGGTAATGCCTTTATCTTGGCAAAGCTTGACGATGCGCTTGAATTCATCATTTTGAATGCCCTTAAGATTTGTTTCGATTAAATCGTGCATAAAGAAAATATAAACGGGTTCTTTGCTGTGGAAAATCTCGGCAGCTTGGTCAGAACCGTCTTTGGCCAGCATATTGAAGCCGTCTTGAGGTGCTCTTTCATATTCGGAAATGATGCTGTCTTTGCGGTCCACATATTCATATTTCTCGTAAAAATCCGGAATGCTGTCCGTGATGGTCATCAGTCCGTCTTCGGAAAGGTTGACCAAACTGTTGTCTTCGGTATTTCTGTAAATGAAGATAATGTCTTGAACCGCAGGCTTTTCAATGAAGCTGTCAGCTACGTTGTCGCCCACTTTCCAATTGCTGTAGTCGATGACGGGAAGATGGCGGAAACAGTATGCTTGGAAGCCGAAGACCAGGATGGCACCCACGGCGGCAAAACACCATTGACCCAATTCTGTTAAACGGATGTCCGGAATGCTTTTTCTCTTGAAGAAAATAATCAAGGTTGGAATGATTATGACGACATTCTTCAGGAATGTCTCCATATTGCTGAGGTGCACGGCTTGGCCAAAACAACCGCAGTCGCGAACAACGCCAAAGTTGTATCCGTGATGGATTTCCAAATATTCGGCAATGGCCAACCATAAGGTTAGCAGGAAAAAGAATCCCATAAACAATAAATAGCAGATGGAAGTGAACTTGATTTTAATGCGGAAAAGCATCATAAAACCCAAGGTGAATTCGGCTGCGGTCATGCAAAATGCGCAAAGCATCGAAAGAGGGTGCAGAAAACTCATCCCGAAAGAGGTGAAGTATTCGTCGAACGTGATGCCGGTGGCAACAGGATCAACGGCTTTGGTGAAACCTGAGTACAAGAACACGCAAGCCAATAAAATACGGATGATTTTTACCCAGATTTGTTCTTTTCTATTATTCATTGTTCCTTTGTTTTAATGTCTTGATATAAAATTGTGTAAATCTGATAAAATTAGCGATTTCCGCAGTCTTCCTTCTCAATGATCAGTCTGATGAGCGAAAACATTGCGTAATTGATAATGTCGTAGTAATTGGCATCCAAACCTTCAGAAATGATGGTGTTGCCGTTGTTGTCTTCTATTTGTTTGATTCTCAAAAGTTTCATCAATATGATGTCGGTCAGGGAACTGATCCGCATTTTTCGCCAGGCTTCTCCGTAATCGTGGTTCTTGTTCATCATCAATTCTTTGGCCTGATTTAAGTACTTGCTGTACAGTTGGATGGCTTCTTGGGCGTCAAGAAGTTCGTCCATAGTTTCCGCCACACCGATTTCCAGTTGTATGAGGGCCATCACGGAATAGTTGACGATGCCGATAAATTCGGGAACGAATCCTTCGTTGATTTTGGCGATGCCTTTTTCTTGAATGCTTCTGATGCGCTGGGCTTTGATGTAGATTTGGTCAGTGAGGGACGACAGGCGGAGAATGTGCCACGCCGTGCCATAGTCGATGGCTTTTTTTGAAAAGATATCAATGCATTGTTTCGCAACTTGATCAAATTGAGCTGAAGTATCTTGCATATCGCTTATTTTTTGATGATTTTTTGAACCATGACCTGATTGTTGTTGTCAACTACTTTTATAAAATAGATGGCATTGGCCAAATTGCTGATATTCAGTGTGTGGTTGTTTCCATTGATGTTGTTGAGACATGTTACGCTTTTGCCCATAATGTCAATGATTTCAATGCTTTTCATATTGTTAGGGCATTGAATGTTGATTTGGTCGTTGGCTGGGTTCGGATATACGCGCAATTGTTGGTCTATTTCATTGTTTTCAATGGAAGTGGGTTCCATTATTGTTCCGGTAACGGGAAAGGTAATATTGTCAATCCAGGCACAGTCGCTGCCGTTGGAGGATGAATGGTCTTTGGAGTAGGTGAATTTGAAGGTATGATTGCCTACAGGAACGTCAAAACTTGCTTCGCCCCAGGCCACTTCGCCGCTTAATTCCTCCTTTACGGTTCCGTCAATGGCGAAGGTGAATTTGTCGTAATTTTGTTCTGAAGACACTTTGCGGAAGTAGGAAATGGGGCTGGCTTGTGAAACGTTCATCGAAATTTGGAGAGTGGATTCTTTGTTGCTGTAGTAACTGCCGTTGCCTAAATTGCTTTTGCTGCGAGCTGAGTAGTTCCCCGCATAGACATTGGATGTTGTGATTTCCCACGGATAATTGCCGTTATTCCAGTTAAATGAGGTGAAACCTCCTGTTTCAAAGTCTTCTACCACTTTGCCGATAGGGATTCTATAAGCATCTGCCGATTGATATTCGGAATTGAAGATGCTGATCTGCATTGGATAAAGGGAGGCGATTTGTGCCTGAGGAGAAACGGAGATGTTGTATGTGATTTGGGCAGACCCGCCATTGTTGATGGTTGTAATGTGGTTGGTGCCGTTGCTAACCGTAATGTCGTTATGCAATGATGTCAGCATAGCTTGAAGATTGTGTATGCCATTGTGTCCGCTGTTTTTGAAAGTGACTGTTATCGTTCCGTCCTCGCCGGGGTTGATGCATCCTTCGGAAGCGGTGCCCGCGTTGATGACGATATTGCCGATTTCAAGTTGAGGGGCATTGATCGTCAAATTGTAGGTGCGGTCTGATGAACTGTTGTCAAAATAGGTCTTTATTGAGATGTTTGTTGCTTCGTGGTCGGCCACGCCGGCAGCAATCTGCGCGGTGAAGGCGTTGGTTAAATTTACGGTTTGTCCGGCTGCGATGTTGCCAATGTAAATTGAATCTGTCGAGAAGGTGATATTGGATTCTGAACTGCTGATTTTGGCGTAGGTGTTGTTGGCATTGACTGCCCCCATATTTTCAAATGACAGGTCCCAGTTGGAAATGCTGTTGTTGGTAAGGACGCTGCTTTCTTGCATGGTGGCGTTGCATATCACGAAACTGCTACTTGGAGATGCAAAGGTGATGTTTTGGAAAAACTGAATGTGGTTTTGAGCGGAAATGGCCATTTCGTATTCACCGGGAAGAAGGGTGGATGGCAAAACCAGGGAAGCACTGCCAGAGGCATCTGCGAAGCAGGCGGAAATCAATGTGTTGCCTTGTGTAAGTGCCACGTATGCGTATGGAACGGCGGTAATGTCAAGTGTGGGAATGCCAATTGGCATCGCGGATGGAACGTTTGCCTGAATTTCACTCGGGATGCCGAGATAGGTCTTGAGGGAAGGATCTCCAAAGAGGTGGTAGATCTCCCAATAGTATAATTTTTCATAACTTGAAGATGATTCTACGGCGAAATTTCCGGCTCGGATAATGCCGCTATTGGTTACTTGCCAGTCGGTGTGGGCTTCGTTGTGGGTGTGCCATAATCTGTCGTATGCTCCTAAATTATTGGCGTCGTAGGTGGTTAGGCAAGCCGTTGAACGATTGCCGACGGCCCAGGTGTAATCATCCGGCCAAAGCGACACATTTGACGCACCAATGTAACCAACGGCTCCTTTGTTGTTGGCACGGAGGAGTTCTTCACCAAAGCTGTTCCTGTCGAATTTGCCGGAGAGACAGCAGTTGCCGATCATAAGACCATATTTGTTGGCATTGTTCATTGAGGAAACATGGTTGTTGTTGAAAGCGGGGTCATACCATCCGTCAACGTCTCCGTGGGCAGTATAGTTGGCATAACCCACGCCGGCTCCGATTTCTTGTCGGATAGTGGCGGCTTGAGAACTGCAGTTGTAATAGTGGGCATAAACCGTGGAAAAACCATTGGCATTGTTTAAATAGTTGTCGGTGAGGTAATGGATTTGCCAGTCCGCGTTTTGTGGTCCCCAGTAACTGTCCGTACCGGCAATGGCTACGGCCTTGGCCAAATAACTCGGATCGGGCATCGTGTATTGTTCATACATCAGTGTCTTTTGAATTTGCGGGGTCAGTTGGCTGACGTTTTGGGCGGAAAAACGACCGTAATAGCAGTCTGGAATGTGGTCGTTGGCGGTCCAGCAGGCATAATACAGGTCGGTGACGTGATCGTTGTCGCCACTGCTGTTCCTACTGTCGAAAGCGGGAATCTGCGCCACATCACCAATCAGAAGCAAAAAGGTCGGGGCAGGATTTCCTGCCGTGGCCTGGGTGTAATGCGATTTGATGAAGTTGGCAATGCTGGTGCTTGTCGTACCCACGTTACTGTCGTCTGTGTAACCGATTTCTACAAGGTAACCAATACGCTTTTTCCAGTTGATAAAGGCATTCAGTTGGTCATTGTTGCGAAACATCGAATGGGCTACGATAAGGTATTTGACTGGCGAAATTTCAATGTCTTCACGTGTCGTTTCGACAATGGGATTGATGACATAATTGGCTTCCTTGCTGAAGTAACCGTTGCTGTGGAGGTTCTTCATCTCCAAGGTGGCAGGAACATTGGAACCCTCAAAGCTGATTTCAACTTCTACGTCCGTGTAAAATTTGATTTTTTTACTGACAGGATTGTAGGAAATTGGGCAGATGGTCAAATTTCCTAAATTGATATTACGAGAAATACCGACTTTCTGACAACTTGCCAGGTCAAGTCCGTAAAAACGATCTTCCTGGTAGCAAGAGCTGTCTTTTACCAAATGGAATGGACCTTTTGCCGATTTTGCATAGGAAGGCTGTGCGGGGAAAATAGGGTGTTGGATTCCAAGGTCTTCCGCATCAACGATGGTGTAATTGGCGTTGATGACATTAATCTTGACATTCTCGCAAAGGGGAATTTCAACCAATTCTGAAAATTCGGGTAGTTCTGGTTTGCCAACCTCACGGGAAAGGCATAAGTCATTGTGGAAAATTCGTGTAAACATTCCACTTTCGGTTTTGACATCCGCGTTCTTTAAATTGTGAATGTCGAAATGAAAGTTGATTTGAATGCTTTCATAATCATTTTTCTGAATTTGAAAACATTTGGTTTGTGCAAAAATAGATGAAAATGCACCAATGATAAGGAAACAAAGGAAAATGCTAAGTTTTTTCATAACAAGTCCGAATTATTGAATTTTAGTATAAGATTCCAATTTTAACACCACCGAAGTGATAAAAGTAATTTTGTTCACGATTGGTGAAATATTCTGAATTATCAGGTTCATTGGGTTCTTCCACACTATATTTAATGCTCGAATATTGCATTTTATAAGTAGCCAAGATGAGCAGGGAAACCTTGTCGCTGATCTTGAAATTCACACCCAAACCACTTTCAACGAAAGGTCCTGGTTTGGCACCTTGAATGACTTTCGTGATGTTTTCTGGTTTTTGATTCATATACCATTTAAAAGAATAGCCTGCATTTAAAAACCAGTGGGGAGCTATTCTCGTCTTTGTCATATTCACGCTTAGGTTCAGGGCCAATGGCACAAAGGCGGTGTATCGCCAAAAATCAAGACCTAAGCTGACACCCATAAAGAAGTTCGGATTGAATTGATAGGCCAGCACTTCGCCCACTTGAATATTGAAGAGCTTGTTGGGAATTTCCCTGTTGGGAATTTTAATGCTTCCCGCTCCGCCTGAATAGGCAATGGTGGTCATAAAGACAAATTTGCTGTCTTTAGGATTCTTATATTTGCCTTTATCCTGTGAAAACGCAGGAATGGTCATAGCTAAACAAAGGACGAATAAAATTATTTTTTTCATAATAAGATGTTGTTTTTCAATTCTTTGGCAGTCTCGATAACGGCATCGCTGAGGTGCTCGCCGCTAATCATCGTGGCGATTTCACGTATGCTTTCTTCATTATTTAGACTCTTGATTTGCGTATAGGTTTTATCTTCGCTGTTGTCTTTATAGACAAAATAGTGTTTCCTTCCGTAGGCCGCGATTTGTGGCAAATGGGTAATGACAATCAGTTGATGGTGATGCGAAAACTGCTGCATCAGCTGGGCCACTTTCCCCGCCACTTCTCCGGAAATACCAGTGTCGATTTCGTCGAAAACAACGGTGGGAAGAAGGGAATTGTCGTTGATAATGCTTTTAATGGCCAGCATCAGTCTTGACGTTTCTCCACCGGAGGCGTTTTTCTCAATCAGCTCCAATTTCGACCCCTTGTTGGCGGAAAAAAGAAAGTCAATCTTGTCCATTCCTGTATTATTGGGGGTTTCCAATGGAATGAAATCCAGTTTGAATTGACCGTGATTCATTCCTAAAAGTTGGAATTTGTTGATCATCTCCTGTTCAAAATTGGTGCTGGCTTGGCGGCGCTTGTCTGAAAGTTCCTTGGCCAGTTTCAGTGTCTGCGCATGTAGTTTTTCGCAATCTCGTTCCAATTGTGAAATTTGTGCGTCTTCAGTATCAATGGAGGACAGTTGTTGGTCAATTTGGTCGCGGAGTTCGATGAGCTGTTCGTTGTTTTCCACTCGATGTTTGTGCTCAAGTTGGATGAGTTGGTCCAAACGTTCGTTCAATCGTTCCAATTCCCGCGGATTGACTTCAATGGCGTTTTCCTTGCGACGGAGGTCGTTGGCAATGTCCTTCAATTCCAGCAAGCTGCTGTCGATACGGTGGCTTAATTCCGCTAATTCCCCGTCAAAACCGCTCACGCTTTGACATTGCTCTTTGATGTTCTGCAATTGGTGAAGCAGATTCTGTTCCTCGTCTTCTGCCAAGAGTTGCAGACTGTTGTATAATTTGGTCTTGATGTTTTCGGCATTGGATAGCAACTGGATCTGTTGTTCAATGCTATCTTGTTCTCCTTCTGAAAGTTGTGCGTCTTCAAGTTCCTTGAAAACATATTGCAGATAACTGCGTTCCTGTTCTTTTTGACGTTGTTGTTCCTTGAGATCAAGCCATTGCTTTTCACATTTTTTATAAGATGAAAAACAATTCTGATATTGGGTTAACAGCGTGTGAACCTGTGCGTATTGGTCAATCAGGTTGATTCTGAAATTCTCGTTGTTAATCAGTAGGTTGTGATGCTGAGAATGGATGTCAACCAATGATTCCGCCAGTGTTTTCAGTATGGTCAGGTTGACCGGCGTATCGTTGACGAAAGCCCTTGACTTGCCGTTTTCGTTGACTTCGCGTCGGATGATGGTCGTGTCGGCGTAGTCGAGGTCATTGTCGGCAAAGAAATCCTGCAATTTCAGATTACGAATGTCAAATTCACCTTCTACGAAACATTTTTTGGTTTTGTCGTGCAAGATTGAAGTGTCTGCCCGTTTCCCTAAAATTAGTGATAAAGCTCCGATAATGATAGATTTACCAGCTCCGGTTTCTCCTGTAATAACGGTAAATCCTTCATCAAAGTTGATTTTGATGGAGCGGATAATCGCATAGTTTTCGATGTGAAGGGAACGGAGCATATTATTTGGTGGTTTGAGCGGTGATGGCGTCGTATTTGGAAGCGTTGGCAGGGTCTAACTGCTTCATAATGTTGACCACCTGTGTCTTTTCGTTGGCCAATCCCTCTTTGAAAATATTGACGATTTCGTCAGATTTTGCGGAAACGAAGTATTTCACCATAACGAGGTTCGATTTCTGCCGAGCGGCTTGTTGCAGGGATTTGAGACTTTCAAAGATGACGGCGCGTCCGGCGTCGGGATTCTCGGCCATGGCATCTAAGCCCAAACGATGGTAATTGTATAAAAATTCGTGCAATTTGCTGTAAGTGGCATTCGTCATATTCTCGACCATCCAGTAGCGGTTGTTTTGACCGGATTCGAAAGATTGCCAACCTTGTTCAGCTGAACTCTGGTTGAGGTTGACGATGCTTTGACATTTGTCGAAATAGGGTGCTCCGCCGTTCATACCGAAAGTGTCAAAGTCCAGAGCCAGGAAAAAGTTGAGGTAAAAGGCAATCAGGGACGTGAACTGGTTGAGGTTTACTCCATCAGAATATTCCAATGGTTGTCCTTCATCATACGTAAATTGGATTTTGTTGTCCTGAAAATTGATAACGGTTGTCTTATAGTTGGTCTTATAAACAGGACGTTGTAATTGTACGGTCATCGTACCTTTGAGCACGTCACCTGAAACTTCTGTCAGGTTGATCATCAGTCCGCACTCGATGCGTTCGTTGGTCTTCAAGTTATATTGACACCATTTTCTTTCGTTGATGAAATTATAGACCTCTTGCTGCAGCGCGTTGTAGCGTTCGCGGTTGGAACCGCTGATTTTGGAGGAGTTGATGGATACCTGACATTGAAAATCCTGGGCAGAGACGGCCGATATGGTCAAGAGTAGGCTGATGATAATCAATAGACGTTTCATGGCGATATTAATGTTTTTTCCTTTTGATGAATTCAATGATTTCCTTGGCGACTTCCATTTTGCTTTTGGCATCACCTTCCACGATATGGCCTTCCCGGTCAATCATCGTGACTTGATTGGTGAGTTTGTTGAAACCTGCCAAGGGGTTGTTCATTGAGTTTAAAACGATGACATCCAGATTTTTATTTTGCAGTTTGGTTTTGGCGTTGGCCAATTCGTTCTCTGTTTCTAAGGCGAAGCCAAGCAAAAACTGGTGTTCTTTTTTATTTTTCCCGATATGGGCAAGAATATCGGTTGTTTTAGTCAATTCCAGCGTGAGTCCTTCGTTATGTTTTTTGATTTTTTGAGGAGCCACGTCTTTGGGGGTGTAATCAGCCACAGCTGCTGCCATAACGATGATGTCGCAATCTGGAAAGTGCTCGCAGCACTGGTCAAACATTTCTTTGGCAGTCTTCACGTCGATGCGACGGATTTGGGGATGGCATTGTAGATGTGTCGGTCCGCTGACGAGCGTGACATCCGCGCCATGTCTACGCAGTTCTTCAGCCAAGGAAAATCCCATCAGACCGGAAGAATAGTTTCCGATGAATCTTACGGGATCGATGGGTTCGTAAGTGGGACCGGCGGTCACCAGGGCTTTGAGGCCTTTGAGAGCTTTTTCACCGTCGATGGCTTCGTAAACCTGTTGGAATATACCCACGGGTTCTTCCATACGGCCAACTCCTTCGCTGCCACAGGCCAAGAATCCCTTTTGCGGTTCAATAAACTGAACCTGGCGTTGACGCAACGTATGAATGTTGGCGGTAACGGCGGGATGGGCATACATCTTGTTGTTCATCGCCGGTGCCATGAAAATCGGCTTGTCGCAGGCCAATAGCAAGGTGGATAGGGCATCGTCGGCTATGCCGTTGGCCAATTTGCCGATGATATTGGCTGTGGCGGGAGCTACAAGAACGATGTCGGCCCAGTCGGCCAAGGCAATATGTTCCACTTCCGGCTCGAAATGGCGGTCGAACATATCCGTATATAACTTGTTCTGAGACAATGTCTCAATAGTGATCGGCGTGACGAATTCCAAGGCGTGTTTTGTCGCCACGACCTTGACTTCGTAATTGGCGCTTTTAAACAAGCGGATAAGGGATAGAGACTTATAAGCCGCTATCCCTCCCGTAATGCCAATGACAATATGTTTGGTCAAAGTGTTAGTCATTATTAATGCCGTTGTCAGCGTCGCTAAAGTAGATGTTTTTGGTGTTATAGTCGTTAACGGCCAATAAGGTCGGTTTGGGAAGCTGTTCGAAATACTTGGCCAATTCGATTTGCCCTAAATTTTCGTGATATTCTTCCAGGTTGTCGGTGCTGCTGACAAATTCTTGGGATCTTTCGTGAAATTCTTCTTTCAGGTCAGTCGCAATCTGATTGGCTCTTTTGGACATTAGCACAATCGTCTTGTAGATATTGCCTGTTTGCTCGTCGTAATTGACGATGTCTCGAGTGATGGCGTAAGGATTAACCTTTAACTTTTTGTAATCTGCTGATTTCATTTTTCTTCAATATTTTTATTTTTGATTTTATTTATTTGCTGGATAGCGTCGTCTGCCACTTTCTTGGCATCCATATAGAAACCCGAATTGGGGTATTTGTTTTTCAGTAGGTTGTAAGCGTCAACGCAGGCCTGGTAACGTTCGCGTTTTTTGCTGCTTACGCTTTTGTGGGCAAATTCGTAATTGTTTTTTACCAAGATATAAAGTGCTTCGTGAGCGAATTTGGAAGACGCGTGTTCTTTCAAAAAGTTTTTTACGGCAATCTGGGCGGCTTGATAATGGTCGGTGTTGTAATATAGCTTGATGATTTCAAAATCCTTTTGGGCTAATTTTTCGTGCAAGACATCCAACATCTGGTGACATTCTTCGATGTGCGGACTATAGGGAAACGACTTGATGAAAAGGTCCATTTCGTCAATGGCATAAAGGGTGGTGGACTGGTCAACACTGTAAATGGGCGAAATCTCGTATGCAGATTTGACACACATAAAGTGGGCTTCTTCGGCTTGCGGCGTGCCGGGATAGTGCCGGGCGTAGTCTTTGAAGTGAAATGCCGCCAATTCGTAGTCTTTGTTCTTGTAGTAGCAGTCGGCAAAAAGATAGAGCAACGTGTCGGCCCTTGTGGTGCCCATCGATAGCGGATACAATTCTTCGAAAAGCCTTGCTGCCGACAGATATTGACCGCTATTGTAATATTTGAGTGCCTTGGCATAGTTTTCATCGAAAGTCTCGAAAGAAACTTTTTTACCTTTGCTTTTGCTTTTAGGCGGTTTTTCCTTCTTTTCTTTCTTCCCTTTTTTCGTTGTCGTTTGTTCTTGTGACACCGAAACTTGGGTGTTGGTGCGGCTTGTGTCGGTCGTTTCTGAAGGCAAATTGGAAGAAATTGGCTGCGAAAACACCTTGATTGGTATTGCCAACGCAATGATTATCAGTATATTGAGTGTGTGTTTTGCCATTTTTTTCATTATGGCAAATATAATGATATTTTAAATATGATTATCAGCAAACCTATAAATAATTTTTACAAGTAAAATATTTACAAATATGTTAATGATTATGCCTGTGATTTGTTATTGGAAAAATGAGGGTTTAGGTAATTGGAAGTCTGAAAATTAAGGATGAAAGGTGCAAAATTTTGTCTTCCGTTTCAGTGGGCATTTTGCATTCCTTTTTGAATTGACATAAAAAAACGGTGGTCCTTGGACCACCGTTGAAAGAAATGTATTTTAGAATATCTATCTGACAATCAATTTCTTGTGAACGATTCCGTGTTCGGTTTCCAATTTGACGAAATAGATGCCGGGAGCTAAGGCTTCCACATTGACGCAGCCGTTATTGCCGTTGATGCTTTGATACAGCACGGCTTTGCCGTTGTTGTCGAAGATGGTGAGTTCCTTGATGGCATCCAAACTTGAGTTGACCGTGAATACGTTCTCGGTTGGGTTGGGGTAGATAGAGATGGCGTTGTTGAGACGATATTGTTCAATGCTACTTCCATCTACCACTTCCAAAGTGATGTTAAGAATACTGTCGCAGCCCATCACCGTAATGTTTGGAACAGGAATATGTAAAGTTCCTACGTTTTGTGGTGTAAAGTTCAAACCATATTTGTGGTAAGGAACGCCTACGACTGCCGTGTCTTCAATGTCAATGTTGTAAGTCGGATAAACTTCCAATACCAAGACGTGGGTGCTGTCGCATCCGTGAACCGAAGTGTAGCCTACCGTGTAAGTGCCGGTTTCGTCATAGCTTCCACCTTGCCAAGTGTATGGTTCGTTGTCGCAGGTGCTGACACTGTCAATGATGAGGTAGGATGCATATACTCTCAACATCACATTGATGGTGCTGTCGCAACCGGCAATGGTGGTGTCAACGCGTCGAATGTGGATGTTGCCGACCTGTGTGATGAGGGTGTCGAAACCATAGCCCTGGTAGATTTCGCCCAGACAGGTGGTGTCGTAATATGTGACTTCTTGGCTATTGTTGATGGTCAACAGCAATACGGCGATACTGTCACAACCCACCGGTTGTGGATAGATCTTGGAGTAGGTACCGGACTGGTTGTAGATAGTGCCGTCCCATTCATAAAAATCGCAAGCCGTGACATAAACGCTGTCTCTTGAAGGTGTGTCAACAATCAGGTTCATTGTAACCACACTGTCGCAGCCGTTGGCGGCTTCAAAGACTTGCTGGTATTGTCCACTTTCCTGATACCAGGTGTTGTTCCAGAGCAATGCGCCACAGTTGATGGTGTCGAATGAGGTTTCAAAGATAGGTTTGACATTCAGTAAAACGGTGATGGTACTGTCGCAGCCAACGCTGTTTTGGGTGACTCGCTGCAGCGTGGTGTCACCTGCTGTCAAGTTTCCGATGTTGAAGCCGTAGGCGGTGTAAGTGCTGTTGGCACAGGTGGTATCCACGAAAGTGGCACTGCTGGGTTCTAACAGGGTGAATCGAAGTTCGCAAACGCTGTCGCAATCCAGCGCGGTGGCCAAGGTGTCGAAGTAAATGCCGGTTTCGGTGATGGTCCTTCCGTGCCAGATGTAGCTGTCTTCGTTGCTGCAAGCCGATGCGGTTTCAATGCTGTGGGCCGTCGGATTAACGGTCAGGTTCAAGATAACCACGCTGTCGCAATGATGTGCGGTTTCTCTTACGAAAGTGTATTCGCCGCTTACGGTTCCCACTTCAAAGGTCGTGTCACGCCAAGGATAAGGAAGCTGGCTTTGACAGATGG
>JAZLHE010000015.1:0-26136 GCA_045616665.1 Bacteroidales bacterium | reverse complement strand
GTTGCGATACACTAAAGGCATACATTCGTTAGACGTTTTGAATGAACGACTCCAAATCTTGAAGAATACTTCTTTATCTGTTAAGGTGGAAATCGTCAAAAGGATGGATGAACCTCGTGAAAAGCAACTCAACTTCCTCGATCTCTTCGACCAGTATGAACTTGAACCAATCACTCAGAACTTCATAGCGCGTGAGGACTCGGAAATTGAATACTGTAAAACGTCCAAGAAGAAGCCGCTGGATGTTGATCTCACCAAGAATCTCCTCATTTGCAACGTCAAGAAAGACAACTGGAAACCATATCTCAATGGCTCTGCCAAGATTTACTACACCGGCAAGAAGTTCCCGACAACCGTGGCTCTTAAAAAACTCTACTACTTCATGCCGTATCTCTCGGGGAAAGGCATCCGCGACCTCTACTTCATCAAGATTGCACGCCTCGGCTACCGCAAAGAGGGACAGGAGAATGAGGATAAGAAGGACCTCCGGCTGGTATTTGAGATAGAACGTGTCGGTCAGCTTTTCGATGACTACAAAAAAGTTAAACTTGAAATCTGGAGGACGTTTACCGATACTACGATGGCGGAGATCCAAAAAATGTAAAAGTTTCCTTCACTGGCTTCTATTACGACGCGACTTTTGCGGCGACTCGATAGCGTGCAATAAAAGCATTGTCTAAAATCTTTCCCCGTACCTGTGCCCTAAAAAGGCATAGGTTGTTTTTATTTTTGCCGGCGTATTTTAAAATCATATAACAATGAAAAAAACAAATGCTATTCCCTCCGACCCATTCGCCATCTCTTTGGGTGGCAATCCCAACAATTTCATTTTCATCGAAGACGGCAAACTCTCCTTTGCCAATCCAGAGGCCACACGCATAGTGTTTTCAAACGCCTTTACAGACTCGGAACTTGAAGAGAGTTTTCCGACCCTTCCTCGTGAAAATATCACTATTGAGCACGAGGAAGTGTTGGCGGCACGCGGTCTTTCGCAGCCGCTAACGGAACGTTTCATCCTGCTCAATCTTCAAAACAAGTACTTCTCTGCGGCTATGATAACTCAGGATGCAGGAAACAATTATTCTTGGCAGGATTCCCAGTTTTTTTGGGATGGAAGTCTGGCAGACATTGTGCGCGGAAGATTCAATATTGATATGTCCGATGACGACTTGGCTGATCTTGCACGTCAATTGGAAGTTTTCAAAAAGTACAAGGCGACAGATAGAATCATCACTTTGTCAGGGAAAGATATCCACGTACAATGCGATGTTGAAGTGATGGAAAGTTTGGAGGTCTTGTCGGCACGCTGTGCGGCTAATGCTCAAGATGTAACTGAGCGAATTCTGGAATTTGTCAAGCAATGCAAGGTAAGTCATCCGGAGGCCTTTTACATCACGGGGAAACTCCATTTGTATCCAGATTTGCAAAAAGCGTTGGAAAAAGAAATGCAAGGATTTTTTCCCATCATCATACCCGAAAATTCCGAGGATGCCTTGCAGCGGGGAATGGCGCTCACGTTAGAACGCGACAGACTGCTGTCATTGATGCGATAAAAATTTAGAAGATGACGTACCTATGCCCGTAAAAGGCACAGGCTATTCCTATTTTTGCGGGTGAAAAAAACGATATAATTATGGATAATCAATCAATTTTGGTTTTTACTTTTGGAGAAACTGCTTACAGATTAGGAACCCAGTTCAAAGAAAAAAATCCTCGTGGCTTTATCGTCACCAGCTTTATGCACCCTAAAGACAATCTCAAGGGGCAATGTATCGTTACCAACGACAAGGACGATTTTGGAGTCGCGTTTGACAACTGCCTGGCACAAAATGAGCCACCATTGTCTCGGCTTTCGCTCGCTTGGCGTTGGTTGATGCGAAAATCTCGGAAAACCGAGCGGAAGTTGGTGATTGTGGCAGGTTTGGGTGGCAAATACAGCAGCGAATATGCTCCGATAGCCGCCCAGATAGCGCACGGAAGAGGATACCAGGTGATGGCAGTCGTACAGTTGCCATTTAGATTTGAAGGACAGAAACGCTGTCAGCGGGCGGAGGATGCCTTACGATTGCTTGAAAGGCACACTGACGAACAGGTGGTTTTCAATCACGCCGTGCTGGCTCCCCAGCACCGAGATATGAGTGCCTACGACTATTTCAACAAAGTGGATGACCTGACGATGGAGGCCGTTTTGAGCGCAAGGATAAACGGATGTTTTTGTAAACACTGGTCGTTTCAGGCAGATTAATCTTTGTATTTTCTCCTCCTGCGGATATTGTTATCCGCCTTGTATTTCAACTGCCATCCCAATAATTGCGAAAAAACGAACAATCTTCTATGTAAATTGAGAATTTATATATTTTTGCAAAAAAAAATTCAGTATGAAGATAATAAGTTGTACATTTGCGGACTGGAAAAATAAACTAAAAGTCGCTTTGCTTAACTTGGATTTAAGAACATAAACGATGACAGATGGAAAACAAAATCAAACTATTTGAGAGCAAGAAAATTCGCACTGCCTGGAACGAAGAAGAGGAGGAATGGTATTTCTCCGTGGTGGATGTGGTGGAAGTATTGACCGAACAGCCCGATCACCAAGGCGCTCGTAATTATTGGAAAGTTTTGAAAAACAGGCTGTTGAAGGAAGGAAACCAAACGGTTACAAATTGTAACCGTTTGAGAATGGTCGCGGAAGATGGCCGAATGCGAATGACCGATGTGGTAAGTACGCCGAATCTTCTGCGTCTTATCCAGTCCATTCCATCGCCCAAGGCGGATCCGTTCAAGATGTGGTTGGCGCAGGTGGGAAGCGAGCGTTTGGACGAAATCGCCGACCCAGAGAAAGCCATACTGCGCGGCGCCGACTTCTACCGAGCCAAAGGTTATACGGAAGGTTGGATCAACCAGCGTCTGCAAACCATTGAAATGCGCAAGGAACTCACCGACGAGTGGAAATCCCGCGGCATTGAACAAGAACAGGAGTATGCCATCCTCACCAATGAGATGACCAAGGCCTGGAGCGGATTTTCGGTAAAGGAATACAAGCATTTTAAGAATTTCCCACTCTTCGCCGCCCATATACGGCAATGAATTCTGCCTTTCCGCTATTGTATCTTGCTGTTAATTCGGCAATTTCATTTTTCCTACCAATGATTTCCGACATATTGCTATATTTAAAATCCGATTTGCAAAAAACGGCGAAAAAAACAAATAGATCAATTACTTTTCAGCCACGAAAAGGAAAATAACGATTTTGTGGCTGATTTGTATTGCGACTTTCAGCCACGAAAGCGAAATAGTTTGTTTTGTGGTTGACTTGCAAATCGCTTTTCTGCTATTAAAAAAGCAGTAACCCAACCCGTTTTCGTATTCCCCTATGCCCAAAGGGGGCACACGTTTTTTTATTGAACTTTCGTAACGGATTTAGACAGAATATGGCGTGACGATATGCGCGTTAACCCCAATGTGAACACTCCTGTGACGATTCGCTAACGGCGAAATAAAAACAACATTTGTCAGTCTTTTTTCAACCTGTGCCCTAAAAAGGCACAGGTGTGGTATATTTTTGTATCGTGATTTTCAAACAGCATTCCGACTAAAAACATCAAATTAATTATTCACTAAAAATACATCAGTATGAAAAAGATTCAAAAAGATTTCAACGCCATCAGTACCTTAATGAAAATTTCCAGAGAATTGAGAGATTCCAAGAGATCGATTATCGGACTCTATTGTGAAGGTTTAAAAGACATTCCGACAAAAAGCGAACGACAGACGCAGGTGGATTTCAGCGACGAACAGGCTTCCGTGGAAGAAGAAGTGCGGCAATTGAGTTCATTTCTGAACGTCACTCCTCTGGAAACGCTCCTGTTTGTATGCATTTACTCGATTCAAATCACCAACAACTGTGATGTGGATGGGCAGGACATTACCCGTTTCTTCAACATCAACGCTTTGGAATTTATGCCATTGAAGGCCAGCGTGAACAATTTGTTGACGAAAGGATTGATTCGCGAGGTGGGACGTCACCGCTGCACCGACTACCGCGTGACCAATTTGGCAGAAAACGCATTGCTCAACGACAAACCTTTCAGATTAAAGAAGAAACCGGAAATTGACCGTTACCAGTTTTGTCGGAACATTTCCTCGATCATTGAAGACCGCAGCCACGGAGACATTGCTACGGACGACCTGTTTGAAATTGTAGAACAAGAAGAAGTAAACAACAAAAAAATCACTTTTGTCAAGAATGTGATGAAATTGCTGCCTAATCTTGAGGATCGCACCCTGTTTTATGAAATTTGCGACGATTTCATCCAAGGCAGAAGAAGATACAATACCGGCGTGGAGTGCATGCTGTCTGACATCTACGACAGCACGCAGCGCAAACTCTCCGTGGCCAAACGCATTTTGGCGAAGGATCATCCCGTAATCGTGTCCGGTCTGGTGGAATTGCTTCCTTCTCAATTTCTTGCGGATGCGGAACTGAGTCTGACAGAAAAAGGGAAAAAAGAATTTTTGGCCGAGGACTTTGACCTTTTCAGTGCCAAAGGTGCCAGCGATTCCCGTCTGATTTCACCGGACAAGATTCCCGAACGCAAACTTTTCTTCAGCAAGGAACTGAAAAAGGACATTGACTTTTTACAGAAGAGCTTGCAGGAAGATTCATTCGCGGCCTTACAAAAGCGCCTGGAAGAGAACGCGTTGCCTAAGGGCGTGGCGATTCTGCTGCACGGACTTCCAGGCACCGGAAAGACCGCCGTGGCCGAGATGCTGGCCAAGACGACAGGGCGCAGCATCTATCACGTAGATATTTCAGCATCCAAAACATGCTGGTTCGGCGAAAGTGAAAAGCTGTTCAAGAGGATTTTCACCGATTACAAACGGATGTGCGAGAATGAAAAGCTGAAGCCCATCTTACTTTTTAACGAAGCTGACGCCCTTTTCAGCAAGCGCCGGGATGTAAACTCGGGCAACTGCGCGCAGACAGAAAACGCTTTGCAGAACATTCTGCTGGAAGAAATGGAAAAACTCGACGGCATCTTGGTGGCCACGACCAACCTCTGCGACAACTTCGACAATGCCTTCGAACGCCGTTTTCTTTTCAAAATCAAGTTTGGAAAACCGACTTGCGATGCCAAGAAATCCATCTGGAAGAGCAAACTGGACTGGCTTTCCGACACGGACTGCCAACAACTGGCCTCACGTTATGAAATGTCGGGCGGTGAAATCGACAACATTGTCCGCAAAACTATGATGGAGGAAGTCCTCAACGGGAAACGTCCCTCGATGGAAGATTTGGAAGCGTGGTGTCGCGGAGAGAAAATCAGCAAGGACAAGAGCAATACCATCGGTTTTTCACATTAAAGATAGTGGCGAGTTGAAAGTGAAAAAATATTCGAAAATTGTTCTCAATATGCGGCATAAGAAATTGGAATTATCCCGTTTAATCTTGTTGGGATGTTTGCGGCGACATCGTGTTCGGACTACATATATCGCGGTTGCTTTTCGTTGCCGCCGCTTCTTGCCCAACGATTCATCTCCATTCCGACGGAGCAGGGCGAAGTCGGAATCTTTTCGCAAGACGGAAAGGGATAATTCTGAAAAAAAATTGCAACCCCTTGTTTTATTATGGAAATTTTTATAATTTTGCAGATGAACTTTGTGAAAAGTCGTAAGTGAATAACCATAAAAATAAATAGCTATGAGTAAATTAGTCGCATTCTGTGTCGTGGCAGGAGTCCTTTTAATCCTGTTTGTATTGGTGTCTTATGTTAAAACTTCCCCAGAACGGGCTTTGATCGTGTCGGGTTTGCGTCGAAAGCCAAAGATCCTGATCGGTCGCGGAGGTTTCCGAATCCCTTTTTTCCAGCGTATCGACAAACTCTTTCTGGGACAAACCAGCGTGGATATAAAAACTTCGTTACCCGTCCCAACGCGCGAATGCGTGAAGGTGAGCGTGGATGCCGTGGCCAAGATCAGAGTTCTCAATACTCCCGACGGATTGCAAAATGCCGCACGCAACTTCTTGAATATGAACGCTTCACAAATCGCTATGCAGGTGCGTGACTCTCTGGAAGGCAATATGCGTGAGGTCATCGGTGCCATCACCTTGATGGATTTGAACATCAACCGCGATGCCTTTTCTGACCAAATCGTGGTGAAGGCAAAACCCGATATGGAAAAGTTGGGTATCGAGATTATTTCTTGCAATATCCAAAATATTACTGATGACTTGGGCCTGATTGACAAGTTGGGTGCCGACAAGGCTGCCGCCATCCAGAAAAATGCGGCTATCATCAAGGCCAATGCCGAACGAGACATCTCGGTGGCACAGTCCGTGGCCAAGAAGGAGGCCAACGATGCACGCGTGCTCAACGAAACCGATATCGCGGAAAAGAACAATGCACTCGCCATTCGCGTGGCTGAATTGAAAGTCCAGGAGGATTCCAATAAGGCCGTGGCCGATGCCGCATACGAAATCAAACAGCAGGAACAGCAGAAAATTATCAATGAAAAGACCGTGGAGGCAGAGGCTTCGAAGATGATTCTTTCCAAGGAACGTCAGAAAACCATCAACCAGAAAACGGTCGAGGCGGAAATCGAAAAAGCCAACCAAGAACAAATCCTGACGCAAAAACGTATCGAGATTAAGCGTAATGAGTTGGATGCCGAAGTGCAGAAAAAAGCCGATGCTGACAAATACAATATGGAAATTTCTGCCGCTGCCGAATTAGAACAGCGGAAACGTAAGGCCGAAGCGGAAGCATACGAGGCGGAACAAAGGGCAAGAGCCGTGCGCGCCCAGGCCGAAGCCGAACAGTTTAAAATGGAACAGGAAGCCATCGGTCAGAAGAAACTGGCGGATGCCGCTGCCTATAAAATCCAACAGGAAGGTATTGCCACTGCTCAGGCCATTGAAAAGAAGGGTCTTGCCGAAGCCGAAGCAATGCAGAAAAAAGCTGATGCTTTCAAGAAATACGGTCAGGCTGCTATGACACAGATGATTGTGGAACGCTTGCCCGAAATCGCCACGGCTATTGCTTCGCCGATGGCTGCGATCGACAATGTGAGTATCTACGGTACTACAGGTCAAGAAGTTAGCGGTTTCACCGCTTCTACCCCTATCGTGATGAAACAAATGATTGAAACGGTGAAAAATGCTACGGGCTTCGATATGACGGAGGTGATGAAGAGTGAAACGTATGATGCCAAGGTCAACAAGAATGTTCAATTGCAGACCGATAATAAGGTTGATTTGAACGAACAGGGTGAAAATTAATTGTTTATATATCTTAGATGATGACGTCAGAGAATTGGTGAATCATTTATTTTATTTAATGTCGCCAAACGTTGTCGTATAATTGATTATTTTTGCACTTGCAATTAGGATCTATTCTAATGTAAATTGTGAAATATCAAAAACTAAAACACTACAAAACCTCAAAATAATCGAGTTATGCAAATTATAGACGGGAAAAAGATCGCCAATGAAATAAAGGCGGAAATCGCTGCGGAAGTTAAACAAATGATTGACAATGGGGAAGCGGCTCCCCACTTGGCAGTCGTCGTGGCTGGTGATGACGGTGCGGCTCAAACCTACGTGGACAGCATTAAGAAAAACTGTCAAAGCGTGGGATTCACTTCTTCCATCTATCATTTTCCAAAAGAAATTACTGAAAAAGAATTCTTGGACGCTATCGATTTCTTAAACAACGACATAGATGTTGACGGCTACATCATCCAGTTGCCGCTGCCTAAGCATATTTCCAACGATAAGGTAATCGCCCACGTGAATCCTGAAAAGGATATGGACTGCTTCCATCCTGACAATATGGGAAACCTTTTGCTGGGTAAGGATTGTTATCTTCCGGCAACGCCTCACGGTACGATGGAGTTGCTCCGTAGGGCAGGCATCGAAACCGAAGGCAAAAACTGCGTGGTGTTGGGGCGTAGCAATATCGTGGGTAAGCCGTTGGCAATGCTGTTGACCCAAAAAGATGCCAACGCGACGGTCACGATATGCCATAGCAAGACGAAAAACCTGAAACGCATTTGTGCCAAGGCCGATATCTTGTTCGTGGCCATCGGCCAGGCTGAGATGATTACCGCTGATTACGTAAAACCCGATGCGGTGGTCATTGATATAGGCATTCATCGTGTTGAAGACCCCAATGCTGAAAAGGGTTATCGCGTGTGCGGTGACGTGAATTTCAATGATGTGGTGAACAAATGTTCGGCCATTACTCCCGTTCCGGGTGGCGTGGGTTCGATGACGACCACCTGTCTGTTGCTCAACACGCTTAAGGCACGAAAAAAGAAGATGTAGTCAATTGATTGATACATAATGTTTTATGTTTGATTTGTAAATGGCTTTGCTTCCTTGAAAAAATAATTTTGGAAATGTGTTGCGGAATCAAAAAAAATTGTATTTTTGCACCCGCAAACAAGCCCAGGTGGTGGAATTGGTAGACACGCTACTTTGAGGGGGTAGT
This sequence comes from Bacteroidales bacterium, assembly GCA_045616665.1. Classification (GTDB taxonomy): domain Bacteria; phylum Bacteroidota; class Bacteroidia; order Bacteroidales; family WCHB1-69; genus RUG11690. The sequence continues at coordinate 17,644 of JAZLHE010000015.1, read as the reverse complement.
GGGAGTACTCCCGTGCAAGTTCGACTCTTGTCCTGGGCACCAAAAACAAATAAAAAAGCCTTGAAAATCTCAGGGCTTTTTCCATTTTAAATTTTCAAGTTAGAAACGAAAAGTCATCAATTTTTTTTCTGTCGGCGATTATTCATCGGGTTGACTTCCCTTGCCAACTGTCATTTTCTTCTAATTTTTGTCGGATTTTTTGCAGAATCACGTCGTAACGCTGTAAATTCCACGGGTTCGTGGATAGATAGCGTGGCGGAACCTCGGCGGCAAAGCGTTCAATGACAATGTCCGATCTGAGATTTTCAATTATCTGGACCATAAAATCAATATATGAATCCATACTGAATGTGTAAAAATCAGTCCTCTTTTCTTGAAATTCCTGTTCCATTGGACTGCCTTTGAGAATTTGCAACTGATGAAATTTGATGCTGTCAATGGGAAGCTGGTTGATGAGTTTGATGCCCGTGAACCAATCTTCAAGAGTTTCTCCGGGCAAGCCGATGATGAAATGCGCGCCGGTATGGATGCCACGGCGTGCCGTTTCGTTGATGGCATTCTGGGCACAAGCAAAGTCGTGTCCCCGTTGAATCCGCTGCAAAGTTCTGTCAAAACAACTTTCAACACCATATTCAATCGAAACAAAATATTGCTTCTGCAGTGCCGCGAAAAAGTTCAGCTTTTCCTCATCCACACAGTCGGGGCGGGTGCCCACGACAATGCCTTTCACTTGCGGATGCCCAAGGGCTTCCATATAAACCGATTCGAGTCTTTCCAACGGGGCGTATGTGTTGGAAAAAGATTGGAAATAAGCGAGATATTGCTGGCTTTCTCGTCCTCTTTGTTTGTGAAAGTCAATGCCGTCTTCAATTTGCTGCTGGATACTCTTGACCGACGAACAATACTTTGGCGTAAAGGCGCTGTTGATGCAATAGGTACATCCCTTCCATCCAATGGTGCCGTCTCTGTTGGGACAAGTAAACCCTGCGTCAATGGAGAGTTTTAAAACCTGCCCTCCAAATCGTTCTTCGCAGAATTGACGGTAGGTGCGGTATCGGTTCATCGACAAATCTCTGCTAACATCTCCCACAACAACTTCGTGGGTAATCCCATTACGTTGTAAAATGAGCCGTTGATGCTTTCAATGACAATATAGCCAATCCATTCTTGCACGCCGTAAGCTCCGGCCTTGTCCAAAGGTTTGTATTGGCCAACGTAATAGGCGATTTCTTCTTCGCAGAGTTGACTGAATTTAACCTCGGTCTTGCGATGTGAAGTATTGCGCTTTCGGGGGGTCGCTACGGTCAGTCCACTGATGACGGTATGGGTTTTGCCAGACAATTCGCGCAGCATTCGCATTGCGTCTATTTCGTCCTTGGGTTTTTCAAGGATTTTATCGTCTAAGACGACGATCGTGTCACAAGCAATGAAAATAGTGTTTTCGGCATAATTTTCAAACTTGATGGGCGATAACTTGAGCTGAGACAAGTATTCGGCAACTTTTACGGGGTCATTCGTGTCGGGGTGCTTTTCTTCAACATTGGTGGGCAGATATTCAAAATGAATACCCATTCCCGCCAACAATTCGTGCCGACGAGGCGATTTGGAGCAAAGGTATATGGTGTGGTCTTTCAGTTGATCTAATAGCATATCTTATAACCATTTAACAAGGTTGAAGTCCATATCGTGAGGCAGCAATGGGTGACTCGGAATTACGCGAATGGCATAATCCATCACGCCGGCATCGGTCGGTTTTATCGAACAGGTGAATTCAGCAAGGCCATTTTCAAATTTATTAAGCACAAATGGATGTTTTTTTAGAAATATTCGCCTTCCGTTTTCATACTTGGCATTGACCAACTCGATTTTCAGGTCTTCGGGAAGAAGGGTTCCGGTTTTAATCTGTAAGGTGCAGATAATTTTATCTCCCAAGGTGAAAGTGGTGTCGGCTGGTGCGGAGGTCTTATAGTCAACGTATTCCAGACTTTCCCATCCTCTGATGACTTTTTCTTTCCATTTGATGAGTTGATGTACGTTTTCTAAATTATTGTCTGATAATAATTTATGCTGATATTCAAGCTTGTGGTAGAATTTCTCGTAATAGTCGTCCAATTGACGTTTCATAGTGAAATGAGGAGAAATCTTGTAGAAGCAGTTTTTCATCATCAGAATCCAGTCGTTAGGAATATTCTTTTCGTCACGACGGAAGAAGCAAGGGGCAATTTGGTCTTCAATGACAGAATATAGCGTGCCTGCATCCAATTCGTCTTGCAGACGGTTGTCCGTGTAGGTGATTTGTTCATTGAGTGCCCAACCGGCTCCGGCTTTGTAGCCTTCTGCCCACCAACCGTCCAAGACACTGAAGTTGAGAACACCGTTCATCACGGCTTTTTCTCCACTGGTTCCTGAGGCTTCCAAAGGTCTTGTGGGTGTATTCAGCCATACGTCGCAACCGGAAATCAACTTCTTGGCCAAAATGATGTCGTAGTTTTCGACGAATACGATTTTGCCGATAAATTCGGGCTTACGGCTGAATTCGATAATGCGCTTGATGAGGTCTTGTCCCGCCTTGTCGTGAGGATGAGCCTTGCCCGCAAAGATAAACTGAATGGGCTGTTCGGGATTGTTGAGCAGGCGGCGCAGTCTGTCTTCGTTGGTGAACAGCAGGTGCGCACGTTTGTACGTGGCAAAGCGGCGTGCGAATCCAATGGTCAACGCGTCCTTGCGAAGCGCTTTGAGGGTGCTTAAAATCAGTTCCGGCGATTCGTTGCGGCGGCGCATTTGTCCTTCTAACAACATCTTGATGTTGTCAATCAGTTCTCCACGAAGGTCATCTTTGATTTTCCAGATTTCTGCGTCTTCTACGTCGTAGATTTTCTTCCAATAGCAGTCGTTGGATTGGTCTTGTAAAAATTTGTTGCCAAAAACCTTGTGATGAAATTGCTGCCATTTTTTATGCGTCCAGGTGGGGTAGTGAACCCCATTGGTAACGTGACCGATGTGCAGTTCTTCGGTCAGATGTCCTTCATAAAGATTGCTGAACATCTCGCGACTGACGCGTCCGTGAATGGCACTGACACCGTTGACTTCCTGCGACAATTTGCAGGCTAAAATGCTCATTGAGAATTTGTCGTAGATGTCGTCGATGTTCTTTCGACCAAAACTCATGAAGTTCTGCCAGTTGATATTCTGTTTTTCAGAATAGAAGGAGAAATATCGGCGCATAAGGTCTTCGCTAAATGCGTCGTGCCCTGCGGGAACCGGTGTGTGTGTCGTATATAACGAGGAACTGCGAACCAATTCAATGGCAGTGCCCATCGGCAATTGCCGGTTGAGCATAAACATACGCAGCCTTTCCAAATTCAGAAAAGCAGCGTGACCCTCGTTCAGATGGAAAAGTGTTGGATGAATGTTGAGCTTATCAAGCATTCTTACACCGCCAATACCTAACAAAATCTCTTGTTTCAGTCGGTTTTCGTTGTCACCGCCATAAAGTGCGTTGGTGGTTTTGCGGTCTTCTTCGTTATTGTCGTTGAAGTCGGTGTCTAACAGGAATAAAGGAATCCTACCTACATCCACGCGCCAGATTCTGGCCTGCAGCATTCTGCCCGGCAAGGCCAAACTGATGGTAATCCATTTTCCTTCATCGTCCTTGTATGGGAAAATCGGTAGTTTGGAAAAGCTTTGGGCGGGATAAAGGTTGACTTGGTCGCCGACAGATGAAATCTGTTGGGTGAAGTAACCATAACGATAAAGCAGTCCTACACCGACCATATTGACATTGCAGTCGCTGGCTTCTTTCAAATAGTCGCCGGCCAGCATTCCCAAGCCGCCAGAGAAAATCTTGAGTTCATTGCTGATGCCGAATTCCATACTGAAATAGGCAATCTGCTCTTCTTTCCGTTGGCGCGGTGCGTGCATATATTGTTCAAAATTGTCGTAAATACGATCCAATTTGTCCAAAAATTCCTGATTGTTTAGCAGTTGTTCAACGCAAGATGCGGGAAGTTCCTGCAATAGGTAATAGGGATTTTCGTCGTATTGCTTCCAGCGTTCAATACCGGCCACTTCCTCAAAGAGTTCCCGTGCTTCATAGTTCCAGCTCCACCAAAGGTTCTGTGCCAACCGCTCCAGCTTTTTCAGTTGCTCGGGCAATTTCGATTTGACCGAAAAACGATACCAAATCGGTTCGGGCTTTTTGATTTTTTCCACCAGCATACTGATTTTGGAAGTCTTGTTGTTGTATTGTTCTTTACGGGATAGACTTTTTCCTAAAGCAATGTCGTATGATTTTAAGTAGTTGTCATACAGGTTTTTCCATAAAGCTTCTTGGGCAATTTCCGTAGCTTTTGTCCTGTTTTGCTCCGTTTCTTCCGCACTGCATTGGCAGTGGTATAGGATGGTGTCGGCAATGGCTTGCGATACCTGCTCTTCGTTGTCATCGGTTCTTTCAATGACGGTGACGCTGTTCTGCTTGCTGAAATGGCGATTGGCCCATTGTCCAAATCCGGCCAGGGAAGTGGTGATGGTGGGAATGCCAAAGGCAATGCTTTCGAGCGGCGTATAGCCCCAGGGTTCATAATAAGAAGGAAATACCGACAAATCAATGCCTGTCAGCAAATCGTAGTAACTTGTGTCAAAAATTCCGTCTGCGCCATTGAGATAAACCGGAATGAAAATGACTTTTACTTTTTGTTCTGGACTGTTGCGAAGCCCGTTCAATTTCAAACTCTGAATGACGGGGTCGTTGTAACTGTCGTAGAGTGGGTGAGTGGCGTAGTCCTCGGCAATGGGATCTTGTCCGATGGGCTGGTTCATCTTGTTGATCAGGTCGATACGTTTTCCGCTGATGCCTGCGGGAACGGCGATAATGCCCACCACTTCGCGCTGGAGTTTGTCGTTTTGAGCGAGCTTGGCCAAACCGCGAATGAACATATCAATGCCTTTGTTCCGAAATTCGTAACGGCCGCTGTTGATGACCAGTAGGGCATCTTCGCTAATGGGTTGCTGGGTGATGGCGGAAGCCACTTTGAGTAGCTTTTCCCTGGCGACACCGCGTTTTTCTGCGTAGGCTTTGGGTTCGGGCACGAAGTCGTTTTCAAAACCGTTGATGGTAACCGTGTCAACACCTTGGCCGAAAAATGCTTCGCATTCCATATTCGTGATGTCGCTGACGGTGGTGAAAGCGTCGGCAATTTTGGCAGAAAGCATCTCTAACGAGAATTTGGACTGTACGCCAAATCGGTTAGCTGTGTCTTGTGCGTGGTATTGCTTGATGTTCCCGTACAAGGGCAGTCCGTTGCCTGCAATGCAGCGACCTAAAACAGTGGCGTGGGTCGTGAAAACGGTGGCAATTTGCGGTGCCACGTGTTCCAAATGCAAAATGCCCGTGCCCGTCATCCATTCGTGAAATTGGGCCACGATTTTGTCCTTGCCCGTGCAGTAAAACTGATAAAAACTCTCTATCACTTTGCCTGCGGCATAACCAAAAAGCGCAGGTTCGATATAGTCCCATTGGCCTGAAATCGAATCCAGTTTGTAATTCAGCCAGAATTGAGTGAGTATGTCGTTTTTCTTTTCAAAATAAGGCGTGAAATCAACCAGAAAAACAATGGGTTTCCCGATAATATCCCATCGTCCAATCCTGATTCTCAATCCCTCGGAAATAGCCGTCTCCTTCCAGTTTCTAAAAAGTGACGTGTCTTCAATGAACTCAGGATGTTTTTCGTCATCTCTGGATAGGTCTGGTCCAATGCAGATGTAGTTGTTTTGAAAATTTTGAACGGCGGTGCGGGCTTTGGTGGATAATACGGTGTAGATGCCACCGACTTTGTTGCAGATTTCCCAACTGGTTTCAAATAGATAGTCTGGTTTATTCATTTTGCTTGGGGCTACTTGTTAATTTCCTTTTTTATGGTGCAAAAATACATATTTTTTGCTGATGAATTTGTCGTCGTTTCAGTTTTTTACCGCATAATTTCTGGCTCCGAAAATGGCACTGCCCACACGGATGAGCGTGCTGCCTTCTTCGATGGCTATTGGGTAGTCTTCGCTCATTCCCATTGAAATTTCAGAGAAATCGGGTTTGCGGTTGAAATAGTTGTCTTTCAGTAAATTAAAATAATTTTTTAACTGTGCGAATTCTTTGCGTACTTGGTCTTTGTCGTCCGTAAAGGTGGCCATTCCCATAACGCCGCGAATGTTGACGTTGGTCAAGTCGCCAAACCCGGCGTCGTTGAGCATAACTTCACATTCGTTGATGTCAAAGCCGAATTTGCTTTCTTCCGTAGCAATGTGGAATTGAAGCAGGCAGTCCAACATACGCTGGTTCTTGATGGCGTATTTGTTCACCTCTTTTAGCAGTTCATAACTGTCTATGCTGTGTATCAGACTGACAAACGGGGCAATATATTTGATTTTGTTGCTTTGCAGGTGCCCGATGAAATGCCATTCTATGTCTTTGGGAAGATTCTCGAACTTGTCCTTCATCTCCAAGGCCTTGTTCTCTCCAAAAATACGCTGTCCTTCGTCGTAAAGCGTTTGAATGTCTTCTTTCGGCTTGGTCTTTGAAACGGCGACTAAGCGCACGTTTGAAGGAAGATTCGTTATGATTTTGTGATATTCGGCTATATTCATGACTTGTGTTTTAATCTTTGAGACTTCCGATGGGAACAACTAAAATGCCGTCTTTGCGTTGGTATGCGTATGTGCCAACACCAACCAGCACCATAAGAAACGAAGGAGGATACATTTTGTCGGTGTTGATTTTTTCTGAAAGACGTTTTAGCGTTTTGGCTCCTTCTTCAATGAGCGTTTCTCCTCCTAATTTGATTTCTATGAGACCGTAGTGCCCGTTTTTTAAGTGGACAATGGCATCACATTCAAGGCCGTTGTTGTCACGATAATGAAATACGTCACCGTCAATAGCATCGGCATAAATGCGTAAATCCCTGATGGCCATCGTTTCAAATAGCAATCCGAGAGTTTTAAGGTCAGAGGATAAATCTTTGGGACCGATTCTTAATGCCGCGGTGGCAATGCTTGGATCCACAAAGTAACGGGTGCTGGAACTTCTAATGGCGGCTTTGCTCCGTAAATTGGGATTCCACGCAGGAGTGTCCTCAATGACAAACAGGCGGCGTAAGGCATCCAAATAGGCAATAATGGTATTGTCACTTATCGTTTTATTGTCTGAAGATGACAGGTCGGCCTGAATGGTGGATATGGGCACCTGTGTGGCTTGATGCCGGGCATAACTCCGTAACAACTGATGAACGATGGTGGAATCTCGTTTGATGTCGTCTATGTCGGACATTTCTTGATTTTCTACAGCATCAATGTAGTTGAAAGCCTGCCTGAGGGCAACTTGTGTAGATTTTCCGATGGAGGCGGGCCATCCTCCCCGACAAATGAGGTAGGTGATGTCGTCTAAAGAGTGGTTTTTACTGGTCCCCGCTTGAAATTTATTTTCAAAAAGTTGTTCTAAACTGGTGCATCCTGTACTGTCTTCCGATTCCCATAAGCTCATAGGACGCATAGTCAACCAGGCAAAACGGCCAGTCCCGCTATGGCTGATTTTCGTCTTGTCGGCAGGTACTGCCGAACCGGTGAAGATAAATTGTCCTTCGTGATTTTCTCTTTGATCCACTTCAAATCTGGCGGCATCCCACAATTGAGGTGCCAATTGCCACTCGTCTATCAATCTGGGAGTGGCGCCTTCCAAAAGTACACTGATGTTTGTGTCGGCTAATTGTAAATTGACAGCTTTGGTTTGCGGATTGTTCAATAATAATATGCTTTGGGCAGCTTGAATAGCAGTGGTCGTTTTTCCACACCATTTGGCACCTTGAACTAAAACGACACCTGCGGCTTCTAATTGCCTAACTAACATTTTATCCGCAATTCTGTGTTTGTATTCACCCATGTTTTTTATGTTTTTTGACGCTGCAAAAATACAATTATTTTTTTAATTATCAATCATATAAATAATTTTTACTTGGCAATTTGAAGATTTTTTGTTTGGCAATTTGAAGATTTTTTGTTTGGCAATTTGAAGATTTTTTGTTTGGCAATTTGAAGATTTTTTGTTTGGCAATTTGAAGGTTTCCCACTCTCCACTCTCCACTTTCCACTTTCCACTTTCCACTCTCCACTCTCCACTCTCCACTCTCCACTTTCCACTTTCCACTTTCCACTTTCCACTTTCCACTCTCCACTCTCCACTCTCCACTCTCCACTCTCCACTTTCCACTCTCCTAACCCCTAAGCCCTAACCCGTATACCTCGCTCACTGCTTAATCACACCCTTCCCTAAACTTTCACCTTTATTGCCAGTCTGAACAATATAGGTCCCGTTAATCAGCACGGGCTCTTTCAGTGTTGTGTGGCTGTGACCTCCGATAATGAGGTCGATGCCGCTGACTTGCTCTGCCAGCATTTTGTCGTCGGGATTGTCTTCGGTGCCAGTATCAAATCCGAGGTGTGACAAGCAGACGACATAATCGCATTTTTCAACGCTACACAATTCTTTGACCATACATTCGGCAATGTCTATGGCGTTCAAATATTTGATTTCAGAATAAGATTTGGGTATCGTTAATGTTTTGATATCGGTAAGCAGTCCGAAAAATCCTATTTTTTTGCCGTCAATTTCAATAATCGTATATTTCTTGACTGATTTTTGTAGTTTTTTGTTGAAAAAGTAGTAGTTGGAACAAACAAAGGGAAATTTGGCCTGTTTGACCAACTTGGCCAATGCGGCACTTCCGTTGTCAAATTCGTGATTGCCAAAGCATCCAACTTGATAACCCAACAGATTCATAAATTTGATTTCCTGCTTTCCCTTGAAAAAATTGAAGTAGGGGGTTCCCTGAGAGAAATCGCCGGCATCAACCAATAGCACATTCTGATAATCTTTTTTGATTTGGTCAATGAGGGCGGCGCGGTTGTAGATTCCCCCCGTTTTTTCGCCTTGTTTGTTGATAAAGGATTCAATTTGGCTGTGTGTGTCGTTGGTGTGGAGAATGACGATGTCGTGCTGCGCCCAAATGAATGCCCATAGAGGACATATAAGTAATAAGATGAGAATGAGTTTTTTCATATCGGTTAGGGTTGAGGAATTATTTTTACTCTGTCGTCAATTTTGGCGGTGACGGCTTGGCCTTTGGCGTTGAGTTCTTTGATATGGTTGATGTAGCCATTTCTGCCTGTAATGCCGGTGTTGACCACATTCCTGATTTCAATGTCTTTCAAAATGTCATCGCCTCCGTTGGTAATGAAGTCTATGGTGGCCATACGATATGTCTTTTCAGGGTTGATGGTTTTTCCTTGCAGCAATATTTTGTGAACGTAGTCGCCTATGTAGGAAATGCTTACCTGTCTGGAGGTTGGCTCACAATTTTTTATAGTGAAGCGTTTGAATAGTTTTATCACGTCGCTTCCCTTGATTTCCGCAATGACGATATAGTTTTCAAAAGGCGATACTTCATACAAATTGCCTATGGTAATATTGCCTGCTGGCAGGGAAGTCCTGATTCCGCCGGTGTTGAGAATGGCGAAGTCAACGCTGTCCAATCCGTTGTTATGGCAGTATTGGTTGCTAATTGCAATGATGGCGTCGGTGAGAAAGTTGGAAAGGGGACTTTGCGGTATGAAGTTGTTCAGTTCCACAGGGCAGAAACCGATGATTTCTTCCGTCCTTTTACCGAGTTCTTGCTTGGCTTTTCCCAATTCTTTTTGCAGTTTTACATTATTGTAATCTTGAACTTCCTTTATGGGAAGCAGTTCATATTCAACGACAATGTTCTGCCCTTGGCAGAACATTGTCGTGAGAATAATACTAAAAAATAATATTATTTTTCTGATATTCATTGAGTGATTACTTTTTCTCGTCTTTGTGAGCGGTTTGTTGAGGTTTGCCGATACTTTCTCGCATCTGGGTATCGGCCTTGATGTTTTGAAGTTTGTAATAGTCCATTACGCCTAAGTTGCCGTTTCTGAATGCGTCGGCGAGAGCGAGTGGAACTTCGGCTTCTGCCAAGATAACCTTGGCGCGGGCATCTTGAGCTTTGGCTTTCATTTCCTGTTCTAAGGCAACGGCCATCGCACGGCGCTCTTCGGCCTTGGCCTGAGCGATGTTCTTGTCCGCATTGGCTTGGTCCATCTGAAGAATGGCACCGATGTTTTTACCTACATCAATGTCGGCGATGTCGATGGAAAGAATTTCGAAAGCGGTACCGGAATCCAGACCTTTTGACAAAACGACTTTGGAGATGGAGTCGGGATTTTCAAGCACTTCTTTGTGATTGTCGGCTGAACCGATGGCCGTAACAATACCTTCGCCAACACGGGCGATGATGGTTTCTTCGCCGGCACCGCCGACCAACTGTTTGATGTTGGTACGTACGGTTACTCTGGCCTTGGCAATCAGCTGGATACCGTTTTTCGCGACGGCGGCCACGGGAGGCGTGTTGATTACTTTGGGATTGACTGAAGTTTGGATGGCTTCCAGAATATTACGGCCAGCCAGATCAATGGCGGTGGCTGCTTTGAAATCCAGTGGAATGTTGGCCTTCTCGGCAGAAATCAGCGCATTGACGACAGGATTGATGTGACCTCCTGCCAGATAGTGAGCCTCCAGTTGGTCGCGGTTCAATTTGATGCCGGCCTTGGTGCCGGTAATCAGCGCGTTGACAATGGTGCCGGGTGGAACTTTCCTCCAGCGCATCAGAATAAGTTGAATCAGGGAAACGTGTACTCCGTTAACCAAAGCGGTGAACCAGAGACCGATTGGTACCATCCATAAGAAAAATATTAAAAGGATGATACAGCCAATAATGATGACAATGGTAAATGCGTTCATAGTTTTTAAGATTTAAGTTTGACGGTTATTTTATTACCTTCTATTTTTAATATGATAATTGGGCAATTTTCATCGATGAAGTCGCGGGCAGAAGTTACTTCCACCTGCTCTCCGTTAAAAATGGCTTTCCCTCCCGGTGCCAGTCTGGAAATGGAAATGCCTTCCTGTCCGACGGCAATTTTTGACGAATCGATTTCGTTGACTTTGCTGTCGATTTGCGTGTTGAGCATCAGTTTCCGCCAAGTGCGTGACCTCAGGAGCAGAACAATGCCTGCCAGAATGGCGACAACGGTAACGACGAGGGTGATGTTTCCCGCCGTGACGCCAAAGTAGTAGTACGACAATCCAATTCCACCTGCAATGATGAGTCCGCTTACAATGCCGACAACCCCACCCGGAATGACTAAAAACTCCAGTACCAAACCGACAATGCCGATGAGGATGATGGTGATGATAATGGCCCAGTTCATAATATTAGTTTACTTTAACGATATAGTAATTTTTCTTGCCTTTTTGAGCCAGAATGTATTTTCCGTTGAGCAACATTTCCGGGGTAATGGTGCAGTTTTCGCCGACTTTTTCCTTGTTGATGGAGATGCCGTTGTCTTTCAGCATACGGCGGGCTTCACCTTTGGATGGGAAAATGCCGGTAAGGTCGGTCAAAAAGTCAACAATGCCGACGTTGTTGAGTTGCTCGCGGGCAACTTCCACCTGTGGAACTCCGTCAAAAACGGCTAAGAACATTTTTTCTGATAAGCCGGCCAGACTTTCTGCAGTGCCTTTGCCAAACAGAATTTCTGAAGCGTTGACGGCGGCATCGTAGTCGGCTTGGGAGTGAACGCGGATGGTAAGGTCTTTGGCAAGTGCTTTTTGCAGAACGCGCAAATGCGGCGCGGCTTCGTGTTCCTTTTCCATCGCTTCGATTTCGTCTTTTGAATATAAAGTGAAGATACGGATATATTTCTTGCTGTCTTCGTCGCTGCAGTTAAGCCAAAACTGATAGAAAGTATAGGGAGAGGTCTTTTCCGGGTCGAGCCAGATGTTGCCTTTTTCCGTTTTGCCGAATTTGCCTCCGTCGGCCTTGGTAATCAATGGGCAGGTGAGGGCGTAAGCTTCGCCGTTGGCTTTGCGGCGAATCAGTTCGGTGCCGGTCGTAATGTTGCCCCATTGGTCGCTGCCGCCCATTTGCAGCTTGCATCCGTAAGTCTGGTTGAGGTAGAAAAAGTCGTAGCCCTGTACCAGCTGATAGGAAAATTCGGTAAACGACATACCGTCGCCTTCGCCGTTGAAACGCTTTTTGACAGAATCCTTGGCCATCATATAGTTGACGGTAATGTGTTTGCCGATGTCGCGGATAAAGTCGATGAACGAAAACTTGCTCATCCAGTCGTAGTTGTTGACCAAAATGGCGGCATTGGCTTCCTTGCTGTCAAAATCGAGGAATTTTTCCAATTGCTTTCTGATGCAGGCCTGATTGTGTTTTAAGGTGTCGGCATCCAAAAGGTTGCGTTCCTGTGATTTTCCTGAGGGATCGCCAATCATACCGGTAGCGCCGCCCAATAAAACGATGGGCCGGTGGCCGCATTCCTGAAAATGTTTGAGCATCATCACCCCCACGAGGTGTCCAATATGAAGTGAATCTGCGGTAGGGTCAATGCCTACGTAGGCAGTGGTCATTTCTTTTTGCAGTTGTTCTTCTGTGCCGGGCATCATATCGTGGATCATCCCGCGCCATTTCATTTCTTCTGTAAAGTTCATTATTCTTTAGTTTTGGGCTTGCGACTGATGTCGTCTGCCAATTATGTTTATTTGTTTATGGTCTTGATGAAAACTTATTGCTGTGGTCCGTTTCCGGCCGGTACGTTCCCGCCACCGTTGATGTCGCGCAAACTGACATACCATTTTCCGTCCCTTTTGATGACTTTCGTTGCTTCGTTGCCTGTGGTGCCATTGCATAAATAAACGATGAATTTGCAGATGGCCGTGCTGTCGGAAGTATTGGTTACGGTGATTTCTCCGCAGTCGATATGGTCGCAGCCTTCAAAATGTTCGGGCGGAAAAGCGTGTTGGAAAAAGTTGATGATAGGTTCTGACTCGGGCGTTGCCAAGGTCTTGGCTTCATCAAATTTTCCCGTGTAAAGATTCTCGGCAAAGGCTTTTGCAATGGTTTTGGGAGAACGATAAGGATTGTGTTTGTGTGAGCAGCTGCTTGTTGTCACGACCAACGCAATCAGGATAAGTGGTAAAATGAATCTTTTCATAAAAACTATTTATTCATTATAATACATTCTGCAAATATACGATTTATTTCGTTTGTTTGTTTTTTCTTGAAAAAATTTTTTCTGGTCAAATTCTTCTTGATAAAAGTCTGTGGAAAGAGTCCTTTGCGTTATATAACAGGATGAACTTGATAATTCATTTTTGAAGGCGGTCCATAACGTACTTTTTCGTATTTTTGCCAAATAATTTTACTAAATACAATCTTTATGGAAAAAATTGATACTTCATTTTTTGACGTCCACAAATTGCTGGGCGGGAAAGGCGATTTAATTAATGAATTGCTTTTCAAAGATGTGCCAAGAATTCTTGTCGCACTAATCGTTTTATGGATTAGCTTGAAAGTCATCAAACTGCTTTTGAAAGGTTTGAGAAAAGTGCTGGAACGTCGAAACGTGGACGTTTCGCTGCAATCATTCCTGATTTCTGTTTGCGACATCGCATTGAAAGTGATGGTTATCATTGCCGTACTGGGAATGATCGGCATTCAGACCACTTCCTTTATTGCCGTTTTGGGTGCTGCCGGTTTGGCTGTCGGTATGGCTTTACAGGGAACTTTGCAGAATTTTGCCGGTGGCGTTATCATTTTGCTGCTGAAACCATTCCGCGTGGGCGACTATATCGAATGCAACGGCATACAGGGTTCGGTCGTTCAAATCCAGATCTTCAACACGATTGTTAAAACACCTGATCAAAAGGTCATTGTTGTCCCCAATACTGATTTGTCCACCAAGACGTTAACCAACTATTCCCGTTCCGAAATCCGTCGCGTGGATGTTTCTGTCGGCATCGCTTACGGAGAATCTGTGGACAAAACCCGTGAAATCATCCTGAATATGGCTTCTGCTTATCAGCTCGTGGTCGCTGAACCGGCACCGGTCGTTGTGGTTACCGATTTGGGTGACAGTTCCGTGAATCTTCAGTTGAGAGTCTGGGTGAAGAATGCGGATTATTGGGATGCGTTCTTTCACTTGAATCAAGCCGTTTATGACGAATTGAACAAGGCCGGAATCGAAATCCCATTCAATCAGATGGACGTTCACTTGATTCCTTCCGAACCGCAAAAATAGCAAGCGAGAAGTTTTGTCCTAAGCGTCTGCCGGAAAGCAGACGCTTTTTTTGCTGGGAAAACAGATGTTAGAAATCTAAATGTATTATTATTATTATGATTTTTTGGGCGGTCCCCTCGCTTCGCTCGGGTCGCGCTTTGCAGGGGTTTCGTGCTCGCTCCGCTCGCACCGCCTTCGGCGCCCTTCCAATCGCTACCGCAAATGGCAAAAGCTGGTAGTGATCAGTGAGTTATGACTGGTGAACTATAATTGGTGAACTGAATTGTTTTGTGGTGTTCGGTGTTTGGTTGAGGATGCAAATTTACGGAAAATTATTGAATTATAAAAAGGTGGATGAAGAATGATTTTGGATGAATATCTTTACCATTTTATGCCGATGGAGATGGTTACTTAGTGGGTACTGCTCTTTGCCATAAGTCGTGTTTTTGGCAAAGATGGTGCATCAGATACGAATAGGGACTTTTTTGAATTACCAGTTAGCTGTCGTTTTGATTATAGCAGCTGAAAGTCGGTGATGGTTTTGTTTTCGATGGTTGTGGTGACTCTGTTGTTCATTGCTGCGAATCTATTACCTCCCAATGTCCACCTTTATCGGGTCCGATGCGGCGGATGAGACCGTCGGATTTCATTTGTCCAATTATTTTACGGACTCCTGCATTGCTCATAGAAATAATTCTGGTTAGTTCAGCAATTGTTACATTAGGATTTTTTGCCATTTCTCTAAGTATGTCCGCTGCTTTTCCCGTAACTTTTCTTACTACTTTACTCGCTACTTTACTCGCTACTTTTTCCGTCACTTCGGCATTTCGAGGAATCCTTGACCACTCGTATTTCCTTCTTTCGTCTTCAATGAAAGATAGCACGGCGGGGGCTGCGTCAAAGCGGAGCATTAGGTCGTGGGGATGGACGAGGTAAACGGGCTCCGGAGCTTCGTATTCGCGACAGGCCTTGCACATTTTTTCAATGCCTCGCCCCCACGCCTCAATATAGCCAGCACGGAAGAAGGTGTTGGCAATATCGGGATTGAGTTGCAGTGACTTGTGCGAAGCGAGAAAAGTTTCCGCAGTCCATCCGTCCGCCAGCACACAGTTGTTGGAAATGTATAGCACATCGTCCTCCACACGGATTTGAATGGGACACGAGGCCGACCAGTCGGAATGAACCAACGCATTGTAAATGGCTTCACGCACGGCGGATTTTGGGAAAGGATAGGTTTCCACGCGGGTGAATTTTTCGTATGTAATATAGGCCTTGAGGTACTTTTGGTAGAGCAAATCAAGCACCCTGTCGGCCTGTATCATCAAGGAACCGTGAACTTCGTCCATATAGAGGATGTCGGCATCTTTGTTGAACATTCCGATTTTGGTATAGCACCCGGTAATCATCTTTTCCGGGTCACGGTGAAACAAAAGCACCGCCGCCCGTTTCAGTTTGCCGTCAACCATAAGGTTGAGCTTATCCAAAAGTTCTTCATTTGAACAATCAAGGTCTTCCTTGGTCATACGCTTGCTGCGAAGGGCTTCTCGACGGAAGATGTTGAAACTCTCAATGTCAAGGTCTGTGTAAGTGAAATTGTCAACCGGGATAGCATCCCATTTCAAGCCAGTACGCTTGAGCAGAAAATGGGTGAGTGCAGGCCCTTGCAGAACCTGTTTGGTGGCTCCGGAACGGATGTGGTACTCACCTCTGTAATTGATGGGATAGCTGCTGGCTTCCACATCAATTTGCAAATAATTCTTACCGTTTTCTTCCAACAGCTGCACGTCCACCATCAAGCCAAGCGCGTGTCTCACCTTGTTGGGAATATCCTCCAACAACCGTTTTGCATCATCCACGCCGACGACATCTCCTTTGTCGTTAATGCCGACGTATAGAGTTCCACCCTGAGCGTTGGCGAAGCCGCAAATCCATTTCAGATATTCGTCCCTCCAAGATTCCTTGTACTCAATATTTTGCGTTTCCATATAATATTTAGATTCTAACTGCAAAATTAAAAAAAAATCTCGAAATGGAGAACTTCTATTTCCGTTCAGCTTCCAGAGTTCCACGCCAACCGCCAAAAATTTAAACGCTATTTTTTATAATGACTGGGGTTGGGGCGGTTGGTTTAATTTTGAAGGGTGATTTTTAACATGTGACACTGTTTTTTGAAAAGTCTCAATTAGTCTCCACAACACATCGTAAATAAATTACTGCATTGGTATTTAGGCGGAACCCATCCTATATAACTTGTATTGTCCGAATTAAAAGTCACTTTCAACCAACCATTTTTTCTATAACTCAATACATTTGCTATCGTTGTTCCTTTTAAAATAAACACCTTTTTACATTGGAACTTCCTTTGATAATTTGAAAAAAGCTCTATCGTGTCTGAATTAAACGTAATGCCTATGTTAGAAAAATCTACCCATCCATAGTAATAATCTGAATCAGTTATCGACAGATTAATAATTTTTGTATAAACTCGTCTTCCTATCTTTTTGATTAATAATAAATGGTAAAAATTATCATTTGGATTTTCAATAGAGAAAGACATCTTTCTACAAACAGAGTTTTGATAGATAGAGGCTTGTGATCCAATTAAAAAGGCAGAAGGTTGGCCATTGAGTTCCGTCACTTGCGAGCAACAATATAAAAGATTGATAGACAAAAAGAAAGTGAGAATCACACGATACATAACTAGTCTCTTTTTAATCGCATTCTAAAATATGAAACACCCGAAAGCTGTTTGTTAAACTCTGTCCAACCATTGTTCCCATTTTTAGAGGGTACAATTATGATACAACCTGTAGAAACAGGATGGCCACTGGGCAGCATACTTCCGTCGTTGTTTGATCGATGAATATATATTCCATTCTTTTGAGTGGGGCTGTAGCCGTTAGGATTAGGATTTTTCCCATCTAAACAATCAACAGGTTTAGTGTCGTTAATTGCCCAGTTTGATTTTAGAGCCCCGGATTTTCCAGGAGTTTTATAATTTACCGAATATTCACCATCTGCAATCGCTCCATATTTTGAGAAATCTGAACTCATTGTAAAAGCATCATATTCTTGAATATCATCTTTCCCTGAAGGACCATAGATAATTGCTTTTGCCAATATGGCACCTTCCGTAAATAGGTTGTTACCTGAACCGAGTTTCTCACTTCGGGAACCTTTGACTTCCATAAAAGCTTCTCCTAAATATGAGCCTTTCACACCTGCTTTATCCATCGCAGCCTGACTTTTATGGTCTGTCCATTTAATCTCCATTTCATGTGTTTCTTTATTTTCAACCTCATACCAATCTTCCCCGTTCGGGTCCACCAGCTTCACCGGGTTGTTCGCACAATACGTAAATGGTGATAAACCAGGGTATTTCGCTGCCTGCGGGTCAACACTTAGCCAAATGCTTAAATCGGAGCTGTAATACCTTGAACCAAAGTAACTTAAGCCC
>JAZLHE010000014.1:0-13863 GCA_045616665.1 Bacteroidales bacterium | reverse complement strand
TGCCGGCGGCAGAGGTCAGGTGCTTTGCGGGGCAATCACGATGCTTTTGGAAGAGTATGATATACCCCGCCACTAACACACCCGATGGCATTGTATTATTCGTTCAATCTTGCGGCTAATTGGTTTCCGCAAGGCACGCACTTCAAAAACGGGCTGCAAAGATACAATTTTTCTTTTGCCCGAAGCCAATGAAATTTCATATTAACGAATAACACAAATAATGAATATCATGAAAAAAATCAGTATAATTCTTTGCTTAATCTTTGCCATTGGAATTTTTTCACAAAGTTGCGAAAAGGAAAAAATTTCCAAAACAATGGAAGGACAAACCACCAATAATGTTATAAATAAAAAAATGTCACCATCTCATGATGGAAGTGTATGGGTTCATTATAAAGGACATGTTTATCTAATCCAACCAGGTTTTGGTTGTATTCATATGGGATATTATATGAGAACATACAAAACAGATGGTTTTATGGTATGGCTTTTAGGAGAAGATTGTTATGGTTTGGAAGGCAATTGTCTCCCACAAGTAGATGTCAAACCAAAGATTCAAAATATTGATGGTAATAACAACAATGATTTTACTTTCTACGAGATTCCTGATGAAATTATCCGTTCCGTCAATGAGCAATACGTTATCCCTCTTACGAAAGTTGTTGATTCTGATTGGAAAAGTCAATATGAATTTTTCAAATCTGTTATTTGTAATAATTGCAAAAATATTCCGACAGAAATGTTGAAGGATTTTTCTCAAGGAAAACTGGAAATCAAATTATTCAAAGGTAATTATTTTGTTGTTAATCAAGGAGCATCCCAATATGATGATTGTCCCACCTATAATTGGAAAGAATATGAATAATCACATACACTTACTGGTTTGTCTTGGTTTGATTATGCTTTGCACTTCCTGCAAGCAATCACATGACTATTTTGAATTTGACAAAAGTATTTACTTAGAACGGGAAAAAGGCTGTAATGAGTATGGTTATATGCAATGCTGTCACTATCAGGGGCAAGAAGTCCTCATTGCGAATCCTAAACATTCCACAGCCCTTTATATCCATAAAATAGACGGAGGAAAATACATACAAAAATTGCATCTTCCTAGTTATCAATCTATCAGAGGTTTCTATTATGACAGCGATTCGTCGATTTACTATTGTCCCAATTATTCTACCGAAGTGTTAAGATATAATATCTTTAGCCAAAAATTGGACACTATTGTTAACATGACTCTTGACCTTGTCTTTCAATATATTCAAGAAGGCATTAATGTAGGTTGTGGTGTAGAGTTTATGTGCGGAATGTCAACTCCACTTTGGGCTAACGACTCTCAGATTATTGTGGGCAATGTCGTTCACCAAGATTGCGCAAAAGATGCCCAAATACCCTTGTATGTTTTTATGTTGGAAAATAATAAAACGCCACGTCTCATTACCAATATTGGCAAATTTCCTCAAAGATATTTTGAAAAGGGTAAAACTATCGCACCATTCAATGGGTGCGCTATGTATTGTATAAATGATGAGGGACAAATTATAGTTTCTCATACGGCTGACCATAACTTATATGTTTTTCAAAATTCTGTCTTGACTAAAACCATAGAATGCAAAAGTAGATGTATAGAACGTCTTCCGCCATTGATTAAAGACAAGGATGTGATAAATAGTGAATTGATGAAAAAAAGAGAATTTGAATTTCCATTTTATAGTGGAATCTTTTATGATAGTTACCGAAAAAATTACTATCGTCTCACTACTCATTTACATCAGGACAGTCAAAAACAGGACGAATGTTCCATTATGATTCTTGACGAAGAACTGAAAATTTTGGGAGAACAACTATTTAAAGACATAGGTGTAGCACCTGTAGTATGCACAGATGGCGTTTTATTGGTAAGGCCAGATGACTATTCTGGAAAAACCAAACTTGATTTATATAGAATTAAAAACTATGAATAAAATTAGTTCAACTTTCATTATTATTTTGATGGCGTTTCTATTGTCATCTTGTTCTGACAACAGAAAGACTTTTCAATATTTTGATGAATTATTCCAATTTAACAACGAATCTGAAGACAGAATAATATACATCTATAAAGAACCCGGATGTTGCTCCTGCAACAAGGCAATGGTTGACAGTTTAAGCAACAAAGAACTTCACGACAATGAATATCTCCTAATCATTTCGCATTATCCCCATTCGGAACAAGAAATTGACAACACCTTATTACTAAAAAAGTTATTCAAAGATAATTTTGCAATTGACAGTACGGATCGTTATTTAAACATTCCTTTAATTCCAGATTACTCTGACGTGATTAAACTTTGAGAATTTTTTCATTTTCCATTCGGGCGGTCTGTAGGCCGCCCGATTTTAGCAAGTTTTTCCAACTTGTAAAATCATTTTTAGCTTTATTGTTAGGAAGTATACCGTTTATCTTGTTGAGTTGAGTTCACTTCACTCCGCTCGGGATGACGATGTGGTTCCCGTTTATATGTGCGGCAGCACAAAATGCGTGAAAATTGTTCGGGGAGGGTGCTGCCGCAATCGCAATTTCCGCGACGACACCACGACTGTATTGTCGCGTTAATACTTTCCGTCGCCGCCCTTTTCTTGTGTGCAGCACATCGTCATTCCGTAGCGGAGGAATCTCTCTACAAGACGGAAAGAGATAATCCGTTTTTTTATTCAATTTTCATCATTTCAGAATCCTCAACTGCCAATAATTTTGTATCTTTGCCAACTTAAATTTTCGAATCATGAAAAAAACACTTGGATTTGGCATTAGTCTCTTCTTATTATTCTTCACTGTCAATGGATTTTCACAAAACCCATCCTACCAACAAAATGCAGGCAAAATGCAGCAAATGTTGCAAGCCATCAACGGAATGTACGTTGATACCGTGAACTTTATGCCATTGGTAGAAAAAGGCATTGTTGAAATGCTGAAAGAGCTGGATCCGCATTCCGTTTATATTCCGAAAAAAGACGTTCAACAAACCAATGAACCGTTGGAAGGCAAATTTGACGGCATCGGCGTCACTTTCCAACTCATCAAAGACACCATCAATGTAATGGAAGTCATTCCAGACGGACCGTCAGACAAAGTGGGATTGCGTGCGGGAGATAAGATTGTAAAGGTGGATACGGCCATTGCCTGCGGCAAACACGTCAATAACAAATGGGTGCAAAATCACTTGCGCGGCGTAAAGGGAAGCAAGGTTATCGTTGGTATCAAACGCGGCCGCAACCCTGAATTGCTTGAATTTACCATCACCCGCGATAAAATTCCAATGAACAGCGTGAACGTGTCATTTATGGTGAACGACCACACCGGCTACATCAAATTGGACCGCTTCGCGATGACTTCTCCGAATGAAGTCCACACCGCATTGACCAAACTCAATGCCCGCGGAATGAAAAACCTCATCTTAGACCTTCGCGGCAACGGCGGCGGCTATTTGGACGTGGCATTCCAAATTTCCGATATTTTCCTGGGCGCCGACCAGATGATTGTTTATACCGACAATTTCAGAAAAACCGGACAACAATTCCTTTCCACCGGCAAAGGCGAATTCCAAAAAGGCAAACTGATCGTATTGGTCGATGAAGGCTCAGCATCTGCATCTGAAATCGTTTCCGGCTGCATTCAGGACTGGGACCGTGGCTTGGTAATCGGTCGCCGTACTTTTGGCAAAGGATTGGTTCAGAAGCCTTTATATCTTAACGACCAATCTATGGTGCGTCTCACCATTTCCCATTATTACACCCCTACGGGACGCTGCATCCAGAAACCCTACAACGATGGTTTGGACAGTTATTTCAACGACCTCAACAACCGCAGCAAACACGGGGAATTTCTCACTGCCGACAGCATTAAATTTCCTGATTCACTGAAATATACAACACCAAGAGGCCGTACCGTCTATGGCGGCGGCGGCATCATGCCCGACATTTTCATTCCTCTGGATACTTCCAAATACTCCACATTCTACAACGAACTCGCCCGTAAAGGCATTTTCGGCAGTTTCACAATGGACTATATGGAATCTCACCGCGATGAAATGAAAACCAAATATCCTGATTTTGAAACTTATAAAAACAACTTCGAAATCTCTGACGAACTTTATGCCGAGTTTATCAATTATGCGAAAAAAGAAGGCGTGACCGACAGCGTCAAATTCGTCTTCTCCTCTTATCTGCAAGGATTTTTGAAGGAAAACAAAGGAAAACTGGACTCACTTTATCATTCAAGTAATGATTTTGAAAAACAGGTCGATTTCGACAAGATGCTGACCGAATATATCGAGAAGCAAAGTGCGGAAGCCTTGCGTCTGAAAAATTTGAATAAGGCACCTGAATACATCAAGGAATACCTCAAATTCGAGATTGCCCGCACCTTGTTCAGCTATGGTGAAGCTTACGAAGTGTTCCTGACCAGCGACGACACTTTCCAACAGGCGGTCAAAATTATGGACGACAATAAAATCTTCAAGAAATTTAAAGTGAACGACAAGTGATTTCAAAGGAAACGATTGACGAAATATACAATGCCGCTCAAATCGAAGAAGTAGTGGCCGATTTTGTTCCCTTGAAACGAAGGGGGCAGAACTGGGTGGGCGTTTGTCCTTTCCACAGCGACAAAAATCCTTCGATGTATGTGAGTCCGCGTTTAGGTATTTTCAATTGTTTCGTCTGCCACACCGGCGGCAACGCCGTCAACTTCGTGATGAAGCACGAACAGATTTCGTATCCTGAGGCCCTGCGTTACTTGGCCAAGAAGTACGCCATCAACATTGTGGAAGATGCGCAGAAAGAAGATTTAAGTGAAGAGGACCGACTGCGGGAAAGCTTGATTGGCGTTAATAAATACGCTGAACAATATTTTATTAATCAGTTGCTCCATACCGAAGAAGGTCAAAACATTGGACTTTCATACTTTAAGGAACGCGGTTTTACCCAAGCCACCATTGAAAAGTTCAAACTCGGCTACTGCCCCGACGGCTGGGACAAATTTACGCAAGATGCCCTCAAAGCCGGTTATAAATTAGAGCATCTGGTTCAAGTTGGCCTTACCAAACAGTCGGAAAGCGGCAAGATTTTTGATTTTTACCGCGGAAGAGTCATATTCCCGATTTACGACAAATTAGGCAAACCCGTCGGCTTCGGGGGAAGAATCTTGAAAAAGGACGAAAAAGTCGCCAAATACTTCAATTCTCCCGAAAACCCGATTTACCATAAAAGCAATGTGCTTTACGGTTTTTACAATGCCCAAAAGTCCATCAAGACCAAAGACAACGTGTATTTGGTGGAAGGATATACCGACGTGTTGTCGATGGTGCAGGCCGGCATCGAAAACGTGGTGGCCACTTCAGGGACGGCGTTTCCCGACGGACAAATCCGCCTACTGAAATCCAAAACCAACAATGTCACCGTGCTGCGTGACGGCGACAAAGCCGGCATCAACGCCGCTCTCAAGGACATCAACATTTTGCTGAGCAACGGCTTTAACGTCAGCGTGGTACTGCTGCCCGAAGGCGAAGACCCCGATTCTTTCGCTCGCAGTCATCGGGATTCTGAAATTACTGATTATCTGAAAGATAATGCGAAAAGCTTTATTTTGTTCAAAGCCAAAGTAATGGCCGATGAAGCCGGAAATGATCCAGCCAAGCGATCCGCTATGGTCAAAGACATTATCCAGTCCATCGCACTTATTCAGGACGACATCACAAGGCAATTATACATTAAGGAACTGGCCAAGCAATTTGACATAGAAGAAAAGTCGCTCAATGCCGAACTTCGAAAGTATATTGTCAAGTCGA
The DNA here is from genome assembly GCA_045616665.1 of Bacteroidales bacterium. Lineage (GTDB taxonomy): Bacteria > Bacteroidota > Bacteroidia > Bacteroidales > WCHB1-69 > RUG11690. Next base: position 8,032 of record JAZLHE010000014.1, on the reverse strand, counting down.
TCAAGGAAATCGCGAAAGAAGATTCAAAACAAGATATCAACATCCATCTCCCCAAAGAAAGATCCTCAAATGTCACTATAAATCTTGATAAAGAAAGTGCCTTGTCACATATTGAGCAGAGCGTTATTTTGTTGATTTTAAAATATGGCGCATTTGAAATCGACATTGAAGAACAAGACGAAGAGGGGCAAATCAGTACAAGAAAAATCAGGTTGGATCAATATATCTTCAATGAATTTTCAGATGAAATGATATGTTTTCAGCAACCATTATTTCAGAAAATATATGAAGAATACGCCATCATAGCAGCCAAAGCGAATGGCCAAGATGAAATCAAGAAGTTCTTCGTCAACCACGAAAATAAGGAAATACAGCAATTTGCGATGACGCAACTGATCAATGAAGAACCCAATATCAGTCCCGGTTGGGAACGAAAATTTGACGTCAGCACCGAATCCGTCAACAATAACATCTACAAACTCAACCAAGCTGTTGAAAACAGCATTCTTATGTTCAAATTGCGTCTGACTGAACATTATCTGAAAATACTTGAAAAAGAATTATCTGCCGACAAAAACGAAGCAATTCAGGCACAAATCTTAAAACATTATGACAAAGTTTTAAAACAACGTCAAATTATTGCCAATTTATTAAACACCGTGGTTAGCTGATTTTTATAGAAATTTACAACTTAAAAACTCTTCTCTATGGAACATAAAAATGAAAGAGGTTTTTCCAGCAATATAGGAGCCATCATCGCGGCGGCGGGTGGTGCTGTCGGATTAGGAAACATCTGGCGATTCCCATACGTGGTTGGGCAAAATGGCGGAGCTGCCTTTTTGTTAATGTACGTCCTATTTATTTTGCTGTTAGGAATTCCTGTGATGATGAGTGAAATTGTCATTGGAAGACGCTCACAAAAAAATTTAGTCGGCGCATTTCGTGCTTTAGCTCCCAAGCATAAGGCCTGGATGGGTGTGGGAATATTGGGACTGATTGTGGCCTTTATCATTTATTCTTTTTATAGCGTGGTGGCAGGATGGACCCTTAATTACATAGTATTATCCTGCGACGGACAACTTATGGACAAAAATCCGGTGGAAATCACGCAAATATTCTCTTCCTTTACTCAAAGCTCATTCTTGCCCTTGTTATACCAAATTATTTTCATAGGGATAACTGCGACTGTCGTCATCCTTGGGGTAAAAAACGGCATTGAAAAAAGCACCACAATTCTTATGCCATTACTTTTACTACTGATTATTGTGATGTGTATTCGTTCCATTAGTCTGCCGGGAGCGGAAAAAGGCATTGAATTTCTATTCAAAGCCGATTTCAGCAAATTAAATGCGGACAGTTTCTTAACTGCCTTGGGGCAAGCTCTTTTCTCCCTAAGTATAGGTATGGGGGCCTTAATCACATACGGTTCATACATTCGCAAAGAAGACAACCTCTTCACAACAAGTTTATGTATCGCAGGGGCAGACACTTTGGTGGCCGTCCTGTCCGGTATTGCCATCTTCCCTGCCGTATTTGCCTTCGGGCTCAACCCCACTTCAGGACCCAGCTTGGTTTATGAAGTCCTCCCCAACGTATTCAACAGTATGCATTTTGGACAACCTTTTGCCATTGGCTTCTTTATTCTATTAACCATTGCGGCGCTAACCTCCACGATTTCTTTATTGGAAGTCATTGTTTTATGGGAAATAGAAGAACTCAAATGGAGTCGGCGCAAAGCAGCCATATTAAGTTCTCTGGGCATCTTCCTCATTGGCATTGGCAGTACGCTGTCTTTTGGGCCACTACAAGATTTTAAAATCTTCGATTTAACCATTTTCGCATTTTGTGATGAACTTACGGCAGTTTATCTTTTGCCCATTGGCGCATTATTATTTACGATATTTATCGGATGGTATCTGCCCAAGACAGACGTTTATGATGAACTGTCCAATGGTGGAAAATTAAAGGTCAGATACTTCAACTATTATTATTTCATTGTTCGTTATATAGCACCCATCGCTTTATTAATCGTTATTATTACAAATATTATTTTTGACTAAAGATGAATTTCAATCAAAAAATGCAACTCAAGGTTGGCAATATGCTCAACCCCACTCCAGTGGTAATGGTCAGTTGTGGGGAAACGCCAGACGAATACAACATCATCACGGTGGCTTGGACCGGCACATTATGTTCTGATCCTCCTATGTGTTATATTTCAGTTCGACCGGAACGTCATTCCTACGCCATTCTCAAAGAAAGAAAACAATTCGTCATCAACTTGGTAAATGAACCTTTGGCGGCTGTAACCGACTGGTGTGGTGTGCGTTCCGGGAAAAAATACAATAAGTTTTTTGAGACAAACCTCACCCCCATCCATGCAAGCGTGGTCAAAGCCCCTATGATTTACGAATCGCCCGTGAATTTGGAATGCGAAGTAACCGACATCGTACCATTGGGTTCTCACGATATGTTTATCGCCAAAATCGTGGCGGTACACGCTGATCCACGATATCTGGACAAAAAAAACGGAGCATTGGACCTCAAAAGGGCAAATTTGGTCGCTTATTCGCACGGACAATACTTTGGTTTAGGCAAAATTTTAGGAAAATTCGGATTTTCCGTCGAAAAAAAGAAATAAAATCATTTTTCAAGCAGCATAATTAAAATTAAATACTATGAATTTAGAAGAAAAAATAAACAATGACATTAAAGCCGCAATGCTGGCCAAGGAAAAGGAAAAATTGAACGCTCTTCGTGCCATTAAATCCGCTTTATTATTATTAAAAACAGAAAAGGCCGGGGCAGAAATTACTCCGGAAGCCGAACTGTCATTATTACAAAAATTGGTTAAACAACGCAAGGAATCTGCCGAATTATACAAATCTCAAAATCGTCAGGATTTGTATGAGGAAGAAATGGCGCAATACGAAGTGATTGTGAAATACCTGCCGGCGCAAATGTCTGCCGACGAAATCAAAAATGTCATCAGCCAACTCATTGCCGACAATAATGTCTCCGGCATCAAGGAAATGGGCAAACTGATGGGATTGGCCACCAAGCAATTGGCGGGTAAAGCCGATAACAAAACCGTGGCAGAAATTGTTAAATCGCTACTTTCTTAATTTTTCGACCTAAAAAATCAAGATGAATTACTACATTGTTGCTGGCGAGGCTTCCGGTGATCTTCATGGTTCCAACTTAATGAAGGCCTTAAAAGAACGCGATGCTGAAGCTGACTTCCGTTTTTGGGGAGGCGATTTAATGCAGGCCGTGGGAGGCGAACTTATCAAGCATTACAAGGAAATGGCCTTTATGGGGTTCTTTGAAGTCGTTACGCATTTGCGTCAAGTGCTCAACAACATCAAAGTTTGTGAAGTGGACATTCTCCTTTACGAACCGGATGTTCTCATTCTCATTGATTATCCCGGATTTAATTTGAGAATTGCGGAATTTGCCCACGAACACGGCATCAAGGTTATTTATTATATTTCACCTCAGGTTTGGGCTTGGAAAAAGAACAGAATTTACAAAATCAAACGTTGCGTGGACGAGATGATGGTGATTCTGCCTTTTGAAAAAGAGTTTTACGAAAAACATCAGGTTCCCGTTCATTTTGTCGGACATCCGCTTTTAGATGCCATTGACAAAAACATTGGCCAAAGTGAAGCGGTGACTGATTTCCGCCAACATAATGACTTAGACCATAGAGAAATTATAGCCATCCTTCCGGGAAGCCGCAAGCAGGAAATCGTGAAAATGCTGCCTGTAATGCTGGAAGTGGCAGCACAATATCCGCAGTATCAATTTATTGTGTCTGGCGTAAATTGGCAGCCGAAAAGTTTATACGAAAAGTATCTGAAAGATCCCAATGTCAAAATTGTTTATGACCAGACTTATCCTTTGTTGCTCAATGCCAAATCGGCATTAGTTACATCAGGAACCGCCACGTTGGAAACGGCACTTTTAGGAATCCCGCAAGTGGTATGCTATAAAGGAAGTTATATTTCATATATCATTGCTAAACAGTTAATTAAAGGAATAAATTTCATCAGTTTGGTCAACCTCATCTTGGACAAGCCAGCCGTGGTTGAATTAATTCAATATGATATGAATTTCAAACGGCTTTCGGAAGAATTTGAAAGAATCACTTTTGACGAAGAAAACATCCGGCGAATGAAAGAGGATTATGCCAATTTGCACCACCTTCTCGCCGACAGTCACGCATCGGCCAATGCCGCTGAAGTGATTTACCGGAGTTTGACAACTTCAGTATAGTTACTCATAATAAAATTATTTCGTATCTTTGCACTTTTAATCATAACAAAAACAAGAAAATGGCAAGAGTATTAATTATTGGCGCCGGAGGTGTTGGCGCAGTCGTAGCACACAAATGTGCTTCCGTTCCAGAAGTTTTTACCGAAATTATGATGGCAAGCCGCACCAAGGCCAAATGCGACAAAATCGCAGCCGCTGTCGGTGGAAATCGTATTCAAACGGCACAAGTCGATGCCGATAATGTTCAGGAAACCATAGAACTGATTAACAGTTACAAACCTGACTTGCTGATTAACGTGGCATTGCCTTACCAGGATCTTCCATTGATGGATGCTTGTTTGGCCACCAAGACCAACTATATGGATACTGCCAATTACGAACCCCGCGACAAGGCCAAATTCGAATACAGTTGGCAATGGGCCTACCAGGACCGCTTCAAGGAAGCCGGCATTATGGCACTGCTCGGATGCGGTTTTGACCCAGGCGTAACCAGCATTTACACCGCATACGCCGCCAAGCATTATTTTGATGAGATCCATTATCTTGACATTGTTGACTGTAATGCAGGCGACCACGGCAAAGCCTTCGCCACCAATTTCAATCCGGAAATCAATATTCGGGAAATAACGCAAAAGGGAAGATATTGGGAAAACGGACAATGGGTGGAAATTGACCCTATGTCAATTCATAAAGCCGTAACTTATCCCAACATCGGTGACCGCGAATCTTACTTGCTTTACCACGAAGAACTGGAATCATTGGTACGCAGTTATCCAACCATCAAACGTGCCCGCTTCTGGATGACTTTCGGACAAAAATATTTGACTGTTTTGAATGTGTTGCAGGAAGTTGGGATGACCAGCATTAAGCCCATCAACTACGAAGGCAATGAAATCGTTCCTTTGCAGTTTTTGAAGGCCGTCCTTCCTGAACCGTCCTCTTTAGGAGAGGGATACACGGGACAAACTTCCATCGGTTGCCAGATCAGAGGTATCAAAGACGGCAAAGAACGTACATATTATGTTTGGAACAACTGCGATCACGCCGCCTGTTACAAAGAAATCGGTGCCCAAGCTGTTTCTTATACTACGGGCGTTCCCGCTATGCTCTGTGCCAAAATGATTTTGACTGGCAAATGGAACGGAAAAGGCGTTTTCAATGTTGAACAATTTGATCCGGATCCATTTATGAAGGAAATTGGCGGTTACGGACTGCCTTGGAACGAACAAATCGACCAACCCCTTCCTATTGAAAAATAACAAATAACATAATCTGACTAAGGGGCGAATTATGATTCGCCCCTCTTTGTCTAATCAACCATGAATTTCAAGCTACACGCCCCTTTTGCGCCTTCCGGAGACCAACCCCAAGCCATCAAAGAACTGGTGGAGGGTCTGAATCGTGGCGACAAAGCGCAAACACTCTTGGGCGTTACAGGATCCGGCAAAACCTTCACCATCGCCAACGTACTCAATGAAATCAATCGTCCTGCTCTTATCTTAAGTCACAATAAGACATTGGCTGCGCAATTATACAGCGAATTTAAGCAGTTTTTCCCCGAAAATGCCGTTGAATACTATGTTTCCTACTACGATTACTACCAACCCGAAGCTTACATTCCAACCACTAACACCTACATTGAAAAAGATCTGGCCATTAATCAGGAGATTGACAAACTGAGAATGCACACCACTTCCTCATTGCTGTCCGGACGACGAGACATTGTGGTCGTGGCATCGGTTTCTTGCATTTACGGCATCGGAAATCCTGACGATTTTGCGCAAAACGTCATCAATATCCATAAAGGGATGACCATTGACCGCGACCAACTTTTATATGCTTTCGTTTCAGGTTTATATTCTCGCACCGAACTGGGACTGGAACCTGGAAAATTCCGTGTGAAAGGCGATACAGTGGATATTTTCCCACCTTACAATGACACCGCTTTCCGCATTGTCTTTTTTGATGATGAAATCGAAGATATTTTTGAAATCAATCCTGTATCGGGAGATAAAATTAATAAACTGAATCTGCTTACCCTGTATCCGGCCAGTATCTTCGTGACCTCGCAAGACTCTATGAATAATGCCATCGCAGAAATCAAGATGGATTTGGACACCCAGATACAATATCTTCATTCTTTAGATAAACATTTGGAAGCCAAACGTTTAGACGATCGTGTCAATTATGATATCGAAATGATGAAGGAATTGGGATATTGTTCGGGCATTGAAAACTATTCTCGCTATTTTGACCGGAGAAAACCTGGAGAACGTCCGTTTTGCATTTTAGATTTCTTCCCGGATGACTTTATTTTGATTATTGACGAAAGTCACGTTACCGTGCCGCAAATTGGTGCAATGTATGGGGGAGACCGCTCCCGAAAAATCAATTTGGTGGATTACGGATTCAGACTGCCCGCCGCATTGGACAACCGTCCTTTAAAATTCAATGAATTTGAATCATTAATCGGGCAAACCATTTTTGTGAGTGCCACCCCTGCCCAATACGAATTAGATAAATCTGAAGGTGTAATTATTGAGCAGATTGTCAGGCCAACCGGCTTGCTGGACCCGCCTATCGAAGTCAGACCCGCCATCAATCAAGTAGATGATTTGCTTAACGAAATTGAATTGACAGTGGGCAGAAAACAACGGGTATTGGTCACCACATTGACCAAAAAGATGGCGGAAGAACTCAATTCCTACCTTCTTCGTATTGGCATACGGTCCAAATATATTCATTCTGAAGTTGAAACTTTGGAGCGCATTGAGATTCTCAAAGACTTGCGAGCTGGAGCCATTGACGTCCTGGTAGGTGTTAACTTGCTGCGTGAAGGTCTCGACCTGCCCGAAGTTTCTTTAGTGGCCATTATGGATGCCGACAAAGAGGGATTTCTCCGAAATGAACGCTCCTTGACCCAAACCGCAGGACGTGCCGCACGTCACGTGGATGGTCGCGTGATTTTTTATGCCGAGCACGTCACCAAATCAATGCAGGCAACCATTGACGAAACGTTGCGGCGAAGAACGAAACAACTGGCCTACAACGAAAAATACCACATCGTCCCGAAAACCGTCACCAAGTCGGACTCCATTCCCGCGGAAATAGATAATAAACGTTTTGAAAAAGTGGACGCATTTGAGTATAAAAACCACGAAAAATCAACTTCCATCGCCGCAGAACAGTCCATTGACTACAAGATGTACAACATCGACCAACTACGCGCCAGTGCCAAAAAATTACGCAAACAGCTTGAAAATGCGACCAAGGAGTTAGATTTTATGCTGGCAGCCAAACTTCGTGACGAAATCATTGAAATCGAAAAACTCATCGCTGAACAGAAAGCGTAAAATTACGGAATTATCCCTTTCCGTCTTGTAAAGAGATTCCGACTACGCTATGCTTCGTCGGAATGGCGATGAGTCATTAGTCAAAAAGTAGCGGCGACGGAACACAACTGCGATATAGTTCGGACACGATGTCGCCGCAAACATATCAACAAGATTAAAAGGGATAATTCCGTAAAATTTTTATTACTGTCCGATAAAACTTTTTTTGAGGTCAAAAAATAAGGGCTGATTTCCGATTGGAACGTCAGCCCTTTGTGTTATTTTGGCGTATAGGTCAAAATGCGGGCTGAAAAAGAGACATAGTTGTTCTATAGGTCATTTTGCGGGCTGAAGTTATCAACAAATTGAGAAGATACGAGAGAAATAATTATCTTTGCCGCGCAGACTGAAGCATAGCAGAG
>JAZLHE010000013.1:0-5123 GCA_045616665.1 Bacteroidales bacterium | reverse complement strand
GACGGGCGCACTCGGGGAACATAGTGGGCGGCGGCGCAAGGTTGTCGATTATGGTCAGTGTGTGGTGCCGCCGCAAACGCAATTTCCGCGGCGACACCACGACAATGTTGTTGCGTTATCACTATCCGTCGCCGCCTTTTTCTTGTGTGCAACGACTCGTCATTCCGTAGCGGAGCGAGGAATCTCTCTACAAACGGAATGTGATAATTCAGATAATGAATAATCCCTCTGTCGCATCACATCGTATTTCTTAAACAAAAGAATTGTCTATAAAAAAATAACAGATATGAAAAAAATATGTGCTCTAATACTCTTACTGCTGCCGCTGGTTTTGTGGGCGCAGAATGTGACCAACGTTTCCTTCCACCAGGAGGGCAATAAAGTAATCATAATGTATGACTTGGACAAGCAGGCCGACGTGAGCGTGTATATGTCCACCGACGGCGGAGGCACTTTCGGCAATGCTTTGCGGCACGTGACCGGCGCCGTGGGCAAGAACGTTTCCGCCGGCACCGGCAAGCGCATAGAGTTCGACGCCCTTGCCGAATACGACAAGCTGCAGGGCGAGGATTTCGTGTTCAAGGTGAGAGCTGCCTCGCAAATGGAGACCGTTACGGTGAACGGTGTTTCGTTCGAGATGGTCTATGTGCAGGGCGGCACGTTCACGATGGGGGCGACCTCCGAGCAGGGAAGCGATGCCGAAAGTGACGAGAAGCCGGCCCACAGCGTCACGGTCGGCGACTTCTACATCGGCAAGTACGAGGTGACGCAGGCACAGTGGACGGCGGTGATGGGCGGCAACCCGTCGTACTTCAAGGGCGACAACCTGCCGGTGGAGAATGTGAGCTGGGACGATGCGCAGGAGTTCATACGCAAGCTGAACAAATTGACGAATCGCACCTACCGTCTGCCCACGGAGGCGGAGTGGGAGTATGCGGCTCGCGGGGGCAACAAGTCCAAGGGGTACAAGTACAGTGGAAGCAACACACTGGGCAATGTGGCGTGGTATTACGACAACAGCGGAGAACAGACCCACCCGGTGGGCACCAAGTCGCCCAACGAATTAGGCATCTATGATATGAGCGGCAACGTGTTGGAATGGTGCTCCGACAGGTACGGCTCAAGCTATTACGACCGTTCCCCGTCAAGCGACCCGCAGGGTCCCTCTTTAGTGTCGCACCGCGTCTTGCGCGGCGGCAGTTGGTACTACTACTCCAGGTACTGCCGCGTCTCGTTTCGCACCAGCACCTACCCCGGCAGCGGGTACTACGACCTCGGCTTCCGCCTTGTCCTCGTTCCTTAGTTTAAGGGCGGCATCCAACTTCATCTTAAGCTAAAAAAGTAAGCAAGGGAAAGTGAGTGAAGAGAGCAAGCGCGCGAGGGACGAGCGCGCGGCGAACGGAACGAATGGAACAACAATTAACAATTTACAATGAACAAAGAAAACCGTTCGCCTCGGAGAGGCGAGATTTCTGTAACCCCATATAAGCGAAGCGCAATGTTGGGATGGGCAATGAACAATTGACAATTGACAAGTAAAATGGAAATGAAAATAATCACGGTGCCTGCAATTGGCGGTGAAGAATTGAACGAGGAAATGAATCGTTTTCTGCGCGGACACAAAATTATATGCGTGGACAAGCAATTCTACCAAGCATTTGAAAATGCATATTGGACATTTTGTATCCGATATCTTCCCAATGCTGCAAATTCCTCAAATGGCACTGCATTTTCAGAAAAGAAAGAAAAGATTGATTATAAAAATGTATTGGATGAAAAAACGTTTGCCGTTTTTTCAAAATTGCGAATGATACGGAAAACATTGGCCGAAAAAGACGAAGTGCCGGCGTATGCCGTGTTTACAGATGCTGAATTGGCAGAGATTTCCAAATTGGAGAATCTATCCGAGAGGAGCCTGCTCTCCATCCCCGGAATCGGACAGCGCAAGGTTGAAAAATATGGAAAGTTAATGTTGAATATGTTGAATGAGGAAACAAAGTTGTGAAAAGATTTGGATACTTGGTGGAAAAAATCGCAGAATATGACAATGTTCTTTTGGCTTTCTACAAGGCAAAGAAAGGCAAACAGGACAAGTCGGAAGTGCTGTCGTTTGAAGAATCCTTGGAAGAGAATGTCGTTGCTATGTCGAAAAAAATCCTGGTAGGAGAAGTAGATGTCGGCAAGTACTATCGTTTTATCATTACGGATCCCAAAAAAAGAACGATTTGTGCGGCGGCATTTGAAGAAAGGGTGTTGCACCATGCCATTATGAATATATGTCATCCCATTTTTGAAAGACAATTGATATATGACACCTACGCAACCCGTCCAGACAAGGGCGTACACAAGGCTTTGACACGTGCGCGACAATTCGCCGCCCGCTATCCGTATGTTGGAAAATTGGATGTTCGGAAATACTTTGACAGCATTTCTCATAAAATATTGTCTGAAAAATTAGAACGGATATTAAAAGATGCCATTCTTCTCAAAATCTTTAAAAGCATTATCCAAAGTTATGAGGTTTTCTCCGGAAAAGGAATCCCCATAGGGAATCTCACCAGTCAGTATTTTGCCAATTTCTATCTGTCGTCATTGGACCATTATGCCAAAGAGGATTTACATACACCAGCCTATATTCGTTATATGGATGACATGCTGATTTTTGGAGAAACGGAACAACAGGTGAAAACGATCGTTGGGCACATCGTACAATATGCTGAGCAAAGATTGGAATTGCAAATAAAAACGCCAGTTTTGGTTAGCACACAACAAGGTATCTCCTTCTGTGGATATCGTCTGTATGATAAGAAAATATTGTTAAACAGTCGCAGTAAAAAACGGTTTGTAAAAAAATACATAGAATATGAGGAAAAATTGGAAAAAAACGAATGGACGCAGCAAGTCTATCAACAGCACATAATACCATTGCTGTCGTTCACACAACATGCCTACAGCAAAGCATATAGAAGAAATATACGGTCAAAAGTGCGAAAGGGTCGAACCGCGTCTTGCGCGGCGGCAGTTGGAACAACAACTCCAGGAACTGCCGCGTCTCGAATCGCAACAACAACAACCCCGACAACAGGAACAACAACAACGGCTTCCGCCTTGTCCTCGTTCCTTAGCTTAAGATGAAGATGGATGTCGCAACTTAAACACGCCTTTTGTCCAGATACTGTTTCACAGTACAAAAACGAGCATTCGCGTAATGCCTAAGGGTCAATGTCGGTAAACATATCAGATGAAATGGTTGAAAACTTTCGCCCTTATAACAATTGACAAGCCCTCCTCCACTTCTTGGTTCTTAACTTCCTAATATCTTAACAATGCCTTCCTCCCCTTCCAACAACCGTCATTTTCCTGTCTTCCGTGATTCCGAAATTTTATGTATATTTGCAAAATATATGAAATTATTAATAGTTCAAATAAATAAAGTATGAAAAAGTTTTTTATTTTCGTTATTTGTTGTGTTGCGGCATTTGGGAGTGTGAAGGCGCAAGACAACCGTTCAAAACCGATGTCTTTTTACATTGTTAAGGATCCGACATTTGCCGACGAGGTGCAGATGTTTGTCCGGGACAGCGTGGCCCGCTGGCAGAAGAAAGGGAGATTTGAGACTTCCGATGCCTATAGGGAAAGGGTGACTGAGGCCAAGCGCGACGCCATGATTCCGGAATTGACGCAATACGCCATTGCCAACCTTTTGTCGGACTATGTTGACAAGGACCCGGTCTTTGACAACCTCGTTTTGGAAAATTACGATGCCGACAATTCCACCTGGCTTGTCAACGCCGGCAAATTCGGTCGCCTCGTGGTGCCGGTTCCCATAGAAAAAGCCCCCGCGTTCGAGCGGAACTGGAAAATAGACAAGGAACACATCGAGCTGTACGTTGACGGTAACGACGTGAAGCTGAAGAGGGTTCCATTCGTTTCCAATGGGGAGACGTTCTGGTACGACAACAGCAAGGAGGCCAATTTTGTCATGGCAAACTACAGCATCCACTTCAATCCCATAGAGGTGGACATGCCAAGTCAAAGCGGGAATATGAATGTCGCTCAAAGTAAGATTGTGGAAAGCAGTGTCCAATTGGGCAGATCGGATGTCGATTTGAAAGTTCCTGTCACCAACACCAGGAATGACAATACGTTTGTGCTGATAGTGGCGAATCAGGACTACCAACATGAAAACAAGATCAACACGGCACTCAATGACGCCCGCGTAATGAAAGAATATTGCGAAAAAACTCTCGGTATTTCCGAAAAACACATCTATATGTATGAGAACCAGAGCTGGAAGAATATGAACAACAGCATAGAGAACTTTGCCAAGACGATGCAGCTCAACCAGGGAGCCAAGTTTCTGGTGTTCTACTTCGGACACGGAATGGCAAGCCCGGATCCCAATGTTGAAGACGCGTATATGCTCCCCATCGACGGCTCTTCGCAGCAGCTGGTACGAGACGGCATCAGCCGAAACAATATGATTGAATCTTTTGCCAAACAAAATCCCACGCAGTTGGTCATCTATATGGAATCTTGTTTTTCGGGTTCCACCAATACAGGCGAAATGCTGGCCTACAGCAGGAATTCGTCGGGTGTCCGTCTGACCCCCAAGGCCACCCCTTTCAGAGGCAACATCATACTGCTTTCGGCATCTTCCAATGCGGAAACTGCCAATGCGTATCCGGAACAGGGTCACAATGTGTTTACGTACGAATTTCTAAAGGAATTGCAACGTACGAAAGGAGAAGGAACGTTGGGAGAGATTTTCGCCAACGTACAGTTGAATACGGCCCGTACCGCCAACAACGAGCTGGGCGGCAAGCAGCAGACCCCAACTTTTCAGACTTCCACCACTATGGGCGACGCATGGAAAAGCTGGACACTGAAATAGTGTACAAAAGAATTGTCAAAAAAAATATTGAGTTATGAAAAAAACGTACGCGTTAATCCTCTTACTGCTGCCGCTGGTGTTGTGGGCGCAGAACGTGACCAACGTAACTGTCAAGCAGATCGGCGATAAGATTGAAATATCGTATGATATGGACGCCCCGTTGCCATTGTGTTATGGGGTGAATGTATATTGCTCCACGGACGGTGGAGCCACGTTTGGCACCAGACTG
>JAZLHE010000012.1:0-25583 GCA_045616665.1 Bacteroidales bacterium | reverse complement strand
ATCACCCGTTTTTTAGGTTTCACAGCACAAAAATAGGTGAAATTATCGAGAAATGCAAGTCGTTGCTAAGTTATTTATTAACAACGGCTTGTCATTTTTCAACAGGCAAAATTCAAGAATAATCTGCGGAATTAAGGATTTTATTCAATTAGTTCACTTTGTCAGGTCTTGATACATTTCATTTTTCACTCCACAAAGATACAAATTAAATCACAATCGGACTTCCTTTTCTTCCAAATCTATCAACAATAAAAAGGCATCATTTTTATCATTTAAAACAAAACGCTGATTATCAACAAGATAAATTTTAATCAAAAACGACAAAACTTTGAAAACAATTTATACATTTGCATTCACAATGATATCAAAATAATATCAAAATAAACCAATCTATAAATTAATCAAGATATGAAAAAATCTTTTGCATTAAGAGTGGACGAGGAGATTTTTGAAGCCATAGAGAAATGGGCCAACGACGAATTTCGCAGCGTCAACGGGCAAATCGAGTGGATTCTGGACGAAGCTCTCAAGAAGTCAAAGCACCATCCGAAAATGCAAAAGCATCATAGAATTCCTTGCGTGAAACATTAGACTGCAGACAAGAGCGATTCTTTATCGTTATTCAACAGAGAATCGGCAACCGAAGCAATAAAAGAGGGCGAAACAAAAGTTTCGCCCTTTTCAGTATTAATTTTCTTTATTTTCAAGTTTTCTTGGAGGTCTGTTGTGACCATCTTTGTGACCCCCGCGACCGCCATTGCCGGCAGGACGCGGTTTGCGTTCGGGTTCCACATAACCTTCCGGTTTGGGCAACAACACTTTGCGTGACAATTTGAATTTGCCCGTCTTTTCATCGATGGCAATCAATTTCACGTCAATTTCATCGCCTTCTTTCAGCACGCCATCCAGATTTTCCAATCTGCGGTATTCCACTTCGGAAATATGGAGCAGACCATCCTGATTAGGCAAAAATTCGACAAAAGCGCCGAAAGGCATAATGCTCTTCACTTTTCCGTGATAAACCTCGCCTACTTCGGGAACCTGCGTGATGGCTTTAATACGAGCCACAGCAGCATTGATATCATCGACATTGGCAGCGGCAATATCTACGACACCAAAATTACCGACTTCTTCAATATTGATAACGGTATTGGTTTCACGTTGCATTTCCTGAATAATCTTTCCGCCAGGTCCGATAACGGCACCAATAAATTCCTTCGGAATCTGCATTTGGACAATACGCGGAACGAATGGTTTGTAATCTTCTCTCGGAGCCGGCATAGCTTCTTTAATCTTACCCAGGATGTACAGACGACCTTTCTTGGCCTGTTCCAAAGCTTCTGCCATTCTTTCCGATGACAAGCCGTTGATCTTAATATCCATTTGACAAGCCGTGATACCGTCTTCGGTACCGCAAACCTTGAAGTCCATATCGCCAAGGTGGTCTTCATCACCCAAGATATCAGACAAAATGGCATACTTGTCGGTAGTTTCATCGGTAATCAAGCCCATAGCGATACCAGAAACGGGCTTTTTCATTTTCACGCCACAGTCGAGCAGTGCCAGCGTGCCGGCACAAACCGTAGCCATAGAAGAACTGCCGTTAGATTCCAGGATGTCGGAAACGATACGCACCGTATATGGGAATGACGGATCTTCCAATGGAATCATCGGCTTCAAGGCACGATTGGCCAAATTGCCGTGACCGATTTCACGACGGCCGGTGCTTCTGATGGGCTTCACTTCACCTACGGAAAATGGAGGGAAGTTATAATGAAGGATGAATCGGTTACTGCCTTCGATGATGGCACCGTCGATAGTCTGTTCATCCAACTTGGTACCCAAGGTACAAGTTGCCAACGACTGCGTTTCGCCACGGGTAAAAATAGCGGAACCGTGAGCAGAAGGCAAATAATCTGTTTCAATCCAGATAGGACGGATTTCATCCATTTTACGGCCATCCAAACGGACACGGTCGTTCAGAATCATATTACGCATCGCGTGATATTGAACATCGTGATAATAGCGTTGGAGCATCGGTTCCTTTTCTTCACGTTCTTCTTCAGGAATGGTTTCCATAAATTCAGCGAAGATAGCATCGAAAGCGTCATTGCGTTCGTGTTTTCCGATGCAGGCCTTAGCGATGGCGTAAACCTTGTCGTAAGTTTCCTTATTGATGCGTTCACGCAATTCTTCGTCATTATGTTCGTGGCAATATTCGCGTTTTGGGTTGGCTTTTTCGACTTGAGCCGCCAATTCCATCTGGGCTTTACACTGGATCTTGATAGCCTGGTGAGCGAAGTTGAGGGCATCCACCATATCCTGTTCGGAGATTTCCTTCATTTCACCTTCCACCATCATAATATTGTCCATAGAAGCGGCGACAATCATATCGATGTCTGAATTTTCCATTTCATCGACGGTAGGATTGATGACCATTTGGCCATTGACACGTCCCACGCGGACTTCAGAAATTGGTCCTTCAAAAGGAATATCTGAAACGGCCAAGGCAGAAGAAGCTGCCAGGCAGGCCAAGGCATCGGGAAGATTGTTCTTATCACCGGAAATCAAAGTGACGAGCACTTGGGTTTCGGCGTGAAAATCAGATGGGAAGAGTGGTCTGAGCGCACGGTCAACCAGACGGGCAATCAGGATTTCATATTCAGAAGGACGGCTTTCGCGTTTGAAGAATCCGCCAGGAAAGCGACCGACAGCGGCGTATTTTTCCTGATATTCAACTTGTAAAGGCATAAAGTCGGCATTCTCTGCGGCCTCTTTTTTGCAGCAAACAGTAGCCAGCAACATTGTGTTACCCATTCTGACCACGGCAGAACCGTCGGCCTGCTTGGCAAGCTTACCGGTCTCAATAGTCACCTGGCGACCATCTCCCAAATCGAAAGTGGTTGTCTTGAAAGTTTTTTCTATACTATTGTCAATCATCTAAAATCAATTTAAAATAAATAATGCGTGCAAATAAATAGCAAGAAAGGCAATTTGGAAGAAATTGCCTTTCTATTTGCATTATGGTAAAAAATTATTTTCTTAAACCTAACTTCTTAACGATAGCTCTGTAACGTTCGATATCTTGTTGTTTCAGATATTCAAGCATTCTTTTTCTTTTACCTACGAGAGCAATCAAAGAACGTTTGGTAACAAGGTCTTTCTTGTTTGTTTTCACGTGTTCCGTAAGGTGTTTGATACGGTGGGTGAAAAGAGCGATTTGGCTTTCGGGTGAGCCGGTATCAACTTGGCTTTTTCCGTAATCTTCAAAAATCTTCTGTTTAACTTCTGTTGATAAATACATAATAAATTTTACTTTTTAAAACTTTTTTTACGATTCTTTTTCGGGGTGCAAAGATACAAAAATTTTCATAACAATCAACACAATAAAATTATTTGATTTTTTCCCTCGATTTATTTGTTTTTCTTTGCTGAAGAAAACGCAGAATAAAGCGCTTCCGACACTTTCAGATAACCCTTTCCGTAAAGATAATTACCCTTGAAAAAATCAGGATTTGTCCGATTCTGCTTGGATAGCGGCGTAAAAATATCCACATATTCCGCATTATCCGTCTGCTCGCACCATTGCCGCACATAGTCATTGAAAACGATGATTCTCTCGTTTTCCGTTTCCGTGGGCATCAAGCTCAACAAATACAACTTACTTTCCGGAGCGTAATTTTTCAGTTTTTTCAGCAGATTTTGATATTGAATTTTCACCGAATCCAAGGGGGTGTTTCCATTGATATTACCGGTTCCAGTATAGACGACAATGGCTTCAGGGGATATTTTTTCGGAGAAATGATTGTTCAACGCGGCCTCAGCCATAGCGGCGGTAATGCCGATATTGTCTATGGTTTCGTCGTAGCCCCACCCTGTTCCCAGATTTCGAACGCAGTTGTTTTGGAGCAATTCGGCCCATTCACCGCACTTCACCATTTCATCGCCGAAGAACAATATGTCCGTACTTTTTACGGGCAGGACACTGAAATACGTAGCCCGCATTCCCCACGAACCCCAAAGTCCGGCATCATTTTGTTCATCGACGGTATTCGCAGGATAGACACAAGCCGCATCCAAATACGGCGCAATCAAGTCGCACCAAATCTTATAGCCAGACGCCTTGAGATGCAGGCCGTCCAGCGTGTTGGTACGATTCATACAGATATCGAACAGCGGATTCCATAAATCTATATAAGCAACGTGATACTCGGAAGCCAGCTGCTGAATCAGTTCATTGGTTCGTTTTTCCGCTTCCAACGTGCGTATTCCGACCGTACTCGGCAAAATGCTTTCCAGATAAATTTTTGTGGACGGTGATATTTTTTGAATTTTCTCCATCATCAGACGGACATTTCCAGCAACATATTCCGGCGCAAAACCCGAACCCAAGTCGTTGGTGCCAATCATCAGAAAGATGGCTTTGGGCCGACCTTTCAGCACTTCGTCAAGATGTTCGAGAATTTCTGACGACAATGCCCCGGACACGCCCCGATTCAGAAAATGGGGATTGTCGAAGGCCTGTGCCCAATCGTGCATATCCGTGATGCTGTTGCCCACGAAGACCACATCGGAAGTATCGATTTTCAGCACGGTAAAGCTGTCAAAACGGTGAGCGCGGAACGGGCCGTCGGCCATTGCCACGCACGTCATCAGCCAACACAGCAGGAAAAAACAGCATTTTTTCATTTTTGATATTTTTTTTGCAAAAGTAGCATTTTTTCGGGTGTAAATTCTCGCGTTTAGTTCTCCTCAAGATTCTGTTTAATCAAAAAACCCTCAAGTACTTTTTTGTCGGGCAACTGCAGCAAGTATAAAGAGACGAACAAGTGGTTATCCATTCCAGCAATGGCGTACTCTACCATCTTTGGTCCTTTATGGGTACACAGCAGAATGCCAATAGGTGGGTTATCGCCTGCCACCATTTCGTTTTCCCGATAATATGAAACATAGGCATTCAATTGTCCTAAATATTCGTGGTGAAATTCATCATTTTTCAATTCCACAATGACGTTGCAGTGAAGCAGTCTGTTGTAAAACACCAAATCAGCAAAATGTTTCTCCAAAAAGAGTTCCAACAGAAGGATACAAAGTATAGAAAGTGCGTGCATTTTTGAAAAGCGTCTCGTTCAACCCCTTGGTATTCACAGCCGTTTCCAATCGTTTCAGCAATCTATCGCCATAGTTTGCCCTATCGTTACCAAGCTGTTCATATTCAACCATATAATGTCCTATCAACCAGTTACGCAAAGTCGCCATCTTATTGACAGCATTTAACGCCCGCAATTGCGCTTCACCATGCAATTGCCTTATGCTATCGGCCAGGGTTTTAAATACACTTCCGCCACGTTGCCCCTCTCCGTGGTGTCCAGTCCTCACGTCATTGCCCCGCTCAACACTGCAGACTCCGTCCGCTGTCCATGCCGGCCAAAACGGCAAACAAAAAAAATGCTGGAAACTTTATCTCGAAAAAATATTAATACTGTCAACAACCGTCTAATTTCCGAAAAAAGTTGTATTTTTGCATACATTATTAGAATTTCGTGTGTTAAAGTGAAATTATCGGTCAATCACTGCAAAATTTCATAATTTCACATCCATCAATCAACAACAAACAACCAAACATTTAGAATATGAAAAAAAGTATCGTTTTTTTATTCGTTTTTGCAGCCGTGCTTACTTCCCATGCACAAAAAACGAAAAATCTGACCAATGTCAATTCAAGGGATATTATCCTAAAAGGAATCGAATATGCGGATGCCGGCAAGTACGGGGAAGCGCTGGCAGAATACGCCAAAGTGCCTTTCGCCGACCCTCTCTATGATTATGTTTTGTACGAACAAGGTTATGTACAATACGCTTCAGGTGAATACCGTGAAGCCATCCTGACGATGCAGAAACTATTAGACAATCCTGTGCAAAACGTCAGTTTGAATCAAATTTGCGAAGTTTTAGGTAGCAGCTATGACGAAATCGGCGAATATGAAAAAGCCGTCGCCACATACGATCTTGCCCTGGAAAAGCACCCCTACAACCATTTGCTGTATTTCAACAAGGGATTGTCTTTGTTAAGAACAGAAAATTACGAAAAGGCTCTTGAGTGTTTCAAAAAGGCCATCTTTCTCAAACCCAGCCACGCCGGCAGCCATTATGGTTACGGAATGTGCTATCTGAAAATGGGTTATACGGTTCCGGGAATTTTGGCACTCAATTACAGCATCGTATTAAACCCTAATTCAGATTTTGTTATTACGGCATTGCAGGAATTAAACGACATTTATGATCGCGGAGTTTCCGCCTACAATTTGGAAAACGACGTTGTCATCTCAGACACCTACGAAGAACTCAATCGCTTGTATCAGCCCATTATAAACGACATCAATAGGCATACCGCTAATTCTAAGAAATTCCACGCCTTGTCAAAAATCGACCACGATGTGGTAAAAAACAACCAGCTGGTATTTGAAGAAGTGGTGGAACGCCCCCAATCCCGTGCCATTGAAGATATGCTGTACGTCCCTTTTGCCAAGCAAATGTTACAAAACAAGAACTTTAACGTGATGTCTTATTATCAGTTCCAAAATACGAATGCAGATAATAACAAAGTTGCACTCAAAGCATCAAAAATGCACAAAGACTTTAATTCTTTGTTGTCAGTCATATCCCTGCAACTGGAAAACATTGCCATTAAAGGGCTTGGCATTGAGCATCCGGGAGACACTTCCTACATCTATTCAACAAACTTTATTCTGCAGGCATGGGGAGTCAGAAATCTGAATGCCACTGGCAATATGCGCCAAGAAGACGGACGATGGACATTGTTAAATTTGAATGGACAAATAAAAACCATCAACGATTTCGCCAATGGGGAACAGATTTTCACTACGACTTTCGAAAACAATGAAGTGTCGGAAACCTGTCAGGTCAAAGATAACAAATACAATGGAAAGTGCACCATTTATACCCACGCACCTCTTACCAATGAACAATTTACAATCCTCTCCACAACGCTTAAACAGAATAATGTTGATGGGCTGGTATTGAAATACAATAATGCCGGAGTGTTGATTGACAAGATGTATGTAACGAACGACGAACGGCAAGGCGAAGAATTGGCTTACGATGACCAGGGCTGTCTGTCGGGCATCTTTCATTATGACGCCGGTGATTATGCCGGACTTCAACAGACCTATTATCCTACGGGAGAATTGCACGCAAAATATACGGTAGGGGCAAAAAACGAAAAAAACGCCTACGTTTCCTACTATCAAAGCGGAGCCAAAGAAAAGGAAGGTTTTCAAATGAATGGGAACAGAGTGGGAAAATGGATTTCCTATTTTCCTGACGGTTCTGTCTCCTCTATCGAAAACTTTGATGACGAAGGAGCTTCAGACGGTGAATCTTTCAGCTATCATAGAAATGGAAAATTGAATTCCAAAATGATTTTCAAGAAAGATGAACCTATTATGTTCACTTACTACAATAATTTGGGACATCCAATGGAAACATTGGAGTTTAACAATGAAAAAATTACGAAAGTAACTGTTCTCAATGCCGACAGTTCCGTGAGAAAAATCTATCCGATAGGGACAAAAACCGTTTTAGTCGAAATTTATTCAGAATACGGTTATAAACTGAGAGAAGTACAGATAACATCCAATGGCATCAAAAATGGCGTTGAAAGAAATTTCTATCCCAACGGCCAATTACGCTACGAAATAGAATATAAAGACGGAGAATACCACGGCAGCACAAAAGAGTATTACCCCAATGGCCGTATGAAAACATACTGCGAATATAAAAACGGAAAAGCCAACGGTCTGTTTGTAAGTTATTACAATAATGCCGCCAATAGCGTCAATGAAGAATACTATATGGAGAATGACAGTATCAAAGGCATTTCATATACCTACTATCCTAACGAGAGGATAAAGTCCATTCACCGTTATAATAGTGAAAAAAAGCCGGTGGCAACTTATGACTACTTTCCTGAAGGACAAAGAATGATGGAAAACTACTATAATGAAGATTTGATCGTATTGGGAAAACAATACGACCCAAATGGGCAAGTAATATCGGTTGACACATTTTCCAATGGGAACGGCACTATGCATTACCGCAGTTACGACGGCCAATTACTGAAAGAAGGCCCGGTCGTGGCAGGCAAGCTGCACGGCACCGTGCGCACTTATGACTTCAACGGAAATCTGATTGATACAACCTGTTATGTAGGTGGCATGCCCAAGGACAATTTACGTAGTTTTAATATACTTTGCCAAAAATCGTCCGAACAAAAAACGCAAGGCGGAAACGGTTTTTGCATACAATATAATTACGATATTAATGGCAAAATATCTGCTGAAGCGTATTTAGAGAATGATTTAGCAGAAGGTATGGTAAAACATTATCATTCAGGCAAATTACTGTCGGAATGCTCCTTTTTAAATAACTATAGAGATGGTATTTCGTCTTATTATGCTCCAGATGGGAAAACTTTGCTGTTTGAAACGATGTGGGAAGATGACGGACTGGTATCCATTGCCTATGCCAAAGCTGACGGAACAATGTCTGAGGCGGTCTTGATTGGCAAAGACGAATTAGAAGTGAAGGCCTATTATCCCAATGGAAAATTGGGAGCCGTCGTCCATTTCGACAATGGCTTATATGACGGAGCATTGTCTATTTACTATCCTAACGGTCAAACTTTTATGACAAGGCATTATACGGATGACCTTCTGAATGGTGCGGAAATATTCTACTATCCCAATGGTCAAATCTACCAATCCATAGACTATGTTGACGACGTACGGCACGGAAAAACCTTGTTTTATTACGATAACGGACAAATCAATATGGAAGAAGACTTTTTCTACGATTCTTTACACGGCAAGTTCATTCATTATGACAAAGACGGAAATGTTTTGCATAAATATTCCGTCCGTTGTGAGATAAAAGAAGGCGAACTTGAATAATAAAAAACATTATTTTTGCAAGCAAAAAAAAAAACGAAGACGATGACCAAACATTTTCTACCCATAACGAAAAACGAACTCGACTATTTAGGTTGGGACGAGGTAGATGTGGTCCTGGTCAGCGGCGACGCCTATATCGACCACCCTTCCTTTGCGGCGGCAGTCATTGGACGTTGCTTAGAGGCAGAAGGTTATCGCGTGGCCATTTTGCCGCAACCCAACTGGCAGGATGACCTTCGCGATTTTAAGAAGTTGGGCAAACCCCGTCTGTTCTTCGGCATCACGGCAGGCAATATGGATTCGATGGTCAACCACTACACTGCCTTCAAGCGACTTCGCAGCGATGACGCCTATACTCCCGGAGGACGAGCCGGCTTCCGCCCCGACTACGCCACCATCGTTTATTCGCAAATTATCCGCAAACTTTACCCCGACACGCCCATCGTCATCGGCGGTGTGGAAGCCTCAATGCGCCGACTGGCCCACTACGACTACTGGAGCGACAGTTTCAAGCCGTCCATTCTCGCTGACAGCGGTGCCGATATATTAATATATGGTATGGGCGAACGCCCCATCACTGCCGTAGCCAAAGCCATTGAGAAAGGAAATTGGAAAGAAACTCTACACGATATTCCCCAAATTGGCTATCTCAGCCAAAGTTTTTCAGCCATAAAGGAAGAAAAAGACACAATTTGGCTTCATTCTTTCGAAGAAGAACAAAAAGACAAGCGGAAATATGCCGAAGACTTTGTCATTTTTGAAAAAGAAACCAACAAACACCGTCAACGGCCAATGATTCAGCCTCACGGCAAAGAATTTGTCGTCATCAATCCGCCATTCGACATCGCCACGGAAGAAGAAATGGACAAATATTCCTTTTTTGACCGGATGATGAACGCTCCGCATCCCAAGTACTTGAAACGCGGTCCCATTCCGGCCTTCGAAATGATTAAAAATTCCATCAATATTCACAAAGGATGCTTTGGCGGATGCAGTTTCTGTGCCATTGCCGCCCACCAGGGAAAGTTCGTGGCTTCGCGTTCCGAGAAATCCATTTTGGCGGAAGTGGCAGATTTGGCCCAACGCGACTACTTCAAAGGACATATTTCCGACTTGGGAGGACCTTCCGCCAATATGTACCAAATGCACGGAAAAAACACCGAGGCCTGTGCGCAATGCTGCCGTCCTTCGTGCATTTTCCCGAAAGTATGCCCCAACCTCAACATCAACCACAAACCCATCATCGACTTATACCGCAAGGCTTCCAAAATCAATGGAGTAAAACAAATAACCATCGGCAGCGGCATTCGCTACGATATGCTCCTGAATGAAAAGCAGACAGATCAGGAAAACGGTTTAAGCGACTATATCCGCGAAGTCGTCAACCACCACGTTTCCGGACGATTAAAAGTGGCTCCTGAACATACGGCCTCGCACGTGCTGCAAAAAATGCGCAAACCGGATTTCGAGAAATTCAAACTTTTTTTAGAAAAATTCAACAACGAAAATCGGAAATCCTGCAAAAACCAACAACTTATCCCCTACTTCATTTCTTCACATCCCGGATGCACGATGCAAGACATGAAAGACTTGTCCAAGGTGTCTCATCAGTGCCACCTGCTGACGGACCAGGTGCAGGACTTCACCCCCACTCCGATGACCTACGCCACGGCGATGTACTACTTGGGCTTCGACCCTTATACTGGAGAAAAAGTCTATGTTGCCCGCAATATGCAGGAAAAACGCGAGCAAAATTCCTGGTTCTTCAACAAAAAAGACGCTCACGAAGACAAAAGTCAACGCAAGCGTCCCTATCATCGATCAAAATAAGGAACAAACTATTCTAAAGCCTTGCAAATATCCGCAAAAACCTCGTCGATAGTCTGCATACCGTTGATTTCGATTAATTTTCCTTGTTTTTTGTAATAGTCAATCAAAGGATGGGTTAATTTGAAATACTGTTCGGTACGATTTTTTGCCACTTCAGGAGTATCATCGGTACGGCCTAATTCTGCGGCACGTTTCAAAATACGCTTAATGATTTCTTCTTCATCAATCTTGATGTAAACAACCTTGGAAATGCCGACGGGTTTGTCATAATTGACGCCATCCAACATTTGAGCCTGCTCGATCGTACGGGGAACGCCATCCAAAATGTAGCCTTTGCATTCGCCCAACTTGGACAAATAACTGTTCAGCATATCCAAAGTAACGTCATCGGGGCAAAGTCCGCCATTATCAATGATACTTTTGGCCTTGATGCCGATAGGCGATTGAGAGGCGATTTCCTTACGGAACATATCGCCGGTAGAAATGTGATGCAACTTGAATTTCTCCATTAATTTAGGAGCCTGAGTGCCTTTGCCACTTCCCGGTGCACCCAGCAAAACGATGTTAAATTGATTGTTATTCATAACTATTTTGTATTGTACTATTTTTCTTTCCCGTCATTTCCTCTCGCCAAACAAAATTGTAAATAATTCAAAATTACTACGTTAACATAATTTCCCATTATCAAACACTTCATCCTTCAGTTCACTGATCACTAATCACACACCTGATAAATATCAGGCAAATTCCGTCCCCAGCCATCGTAATCCAAACCGTGTCCCACGACAAATTTGTTGGGAATCGGCAAGCCCACATAATGCACGGGGATGGATTTGTTATAAACATCGGTCTTGAGCGCCATCGTAGCCATCCGCACGTCCTTCACCTTGGCAGCTTGCAACACCTCGCACAAATGCTCGTAGGTTTCACCCGTATCGACGATATCTTCCACGATAATCACACGCTCGCCCGTCAAATCTTCATTCAGACCCAGCAGCGGCATCACATTATGAGTGGATTGCATTCCACTGTATGACACGAACTTAATACAAGAAACTCGGCACGGCATCGTCAATTTCTGCATCAGTTCGGCAGCAAAAATCATAGCCCCGTTCAAGTTCACCAAAAGTATGGGCTTGTCATTTTTATAATCCTCGTTAATCTGCTGTGCCACGCGTTCGGTCGCGGCGTTCACTTCTTGCACAGGAATATATTTGACAAAAGTTTTATCAAGTACTGCTATCTTTTCCATATTTAGCAAATTAATTTACAAAAATACAATATTTTCGCAGAATACGCTCATTCATCATTACATTTTTTTGTATTTTTGCGAAAGAAAGAAATTTATAATGAAAGCTCTCCTAATCTATTTGGTTTTCGTCAACATTTTCAGCTTTTTGCTTTTTGGCATCGACAAATTCAAGGCGAAAAAAGACCTCTGGCGAATTCCAGAATGGGTGTTGCTGTTTGTCGCCCTGATTGGAGGCTCACTGGGAGCATTAATCGGGATGTGGTTATTTCGCCACAAGACCAAGCACCTCAAATTCATCATTTCAGCACCTATATTTTTCATATTACACCTTATTTTGATTTATTATTTCATTCAACAATATCAATAAATTCATTTGCAGATGAATCCCATCAAAAAAATCCTTGACCAATATGCCTTTCCGGTTTACCTTGCCCCGATGGAAGAGGTCAGTGACCCGCCGTTTCGAGGCATTTGCAAGGATTTTGGCGCAGACATTCTCATTTCGGAATTTATTTCTTCCGACGCACTTTCGAGAGAAGTGGATAAAAGCATCAAAAAAATGCACTTTGACGAAAGCGAGCGACCCTTTGGCATACAGATTTTCGGACACGATGAAGATTCATTGATTGCGGCCGCACGCATAGCGGAAAGCGCACACCCCGACTTTATAGACATCAACTGGGGCTGTCCCGTGAAAAAAGTCGTTACCAAAGGCGCGGGCTCTGCCATTTTGAAGGACATTCCCAAAATGGTACGCCTCACCAAGGCGGTGGTTGACGCCGTAAACCTGCCCGTCACCGTAAAAACTCGACTGGGTTGGGAAGAAACCGACAAACCCATCGTCGAGGCTGCCGAAATGCTTCAGGACATTGGCATCAGCGCCATCACCATCCACGGCCGCACCCGCTCGCAAATGTACAGCGGCACCGCCGACTGGACCTTGATTGGAGAGGTAAAAGCCAACCCGCGTATGCACATTCCCGTCATTGGCAACGGTGACATCGACAGTGCCGAAAAAGCAGTCGAATACAAAAACCAATATGGTGTCGATGCCATTATGGTGGGACGCGCCGCCATCGGAAATCCCTGGATTTTCAAGCAGATCAAAGAATATGTTAATGGCAAAACACCAAGCATTCCCACTTACGAAGAGAAAGTGGAGATTTGCCTGAAGCACTTGCGACACTCCATCGAATGGAAAAACGAGCGAACCGGCATTTTAGAAATGCGCAAACATTATGCCAATTATTTCAAAGGCATTCCTCATTTTAAAGAAAAAAAGATACAACTGATGAACGCCTTATGCTTTGAAGAATGTCGAAAAATACTAATAAGCAACTAATATTCAACCATTTATATCAAACTGGAAATTATTTTTTCAAAAAACGGCATTACAAAATATTTTTTTGTATTTTTGCAGTCACAAATATGGCGGCTGTAGCTCAGTTGGTTAGAGTACCGGATTGTGGTTCCGAGGGTCGTCGGTTCGAGTCCGACCCGCCGCCCAAAACCGAAAAGAACAATTTACAAAAGTAGATTGTTCTTTTTTTTGAGTTGATTCACCACGAAATACAGCAAAGGCGTAGCTGCACAAGCCTCCAGCAAGAGTTTTACCAGCACCTGAATGAGAATCATCGAACCAATGGCCGACAACGGCACCGCCCCAGCGAAAGCCACCACTACAAAAATCGCCGTATCAACAACATAACCAAAAAACGAAGATCCTATCGCACGCAGCCACAAATGCCTGCCTTCGGTTTTAATTTTAATTTTTTCCATTGACCAGGCATTGACCAATTCGCCGCAAAGAAACGCCAATAGGGAAGCCGCCGTGATACGTGGCACAAAGGTGAAAACTTTCTGATACGCCTCCGCACTGGCTACGGTTTCGGCAGGAAATGGCAGCCAAATAGCAACCCAAGTGAACAAAGTAAAAAAAATCTCGCAGAAAAAAGTCAGCCAGATGACTCGTTTCGCCGTGGAATACCCCCAAATTTCCGTCAGCACATCTCCTAACAGATAGGCAATGGGAAAAATGATGGTTCCCGCATCAAAAATAGTAATTCCCGCAATATTTATCAACTTGACAGCCATTACATTAGCCGTCAAATAGCAGGTGATCAGCAAACCGACGATTATGGTTAAAGCAGATAATTTTCGGTTTTTTAAAGGGTTTTCCGAGACCTTATTCATCAGTATTAAATTTGATGTGCAAAATTACACAAAAATCAACTAAAAAAACAAAGATTTAAATTCCTCTTCCGTAATGCCATTGATGTACTCCGACAGCTCTATCGCAGATAACAACTCATCCAAATCCTGTTCATTATGCTGAAGATCAACTAATTTTTCCTCTAATTCAGAAATATCTTTTCGGGCAAAAAAATCACCATAAATTTTAGCTTCCCGTATCAGCGACTTGTTGATAGAAAGGTATAATTCCACAATACCGCCAGCTGTTTTTGCCGACTTATGGAAAGTATATTTGGGTGAACTGCCAAAATTCCATTCCCAAGTAGCGTACTTTTCTTCCGTCAAACGACGGATATACTGAATTTCTTCTTCAGAAAATGCGTAGGTTTCGGCATCGGGACGCGAAGTCAAAATATACCGCATAATCCGGTTGGCGAAATCCAAAACCGTCAAATTTTTGTCTTCCAGATACTCACTGATGTTTGTCACCCGCTTCCTCACCGACTTCACCGCTTTGTCTTGAAATTTCAACGGATTGACTTTTAATGCTTTAGACAAATCCGTCATTTCAGATGAAAACAATAAAGTCCCGTGATGAAGCATTCGGTGATGATGCACGCATTGAGCATTTCCAGATATTTTCATTCCATTGACAGTCAAGTCATTACGACCTTCAAAACGAGCATCCACCCCCATTTGGTGCAGCACTTCCAAAATCGGTTCCGTGAAAGTCCTGAAATTGCCGTTGCTGTTGCTTTCCACAAAAGTAAAATTCAAATTTCCCAAATCGTGGAAAACGGCTCCCCCACCCGTCTGCCGCCGAACGACCTTTATGCCATTTTCCTTTACATAATCCACATTGATTTCAGCCAGCGAATTTTGGAATTTTCCAACAATGATGGAAGGTTCGTTCCGCCAGAGCATAAAAATGTCATCATCCACATTATCAAGCAAATATTCTTCGACTGCGAGATTAAAATAAGGTTCCGTCAATGGGTTATAAATACACTTCATTGTTTCACTTTTTATGATTTATTGGCACGACAACACCATCGCGGTTCGAGACGGAAGATACATTTTTACATAATGATTTCCATTTTTCTCGTAAGAATGGTAGTTCAACGTTTCATCAACATTACCAAAACCGGCGAATACGGGATTATCCGTATTCAGTATCATTTTATAATTTCCTGACTGACAGGAAATTTCATAATCTGTATAAGATTTTTCAGGATTAAAATTAAAAACGACCATCGTACCACCGCGACGAAAAGCCAAGACTTGATCGGCTTCATTCTGCAACAGCAACTCAACAGCATACTTCAACATTTCCGAAGCCGTCACCGTATGAATCATAACCTTGTCAAACTCGTTGAGTGCGTGGTACTTCAAATTTTCATCATCGGCCAAAAACCACATCCGACGGGCATACTTCATCGACCAATTGTTTCCTTCCCTCGGAAAATCTATCCATTCCGGATGCCCGAACTCATTGCCCATAAAATTCAGATAGCCGCCATTGGCCAGCGTCAAAGTCAGCAGGCGTATCAACTTATGCAAGGCCACCCCACGATCCACCGTCACATTGGGTGTAAACACCGACATAGAATCATACATAAACTTATCTATCAACCTAAATATCAATGTCTTGTCACCAACCATAGCCTGATCGTGACTTTCGGCATAATTAATCGTTTTTTCCTCAATTCTATGATCTGTCATCTTAAAGAACAGTTCACCCACGCTCCATTGTTCATCAGTCCGTTCCTTAATGATTTTCGTCCAAAAATCGGCAATTCCCATAGACATCCGATAATCGAATCCAATACCTCCACGAGAAACGGGGAAGGCCATTCCAGGCATTCCACTCACATCTTCAGCAATGGTCAGGGCATTGGGATTCACCTCTTTCACCAACTGATTAGCCATTGTAAGATAGACGATTGCGTCTTCATCGACATTGGCATCGAAATACTGGTCATAATTCACGAAATCTACGCCAATGCCGTGATTCCAATAACACATACTCGTCACCCCGTCAAAGCGAAAGCCGTCAAAATGAAATTCCTCAAGCCAATATTTCAAATTAGACAAAAGCAGAGTGATGGTTTCCTGTTTTCCATAATCAAAACAGCGCGAATCCCAAACCGGATGCCTACCTCTTTCCCCTCCGTGGAAATACAGCGTTTCAGAACCGTCAAAGCGAGAAAGTCCCTCTTTCACATTCGAGACGGCGTGAGAATGAACCACATCCAGCACCACCGAAATTTCCATACCGTGCGCTGTATCGACAAGTTCCTTCAATTCTTCCGGTGTTCCAAAACGGAAAGTGGGAGCAAACAGGTTGGAAACCTGATAGCCAAAAGAACCATAATACGGATGTTCCTGTATCGCCATCAGCTGTATCGTATTATAGCCCAAATTCTTAATACGAGGAAGCACATATTCCTTAAATGCCCAACACGAAGAAATCTCCTCCTTTTCCGAAGACATTCCGATATGCGCTTCGTAAATCAACGGAATTTCAGGCTTTTTCGGCGACAAATTTCGGAACTCGTATGACTTCTCGGGATCCCACACCTGTGCCGAAAAGACCTTTGTCTGTTCATCTTGCACCACCCGTGTCACGCACGAAGGCAAGCGGTCATCGGCACCGTCCTGCCACACCATCCACAGACGGTACAGCATACCGTGTTTCAGAAAATTGAGCGGCAGTTCGATTTCCCAATCGCCCTGTCCCACCGGATGCAATTCGTACAAGGGATTCACCTGCCAATAGGAAAAATCGCCATAAAGGAACATTTGTTTAGCGTGAGGAGCTTTTTCTCTAAACACCCAGCCGTAGGCAGTTTTATGCAAACCATAATACAAATGATGGTTAGCCACATCTTTCAACGGGCAACGACCGTCGGTCAAGTCCAGCATTCGCAATACCGCCAGCTGATGTCGGCGGGCGAGTGCCTGTTTATACGGTTTCAGATAAGGATCCAACAAGACCAGGTCGGGAGTTTCCATAGACAAAAAGATTAGCAAGAACTATATGGGACGGCATCTAAAGTCGTAAATTCTTTTTTCTGATATTTGAAATAGGCACATACGGCAATCATCGCGGCGTTGTCCGTTGTCAAGTCAATGGTGGGCAGAATCAGATTCCTGTGATATTTGTCGGCCACCTGCTGCATCGCGGCACGCAAGCCCTTATTGGCCGACACGCCACCCGCCAGCACCAAATCCTGGCAGTCGTACTGTTTCAGTGCCATAATCACCTTATTGGTCAATGACTTGATAATGGCATATTGCATAGAAGCCGCCAAATCATTCAGATTATCCTGAATGAAATTTTCATTTTTCTTCAATTCATCTCTAACGAAATAAAGAAAAGACGTTTTCAAACCGCTAAAGCTGTAATCCAGTCCCGGCAAATGGGCAATCGCGAATTGAAAGCGTTTCGGGTCGCCTTGTGCGGCCAACTTGTCAATAACGGGGCCTCCGGGATATGGCAAACCCATAATCTTGGCGGCTTTGTCAAAAGCCTCACCCGCAGCATCATCGATGGTTCCTCCCAAACGCTCCATATCGAAATAGTCATTCACCTTGAGCAACAGGGTGTGACCACCCGAAACCGTAAGGCACAAAAAGGGAAAACGAGGCTTCGCGTTATCGCCACCTTCCTTATTCAGAAAGTTAGCTAAAACGTGGGCTTGCAGATGGTTAACCTCTATCAGAGGAACGTCCAAACTGAAGGCCATCGCTTTGGCAAAAGAATTGCCGACGAGCAACGAACCAAGCAATCCGGGACCATTTGTAAAGCCTATTGCACTTATTTGATTTTTTGTTATCTTTGCACGGTGAAGTGCGGTGTCCACGACGGGAATGATATTTTGCTGATGAGCACGCGATGCGAGTTCAGGAACCACGCCCCCATATTCGGCGTGAACTTTCTGACTAGCAATGACATTGGAGAGAATTGTAGTATCGGCAATGACGGCTGCGGAAGTGTCATCACACGAAGATTCAATACCAAGAATATAAGTTGACATAAACTGAATATTTTGAAAGGCAAAATTACTAAAAAAATCGCAACGGTGCTACTCTGGATCATCGGTATTTTTATTGCCCTTGATTTATTGGTAGTTGGATTGTTCTTTGTGCCGCCTATTCAGAATTTTGTCGTACAAAAAGTAACCGGATTCATTTCTAACCAGTGGGGTGCGGAAATCGGAGTCAAAAGAATCTATGTCACGCCCGACCTCCGCATTGCCGCCGACGACTTTATCATCCGTGATATGCACCAGCAACCGATGATTACGGTCAAACACGTCAAAGGAAGATTTAAGTCTTTGGATTTACAACCTCTCACACTGCATTTCTTCAACGTCACTGCCAACGAAGCCGATGTGACATTGGTTACCTATAAAGGCGATTCTGTGGTCAACATCTCCGACTGGGTGGCACATATTTCCAAACCCAAAGAAAAACCGTCCGACTTTATTCTGCGCATAAATCATCTCAAACTTATCAACTCCCATTTCTCCATCGCCAACCAAAATATCCAGCAGCAAACGCCCTACATCGAAGGACAGAAATTTGACCCCGGTTTTTTCGAACTTAGACACATTGACTTCAATGCCAAGAAGTTCCAGGTTTTCAACGATGACATTTCTGCCGCCATCAAGCAAATCGGCTTTGACCAATACTTCGGGTTCCGCCTCATCAAAGGTTCCGGCGACTTTGACATCAACGGACACGGCCTTCGCTTCGACCATTGCAAGCTTTTGACAGAGAACAGCAATTTGGATTTAGATTTGAAATTCGATTACAGCGACTGGACCAGACTGGGCGACTTTTTGGACAGCGTACAAATTACCGCCAACGTTCGTCCTTCTGAATTTTGCCTGACCGATGCCGCCTGCTATGCCGATGCTATCCGAGGAATGGACGACACCCTGTATTTCAGCGGACAAGTCAACGGCTGCGTCAATGATATGAAATTGAAGAATTTTACCTGCCATTTGGGTAAAAAAACTCATTTTTCAGGAGATTTCGCACTGAAAAACGTCACCGATTTCAACAATTCCATTTGGA
This sequence comes from Bacteroidales bacterium, assembly GCA_045616665.1. GTDB lineage: Bacteria > Bacteroidota > Bacteroidia > Bacteroidales > WCHB1-69 > RUG11690. The sequence continues at coordinate 6,251 of JAZLHE010000012.1, read as the reverse complement.
ATCTTGACTTTTGCGAATCCAATCTGAATATGGTGGAACTTTCTTCCTTCAAACTTCCTCAAGGAAAGCCACTTAACCTGCCCGACATCGTCAAACGCCTGGGCAATGTGCAACTTTACGGCAAGTTAAATGGTTATTTTCCAATGATAAACAGTGAATTGTTGGTCATCACGGACTTAGGACAATTAACGGCTGACCTTAACACCACGGACAAAGGGCAACATATTGATCTGAAGGGCAAAATGGCCTCTTCCAACCTTCAACTTGGACGATTGCTCCACAACAGCAAAACTTTTGGGCAAGTCCATTTCAACCTTGATGTTGACGGAAATTTTGATGATCCTCAAGACAACCCCCAATTTTTAGAAACGCTGACTGCCAATCTTCACAGCAAATTCTCTCGCTTCGACTTATTCGGTTACCCGGTTTCCAACATTGGGCTTGACGGAAATTTCAGCGATAAGAAATGCACTGTTCACCTCAATTCAGACGATCAAAATATCAACCTTGATTTTAACGGTCTGGCAGACTTAACACTTCTCAATCCCAATATTCAGGCCTATCTGTCTTGCCCTTACATCAATTTCAGCAATATCGCATCCTATATGCCTGCCGTGGACTCTGTCTCGGCAAAGGGTTTTGACCGATTGGTTTACGTGGCGCAAAACGATCCCGATATCGCTATGGCCTTAGATTCCCTCAGTCTGAATATTTGCGGAAACGACTTATACGATGTCAACGGATTCGTAGGAATTGACGGACTGCAAATCAAAAATGGCGACCTGCCCATCGTCAGCGACAGAATCAGGTGCACCGCTATCAATACGCAATCCGGCTTACACAAAATCATTTTTTCTTCCAATTTTGTGAATGCCACTCTCAACACCAACTATGAATACGACGACATTAAAGACTCCTTGATCAACTATGCCTATCGTTTTATACCCAACCTGCTTCCCGAACGTCACGCGTCAATCAACAAATACATCAAAAAGAATACTGATGTAAACAAGTATTTTAATCTTTATGTCGAAACTTATGATGTTCAACCTTTGCTGGATATCTTTCTTCCAGAATTGTATATTACGGAAAATTGTGTTGCCGACGTTCACATCGACCAAACATCGCAAGACGACCACATCCTTATCGGAATTCCCGAAGCAAGTTACAAAAACGCTTATTTTGTCGCTAATTTGAAGGCCAATGTGCGAACCAACGTGAATAAAAATCTTTTCATTGATATTAGCGGGGACTCAATATCGATCCACAACGACGGCGCATCTTTCCTATCCATTCACGATATCGCCTTGAAAACCGAAGTTGAAAAATCATTCATCGACTTTCAATTGTCTTGGAAGGATCTTGCCGATACAAGCCGCGACCATTCGCTTATTACCGGCACTTTTAACGCAAGAGACAAACACAATCTCATTGCCAAAATCACCGATTCAAAAATACTGCTTAACGATTATATTTTCCATTTTAATAATCTGAATGCCATCCAAATTCAAGATTCTCGCATTTTGGTGGACAATCTCGTTTTTGGCAATGAACAGAGTTCATTGAAAATTGACGGCGTTTATTCCAAGCAAGAAGACGACAAACTAAACATCGACATCAACGACATTGACATTGGACTGGTCAACAACTTCCTGAGCGGCATTAGCTTTGACGGCAATCTGTCGGCCAACGCCACCTTCACCACCCGTAAAGGAAATTTCTTCGTTCTCGGCAAAATGATGGCTACAGACTTTTGTTTCAACGAAAGCAAATTTGGCAATATTTTCCTTTCCGCCGGTCTGGGAGAAAATGGTTCTATGGGCTTTTCCGGCGGTATTTTCAACCGCGAAGACACCATCACCTCAGACATCATCAAAGCATATACCATCAAGGACTATCAAGGCGAACGCAACAAATTGGCCAACATCAACGGATTTTACAAAAGCAACGAGAAGCAATTCGTGGCCAAAGCCAATATCGGCAAACTGGATATCGGCTTTCTAAACACCTTCCTGTCATCTTTCAGCGACCGTATTAAGGGAACCGCTTCGGGAGAACTGTCATTTATTTCCACCCCAGACTCTTCCTATATTCAAGGAGTTGCCCACGTGGAAAATATGACAATGGGGATCAGTCCTCTCGGAACCCTATATTACATTGACAACCAAGACATTCAATTCAACAATAAAGGCATTATATTCGACAACATCACGCTACACGATAAAGACCGCAATCTCGCCACGTTGAATGGGCATATCTATCATCATCTTTTCCAAAATATGAAAATAGACCTGAATGTCAATACGCCTCGACTTTTGGCTCTTGATATGCCCCACACGGCAACCAGCAGTTTTTACGGAACCGGGTACGTTTCCGGAGATGTCAATATTTTCGGAGATGATGAATACCTAACTTTCTCAAGCAACAACATCACCACGCTCAAAGGAAGTTCGGTATTCTTCCCAATCACTTCTTCCCAATCCGTTTCTGAAAACGGGAGCATTCGCTTCAAGACAGTCGTGCAAGATTCTGTTGTTCTCGCACCAGTTGAAGAAACTGGGGCAAAACTGAAATTCGACTTCAATTTCAATGTTACGTCGGAAACCGACGTCCAGGTCGATGTTTTTGCAATTGGAGGCACGATGCGCGCGAAAACAAACGGACGCCTACATCTCCTATTTGACGATGCTTCCGGCATCAATATTTTTGGAGACTTGGAAATCCATTCGGGAACATTCCTCCTTTCTTTGGAAGATATCGTCAATACCAAATTACAAATGGTTCCTGGTGGACAAGTCTCCTTCAACGGTCCCGTGGGCGACTTCGTGGTCAACCTCAGTGCCTACTACAACAACAAGGCCTCACTAAGCAATATCATCACAAATGAAAACGCAAACGTTTCACGCGTTCCTGTCAACGCCTACATTCACCTAAACGGCCAATTGATGAAATATCCGAGTATGAATTTCTCCTTTGAGCTGCCTAATGCCAGCCAAGAAGTTAGAAATCAATTCTTTATGGCCATTGATACCACCAATCCGCAAAACAAGACCAAACAGTTCTTCATCTTTTTGCTCACCAATCAATTTATGCCGGACAATGCTTCCAACGCCGACATCTCCAATAGTGTGGAAAGTGGCGGAACTGGTATTCTCACAAATATGATCAACAACTTCATTTCCAGACAGATGAAACGTGGAGGTTTGGGCATTGTCTATAAAAACGACAAACAAAAAAGTTCCACCGAATACGGCATCAACGCCAACATGCAATTCCTCGATGACCGTCTTATTCTTGAAACCACAATCGGATATTACTATAACAACGGAACGGGTTCAAGCTCCAGTCAGCAAGGTTTCAACAACTTTTACGGGGACTTCAGCTTGGAATACCTCATTACCCGAAGAGGGAACTGGAGAGTAAAAGTCTATAACTTCACCGACGACCACAACAATCAATCCAGCAAACGAATTCCAGGAGTAGGATTGGCCTTGCTTTACAAACAAGAGTTTAACACCAAAGACGACTTCAAAAAGGAATTTAACGAATCCAAGATTGAATTAAATAATAAAAATAAAAAGAAGAACAAGAAGAAAAACAAATAAAAATGAAAAGCGACAATACAAAAATCATTGCCATCATATTGTTCTTGGCCTTTGTCATCGGCATCTGTTGGTATTTTTCCACGCTGATTGTCTATTTATTTATCGCACTTCTTCTCTCAATGGCGGGCAGTCCCATTGTCAATTTTCTCAGCAAGATACGCATCGGCAAGGTGTCCTTCCCGCGACCATTGGCAGCCGTCATCGCCCTGACAGTCATCTTGGGTATTGTTTTCGGATTTTTCGCCCTAATTACCCCTCTTGTGCATCAAGAAATCGACACCATTTCCAACACCGATCCTCAAATCATCATCGACGGATACAACCAATTTCTGCTTAATTTTGAACATTGGGCAGGACAACAGGGTTTTGACATCACCGCCAACGACTTGTCTGCGGCGTTTGAATCCCAATTGCGCGATTTCATCCATAAACTCGACTTCGGCTATATTTTCAAAGACCTTGCGGGAGTCATCGCCAGTCTGTCCGTTGCCATTTTTTCCATCATTTTCCTCACCTATTTTTCACTCAGCGACAACGGCATCATTATCAAGACTTTCAAGAAAATATTCCCTGTAGAATGGCGCAATAATTTTGACCATATCGTAGTCAACACCCGTCAGCAAGTCGTCAGGTATTTTAGCGGTGTGGTATTGGAAATGCTGATTGTCGGAACCATTAATGGCTCGGTATGCTATATATTGGGGGTTCCCAACGCCGTTCTCATCGGCGTGATTTCCGGTTTGCTTAACATCATTCCCTATATCGGCCCGCTATGCGCCGCCATCCTCTCCATCATCATTTCTTGCACCGCACTTATTCCTATGTCACCCACCAGCAGCGAATTATTAATTAATGCCATAAAGGTCGGTTGTACGTTCCTGGGGTGTAAAATGATCGACGACTTCGTACTTCAACCTGTCATCTACGGGAAAAGTGTCCAAGCACACCCTATCGAAATTTTCATTGTGATTTTAGCGGCCGCACAAGTTGGCGGAATCTTGGGAATGATTTTTGCCGTTCCCGCCTATTCTCTCATTCGTATTGTCATCAAAGAATTCTTCGGACAATATTTTGTTGAAAAAACCGAAAAAGATTCTAATGACACAACACTTAATATTAATTAAACAACATTATTATAAAATTACATTTCAATGATTGAATACCATAAATATCCATACTCGGAAAAAAAAATTCTTCAACGTATTGAACAATACAAATCAAGTGATTTGCAAACGATGAACGAACAGGAAGCCTACCGTTTCATCCTGAGCGTTATCGACCTTACCACACTTGAAGGTAGCGACAACGCAAAAAAAATCGAAGATTTATGCGCAACTGCCATCCATTTCAAGGATGAAGACAAAAACATCCCTAACACGGCAGCGGTTTGCGTCTATCCGCCGTTCGTCAAGCAAGCCAAGACCTTGCTCAAGAACACGGGCATTTCGGTGGCTTCTGTCGCCGGAGGATTCCCCTCCGGGCAAACACCTATCGAGGTCAAATTGGCTGAAGTTAAATTTGCCGTGGAAGCCGGTGCCGACGAAATAGATATGGTCATCTCTCGCGGAAAATTTCTGGAAGGAAACTACCAGGAAGTCTTCGATGAAATAGCAGCCATAAAAAAAATCTGCGGAACAGCCCGACTCAAAGTCATTCTGGAAACCGGTGAATTGCAAACTGCCGACAACATTTATGCCGCATCATGGATCGCTATGACCGCCGGCGCCGACTTTATCAAGACCTCTACCGGCAAAATTTCAGTCAACGCCACCCCGGAATCCTTTATCGTTATGCTCGACGCCATTAAAGATTACCACCAACAAACCGGCAAAATGGCAGGAATGAAACCTGCCGGTGGAATTTCCGATCCCGACACCGCCTTGCTGTATGTCAAAATCTTAGAAAACGTACTTGGAATAAACTGGATGAACAACCAATATTTTAGAATCGGGGCAAGCCGTCTTGCAAAAAAAATCGCAGAAAAAATTAAATAATGATTTTTTTTTGTAAAATGTTGCTTTTGAATAAAATAAAAGTGTATTTTTGCATTCCCAAAATAAAATCAATTATTCACAAACAATAAAACATAAAAATTATGACAAAAGCTGAAATCGTAAACGAAATTTCCAACAAAACAGGTTTCGACAAAAATGCCGTTCAAACTGTAGTAGAAGCTTTCATGAATAGCGTAAAAGGTTCCTTGGCAAAAAATGAAAATGTTTACTTAAGAAGTTTCGGTAGTTTCATCGTTAAAGAAAGAGCAGAAAAGACAGCAAGAAACATCTCCAAAAAACAAACCATTGTCATCCCCGCTCATAAAATTCCAGCTTTCAAGCCCTGCAAAACTTTCGTAAACGTAGTAAAAAAAATCAAATAATTAACCCATTAAAATCATTGTACAATGCCTAGTGGTAAAAAAAGAAAAAGACATAAAATGTCAACTCATAAAAGGAAAAAACGTCTGAGAAAGAACAGACATAAAAATAAATAGCCTTTTATGAGCTTATGATTGAAAACTAAATGAAGCGTATGTCGCTTTGTTTAGTTTTCGTTTTTTATAATAATTGTAATATGAGTCAAACCGAAATAACAAAAGAGCTTGTTATTGCTTCTCACGCAAATGAGGTCCAAGTGGCCCTTTTAGAG
>JAZLHE010000011.1:0-29094 GCA_045616665.1 Bacteroidales bacterium | reverse complement strand
CCAGTTCCTAAACCTTTCGGATATGCCGGGCTGCCAGTTTGCAAAATTACACAAATTAATGTAAAAAAACGCCACCTTCGGAGATAAAATTTCGTTGTCCTCGTTTTTTACGAAGCAGGCGTGAAACACCTTTGTGTCATTATTGAATTCCGGCAGTTTGAAATCCAGGATGTTCAGCGAGTAGAACGCCTTGATCTTGTAGTCGCTGCCCCTGCGGCTGGCGTTGCTGATGGCCCTGCTCATATTGAGGAAGGTTCTCTCGACGAAATCCTGCTGGGGCGCACGCTGCATCTCTATGAGGAAGCGGTCGTCATTCTGGTTCCTACAATAGATGTCGAACACCACGCCGCGTTGTGCGGGGACAATCCCCATCAATTCTGTGGGCAGGTACTGGATTTCGGTGATAGTACCGACGTAAGTCCCCAGGGCGCAGTTCAGGAAGTCGAGGAGGAAATTCCCCGGATTGTCCATTCCGAATACCTTCTTGAAGGTGAAGTCCGAAGTCAGCAACTGGAAAATGCCGTTTCCTCGTAGTTCCGATGAAAGTCCGGTAGTTGCAATAGCTCGTTTGCTTTCTTTTTCTGTCGTCATAATAGGTTGATTTTAAGGATTCGGAAGGCAAAGATACGGTGTACGCCGCAAAAACGCAATAGCTAATCAATTATTTTTCAGTGTGTTATAAATACACTTTTGAAACTTTTTTGATGACTTTTCGCACAAAAATGTTCACTTTTTGATAGTGGTGGTTTTTGCCGAAATTTTTATTGCTCCGAAATTTGGAAGTTTTGCTTTGATTTTTGTCATCAGTTTAAATCTGAAAAATAAAGCGAAATTAATGAACAGTCACAGCACTTTGAATTGTTTTTTGTATCTTTGCATTTTAAACTAAAAAAAGAAGATTATGGCTCTTAGTGTGTTTGAAAGACCTGAAAAAAGGGAATTTCACTATAAGCGGCGTTTTTATCAGGCCGAAGAGGATAAACCTGTTGGTAAAGATGGTGAAGATTTTGATCCCGATAAATTTGCGGATCGTCTCCATCGAAGTTGGTCTTCCCATCGGATGTCTCGTCAGGATAGAAATAAATTCCCCTTGAAAACCGTGATTTGGTTGGCTTTCATCGTTTTTGTATTGGTGTTTTTCTTTGTGAAATTTTTTGAAAAATAATGGCTGATATCATTAATCTTCTTTCTGATGCGGTGGCTAATCAAATTGCCGCGGGCGAGGTCATTCAACGGCCTGCCTCCGTGGTGAAGGAATTGCTTGAAAATGCCGTCGATGCAGGCGCTTCCGATATTCAACTGATTGTGAAAGACGCTGGTCGTACCCTGATTCAGGTGGTGGACAACGGTAAGGGAATGAGTTTCAAGGACGCACGCTTGTGTTTCGAACGTCACGCCACTTCCAAACTCAAAACCGCTGATGACCTTTTCCGACTTTCCACCAAGGGATTCCGTGGTGAAGCATTGGCTTCTGTTGCTGCCATCGCCCACGTGGAGCTGCGTACCAAGATGGCCGAGGACACCACCGGCACGTTGGTACTGTTGGAGGGCTCTGAAATTAAGGAACATTCACTTACGGCCACGCCCGACGGTACGTCTATTGCCGTGAAAAACCTGTTCTTTAACGTGCCAGCCCGCCGAAATTTCCTTAAGTCCGATTCGGTGGAATTTTCCAATATCGAAGAGGAATTCAATCGCGTGGTGTTGTCCCATCCCGACTTGGCCTTCTCCCTTTATCATAATGGAAAATTGGTCATTCAACTGCAACCCTCCAATCTGAAAAAAAGGATTGTCAATGTCTTCGGTGCGCATTTCCAGGACAAACTTTATCCGGTGGAACAAAGTACCGACTTTATCAATATTTCGGGCTTTATCGCCAAACCCGAAAATGCCAAAAAGAAAAAAAGTGAGCAGTATATGTTTATCAATCACCGTTATGTGCGTCATCCTTTGCTCAATTACGCGGTTGAAACGGCCTATTCCGAATTGATTCCTGACGGTTATAAACCAGCTTATTTCATTTATCTGGAAGTCGATCCCGCCACCATCGACATCAATATCAGTCCGACGAAGGTTGATGTGAAGTTGCAGGATGAGCGTCTCGTTTTCGGTTTCCTTAATTCTACGGTGAAGAAGTCGTTGGGTCAAATGTCGTTGACTCCGCGTTTGGATTTTGATTACGAACCTGGACTTGACGTGTCGAAGGTTCCTGATAATTTGACACTTAAGCAGCCTGTGGTTACCCATAATCCGGATTTCAATCCTTTTAATGTTTCTTCGTCCGGAACGCGTAGCTCTTCTGGCAAGCCGACAATGCCTCGCAATGCGGCTTTCGATACTTCCGGTTGGAGCAATTTTTTGGCATCAATGAAGACGGAAACGGTGGATGCGGCACAATCAGAAAACCTTTCCTTGAATTTGGAAGTGTCCCATCCTGACACGGGGGAGGGAACCCAATTGGCCGATGTAAAGTGCTTGATGGTTCAGCAACAGTATATCGTGACCGATATGTCCGGGACCCTGTATGTGATTCATATTGCCAATGCCCGTGAACGAATTTTATACGAAAAGTTTCTTTCCGCAATTCAAAATCAACCGATTGCCGTGCAGCAGTCGCTGTTCCCCGAAACGATCGTCCTGTCACCGGCCAAAGCCGAAGTCCTGAAGGATTTAAAACCGGAATTGCAGAAATTGGGTTACGAGCTGGAAAGTATTGATGCCACTCATTTTGCGGTTAATGGTACTCCCAATGCGGAAGATGGCGAGGATGTGCAGACTGTCATCGACAATTTCTTGGATGCCTATAAAGCCAATGTCTTGAATCATCGTTACGAAAAGGAGCAGAATTTGGCTTTGAGTATGGCTCGACAAAAATGTGCTGCCTATAAAGCAATGAGCGAAGAATGCGAAATTATTGATTTTTTGAAACAACTGTTTGATTGTCAGGTGAATCAAGTCAGTCCAAGCGGTCGCAAAATCATTCGTCAGATTGGATTGGCAGAATTGGCGTCGTGGTTTGAAAAGTAGAAATTACTGGCCGTTTGGAAGGGCGATTTTACCGGAATTGAGGGCTTTCTCGTAAAGTTCTTCAATTTTTTGGTTGATGTAGGCTTGCTTTTTCTGCTGCGTCAGCATCATACGGGCCGCGGAAATCTCGTCTTCCGTTTCGTTGAGCGTTCGTTGTGACTTATAGTCCAAGAAGACGATCAAATAGTGATAGTCATTGTCTTCAGTTTCAATAAATTTATTTTGAGACAGAATGGATTCCTTGTTTTTGATTTCTATGGGAAACTCATTCTGAATGTCGTCCAAATAAAGCCAGGTGTTGTCTTCCAGAAAGTATTCAATGGAGTCGGCGCAAAGGTTTTCAATGAGGTTTTTTTCGCTTTGTCGTCGTTCGTCATCGAAAAGCAATTCCTTGACAGGATTGATAATCTTCGAGTGCTTGCTGGTTTTTACATAGTTGATTTTGATAATCTCGCGATTCACGGTGTAGCGGCTTTCATATTTACGGAGGAATGCCTGCAGCTCGTCGTCAGAGATTTCAAAAATGGAACTGTCTTGCGCTATGTGATTATAAAAGGCATTAATCATCAAGGAGTTTTTGTAGTCGGCAAGTTCCTTTTCAAAGTTCTTTTCTTTGACGGAGAGTTCCTTCTCGGCTTCGTGGAGAATGACCTGTTCTCTAATCCATTCGTTGATGAGTAGCTTGGCTAAGGCCATGCTGTCGGCTTTGGAATAACCATCGGGAATTTGGGCGGTGACTTGCGATTGATACAGCGTGGCGTGATAAACTTCTGCCACAATCGGATCCTTATGTCGGCACGAAGTGAACAGAAACACTATTGTAAATAGTATTAAATAAAAATATTTAATCAGCTTTCGCATATCAATTTATATTATCATTTTTGATACCACACATTATCCTTTATCACAAATGCCAAATTTTATTCATCCCCCACAATCCACAGCTCACCGTTCACCGTTTACTTTTTCAAAATGGTTTCATAAACATCCTCATTAATCTTCACGGCATATTTTTGGCGTAATTCCTGCAGCCAGAGTTGGTCAAGGTGATTTTGGTATTCTGTGATGACAGTGGCCTTAATTTGGTCAAAACTCTTGTATTCCACGGGATTTGCATTGGGGTCAACAGGGTGGTTGACTTTGATTTTTTCGTAATATTCCTTTAAGCCGACGGAATCGGTGATGGCCTGAATCCAAACTTTCTGAGAGTTGATTTCGTATAAAATCATACCATCGTGATATTCGTTGACCAGGTCTTTAAAATCGGGATATTTGTTGATGAGGTGTTCTTTTTCATAATTATAAAGTTGTTCTTCAATGAACTTTACATATCTTTCTTCCAAGAATTTTGAAATGGAAGTAGTGAGGTTAATGCCTTGGAAACGAGTAATATATTTCGTAAAATCTTTCACGCTGATTTTCTGGTCGGCGAAAGTGGCCAAAGGTGGCAGTTCGTCAATGCCTGCCAATGCGGTGATGTCGCTATTGGTAGATTGGAAATATTCAGCAGGAATATTGTTGGCTAAAAACTGAATGCCTTGCGCTTTTCCGCTTTCTTCAAACTGATATTGTTTTTTCAAAGTCGAAATAAAGGATTCCTTGCTGATGTAGCTGCGGTTGTCGCGACCCATTTTATTGCGAAGCAGTGCCTCGTAGTTGTCGTCGATGACGGTATATTCAATGCTGTCCAATTTGATGAAGTGCCAGCCATAAACGGAAGGAACGGGTTCGGAAATCTCGCTTTTCTTCAAATGGATGGCAGCTGTGACGAAGTTGCCGGCACGCTGATGAGGCATAAACGGCTGCATACGGCCTTCGTGAATATTGGTGGCGATGTCGTCAGAATAATCCACGACCAGTTGGGCGAAAGGAACTCCCGCGGCAATTTTTTGCTTGATTTCATTGACTTTAATGCTGGCGTTGTCACTCATAATGCCGTATTTGGCATTGGTGTCGCTTACCAAAATATGGGAAGCGCGAATGCGGTTCATTGCGGGCACTTTGTCGTGGACGTAAACCAAGTGGTAGCCAAAGCGGGAACGAATGGGAAGGGAAACTTCACCCACGCCGGTGTTGTAGGCGGCACTTTCAAAAGGATAGATGAGCTGAAAAACCGTAAAATAACTCAAATCGCCTCGGTTGCCGTTTTGTTTCTTGCCGGTCTGCGGGTTGATGTAGTCGCGGGCGGAAATGTCTTCCGAAAACTTGACCGCGGCTTCGTTAAAATCCATACCTTTCAGAATTTTCTTTCTGATTTTCAAGGCTTTCTTGTAAGCCGCCAAGCTGTCTTTAGGACTGGCATCAGGAGCGCAGTTGATGAGGATGTGCGAAGCGCGAATGTGCTTTTGGGCACGTTCCTTGCACTCGTTGAAAAGTCTCTCTGTTGCCTCGTTGTCCGTCAAGTATTGTTGGGCGGATTGATTGATGTAGGAAGTCAATTCGGCTTGAAAAGCGGCAGCTGTGTCTATTTGCAACGCTTTGCCTTCCTTGACTTTCAACTTGAAATTGACGAACAAGTCCAAATAGTCGCGTAATTCTTTGGCCGTTGTCTTCGATAAATCGTTGTTTTTTGCGAAAGTATGGACAAATTCTTCTTTCGAAATGCTCTCGTCACCGACAGTCAGGAGGGGCTTTTCGGGATTTACCTGGGCAAAAATCGGACTCAGACTAAAACCCAAAAACAATGCTAAAGCGCTGATTATTAATTTTTTCATTTGAATATAGATTGTGGTTTTTTATACTGCAAATGTACATTATTTTTCAATAGAAATAAAAATTTTGAAAAAAGTGTTTTTTAGTTTAGTTTTTTTGTATTTTTGCAGTCCCAAATCAGTCTCCTTAGCTCAGTTGGTAGAGCAATTGACTCTTAATCAATGGGTCCAGGGTTCGAGTCCCTGAGGGGACACGAGGGCGGTATTTTTACCGCCCTTTTGTGTTTCATCTTGAGACTTATTGCCTGAGCTGCTAATTAAAACTCCACATACCATCTCAGCTTCTCTTCCAATTCGGCATAGATGTGCGTAATCTCACGCAGTTGCGACATATCCTTGATGGGACCGTTTTTCTTGCGATGGTTGAGAATGCTCTTAACCAAATAACTGTCAAAGTAAGGATGCGCAATCAACGTCTTGTAATCGCATTGGTTGATGTTGATTTTCTTGATTTTCGAGGCATCAATCCTGAAATATTCTTCTGCGAATTCAAGATTCAAATTCTGAAGAATATAAATTTCCTGCAATTGTTCTAATGCGTAAAATCCACCTAACTTGTTTCGGTATTCTACGATCTTTTGCGCACGTTTGCTGCCGAATTTGGGCACAGTCATAATGTCGTTGGTATCGGCACGATTGAGTTCCACCTTGACGATTTGATATTGTCGTTGTCGGGCAGTTCGTTTTAAACTGTCACCGCTGAAGGCAGTCAATCTATTGTAGTGGCTGTCGTGGCGGGTAAACCTCGCCTGTTTTTGTCGTTGTCTCGCGTCGGCTACTGAATCCGCCAAGCGCTGTTGTTCGGTTTCAAATGCGATGAACTGGTCTCGATAGCGACTAAAATCCTCGTGCGTGGCCGCGGAGTTTTCGTACAAAAAGAAAAATAGAATACCGGCGATGATGAGGGCACCAATGAGCATAGAGGCAGCCCATTCTCCGGCACTGAATCTGAAAAATGATTTCATTTTAATTGTGATAAATGAATTAACCTATGACGAAGGGCGAATAAAGCTTCGCACTTGTCATCAGCAAAAAAAAGTCCGTGGCGAAGTTATTCGTCCTTTTGTTGTTGCCGTTTACAGATGGCACGGTAGTCACAGTAGCTGCAGTGGTCTTCATTTTCCGTTTGGTTGAAGGCAAGTCCCGGATTAATGATTTCTGCCAATAGTTCAGTGAGTTTTTCTTTGAACGACTTGAGGATCTCTTTGTTCATCAGTTGGCTATCCGCATTTTCGTCGTTGTAATTAAAAGTAGGATAGACTTCGTAGTCGTTCCCGGTGTAAAGTCGTTGAAAACTGATGATTCCGCAAGCGTAGGGTGGGGGCGTGGTGTCCTTTTTGTCTTGTCCGTTTTGGTAAAGATAGCCGTACATCAGCAATTGCAACAATTGCTTGTGTTTTGTATCGGTGAAGATGTCTTCGAAATTCTCGTAGTGAAGTCCATCAGGGTCAACCTTGCCGGTTTTGTAGTCCAAGATGGTGATATGTCCGTTGCGGTAGTCGATACGGTCGGCAAAACCCTTCAGTTGCAGTTCGTGTTCGCCGATTTGGATGGAACAAGTCATTTCCTTTTCGCTATCGCGTATTTCAAAGCATTGACGAGCGTTCAGGTATTGGTTCATATCGGTTTCCAGTGCCTTGAGGTAAGTTTGGATGGCTTTTTTGACGATTTCAGAAGCCAAGTACAGTTTCCCGTGGCTTAAGTCGATGACAACGGGCGAGTGGTCTGTGTCTTTTTCTCCCCTGTCGTTGAGGATGGCTTGCCGCATAGCTTTTTCTACGATTCGGTCGATGTCTTTTAGAGTGTCTCTAAAAATCGATGCATAATTCTGTTTCGATTGCTGTACCTCTTTCGCGACATTATCTAAAATATGGTGAACGGCATCTCCGATGATTTTCTGTTCGATGCTTTCGGAAATTTCCTCGGCGGCTTCAATGTGTGCAATATGCTTGAGATAAAATTGCAGAGGACAGTTGATATAGTCGTACAAGTGGGAGTAGGAATATTTCTTTTGCCATAGTTTTTGCAGCATATCATCTGTTTTTTTGATATTGATGATATGATTTTGGGTTTGTTCGTGGCTGGAAAGCGGAAGCACGAATTCACGAAGTCGGATGTTGGATAGTTTTTGACGTTTGATTTCAAAGTCCAATTGTTTGAGGAAACGGCTTTTTTCGCTCAATGACTGGCTTGAATCGGTGTTGTAAAGGAGGATGACTTGCTGGGCGCGTTGCAGCAGTCGGAAAAAATGATAGCCGTAAACCGAATCCTTTTCCTGATAGGTGGGAAGACCGAAGTGGCGTTTCACGTCAAATAAAATCAGCGAATTGTTGCTTTTGCCGGCGGGGAGAACCCCTTCATCAACCGACAGCATAATGACGTTTTTGAAGTCGAGGGTTCTGGTTTCCAATAAGCCCATAATCTGCAATCCTTCCGATGGACTTCCCTTAAGGGGAATGGAAATGCCTTGAATGAGGCTGTTGATAATGAAAATGGCGGAATCTAAATCCACGATGTCCGGATCGAAAGTTTTCAGGTGTCGCAGACTTTGTTCCAACTTGTCGATAATCAGTTCGATGCAATAATGGTCGATGGAATAGTTGGACTTTTTTTCAAAAAAAGGTAAGATTTCTTTGAAAAAGCCGATGATGTGTTCCAATACGGTGGCGGCATTGCCGCTTAAATCGGGGAATGTGAAATTTTTGTAGCCGATTTCTTCTCGAGAGAAAAAAATGTTGTTGAGATGGATGAGGTTTTGGACGAATTGTCCTTGCGAAGCAATGTCGGGAAACAGATAATGGATGATGAGTGGGTTTCTATAAAAACTCAACACATCGCGATGGTAGTAGGGAAAGGCATCTTGTGATTGTATGTTTTTAAACCGTTGTCCGTTGCGAATCGTGTTGAGCAGGATGGTAAGCAGGGCGTATGCAGACGTCGCAGTTAACGGATAGCCCATCGTCAGGTTGGCTTTAGTGCAGTCGTAGCAGTGGATGAACGGCGTGATGAGCGACTCGTCGGCGAATACGAGCACGGTGTTGTTTAGGTTGCCTTCCTCCTTTTCAATGCGGTTCAGTTCCTCCACGGCATATAGGATCTGGCTCATTGATTTGGAAGCTCCCACAATGTCGATGTGTTTCCCAATGTTGGCATAATCCTGATGAATCCAATTCAAATCTTTGATTCTCAATTTGTTTCTGAGAACATCAATGAAGGGAGTATATTCTTCTTTGTAGAAATTGTCGATATCAAAGTAAAATTCGGCCTGATGGTTTTCGTGGAAATAGCGAAAGATTTCCATTTCCGAAGGTGAAAGGGTTTGAAAACCGGCGAAAATATAGCGTTTGAACGTATATTTTTGAGCATATTGGAGCAGGTTTTCCGCCACATCCTTATAGATTTTTCCTTCGTATGCCAGTTTTCGTTCATCCAGCTTTTGGTTAAATTGCTGGTAAAGATTAAAAAGCGTGGCGTAAAATTGGAGGTAGCGTTGTTGGTTGCTGCTGAGTTGTTCCTTTCCGAAAGTCGTTTCCAGCTCTTTGATATCCGAAAGGTTGCCGAAGATCTTGGAAGCGTCGGCCAGCTGCATATCTATTTCGCTGATGTCGTGGAGGAAACTTTCCGACCAGGACAGAAATTGCGAGAGCGTTTCGTTTTGGCTGTGGTCGAAGGACTGGTAGGCTTGAAAAAGGACAGTGAGGAGTTCGATTTTGTCACCGAGGGCATAATCCGACAGTTGGTGGATAAATTCATCGATAGAGAGAATGGTGGGAGAAAAGCAGGGGTGCCGAAGCGATGCTGCCAATTCTTTTTGCAGCATTTTGCGGGCACGCTTATTGGGCAAGACAATAAGGGTATCTTGCAGAGCAATGTCTGTATTTTGTAAAATGGCCTGGCTGAGTTCCTGCAGAAATGTCATAAAGTTAAATTTTTGCAAAGATACAAAATAGAAGGATTGCCTTGGCGGAAAAATGAAAATTTAGTCGTCCTCTTTTTGTAGTGTTCAATAATATTTTGTAACTTTGCAAATTGATTATGAAATTGTTGCATATTATAACTGAAAAATAGGATGTTTTTTAGAAAATTTATGATGACAAATATGAAAAATATGAAATTTTGGACTCTGTTGTGTTGTCTTCTGCTGCTTCCTTTCCAGATTTTTGCCCAATGGTCAGGGCAGGTGGATGCTTCAGGTTTATCTAATTTTCAAAAAGGTCACAAAGAGGATTTGGGACTGAAGATGCGGTTCGATACGACCAAATTCCATGTTGGGTTTCACGTGTCCGGAGGACATTACTATTGTCCAACGACAGAAATTGTCGGTATTTATGATGCGAAAAAACAGGAAAATGCATTCTCGAAATTTGAAAACAAATCGTGTTATAATCGGGATTGGTATGCGAATGCGGGGGTGGATTTACGGTTTGACCTTCGTCCGCAAGACATATTGGCTGTGTCGTTGAATTATGGCTATAAGGGCAGTTTCGATCATCCTTTGATGTACACTTGGCGATATGGCATACAGGGCGATTCTTTAAATGGAACACAAATTGACACCAGTCGTTTTTTGTCGCATCGGCTGATTCCTGAAATCAGTTATGAACATATATTTAAAAAGAAAGACAGCAAATTGTCTGTGATGTGGAATGCCGTATTGGCAGTTACAAACGATGGTTTGCTAAGAACTACTGAAGGAAATTTTTATGGACTACAGCGGACTTATACAACGCTTGATGTTATCGATAATTTAATGAGTAAGGTAGAGGTGGCCTACGAGGATTTTTCTCTCGGAAGAGTGAAAGATCTGCATATTTATACGGGATTGGATTTCTTTATTGACAATAATCTTGATCTTTATGACGGGTCGAATTTTGCGGAAAATCCTTTGCAGGATTCGATTTTGTTGAAACACTCTTCTTCTTATAATGCCTTCGCTTTGGAACCGTTTGTTAATTTGGACTATTCCTATAAATGGTTGGATGTATATGTGAAAGAGCGGGTACAATGGTATTATCATTCGTTGAAAAACAATTATGCGACAGATCCCGCAAAAAGGTATGACTTGAAAAAGTCAGAGTGGCAAAATATCCTTGCGGCGGGACTTGTCTTTCGTATTAATGCTCGTCATCGTCTGAATTTGGAATATGCCCGTACTTTAGAGCGCCCGGATTACCAAAAGTTAAATACCACTTTGATTATCGGGAAGTCGGAAGGCGAATTTTTCAAGGGTAATCCTAATTTGAATCCGCAAAGTAGGAATGATATTTCACTGAAGTATAGCTTTATTACAGAACATTTTGGTACGGACTTTACGCTGGGTTATCGCTATACAAGAAATAAGTTTGAAAAGATTTTGGACTTGATTCCCGACGGCTTGACCGGTGTGACCACCCTTCGGACCTGGGTGAATATCAAACAGCAGCATACGGGTATGGCGGAACTTGACTTGAAAGTGGATTATGATGCCGTGAAAGCCAATATGTGGTTCAGTGTTAATATGGATAAATTGTATAAAGTAGATAACTCTGTCAACAAAATTGAATTTAATTATGAGGTGGGTATCGACCTGCTTGCCAAGATAACTCCGACTTTGTGTTTGTCGTCTGTGGTGATGTATCGAAGTCCCAAGATTTCGACCTATAATTATAAGGGAGAATACATTGGGGCTAATATCAAGTTGACCAAGACTTTCCTGAAGAGTCTGGATGTCTCTATAGAACTGAATGATTTGGTGGATAAGGAATTTGAAGAAGAAACCTGGAATGCGGAGTTGACTTATTACAAAAGGACAATACGGAGTCTGAACCGTTGTTCGATTTTGTTGGGGCTTTCGTATAGGTTCTAAAAACAAAGTTTAAACAAATATGAAGTTGACAAAAAAGTAATTTTTTTTCAAAAAAAAAGTTTTATGGGTGAAAAAATTAAAAAAAAGTATTATTTTTGCCAATGATTAATTATGAAAAAACACACGCTTAAAAATTATAGTATTAACTTAAAAACAAATGTCTATGAAAAAAATCTTTACGCTTGTTCTTGCAGTTGTTGCAATGAGTTTTTGTGCCAATGCACAGATTTTGTATGAAAATTTTGACAATGGTATTCCTGATACGTGGTCAATCATTGATGTAAATGACAATGGTTATTGTTGGGAAGCTGTTAGTACTAGTATGGCTCAATGCGGTGCTCCATTCACTGGTAGTGATTTCGATTTGTACGGTGATGGTGACTGTGCTGCCTCGTGGTCGTATTATCCAGTTCAATATTCAAGCCAAGGTTTTCAGGGGTATTCACTTGATGCGAACAATTATCTCATTACACCTGCGTTTATTCCAGAAAACAATTCTGTACTTGATTTTTATTGTATGAGTTTTAATGGTTCGCAGTACCCTGATAAATTGGCAGTTATGTTATCTACTGGCGGTGCCTCAGCAAGCGATTTTACTACCACATTAATGCCACTAACAAGTATTAATGGTTCAGATTATGTAGAAAAGACTATTAATCTTGGAGATTATGCTGGTCAAACAGTCCGTATTGCTTTCGTTCACCAGTCAGAAGATATGTTTGGTTTATTATTGGATGAAGTTTCTGTTTCCGCTTCTTCTTCTGTAAATGAAGTTGAAGCCAACCAAACCAGCGTTTATCCTAACCCTGCCAACAATGTTGTCAATGTGACTTCCGCTGCCAATATGAACAGCATTGAAGTTTACACCATCGCTGGACAGAAAGTGGCTGATTACACGGTAAATGGAACTCAAGCTGCTATCAATGTAAACAACCTTTCAAACGGTATGTATATTATGCAAATCGTTTCTGAAAACAGCGTTTCTACAAAGAAATTTAACGTGGCTCGCTAATTTTTTTTAGTTGAAAAATAGCAAGACAAGGGACGGCCTTCAAGGTCGTCCTTTTTTTTGTGCCATAACTTGCAGAAAATGAATGATATTTTGTAGTAAAAATTGAATCGTTTTTTTGACGAAAAAATGCAAAAAAACAACCTGTTGTATTGAAAAAAATGCTATTTTTGCAAAATATTTGTAGAAAAGGATATTTTAAACAAGCCAATTTATTATTAACTTAAAACAAAAACCTATGAAAAAAATCTTTACACTTGTTGTGGCATTATTTGTCATGACTTTCTGTACTAAAGCACAGGTGGTTTTCTCAGATGATTTTGAGAATTATGCGGCTTTTACGGTAGATCCAACTGGTTCTTGGACTTATTACGATGTCGACGGAGCTTCTACTTACGCGCTTAGTGGTGCTACTTGGACTAACCAATACTACGTTGGTTCCGGTATCGTTATGAATCCTTCTCAGGTGTCACCAAGTCAATCAGCAAACTGGGCACCTCATTCTGGTAATCAATTTTTTGCTGTTTGGGATGCAGTTCCAAGTGAAATTGTTTCAGGAACAACCACAAACGACTGGATTGTAACTCCAGAATTGACTCTGACTGATGCTGCTATTGTATCTTTTTATGCAAGAGAGGTTGTGGGTAACTATGGTCCAGAGGAAGTTCGTGTACTTTATTCTACTACTACTAATGCAATGGATGCGTTTGTCCTACTTCAAACATTGAGCGTGAGTGAAGTCGAATGGACTGAACATACATTCAATATTCCTGCAGATGCTAAGTATGTTGCCATTAATGTCGTTTCTGATGATATTTTTGGCTTTTTTATGGATGATTTTAGCATATTCTATCAACCTACGGAACCTACTATTCAAGTTTCAGAAACTATGAATTTTGCTACCATTATGGCTAATTCTACTGCTACTATGCAAACAAATGTTGTGGCTTATAACCTTACCAGTGCCATCACTGCCACTACCGCTGCTCCATTTGCAGTTTCTGCTGATGGTAATACCTGGAGTACAACGGCTTCTCTTGCTGCAGCTGGTGGTACCCTTTATGTTCAATATGCACCTACGGCTGCTGGTCCTGTAACGGGAACTATTACACTTGCCAGTGCCGGTGCTACTGACGTGACTATTACCGTGAATGCAAATGCCATTGATTGTGATAATATCACATTGCCTTATTTCTGTGATTTCAGCAATGAAGCTTTGGCTAATTGTTGGACAGTTGTTGACGTTGCTGCTGATGGTGATGCAGAAGGATACGGAAAATTTAATATAGATCCTGCGGTGGCTGATTATTTCTTGGGTGAACCCGCTGCTATGTATATTGTGTCCGCTACGGATACTGTCAATAACGCAAACGATTGGCTGATTTCTCCTGCCTTTCCTGCTACCGAAACCACTTTGGCTTCTTTTGACTATTTAACATACCTTTATTGGGGTATGCTTTCTATTCCTGAAAAATTCTCCGTATATGTAATTCCTGAAGGCGAAACATACGCTACTGCAACTCAAGTTGTTCCTACACAAGAAGTTGAACCATACGATTGGACAACGCAAACAGTTGATCTTTCTGCCTTTGCAGGACAAACTATCCAAGTGGCCATTAAGGCAGAGTCGGATCCTAATGGTGGCTACCTCGCTATTACCAACTTCAACGTTTTTAATGCTGAAGAAACTTTGGAATTAAGTGATTATGAACTTGATTTCGGCGTTATTCCTGCAGGTAATAATGTGGATAAAGCTGTTGTTGTGTCAACAATGGCTGTAACCGAAGATATTGTTGTTTCTACTACAGCTCCTTTCGCTGTATCTGTTGACGGAATCAATTTCGGTACTACGGCTACAATTCCTGCCCCCACAGGTATGTTGTCTAATGATACTATTTATGTTCAATATGCTCCTTTGGCTGCTGGTAGCGATAATGCTATCGTAAGCGTTAGCACTTCAACATTGGCAGATACTATTGAAGTATCTGGTGTTGCTGTTGAATGTAATGTTATTGATCAATTCCCATTCACTGAATCTTTTGAAGGAACTTCAGAAACCTTGCCTTGCTGGACGGTTAATGATGCAAATAATGACGGCAAAACATTTGTCCTTGGTGATGGAACTGCTACGTATTCATATAGTGCCGCCAATGCAGCTGACGATTGGTTGATTTCTCCAGAACTTGCCCTTACGGGTGCTCAATATTTAAGTTTTAACTACAGTGTTGCCGGTGCAACTTTTCCTGAAACATTCCAGGTATTCATTAAGCAAGGTTCTACCGAAAGTGCCCTTACTGAAGTAATGACAGTTAGCAATACTACTGCCGAAGAATTGGTTGTTGATTTAAGCGAATATACTGGTAACTATCAAGTTGCTATTCATTGTACTTCAAATGCTGATATGTATAAATTATACATTTCTGAATTTGCCATTAGAGAAGCTAGTGAAACCTTATTGGAAGTGAATCCGACTTCTATGTCTTTCTCTGCTATGGCAGGTTCTGTTTCATCAGCTCAAGTTGCTAGTGTTTCAGCAATGGCTTTGACTGAAGATATCACGGTTGTCGCTCCTGCTCAATTTGAAGTTTCATCGGATGGTAATACATTTGCTTCAATCTGCACCATCACAAATGCAGGTCTTGTTACTATGGGAAATCTCTATGTTAGATACAATCCTACCGCTGCCGGTTCACATTCTGGTATTGTTACTTTGACCAGCGGAACTACGACTGCTGATATCGCAGTTTCTGGTAACGCAATTGATTGTTCAAACCCTGTAGCTCTTCCTTTCGTTGAAGATTTCGAAGCAGAATTGACTGATTGCTGGAGCAATATCGACAATGACGGTGATGGTTATACTTGGTCTATGGAATCTGTTGGCGAAGCCCATACTGGTGCTGGTTGCTACTCTTCTTCTTCTTTTTTAGGCCAGATACTTACCCCAGACAACTGGTTGATCACTCCTCAATTGGCTATTCCTGCCCAAGGTGCATACGTTGGATGGTGGGTTGCTGCTCAAGATCCTTCTTACCCAGATGATCATTATGAAGTAATGGTTTCTCCAACTCTTGACCTTGCCGACTTCGTTTCTGTATATGAAGAAACTATCAGTACTGACGCTTGGACTGAAAGAAATGTTGATTTGGCTCAATTTGCCGGACAAAACGTTTATATCGCTTTCGTTCATAATGAATGTACAGACGTATTCAGAATGAAGATTGACGATATTACTGTTGCCGCTGGTACTGGTATCCAAGAAGTGGCTAACAACAGCACGGTGGTTTATCCTAACCCAGCCAACAATGTAATCAATGTTAACTCTACTTCAAACATCAACGGTGTTGAAATTTACACTATCGCTGGTCAGAAAGTGGCTAACTACACTGCTAACGGTACTCAAACCGCTATCAGCGTCAGCAACTTGTCTAACGGTATGTATTTGATGAAGATTAACACTGAAAACGGTACTTCAGTTCAGAAGTTCAACGTTGTTCGCTAATCTGTAAATCATACATATTAGTCGCTAAAAAGGGACGGATGGAAATCCGCCCCTTTTTTTGTGTCTGAAAATCTGCCATTCTGCTTTTGTCAAGGAGAGGAGTTGCTTCTTCACCCCACATTATTAACCTTCGTTCAAATGGCTATTGTCTCGATTATTTCCCTCTTTTTAAGTTTAGGGTGTAGGGTTAAGGGTAGAGGGTTGAGGGTTGAGGGTTAAGGGAATAGTAGAGACGTGGCGCTGCGTCTCTACTGTTCGAGCGCCGCGTATCCGCTGTTCGGGCATCCATTTTCGTTCTCGGAGAGAACGTGTCTTCATAACTCCACATCAGGACGAACGAAGTGAAGTCCGCTATGTGGAGGTAACGTCATAGTCGGGCATCCAAGCTTCTCGGAGAGAAGCCACCTCAAATAATCTCTTCAGCCGTCAGGCCCGTGATAGATATTATCGTGTCCAAGTCAATGCCCTTAGCAAGCATACTTTTCGCCATGGCCAGTTTGGCTTCAGCTTTTCCTTCCGCTTTTCCCTTTACCTCACCTTCGGCGAGTCCCTTTTTCCGTTACTTTCTTTATAACCCAAAGAAAGTAACCAAAGAAAGGTTTTCCGCTTAGAAGGCGGAGGATATAAAGTGCCGCGGGGAGGCATGCCGACATCCGTTGCGGCGCAGGTTGTGAATGGGTGGTGTCCTACATCAGCGTGCGAAGGCGCAAAGGTAAGAAGGTTGAGAAGATGCTGATAATTCCCCTCCTTTTAAGGAATTGACGAATGAGCGAACGTTGTTTAGGGGTTAGGGTAGAGGGTTGAGGGTAGAGGGTAGAGGGTAGAGGGTAGAGGGTTAAGGAAACCAAGATGCTGATAATTCCCCTCCTTTGGAGGGGTGGCCGTCAGGCCGGGGTGGTTGTTTCCGCACGGGAAACGCCTCTGACCGTAGGTCTCACTGGTGCCAGCCGCCACATCTTGTCCAATGCTTCGCGCCATTCCGACGAAGCGTGGCGAAGTCGGAATCTCTTTACAAAACTTAAGTGATAATTCTGCAAAAAGATGAAGTAGTGTTTTTTTTGACAAATGTGGATAATATAAAAATGTTTAGCGGGCGGCAATAATTTTATTTGTATTTTTGCCGTATTAAATCAGTAATGTATATATTATTAAAGATGAGAAAAAATATTACTTTATTTGTGCTGTTTGTCACTTTGACCTGCGGCTTGACTGCTCAAAATTTCTCGAATAGTCGTAACGATTTTTATTGGGCTAATACCAGTTCATTGACTGATAATGCGGTTTCCGTTGACTGCGAACACGTAACTCTTCCGATTGTGGAAACGTTTGACGACTTGGCCGATTGCTGGCAATATTATAGTGCTGATCCCAATAATGGCAATAATGCAGTCTTGGGGCCTTGTGCCGATGGCGATAATTTCGTTTTCCGATTCAGTTCGATGATTCCTGTTGCCTCCGGTAATTTTGCCCAATATCTGATTACACCCGAATTGCCGATTCTTGCGTCTTCTGTGAATATTAGCTTTGACGCGAGGAGCTTGTATGAAAGTCAAAGTCTGCAGTTGGGCTATTCCACTACTACGGATGACATTTCGGCATTTACTTGGATGTCGGTGCTGAGTATTCCCACGTCTGGTGGCGTTTGTTCCGAAACCTTCCCGGAAGGAACCACCTATATCGCCATCAAGTATGCCTCTTCCGACAAATATTATCTTTACATCGACAATCTGACCATCGCCAGTAGTGAAGACAATTGCACCGACGCAGTGTCGGTCTTGCCTTGGACTGAAGATTTTTCATCGGGTTGTTTTCCTCCCGAATGTTGGAACATTGATTTTACCAATATCGATACCACCTGGAAACTCTTTTATTTAGATGGAACGTGGGCTTCCTGTTCGGGTACTTCGTATGACAGAACGGAAAAATTAATCACGAAGACCTTGGATTTCAGCAATTATCATCAGGCATTGGCTATGAATATCGATTTTATGAGTAATTTTTCGTATGTTGATAATGAATATGTTGATTTGCGCATTTATGCAAGTGTTGATGGTGGAGAAACTTTTTCAGGCACGCCGTTGTGGAAATTGAGTGATTATGGTCCATTTGAAAACTTCCAGCGAACTTCTGCGACAGTCAATTTGAGTAGTTTGGCTGGCGAATCCAATGTGAAGTTGGCTTTTGCCTATGAGGGTAGTTTGGCTCAAGTGATTTTTTCCAATGTGATGATTATGGAAAGTGATGCCGTTGAGGGGCATTTGTCGGTGGAAACACGTATTTATCCTAATCCGGTATATGATGAAGTAAAGCTTAGTTCGCAGGCCGATATTGTTCGTGTAGAAATCTATAACATCTCGGGGCAAAAGATGAAGGACGTCAGTGTCAATGGAAATGATGTGAACATATCAATGTCTAATTTTACATCAGGATTGTATATAATGAAAATCTATACCCAAGAAGGAATTACCATCAAGAAAATTGAACTTGTACGTTAATTCAGCATTCGGTGCACTGCGTCTCTACACCAATCATACATTGACCCGCTGTCGGACTTTGGCTTTAAGCGGCGGTTTGGGTCGGATGGCTGCCAGGAGTAACTGAAATACCTGCTCAACCTCTTCCTGTCGGAACGTATGGGCACGACTTCGGCAACATTATTTCCGACAACCCGACGTTTTGTATCGTAGAATTAGGCATCTTTGCACGCGAAAAGAAGGTTCCGAAGACGGCGCAGGAAATCCTTGCGCACGTGTTCAACAACATGCGCAAGATGACGGAGCCGCCGATGCAGGCGGGCGGCAATTCCTTTTTCGAGACGATGTTCAGACGTTGCAACTACAAAAAATTCAGCGATATGGAAAAGGACGAGTACAAGAAGAGCATTCTTGCGAGGCCCGCGAGTTTCAGCGTTTAGCCGCCAACTGCCCGATTTGTAGCAAACGCTTGATTAGCGGCAAAACATTTCTTTGGTTACTTTCTTTGGGTGGCAAAGAAAGTAACCAAAGAAATTGAAATTTATGAATTGTTTCTACCAATAGATATATACTTTAGTTCTTTTTTTGTACTTTTGCAAAAAATTGGATAAATTATGAAATTAGGTGTTTTAGCAGCAATGGAAGAAGAAATCACGATGGTGATGGATGAATTGGAAAACCCCGTGAAATGGGAAATCGCAGATCGTGTTTTCTACGAAGGAAAAATGAATGGGGTGGATTGTGTCGTTTCTTTTTCCAAGTGGGGAAAGGTGGCTGCTGCCATTACGGCTACGTTGATGGCGGAACATTTCCATATCAGCCATTTGGTTTTTGTTGGAACGGCCGGTGCTTTGTCCGATGAACTCAACGTGGGAGACATCGTAGTGGCAAAGCGTTTGGTGCAGCACGACTTGGACGCTCGTCCGATTATTCCGCGTTTTCAAATTCCCTTGACCGACAAAGTCTATTTGCCAACTGACGAGGACTTGACCAACTTGGCCATGCAAACCATCGATGGACTTTTGAAGCGTGAGTTTAGGATGATTGTCGGAGAGGAGGCCTATCGCGAATTTAGCTTTATTCGTCCCACTTTGATCAGTGGTGACGTGGCCAGCGGCGACCAGTTTATCAGTACGGATGAAAAACGTCAGGAGCTGATAGCTTTGCTGCCGGAGGTGAAGTGCGTGGAAATGGAAGGTGCTGCCGTGGCGCAGGTATGTGCGGAATTTAATTTGCCTTTCACGGTTATCCGTATTATCTCCGACAAGGCCGATCACGACGCGCGCGTGGATTTCGGTAAATTCATCCATTTCGTGGCCAATGTCTATTCCAAGTCCATTATTGTAGAACTAACAAAAAAAATAAAAGAATCAATATAAATTGCTGAAAAATGATAAAACGTTTTGAACCCATTGTGGGAAAATGTGGAGAAATCGTGGAATATTTAATGCAGTCCGAAGATATGCCTGATGACGACGATTTGTGTTTCAAGATCCGACTCAGTGTGGAAGAAACCGTTGAAAATGTCGTGAATTATGCCTATAAAGAAGGACTTGGATATATTGAAATCGAAACCAAAAAAGACGGCAATCAGTTGTCTATCATCTTGAAAGATGGTGGAAAACCTTTTAATCCATTGGAAAAGTCAGATCCGGATGTCACACTTTCGGTGGAAGAACGTCCTATTGGTGGCTTGGGAATCTTTCTGTGTAAGCAGATGATGGATGAAGTCCAATACAGTTTCAAAGATGGTTGCAATGTTTTGACTATGAAAATTAATGTTCAATAACAGGTTGCAAGTAGTATGAGAAAAGTTAAATCTTTTTCCCGTAGGTTAAGTCTTTACATTGTTGGCATTACTTCGGTGATATTTCTTGTGGCGATGGCCATTTTGGCGGTTTATTCGCACAAGCTGATTACGGAGGAGGCGATGTCGTCGGCGACGAATATGCTTTCGGCCACTATCAATGACCTGGAAAAGACCTTGGATGTGGCGGAGGTGAATACGGAAGATATTTCCTGGTTGCTGAAAGACCACGTTTTCAGTGAAGAGTATTTGTACAATATTACCCGAAAAGTGGTGGACCAGAGTTCCATTATTACTGGAGCGGCGATTGCGTTTCCCCCCAATGCGTTTCATGGAAAATATTATTTTTCACCATATTCTTATCGAGATAATAACGGCCAAGTGCAAACCAAGCAGTTGGGTAATGAGGATTACGACTATTTCAATATGGACTGGTATCGGAATCCGGCCCAAACAAAGAAATGTAGTTGGTCGGAACCCTATTTTGACGAAGGCGGTGGCGGCGTGTTGATGTCCACCTTTAGTCGTCCCTTGCTGGATTCCAATGGAAATGTGGTGGCGATTATCACGGCAGACATTTCCTTAGAGCAGATGTCTGAGAAAACCAATTCCATCAGACCGTACAAACATTCGTTTACTTTGTTGGTCAGTAAGGAAGGACAGTTTATTGGTCATCCCTATTCGTATGAAATGGGTAAAAATATTTTCGATGATCCAGAATTGAAGGAAAATGAAGTCCTGCGTACAATTGTGACTTCTATGTTGGATGGCGATAGCGGAATTAAGAGTTTCGCATTGGGTCGCGACATTTCTTTTGCCTCATTTGGTCCTTTGGATAACGGTTGGTCCGTGGCCATTATTTGTCCCTATCGTTCCGTGTTGGAGCGTTCAACGGTGATGCATATCATTATCGGTTTTGTTTTTGTTTTCGGCTTGATTCTTCTGTTTATTGTGAGTTATTTCGTGGTAAAACACTTGACGCAGCCGTTGACCGAGATTTCAGAATCGGCGGAAAGTATTGCCACAGGGAATTTTAATACGAAACTTCCCAAAATAAAGACTCGCGATGAACTCAGGCAATTGAGAGATTCGTTTGATTATATGCAGACTTCCCTTGTCAAATATGTTGACGAGTTGAAGACCACGACGGCAGCCAATGAGCGTTTTGAAAGCGAGTTGAATATCGCGCACGATATTCAGCAGTCGATGTTGCCTCAGAATTTCCCGCAATGCGACGAGGTGGACTTGCATGCGCTCTTGATTCCGGCGAAGGAAGTGGGTGGTGATTTGTATGATTTCATTTATCGCACCTCTGACGACGTTTTGTGTCTTGCTATCGGCGATGTGGCGGGGAAAGGAGTCTCGGCATCTATGTTTATGGCCATTACCCGTAGTGCCTGCCGCTTTATGTCGGGTCTGAATTTTTCATTGGCCCAAAAGATGGAGAGAATCAACGAATCAATATCGGACAATAACAATATGGGTATGTTCGTTACTTTGTTTCACGCTTGTCTTCACCTTAAAACCGGTCTTTTCCAATTTTGCAATGCCGGACACAATCCGATTATTTTGGTAAAACCAGACGGCACCGCGGAGTTCTTGAAAGAAAAGTCCAATTTGGCCGTGGGATTGATCCCCGAGTTCAAGTATGAAATGCAGGAAATGCATATTGAAAAGGGTAGTAAGTTGATATTATATACCGACGGCGTGACCGAGGCCGAAGACAAGGATAAAAACCTATTTGGAGAGGAAAGACTCTTGCAGTGGGCTTCCAATCCGCAGGTTTTTGAAACGGCACAAACCGCTTGCGAAGATTTGTTGAAAACAGTTAGGGCGTTTACCGGTCCGATAGAGCAGAATGACGATATTACCATCATGATCATTAAATATTAGAATTATGGCTAATAATGATTTGCTGAGGAATTTGGATCTTCATTGTCAAATGATTATGGAAGAATATTACGAAATGCTTCCTGTCTTTGAAAAAATGAAGGAAATCGTTGTACAACGAATGAAAAAGGCCTTTGACGACAATTCCATCATTGTCAATGGTTTGGAATCAAGAATAAAGGCAGATGCGAGTCTGGCGGGAAAGTTGCAGTTGAAGGGCGCCAAGTACAATTTCTTGGCGGATTTAACCGATATTTTAGGCGTTAGAGTGATTACCTTTTATACCGACGAGGTGGACAAAATTGCGGCTATCGTTGATAATATCTTTGAAATCGATTGGAAGAATTCGGTGGACAAAAGAAAAATGCACGAATTGAACAGTTTTGGCTATATGTCTTTGCATTATATCTGCCGTATTCCAAAATCCTTGTTTGAGGATCCAAAACATCCTGAAATCAACGAGTTGCGTTTCGAGATTCAAATGCGCACCGCTTTGCAGCACGTTTGGGCCAACATCCACCACGATATTGGTTACAAGTCGGGGGTGGAAGTGCCGCCTGCCCATTTGCGAAACTTGAACCGTTTGGCGGGAATGCTTGAGTTGGCCGATGAGCAGTTTAGCAACATCCGAAGAGAGATTACCGAGTATCGTCGTCAGGTGCAGAATTTGGTGAATAGCGGAAATTTCGATGAAATCCCCTTGAATGGCGATACGTTCCATAGCTATTTGGAATTGAATCCGTTTCGCCCTTTGGCTGAACGAATCGCCGCTGTCAATCAGGCGGAAGTATTCTTGGACAGTGTGGCCAAATATATCGAAGTGTTTAAACTTTTACAATTTCAGACCATCGGAGATGTTGAGAGGATGAAGAATGAATATAGCGAGGACGCTTTCCAACTGGCCGTTCATCAGATTGCCGGTACCGATATCGATATCATTGCCGCTTCCGTGGCATTGCAAAACCTTTGCATTGTCTATATCTTAAAGCAGGGGCTGGGCGTGAAGGGATTGGAATTTTTCTACAACAGTCTCGGCGGCGCGGATCAAGCCAATAAGCAGCGGGCTCTGCGTAATTACGAACAGGCAAAGAAAATTAATATTGTATCTTAAAATAGTGAATTTTTACTTTTCATAAAGAAGAAAACGGAAAGGATGGTGAGATTCCTTTTTTAGAATGAACGTTTAAAATAGTTTTTTATGGCGAATGCACCCATTGATACCGAATTGTTAGACAGAGCGATTATCTTTGCCGTCAAGGCCCACGCCGGGACGGAACGAAGAAGTAAGGGTTATCCATATATCGTTCACCCATTGGAAGCGCTAACGATTGTAACGTCCTTGACCAATGACCCGGAGTTGCTGGCAGCGGCGGTTCTGCACGACGTGGTGGAAGATACGGAATGTACTGTTGAACAAATTCGTGCGGAATTCGGAGATAGAGTGGCATCCATCGTTTCTTCGGAAAGTGACAATACCCTTTCTTCAGTAAGTAGGAAGGATAGTTGGGTGGATAGGAAGAAGGCGGCTGCGGAACGTTTGGCGCAAGCTTCCAAGGAGTCGAAAATCGTGGCAATGGGCGATAAGTTGTCTAATATGCGTACGATTGCCGCAGACTATGACTTGATTGGCGATGCCGTGTGGGATCGTTTCCACGCACCAGGAGGCAAAAAGGATATTGCTTGGCGTTACCGCTTGGTGGCAGATGCCTTAAGCGAGTTACGAGGCACACCTCCTTACGAAGAATTTGTCAGTTTGATTGACCACGTTTTTGGAGCTTAGTTTTTAAGGTACAGTTTTTGTTTTTAACGGCTTTTAGGAGAAATTTGAGTAAACCTCTCGACGAAGATGTAAAATCTTCCATCCTCAATTTTGAATGAGATTTGCGCCTATTAGGATTGTGTTGTAATTGACAGTGAACGGTGCAAATTTATTTTTTTTCAATTTTATTGATTACACTTTTTTTTTGTATTTTTGCATCCTAAAAAATGTTAAATAACGAGTTTTTTGCTCGTAGATGTGTGTTAAAAAGTTTTAATATGGAATTGGCAGATGTACTTTCAGAAGTGATGTTGGCACCGGCAAGAAGAAAAAAAACGAGATTGCGTTATCGTGTGGCGGTGATTGGAGGAGGCAGTTGGGCAACGGCAATCGTAAAAATATTGTCGGCCAATTTGGAACACATTCACTGGTGGGTGAGGGAAGAGGAAATTGTTCAGGGAGTAAGCACGTATGGTCATAATCCCTTGTATTTAAGTCAAGTTTATATTAACCCTAAAGACGTGAGAATCAGCACGGATTTGCGTCAAGTAGTGGCAAAATCGGATTATGTGATTCTGGTCACGCCATCCGCGTTTTTGCATAAAACACTGGAACCTTTGAAGAAAAGTCGTCTCAATCATAAAAAAATCATCAATGCGGTGAAAGGTATTGTTCCGGAGACGATGCAGGTGATTACGGATTATTTGAAGACGGAATTTAATGTTCCTGCTTCCAATCTGGCCATCATCAGCGGTCCGTCTCACGCCGAAGAAGTGGCACAGGAAAAGTTCACCTTTTTGACGGCGGCCTCGGAAAGTGAAGAGTTGGCTACGATTGTGGCAAGATTCTTTACCAACAGATATGTGCGGACTTCGGTTTCCTGTGATATTATGGGAGCGGAAATGGCCATCGTTTTGAAGAATATCTATGCGTTGGGTGCGGGTGTTTATAGCGGTTTGGGTTATGGCGACAATTTTATTGCCGCGTATATTGCCAATTGCCTAAAAGAAATGAAACGTTTTGTCACCCAAGTTTATCCCAACGCCAATCGTCACATTTCTGATGCGGTTTATTTGGGTGATTTGCTGGTGACGGCCTATTCCCGTTACAGCCGAAATCGTACTTTTGGCAATATGATTGGCCACGGACTGTCCGTGCGGGTAGCCCGTTTGGAAATGAATATGATTGCGGAAGGTTATTTCTCCTGCCGATGTATTCACGAAATGAACAAGGAATTTCACGCGGATATTCCTATCGTGGAAACCATTTACGGCATTCTATATGAAAATAACAATGTCTCTTCAGAAATGAAGCGGATTGCGGAGCACTTTGTTTAGGCGTTATAGCTTGACTACGCGTAAAGTGAGTGACTGGATGTTGTAGTTGTCGAATTTTTCGGAATGGCGGTTCAGACGAAAATGATAAACACCAGAGCAGTTGAAATATTTTTTCTCGTAGAGTACGCGATATTGTGATTGACTTGTTTTGGCTGATGAGGCGGCAATTTCGCTGTTGTTTTCCTCGTCCTTAAACAGAAAGGCAGAGGGAACGGAAGATTTGGCGCCATCGGGTGCTGTCACAGAAAAACTGACAGGCATCTCGTCAACCCGTTCATCATCGGGACCGTATTTTAATTCCATTTCAATGCGATAAGGAGAAATGGTATCGGTGATGTTGGCATCAAATTCCAGGGTTCTATGGGTAAAATCCCAATTGGAGTTTTCGAAAGTGACGGTCTGTTCAAAGGCCACATCGTTTTTCTTATGGTTGCAAGATGTAACTAATATGCAACAAATCAAGCCGATAGAAAAAATGTTGATAAGTTTTTCGCAGGGTAATCTTTTCATAAGGATATGTTTGTTATTTTTGAAGATTATTAGTGCAAAGATAGAAAAAATTATAACTCGTTAATCAAATGACTGCTAAGAAAAAATTTTATGTTGTATGGAATGGGCGTATTGCTGGCGTTTTTGACAATTGGGAGACTTGCAAGGCGCAAGTTGACCAATTTGAGGGGGCAAAATACAAATCTTTTGAATCCCGTTTGGAGGCGGACCATGCCTTTGGAATGGGGTATGAGCAATATCGAAAACTGCAAATTTCCACGGCGACGCCGGCCACGTTGAGTTTCTTGAGCAGCAATGATCCCGCGCCGGTTTGGGACAGTTTGTCGGTGGATGCGGCGTGCAATATGGTGACCAAGCAGATGGAGTACCGCGGGGTACATACGGCAACCAAGCAAGAGTGGTTTCATCAGGGACCTTTTGACGGGGCAAGCAACAATATTGGCGAGTTCCTGGCCATCGTGCACGGTTTGGCTTTGCTGAAGAAGATGAATAGCCCTTTGCCCATTTATACGGACAGTATTACCGCGATTTCGTGGGTGCGTCATAAAAAGCATAAATCGGTGGTGCTTCCGACGGAAAAGAATGAAAGAATTTTTGATCTTTTGAACAGGGCGGAGGCGTGGCTGCAAAACAACACCTTTACGACCAAGATCATCAAGTGGGATACGCGGAGTTGGGGAGAAATCCCTGCCGATTTTGGAAGAAAGTAATTTTTGGGGCTTTTATTTATTTTTATAAATAAAATGTTTATATTTGTTGGTGAAAAAGAGGTTCTTTGATGTATTTCGCTAACATTTGTTAACATTATTAATTTGTTTGCTAACAGAGGCTTTATTTTTTTATTTGTGGATATTCTGTGAATTGGAAAAAATGGGATGTGTCTTTATTGGCAAAAATTATGTCCTATATTGCTAAATATAACTTATTATAAACAATTCAACACATAAACAATTCAACACATAAACAATTAAACTTAATATTAACCAAATTTATCAATTATGAAAAAAATTTTTACTTTGGTCGTCGCTTTATTTGTGATGACATTTTGTGCGAAAGCGCAAACTCTTTTATCGGAAAGTTTTGATGGGGGGGATCTCCCAACTGGATGGACCATGATTGACCAGGATGGAGATGGCTACAATTGGGATGCCGAAGAATGGTATCTAATGGGTTTTGCTCATACGGGGGATGGATGTATAGCTTCTGCCTCATACATTAATTCTGTTGGAGCATTGCATCCTCAAAACTGGTTGATAACACCTGCTGTCAACATAACATCCTCATCTACCACATTGTCGTGGTATGCTGGAGATTATGGTTATACAGAACCAATCGAAGTCTTGGTTTCTACAACAGGAAATACAGTGGCAGATTTCACTTCGCCTGCGATTTTTTCAGGGACTACGGAAACAGATGTTTCGGATGAAGGTTATACGTATTATTCTGTCGAATTGGGTGATTATGTAGGTCAAAGCATTTATATTGCTTTTGTGCATAGAAATTCATACGACAATTATTGGCTGGTTTTAGATGATGTTACTATTTTTGCAGTGCCGTCAGACCCTGTGATTCAAGCCGCTGCCACCATAAATTTTGGCACTATTGAGACTGGTGCGCCAGCCATCCGACAAACTACGGTTACCGGGTATAATCTTACCAGTGCCATCACTGCTACCACTGATGCTCCATTTGCGGTTTCTACCGATGGTACTACCTGGAATACAACGGCTTCTTTGGCTGCCGCAGGCGGCACTCTTTATGTTCAATATGCTCCAACTGCTGGAGGTAGCGATAATGGAACCGTAGAACTTGCCAGCGGTTCGGCTTCTGCGACAATTAATTTGACAGGTGCTGCTTTCGAATGCAATGCCATTGTCGATTTCCCGTTTATTGAAAATTTTTCGTCTGCATCTGAGAGTTTGAAATGTTGGCAGATTGTGGATGCCAATAATGATGGCAATACGTTGGAAGTGCAACAGATGCAAACGGGAGTATATGGCCCGGTCTATATGTATTCTCAAACGATGGCTGCCAATGATTGGCTGATTTCTCCCGAATTGGTTTTAGGTTCTGATATGATGGTTTCATTTGATTATGTTACAGGTTCTTTTCAGGAAAAGTATTCGGTATATGTGATAGAAGAAGGACAGACCTATGCAACGGCAACGAATATTCTTCCTGTTCAGTCGGTGACCAATGATAGTTGGGCATCCCAAACAATAGATCTTTCCGAATACGAAAATCAAACGGTTCGCATAGCTATCAAGGTGGAATCTGCCGCTGATGAATTTTGGATTGCATTTGCTAATTTTATGGTGTATGATTTAACACCTCACACTATTACGGTGCTTTCGGCAGATGAAACGATGGGTTCGGTTACGGGTAACGGAACATTCCTTTCAGGTGAGTCGGATACCTTGACTGCTACGGCATACAGTGGTTATCGTTTTACCGGTTGGGATGACGGCAATACGGAAAATCCCCGTATCTTTACGGTGACGGAAGATGCTACTTATACGGCAAGTTTTGCTGATTTGGGAGACGATGTGCTTCAATATGACAATGGAACATTTGAATATAGTATGGGTGCTGGTGGAACACTGACTTGGGGTGTGAGATTTGAATCTTCCGAATTGGCAGGATACGACAATTTGTCTTCTGTCCGGATATATGATTATGCTGCCGGCACATACGAAGTACGGATTTATCAAGGCGGAACAACTGCTCCTGAAACTCAAGTTTATACAGAAACCATTACTTTAGCGGGCAGCCAAGATTGGTTTGAGGCCGAATTGACAACTCCTGTTACCTTGGACGCTACTCAGTCGTTGTGGGTAGTGTTTTACAATACAGGTGTGACTTATCCTGCTGCAGCCAGCAATTTTGTTGGCAATCCTGATGGTTCTTGGGTATCATTAAACGATACTTGGGCTCCTATATACAATTATGGTAATTTCTATTACACCTGGATGATTCGTGCCGTCTTGGGTCAGAATAGTGCTGCCTATACGATTACGGTAACTTCAGCCGATGAAACGATGGGAACGGTTACCGGTGGCGGCACCTACGAAGAAGGCGCAACCGCTACCTTGACGGCAACCGCCAACGCCGGTTATCATTTCGTACAATGGAATGACGGCAACACCGACAATCCACGTACGATTACCGTTACGGAAGATGCTACCTATACCGCTACTTTTGAAGCAGATCCAATTCCAACATACAC
>JAZLHE010000010.1:0-4227 GCA_045616665.1 Bacteroidales bacterium | reverse complement strand
ACTACCGTCTGTGGCGGTGACATTGCCCAGGTTGCAATTGTAATGGACCGTGATATTATTCGTATAACCCACAATGCCCGCACAATCAGTCTTGTAATAGTCAACACTACTACTGTTGCCACTCGTATAATAATTTGTAGCCGTTACTTCTGCCGCATTGGTACAATACTGAATCATAGTAGGATAAGATTGCGTACCTGAACCACTTCCCGCGATACCACCAACATAATACAAGCCCCTTACAGTACCTTGGCTTTGACTATATTCCACTGTGACACCGTTATTCATTCCACCAACGATGCCACCCACGTATGCGCGTCCATCTACATTGGCATTGGTGCGGCAATGCTCAATTCGGGACTGAAAATTCAAATAGCCCACCAAGCCGCCGCAATAGGACCAAGTGCCAGTTGTATTGCTCTTTACCTCACCTGTAAAGCTGCAATGGCGCAGTTGGGCGTGATTATTCACTAGGGCGGCAAGCCCTGCCACATAACTGCGGCCACAAACATAACCGCTCACATTCAAACTATCCACGATGCCACCATTACCGACCTGTCCAAATAGACCTTGGTAGTTGTATTCATCATTATCAATATTGCTGGTTTTCGAAATATACAAATTGCTGATGGT
Source organism: Bacteroidales bacterium (assembly GCA_045616665.1). Lineage (GTDB taxonomy): Bacteria > Bacteroidota > Bacteroidia > Bacteroidales > WCHB1-69 > RUG11690. The sequence goes on along the minus strand of JAZLHE010000010.1, from coordinate 3,594 downwards.
ATGGCCGTGAGCTTCCAAAGTACCGTTGAAGGCCTTCGCGCTATTGCCTATAGGAGTCCAGGAAATGCCCGATGCCTCACTGCAAACGGAAGACAAATCGATGTCGGTAGTGAGGCTGACATACATACCCGAGAAGCCCGCTGAAGCGGAATAGCCCTTGTAGTTACCACCCGTATTGATGGCATCCCTGAAAGCCACCAAATCGGCCAAACTGTCGATGGTGAGGGCACCTAAATTGCCCACCTTAAACGGCATCGTATGCACGTAGGTGCGTTCGCCATCCGTAAGGGCTGCTTGGGCAGTAATGACCATCAGCGTATCTTCCGGCAAACTGATACGGGAAAATACATTGCCATCCACGCCAATGTATTCAGGATTATCGGTACTGCAAAGCAGATTATGTTCCGGGTCATATACGTGGAAAGGATAGGTCGTGATGTTTTTCACGCTTTCGGTATCTTGCAAGAAGAAAGGTTTCACCATCAATTGCGTAATGGCACTGTCTGCCCAGAATTTCAGGCGGGGATAGGTGCTGTCGCTGCCAAAGACCCAATACTCATCCGTAAATGTGTTATCCAAATGCTGAATGCTATCCGCCAGAAGCTGCACGGTAGAACGTGCCGCTTCGGTATGCAGTTCGGGATTCAATGATACGGTCTCCTTTGTTCCTGCCATTTGCCGGTCAAAATAGCTATGAGACACCCAATTGGATTGATTCACTTCACCAACCAATCCTCCTGCGGTCGTTAAGGGATTAACTGCACCAACAGACAAAACATTTGTCAAGGAAGCAACACAATAGCCAACCACACCGCCAACAACGTTATTGCCCTGAATCTCTCCATAATTCACCGATAAAGAAATTTTTGAACTTGTTGAATGTTCTCCCACAATACCACCTACAAGTCTCCCGCCGGAGACCTTGCCAAAATTAATGGCCTCCGTCAACGTCAGTTCATTTTCGTACCCACAAATACCACCTACTGAATATTGATCGGACCTAACCGTTCCCAAATTCACCAACTTACCGCATACTGTAGGGGATGATGCACTATATCCATCAATGTATCCAACGATACCTCCCACATAACTTTTTTCTGAATAAATATTGCCATAATTTTCGGCCTCGTTAATAGAGCCGTAAGTTGAATAACCCGCTATTCCTCCCACATAAAAGCCGTGTGACTGGACATCCCCGTAATTTTTAAGCACTGACATAGGTGATATACCAATACCGTTAGTGGTGGCACCCATACGTCCTGTAATACCGCCTACGCAGGTGGAATTGTCAGTGGTAAACGTCGTGGTTCTACTCATTACCGAGCCGTAGTTAACCGTACTGTCAATGGACACCGCATCATAATTATATCCCGTTATTCCCCCTACGTATGTGGTACCCGACACTGAACCGTGGTTGGCGGCATTAAGGATGGGCGAATTCGTATAAATTATACCCACAACCCCTCCGGTATAAGAAGAACCCCAAATACTGCCAAAATTGTCAACTTTGGTTAGGGATGAGGCATTGGTAAGTTGGCCGGCAATACCGCCCGTATAAGAAGATTTTGAAACATCGGCATAATTGGTGTCTTGAGTCAAAATGGTGGAGTGAGCCGCACCCACTATACCACCTGCATAATTAGATGAACCTAATACCGTATCTTTCACCACCGCTGCTACCAAACCTGATTGGCAGCCACGGATTTCCGAACCCTTGGCATAACCCGCCAACAAAGCATTATAGGTAGAACCTGCCACACGTCCCGATACTGTCAAACTGTCGATATAGGCATTTTCGATGCGACCGAACAGACCGTGATAAGAGTTGCTTTTTCGCTTAGACGTGGTTTCGCCTTCATATTTATCCGTAACAATATCTTTCGATTTAATATTCAAGCCCGTGATTTTATGGCCACCGCCGTGAAAATAGCCCTTGAAACTGCTGTTGTGCGTAGCGTCATAATACCAACCGATGGGTTCCCAAGAATCAATTTCGGAAAGGTCTAAGTCGTTGACCAGTTCGAAATGTTTTCCGGCAAAACCATCCACGTTTACCAAACAGTTTAAGTCGCGCTTATAGTTGACGGCAGAGTCTAATTGCAACAAATCTTCCACCGTGGCGATTTTAACACGTGACCAGTCATTGCCCATATCGCCGAAAGAGAGCGGAATGCTCAAGCTTTTTCCCTGCAATGACACAATCATCGTAGCCGTATCAATACGGCACTCACCGTAGTGAATGGCTGCGGAATCCCTTGCTGCATTGAACACGATTTCCGGATTGGTAGAGGACCACTGTACATTCAAGGCTGTACCCAAGCCGAAAGCGGAATCCACGCGATCCACCGACTCGAAGCCCGCGGCATTGCGCACCACCGTGTCCATATAGATAGGTGTAGCAACCAAAATCATCTCCACCGTATCGGCACAGCTTGTCAAACGGGGATACATATCTTCGGTAAAAGTCCAATGGTCATGGCCTGCTTCGTCCAAATTGGACAAAGCTGATGCTGCATTGGTTCCCACTAAATTGTGGGTAAATTTTTGCGCATCAAGTAACAAGTCGGGATGGCTGCCCACCGAAGACAATTTCGTCACACGCTGTTTGTCGCTGAATACAGCATTGAGCACATACTGTTCTCGATATACCATTTGTCCCACGATGGCCCCCACATTATCGGTAGCGGTTACGGTTCCCAAGTTCAGGGCGTAATCCACTTCCACAGGAAAATCTGCTGACATATAGCCGACAATACCTGCCACTCTACCAGTACCCTTGACCGCCGCCGCATTGATTACATTTTGCAGTTGGGTGATGGCATCGGCGGCAGACGAATACATATTACCCACAATACCGCCCACGTAATAGGTTCCCGTTACCGGGGCAAAGTTGGTAACATTATAGATTTTTGCCCCCGACCCAAGTTTGCCGGCAATACCACCCGCATAGCCACGAGAATCGGCACCCGTTACCGTTCCGAAATTCAGGCAGTCGTGCAGCTGAGACTTGGAGAACACACCGCCCGCAATACCGCCACCTGACTGGCCAACCTTGACATTGCCATAATTTTCGCATGCGAACAATTCGGAAGAAGACTGCAAGCTTCCGACAATGGCACCACCATAAGAGGCGTCGGTATTTGACACTGTCACATCCGCATAATTGACACAATGGTCAATCGTTGAGTAATTGGTAGCTTGGCCCACTACAGCAGCAACATAAGAATAATTACCCGCCGAAATATTCCCCTTATTTTCACAATAAGCCACTATAGATGTTTCTATATATCCCACAATGCCACCACTATAACTAGTTAAACTCTGTGGCGTTTCATTCACACAATGCAATATTTCCGAACCACTTGCATATCCCACAACGCCTCCTCTATATGAACCCCCACTTAAAGCACCTCTATATTTAGAATATTCAACACTTGTACCTGATCCTATTCCTCCCACAATACCACCGACATAGGAATGATAAGCCTTAACTTTAGCAGCCGAAGTACAAGCAACAATTCGAGATTGGTTAATTGCATACCCTACTATTGAACCCACATAATCATATCCTGTGGAGGAACAGGTATTATCCAT
>JAZLHE010000009.1:0-11332 GCA_045616665.1 Bacteroidales bacterium | reverse complement strand
AAGTTGAAAGTTGAAAGTTGAAAGTTGAAAGTTGAAAGTTGAAAGTTGAAAGTTGAAAGTTGAAAGTTGAAAGTTGAAAGTTGAAAGTTGAAAGTTGAAAGTTGAAAGTTGAAAGTTGAAAGTTGAGGGTTGAGGGTTTGCGGTTACCCAAGGGCATAACTCGTAGAAAATAGAACGTATCCGTATGGCAAGACTAAATTTTGTCAATTCGTGGGATCTACCGATATGTTTTTGCCAAAATTTTAGTATCTTTGCAGAGTGACATAACAATGATTTTTTATCTGAAAATTTATGACGACAAAGGAACAACTGACTGCAGCAAAGGCATTTGCAAAAGAATGGAAAAATCGGGGAGATGAAAAAAGCGAAACGCAACAATTCTGGATGACGTTGCTCCATTCTGTTTTTAAAATTGAAGAACCCCAAAAGTTTATCGAGTTCGAAAAACGGGTGCAACTCACCCACGTGAGTTTTATCGACGCCTTTATTCCTGCCACCAAGGTACTGATTGAGCAAAAGAGCTTTGATGTGGATTTGCACAAAGGCTACAAACAAAGCGACGGTTCTATGCTTACCCCGTTTCAGCAAGCCAAGCGCTATGCCAACGAATTGCCCTATTCGCTGCGTCCGCGCTGGGTAGTGGTGAGCAATTTCCAGTCGTTTTTGGTGTATGATATGGAAAATCCGAATGGAGAACCGTTTGAGATTCTGTTGGAAAATCTTGAAAAAGAATACTATCGGCTATCGTTTCTAACAGATACAGGAAATATCCATTTGAAAAAGGAAATGGAAATCAGTATCAAGGCGGGGGAATTAGTGGGTAAGATTTATGATGCGCTGCTTGCTCAATATAAAGATGCTACGAATCCTGAAACATTGCGTAGTTTGAATATGCTTTGCGTCCGCCTGGTCTTCTGTTTATATGCTGAAGATGCCGGTGTTTTTGGCAAAAGAAATATCTTCCACGATTATATGGCAGGATTCGACACCCGCAATTTCCGTCATGCGTTGATAGATTTGTTTAAAGTGCTTGACACCAAAGTTGAGGAACGAGACCCGTATCTTGATGAAGAACTGGCTTCTTTTCCTTACGTCAATGGTGGATTGTTCACCAACTCGGATATTGAAATACCGAATTTTACCGATGAATTGCGCACACTGATTCTTGCAAAAGCATCGGACAATTTCGACTGGAGCGAAATAAGTCCCACCATTTTCGGTGCCGTCTTTGAATCCACGTTGAACCCGGAAACTCGTCGTTCTGGCGGAATGCATTATACAAGTATTGAAAACATCCACAAGGTGATTGACCCGCTGTTTTTGAACGATTTGCGTAGCGACTTGGATGATATTAAAGCCGAAAAAGTCAGTAAAACGCAAAACAAGCGGGCTGCTGATTTTCAGGAAAAGCTGTCCAAACTTAAGTTTCTGGATCCCGCCTGCGGTAGCGGCAACTTTTTGACTGAAACTTATTTGTCGCTTCGCCGTTTGGAGAACGAGGCGATACGCATACAAACCAAAGGACAGGTTCGCATAGGCTTTGAGGAAACCAGCCCCGTCAAAGTTTCCATACATCAGTTTTACGGCATAGAGATTAATGACTTTGCGGTTTCCGTAGCAACAACTGCTTTGTGGATTGCCGAAAGCCAGATGCTGAAGGAAACCGAAAGTATTGTGAATTTCGACCTCGATATGTTGCCGTTGAAAACATACCACAACATAAAGGAAGGCAACGCGTTGCGGTTGTCGTGGACAGAATGGGAAGTGGCGGACGAGCGGGAGGTCGTGATAGCGCGACAGACCAATGTGTATCCATTGAATGAAGCACCGGTGGCGGAAGTCAACGAACCCGCCATACGATATGGCAATATAGATTTATATACAGACAAAATCAATCTGAATCCGTCTGGCAAAAAAACAGAGACTTATCATGTTGATTTCAACTACATTATGGGAAACCCGCCATTTGTGGGCGCAAGGCTGATGTCGGAAAACCAAAAGCAAGACTTGATAGATGTATTTGGTGCAAAATGGAAAAACATTGGTAATATGGATTATGTATCTGGATGGTATTTGAAGGCGGCAAAATTAATGAGAGATACCGATACTCGCACGGCTTTGGTTTCCACCAACAGCATAACCCAAGGCGAACAGGTGGCAAATCTTTGGAAGCCATTGTTTGAAAATTATGGCGTTCAGATTGATTTTGCCTACCGTACATTCCGCTGGGACAGCGAAGCCAGCCTCAAAGCGCACGTGCATTGCGTGATTGTTGGATTTTCAACGTGTGGAAACAATCAAAAAACAATTTATTCCGAATCGACGGCACCAATACAAGCAAAAACCATAAATCCTTATTTGATTGATGCGCCAACAGCTTGGATTGAAAGCAGAAACAAGCCTTTGTGTGATGTGCCGGAAATAGGAATCGGAAACAAGCCGATTGATGGTGGCAACTATTTGTTTACCGAAGAAGAAATGCATGAATTCATAAAGAAAGAACCAAAGGCAGAACAGTATTTCAGAAAATGGATTGGAGCAGATGAGTTTATAAACCGTTGGTTTCGTTATTGTCTGTGGTTGGGTGATTGTACACCAAATGAATTACGTTCAATGCCGGAATGTTTGAAGCGTGTTCAAGCTGTTCGCAATTTCCGCTTGGCAAGCAAAAGTGCGGGGACACGTAAAATTGCAGACAAACCAACTCGCTTTCACGTCGAGAATATGCCAAATGGGAATTATATGTTGATTCCAAGAGTTTCGTCAGAAAAACGCAAATATGTTCCTATTGGTTATATAAATGAAGGTGTGTTAAGTAGTGATTCTGTTCATATTACAACCAACGCCACCCTCTACCATTTCGGCATCCTGACCTCCAGCGTCCACATGGCGTGGATGCGCGTGGTTTGCGGAAGGCTGGAAATGCGTTATCGCTATTCGAAGGACATTGTCTATAACAACTTTCCATGGCCTACGCCGACGGATGAGCAGAAGGCCTTGATAGAAAAGACTGCCCAGTCCATCCTGGACGCACGGGCACAATATCCCGACAGCAGCCTCGCAGACCTTTACGACGAAGTTACGATGCCAGCGGAACTGCGCCGCACCCATCAGAACAACGACCACGCCGTGATGGCCGCCTACGGCATCAGTCCTAAGATGAGCGAAAGCGAGTATGTCGCGGAATTATTTGAAATGTATAAAATCTTGAATGAAAAGACTTCAAAGAATTCATAAGTCATTGAAGATGCCACTTTTATTTTGTGATGAAATTTATTTCACGACGACCCTTATTTGTATCATTTTTTTTTATATCTTTGCATACTATACTAAATAAAATACAATATTGATTATGAGCGAATTAGAAAATAAACAACCCCAAGAACACGAATACAATGCGAATAATATCCAGGTATTGGAAGGACTTGAAGCCGTCAGGAAACGTCCAGCCATGTACATTGGCGATGTGGGCGAACGCGGTTTGCACCATTTGGTTTATGAGGTTGTAGATAACTCTATAGACGAAGCATTAGCGGGACATTGCAATAAGATTGAAGTCACCATATACGAAGACAATTCCATTTCCGTACTGGACAACGGTCGTGGTATTCCTACGGGATGGCACGAAAAAGAGCAGAAATCGGCTTTGGAAGTCGTTTTGACCGTACTGCACGCAGGCGGAAAGTTCAACAAGGATTCCTACAAGGTTTCCGGCGGTTTGCACGGCGTGGGCGTATCCTGCGTAAATGCCCTTTCCAAAAAGTTGCGCGCCGACGTTTTCAGAGACGGCATCCATTTTACCCAGGAATACGAATACGGCAAGCCCGTCACCCCCGTGAAAGAAGTGGAAAAGACCGACAAACGAGGCACTATGATTTGGTTTAAACCCGATGACGACATCTTCATCGTTCACGAATATCATTACCAGACTTTGGCTACCCGTATGAAGGAATTGGCTTTTCTGAACAAGGGCATCACCTTGACCATCACCGATATGCGTACGAAAGACGACAACGGCAACCCTATGTCGGAAACGTTCTACTCCAAAGACGGTTTGCTCGACTTCATCAAATATCTGGACGGCGGACGTGAAAAAATCATGGAACATCCAATGTACATGGAAGACGACGGCGCTGAAACAGGCGTTCCCGTGGAAATCGTCATGCAATACAACACGTCCTTCACCGAAAACATTCACTCCTACGTCAACAATATCAATACGATAGAAGGTGGTACGCACTTGACGGGCTTCAGAAGTGCCTTGACGCGTACCCTCAAAAAATACGCCGACGAAAGCAAATTGCTGGAAAAAGCGACTAAACAGAAAATTGAAATCACCGGCGACGACTTCCGCGAAGGTCTCACCGCCATCATCTCTGTCAAAGTGGCTGAACCTCAGTTCGAAGGCCAGACCAAGACCAAATTGGGCAACGACGAAGTCAAGGGTATCGTGGATCGTATCGTCGGTAAAATGCTGACCTACTATTTGGAAGAAAATCCCAAAGATGCCAAAGAAATCGTTGACAAGGTCATCTTGGCCGCCACGGCTCGTCAAGCTGCCCGCAAGGCACGCGAAATGGTTCAGAGAAAGAGCGTTTTCAGTGGCGGCGGACTCCCCGGCAAACTGTCAGACTGCTCTTCCAAAGTGGCTGAGGAATGCGAACTTTTCCTCGTCGAGGGTGACTCTGCAGGCGGTACTGCCAAACAAGGCCGCGACAGCAAACATCAGGCCATCTTGCCTTTAAGAGGTAAAATCCTGAACGTGGAAAAAGCAATGCAACACCGCGTACTGGAAAGCGAAGAAATCAAAAACATCTATACTGCCTTAGGCGTAACCATCGGAACGGAAGAAGACAGCAAGGCGCTGAATATCTCCAAGCTGAGATACCATAAAGTCATCATTATGACCGATGCCGATGTCGATGGAAGCCACATCGCCACTCTGATTCTGACCTTCTTCTTCCGTCACATGAAGGAATTAATTGAAGAAGGCCACGTTTATATCGCCACTCCTCCACTCTACTTGGTGAAGAAAGGAACAAGAGAGGAATATGCCTGGTCTGACGAGGAAAGAACCAACTTGGTGGCAGAAATGACCAACAACGGAGCCAACGAAGCCGGTCTTCACGTGCAACGCTACAAAGGTTTGGGTGAAATGAACGACGAACAGTTGTGGGCCACCACTATGGATCCTGCCCGCCGAACGCTGCGTCAGGTAACCATTGAAAACGCCGCCGACGCAGATCGCGTGTTCGCCATGCTGATGGGCGACGAGGTTCCACCACGCCGCGAATTTATCGAACAAAACGCCTGCTACGCCAACATCGATGCATAATCATCCATAAACGCATAGCTGACCAAAGAGACAGACAAACAAAATCTTTAACTTAATCGCACCCCAAATGCAGGAAGAAAACGAAGTAATGGAAAATACCGAAGTTCAAGAAAATGAACAGAAAACGGTGACTCCTGAAAACACTGAAAAACAGGAATCCATACAAGATACGACAATGCCGGAAAATCAGGATGTCATCAGCTTGAAAAATGTTGACATTTACCAGCGAAACATTCTGATTCTGCCTAAGGTGAGTATGACGGTCCGTAAAGGCGAATTTGTCTATCTCATTGGCAAGACCGGAAGTGGAAAGTCGTCCATCTTAAAAACTTTAATTGCCGAACTTCCTGCCCAAGGCGAAGAAGCCGTTATCAATGGTTTCAACTTATTAAAACTTAAGAAAAGAGAAATTTCAAAACTCCGCACCAGCTTGGGTGTCGTGTTTCAGGATTATCAGCTATTGTCCGATATGACTGTATTAGACAACCTGATGTACGTGCTGAAAGCCACCCGCTGGAAAGACAAGGTTGCGATGGGAAACCGCTGCGAGGAAGTCTTGGACCTGGTTGGCTTAGCCACGAAGGATTTTCGTTATCCACACCAGTTGTCCGGCGGCGAACAACAGCGTGTCTGCATCGCACGTGCTTTGCTCAACAAACCTGAAATCATTCTCGCCGATGAACCCACCGGCAACTTGGATCCAATCACTTCCGAGGAAATTTTCAAGGTTTTCCACGAAATCAATCAGAAAAGCGGCACTACCGTGGTAATGGCCACCCATAATTTCAATATGATTGACAAATTTGCCTCCCGCACCATCTGCATTGAAAACGGCAAACTCATCGATTCTATGTTCTAAAATGCTATCCGTATTAATACCCATCTACAACAGAAATGTCAACAATCTTGTCAAAGAACTTGACAAACAGTTGATGGATAGGGAAATTCCATACGAAATCATACTTTGCGACGACGGCTCCGAAGCCTCGTTTCGGTTAGAAAATTCCGCTTTGGAAAATATAAATTCTGTCGTTTACATTCAAAATGAGCAGAATGCAGGCCGGGCAAAAGTCCGCAACCGTCTGGCGCAAAAGGCACAATATCCCTACTTGCTTTTCATAGACTGCGACGCAACGGTTTTTTCTCATAATTACATCAGAAATTATATCGAAACCATCAAAAAGCACGAAAAAACAAGTCATTTTGTCATCAATGGCGGCATTGCCTATCGCAAGGAAAAGCCGACACAAGAATATTATTTAAGATGGTTTTACGGAAAACGGAGAGAAGAAATTCCCGCTGAAAAGAGAGAACTAAATCCATACCATCTTTTCACCCCCTTCAACGTCGTGCTGACCAAATCTATATTTAACAATCTTCAATTTGATGAAAGTCTGACAACCTACGGCAACGAAGACACCTTGTTGGGATGTCAATTCAAGCAAAAAAACATACCTTATTATCATATCGACAATCCGCTTTATCACGACGGTTTAGACAAAAACAAGGATTTTCTGACAAAAATCAGAATTTCTATCGACAATCTCTTCCTTTTATCAAAAAAAGAAGAACATCAAGACATCATTAATGAGAGCAGACTACTGAAAACATACACAAAATGTAAGAAAATGGCTATCAGACCTGTATTGGCCACCATATTTCAACATTTTCAATCCGAAATAGAAAAAAGACTTTGTTCAAAGCCCAATATGTTTTTATTAGATATATACAAATTAACCTATTTAGCTACTAAAGAATCATAATTATGGCAGAACCGGTAAAAATCGGCAACATCGCGTTAGGAGAAGGGAATCACATTGTGGTGCAGTCTATGACCAACACAAACACCTTGGACGTTGCGGCCACGGTGGCACAGACGAAACGAATGATTGCCGCCGGTGCGGAAATGGTTCGCATTACCGTTCCATCGATGAAGGAAGTGGAAGCCCTGCGACAGATCAAAACCCAACTGCGTTCTGAAGGCATTCTCACGCCACTCATTGCCGACGTGCATTTCAACCCCAAAGTTGCCGAAGCAGTGGCTGCCATTGTCGAGAAAGTTCGCGTTAACCCAGGAAATTATGTAGATAAACGCAACTTTAAGCATATTGAACTCTCCGAAACAGAATATCGGGCATCGTTAGCTGCTATGGAAAAACGGGCTTTGCCCTTATTGGACATTTGCCGAAAACACCAAACCGCACTTCGTATCGGCATCAATCACGGTTCCTTATGCGACCGTATCGTCAGCCGATACGGCAACACGCCCTACGCTATGGCGATGTCTGCCATTGAGTGGCTTGACATTTGCGAGAAAAAAGACTTTCACAACATCGTTTTTTCAATGAAATCGAGCAACGTCAACACAATGTTGGAGGCCACCATTAGCTTATACGATATGATGAAAGAACGTGGCCGCGTTTATCCCCTTCATTTAGGCGTCACCGAAGCAGGAAACGGTTTGGAAGGACGCGTAAAGTCGGCAGCTGGAATCGGTGCACTGCTTTTGATGGGAATTGGCGACACAATCCGTGTTTCACTTACCGAAAAGCCGGAAAACGAGACGCCATTTGCCCACCAACTGATAAGCGCAGTCAAAGACAGTCACGAAACGGATTATCACATCGAAAATAAAAAACTGATATACACGAAAGCAGAAAAGGATTACGATCGATGGATAGCGGGAGCGGCTGCCGTGAGTGGACTTTGCCATTATCAGAAAAAAATCAACGACATAGAAATAGTCAATCCTCATTTTTCTGAAGAAGAAAATCAGAAAGTATGTCAAGCCATCCTTCAAGCCTGCCGTCTCAAGATGAGCAAAACCGAATTCATTTCCTGCCCGTCTTGCGGAAGAACGCAATACGACATTGAATCCATTCTGGCACAAGTCAAGGCACGGTTTTCCGATCATCCCGGACTTAAAATCGGCGTTATGGGCTGCATTGTCAACGGACCCGGCGAAATGGCCGATGCCGACTACGGCATTGTCGGTGCCACCAAGGGATATGCCGCCGTTTATAAGGGAAAAGAAAGGGTTTCAAATGTCATTCCTGTGGATGAGGCATTTGAAAAGCTAAAACAGCTTATTGATAAAAACGATAAAAACCTTTAGATTAATTTATTATTTTTGCAGCGAAAAACAAATTATTACTAACAATAAAAAAATATCATTATGAAAAAGTTATTCTCAATCGTCCTCATCAGCGTAATGAGTTTGACATTTGCCTTCGCACAAAATGTAACTGAAGGAAATGTAAGTTTCAACAAAACAGAATTAAATGGTTTCACCATCAACCTTCCCGGCGTGGACAGCAAGACAGCTATCGCCGCTATGCAAGATTTTTTCAGCGAGCAGAGTTTTGCCAAACCAAAGACTGAAAGCAAATTCACCGTTTACAAAGCACAAAGATTCACTTTGTTTGGCGAAGGCAGCTACGACATTTACTTCAACGCAGTTGATAAAGGTAAAAAGAAAGACAAATCTGTTGACATCAATTTGATTTGCAGTATGGGCAATATGAACGTCGTTTCTTCCAATGGAGATGCCACCACTGCCGCCAATGTCCGCAATTTTATGGGAAAATGTCCCAAAATCGTTGAAAAATATCAATTGAAACAGCAAATCGAACAACTCAAGAAAGACATCGAAAAAGCTCAGAAAGAAAGAGAAAAGAACGAAAAAGCCATTCAAAAACTGCAAGACGCAATGTCTAAAGCCACTGAAAATCAGAATAGCGTAAACAAACAATATCAAGAATATCAAGATTTGCTGAAAAGTTTCACTATAGAATAACGCTTACTTTCTGACAATAAAAAAACGGGGATTTTTAAGAATCCCCGTTTTTTTTACTTTATTTATTACAAATATGTCTTACATTTTTTCAGGCACATCAATTCCCAAAAGCGACATACCCTGTTTGATGACCAATGCCACCAACTGGGAAATACACAAACGGGTAGCACGCAAAGCCGCATTTTCTTCTTTGAAAATAGGCGAAGACTGATAGAATCCGTTGAAATCCTTAGCCAAATCGAACATATAGTTGGCAATAAGGGCAGGACTGTAACTTTCGCCCGCATTGGCCACGACCTGGGGAAAAGCATACAGGGACTTCAGCAAAGTCTTTTCTGCCGTTCCCAAATCAGCGGCTGCCATAGGCAGATTCAGTTCCACCTTGTTTTCCGCCGCCTTACGAAGCAACGACTTGATACGAGCGTGGGTATATTGAATAAAAGGAGCCGTATTGCCATTGAAATCGATAGATTCGGCAGGATTGAACAACATATTTTTCTTGGGATCAACCTTCAAGATGAAATACTTCAAGGCACCCAAGCCAATCATCTCATACAACTTATCGGCTTCTTCAGGTTCAAAATCGTGTTTACCCAAAGCCTCGGTACTTTCCTTGGCTTGCAGGAACATCTCGTCCATCAGGTCGTCGGCATCGACCACCGTTCCTTCCCGGGATTTCATTTTACCGTTGGGCAATTCCACCATACCGTATGAAAGATGGTAAATATGGTTGCCGAATTCCTTTTGCAATTTCTTGCCCAAGACCAATTTCAAGACATCAAAATGATAATTTTGCTCATTTCCGACAACATAAATCATATTTTGCGGTTGAAATTCCTCATAACGAAGTTGAGCCGTTCCCAAATCCTGCGTCATATACACTGAAGTTCCGTCGCCACGAAGCAACAACTTCTGGTCAAGTCCTTCGTCGGTCAAATCCACCCACACTGAATTATTCTCTTTTCTAAAGAAAACACCTTTCTGAAGTCCTTCTTCCACCAGAGCTTTTCCGAGAAGATAAGTCTTTGATTCATAATAAATTTTATCGAAAGAAACTCCCATACGGGCGTATGTGGAATCAAATCCCTCATAGACCCAGGCGTTCATTTTTTCCCACAACGCACGGACTTCAGGATCTTCCGCCTCCCATTTGCGAAGCATTTCCTGTGCTTCCAACATCAAAGGAGCGTTTTTGGCGGCCTCGTCGTCAGACATTCCCTTCGACTTAAGTTCTTCAATTTCAGATTTATAATGCTTATCAAATTCCACATAATACTTTCCAACCAGGTGATCGCCCTTTATTCCCGAATTTTCCGGAGTTTCTCCATTGCCATACTTCATCCAAGCCAGCATCGACTTACAAATATGAATACCTCTATCGTTGACCAAGTTAACGCGCTTGGGATTTTTGCCGCAAGCATCCAGAATCAACGAAACGGAATAACCTAAGAGATTATTACGGATATGCCCCAGGTGCAAGGGTTTATTGGTATTGGGAGAAGAAAACTCGATTAAAGTAGGTTGTTTGTCAACATCTGTTTTTCTGCCAAAATTGACATTATTCAAATGACGATGCAGGAAATTCAGCCAATATTCGTTGCTTATCGACAAATTCAAGAAACCTTTCACCACATTGTAAGACAAAAGCGAACCTTGAACACCGTCTGAAGTAGTAAAAGACGACAATTTTTCCACCAGTTTGGCACCAATTTCGTCAGCCACCATATCGGGAGCTTTTCGGGCCGCCTTCACGTAGGGAAATACCACAATGGTAAAATCACCTTCAAATTCCTTTTTAGTCTTCTGCACTAAAGACTTATCTATCTCTATATCAAGATTATACAAATCATTCAAAACGTCTTTCAATGCTGATGCAAGCAATAATTCCAACATAATATCAAATTTTTTGCAAAGGTACACAAATTTTGCCGATTTCTCTGAAAAATTTCTAATCAACATTTTTCAAATAAAATCAAAACACAAAGTAACTCTAATTTCTATATTCTTTTTGACATTTATTACAAATCGGTCGAGACATCATTTCTCATAAGGGAATGACATCTCGGCCGAATAGTATCAGGCGTTAGCCTGTGGGGTTAATGATTAGCGTTCGTCAAAGATACAACGTACACTGAAGCCCATACAAGGCGTGGTTTGTATCTTAACAAACTGTTCGCAGATGTAATCCAACATCATACTCG
>JAZLHE010000008.1:0-26502 GCA_045616665.1 Bacteroidales bacterium | reverse complement strand
CCTTTTTCCGTGTGGTACATTGCCGCAGAAATTTCATAGCGGTGTTTGCCCACCGCATAAATTTTTGAAAGTTCGCCCTCATTGCACGGCACAAACTCTTCATCCACCATCACCGACACATTTGTAGGTTCGATATGCATCACCACATAGTTTTCCCTGTTGATATTTTCCACGCGCGTTATCACCTTGCCTGCGGCAATCTTCATTCGGTAGGTGCAGGCCGCCTCAATGGGAATTTTGTATTCATATTTGTCCGACTGTCCCAATTGGGGATGCTTCAGCCTGATCCAGCGGCTGCCAGGTGCCACATACACCCATACTTCTGCCGTATGGTCATCCTCGGTTCGGCAGATGCCCAACGCGTCGGTTTCAAAGGTAAATCCCTTTTCCGTCGTGATAATCTTGATTAGCGCACAGGTTTGGTCGTTGTCGTTGGTAACGGGATTTATTCGGGCCTCAAGGGCACTCACATCCTTCTCAAACGACAGCACGCTGATTTGCGCCGATACCGAAACCGCACTAAACAATGCGAAAATGATTAATAGTATTTTATTTTTCATTATATGTGGATATTAAATTCAAAATCGTCGTTCTATTTCTGACGCAAAACTTTGCGCTTCCACCACCCCCTATCACCTATTACTTATTACCTATTACCTATTACCTACACCCTAAACATCCCGCGTCCCTACAGTTAAAAACTAAAATCTCCGCAGTTGATCAGACCGAAATTCGGGTCCTTTTCTTCCTGCCACGCACGAACATGAATCACCGGCAACTGTTCGTTGCGCAAATCCACCATCAAGAACAAATAACCCTGGTCGGCGTAATTGTTGGAACTGTATAATTGGCGAATTTGAATACAGTAGATTTCCTCGCCATTGCCCGCCTTCAAAATCTCATTGTCCTTTAATTGCAGGTTGACATATTCTTTGGATGAAAAGACTCTCCTCAATGAGGCAAAATACTCCTGCTTGGTCTTTTGAACCAGCCTGTAATTGTCTGACAAATGGATTTTCACTTCCGGATTGGGATTTTTCTGCAATTTGGTACCCACGATAATCAATGCGTCTTCCGAAAATATACTTTCCAGATAATCAATACGTTTCAAGGCGTAGGCGGTTTGATAATTCTCCAAAAACTCCACCAGTTTCAAGCGCGAGGTGTCATTCCATTTCTGATGTCTCAAAATGTCGTTTTCGCCTTCTTTGTTTAGGGTGAAGGCCACTGATTCAATTTTTTCTCCTTTTGCATCAAAGCGAAAGGAGACGTCTTCAATGATCGTCTTTCCACTATTCTGAAACTTAAACTGAACAGGCATACTACGACACAAAATGGCATTTTCCGTCTTCAAGAAAGCATATTGCGGTTTTCCGATAATGGAAGCATTGCCGTAACGTATCAATTGGTCGAACATTTCCATCCCCTCTTTGGTGAAACAGTTGGCCGCCAATGCGCTGTTTTTGCCTTTTACCGCTTTTTCCACCATAGCCATAAGCGAAAGACAAGTGTTTTTTTCTTCTTCCGACACCTCTCCAAAGGCCTGTTTATTGGTGGCTTTCATTAATGATGTCTGAGCAACAAGCGCTTCTGGATGTTGTTCAGTCTCTTCCGTACCAGACTTGGATTTTTCCTGATTGTTTTTGGCCTTGGCAAGCGATATGGAATGGTCATCGGTTTTATAGATTACCTTGTCCATTGTTTCCATAATGTCACGCAGTTCGGGATCGATGTTCTGCGCCTCATTTTCAAAAGCGTACTCCACACTCACCAGCAGATTGTCGGGCAAGGTGCCGAATTCGGCGATGCCGCGACCATCCTTGGCTCGCACGGGAGGTGTCCAATTGTTACCGGTAAAATAGGTGTATTCGCAATTTTTAACCGCCTGACCTTTGTAAGTGACACTCAGCTCCACCTGATTCCAACCCTCGCTTTCGCTTATATCCACCACTTCAAAATCCACATCATCCAAAATGGCGGATATTTTTTTATTGAGCCAAATAAGCAAAGGTTTTTCCTTGCCGTCACGGTCATCCACAAAAGTGATGTTATGGCAGTCGGGATGGGTTTTCAGCAATTGCATGCCCCAGTAATAGTACTGGAGCGCGTCGGCGATTTTCAGTTTGTCCTCAAATTTTTTAGCCGCCTCAAGGTATGTCAGCACCTTTTCCCTTCTCATCTCGAACATTTGTTCCACTTCTTTGCGCGACACATAGCAAAACACGTGACAAGGCTTTTCTTCCGGTTTTGACAACTGCAAAGTCTGAACATTCCTCAATTCCGAAGCATTGGAATACGTCTTTATGACATTATTCACATCTTCTTTTTGCGTCATTTCCTGTCCGTCACGCACAATGCTGGTCGTTTTATCGAAACGGCTGGACACGACCACCGAAATGGAACTGATGAGATTGGACAAGGCACTTTGCCGTGACTTGTTATACGAATTTTCGTAGCCGTGTCCGAAGTAATAATTGTCGGGGTCGGACTCTACCCATCGGACGGTATTTTCGGCATTTTGGGCCAAGGCCGTACCACCCAAGACAATCAAGAGAGTAAACAACTGTAGAAATCGCTTCATACTTCTTTTTATATCTACTGAATTTAAATTGTCAAAAGAGATGCGGCAAGACCGCATCTCTTTTCGTATTTCAAAAATTGACGACTACTATTCTTCTTGCGAGATGGTTTTGCGACTACTGTCAAACATTTCGTCCAACATTTTTTCGTGGGTGGGAGTAAACTCATCCATCGATTTCTTCAAATCATTCACAGCGTCGGCTTTCACCTGGTCCATTGCGGTTTTCATATCATAGAACATAATGACGCGAACTTCATAATTATCATTCACGACGCGGTAGATTTCAAGGGTTTTCACCAAACGGCCTAACTTCTGGGCCACCATAGCGGTACTCTTTTCCAATGCCTTTTCGTAAGATGCGGCATCTTTGGCGCTTAATTGTCTATTGGCTAATTCTACTTTGGCCTCAGACATAATCGTGGTTTGAAGTTGTCCGGCGATACGCACCTTGCACAAGTTTTCCACTTCCATCTGGGCTGCGGAATACGTATTGGCCACCGTGGTCTGTTCCGACCAAATGAAGCGGTTGTATCCGGTCATTGGATCCAAATCCGACATTTTCATCCAAGTATTGTCCAACTGCTTCGCGATAGGCAGCCCCATAGATTTCCAACCTTGTTTTTCCAATTTTTTGGCTTCTTTTTGCGCATCCTTGGGGGCTTTGCTGTACAACGACTTGGCGGTTTCCTTTTGATGTTTGTCTATGGCCTTGGCCTCTTTTTTATCCTCACGGCTCACCTGGGCGTTGGTAGAAGGAACGACAACTAACAATAAAGCGGCCACAACGGCACTGGCAATCATTAAATTCAAATGTTTCATAGATATTAATTTTTTAGGGTTATTAATTACATTTACAAATTGAAATAGGGTGCAAAATTACAAAATCTATCATCAAAAAAAAATTTTTTTTGATTTTTTTCGGAATATTGGTTGTAACATTCGTTTTTCGTGGTTTCACCTTGGGTTATCATCCGCTGCGCTTGCCTCTCGCCGCCACCTCCAGCAGAACATCCCGTTGCGTTTTTGCATTAAGTAATATCATTTTATTATTTAATATTAATTTTATAGCATTAATAACATTATTATATTAGTTTATAACGTATTTTCCCAGATAAAATTTTCTAGATAAAATGAGATAAATTTTATCTGAACGTCAACCCTACACTTTACACTTTACACTCTACACTCTACACTTTACACTTTACACTTTACACTTTACACTTTACACTCTACACCCTTAACCCTATCCCCTCAACCCTCAACCCTTAACCCTCAACCCTAATATTAGTCCCGAAGACAACGGACGCTAAAACCGACGACCTTACGGTAGTCGCAGTACCTGCGCACGTAGGCGTAGTCGAAGTACAAGTAGCGGCCGTAGGCGTAGTAGCTACCGTACTGGGTAGCCGACCAAAAGTACGCGCTGTAGCCGAAATCGTAGTAGTAGCCGCAGTAGTAGCCCGCAGGAACAGCATAAAAGCCCGTGGCGTTGTTGGAAGAAGGATTGTTGCCGACAGCACAATTGTTTGAACTGCTGTTCCAACCCATAGTAGAGACCAACGCCTTGGCTATGTATGTGTTGTTGCTACCACACACATACTGGCTCTGGCTGCCCACATAGCCGGTCAGCTGCGTCCACTCCGCGTCAGAGGGCACGTGCCAACCATTGGGACAGATGCCCTGCACCCCGCTCGGGTTGGCACTGCTGGAGGACGAGTTGCGCATCACCGCCTTCCAGTTATACAGATAACCGTAGGTGCCCACGTTAGAGCTGTTGTTATTAGGATAGTAGCGGTAGGCCTTAGTGGTGCTTGTGCTGCTTCCCAAGGAAATGGAGGTGCCGTCGGCATACTTCGTCGTACGCAGGTTCTCCGCCATCCAGCACTGGCTGCCGATAAGCACAGTTTTGTACGTATTACCGTCTATGTCAGTCACCGGGCTGCAATCACGTTTCAGTTCCACCGTCCAATTGCTTGGACCATTTTCCGTCACATCTATCTCCATCTCCTTAGTTTCACCATTCTTCTCAACCTTCAGCTTATGTTTGCCAAAAGTCAATGTGCTGGTTTGCGGGGCGCTGCCCAAAAGTGTGCCGTCAACATACAGCGTGCCATCGGCCGGAGTGCTCTTTATCGTCACCGTCTTGCCTGTCGCCAACGTCGGCATTACATCCACGGTCTTGCCCTCTTCCACCGTCACCGTCTGCACCACGTCGGCGCAACCCGCCTTGCGCAGTTTCAGTTCGTGCTTCCCTATCAGCACTTTATCGATAATTTCCGGAGTCGTTCCCACTTTTTTTCCATCCAACAGGATGTCGGCACCTACGGGATCCGAATTGACATTCAGTTTGCCGCAAATGGGCATAGGGGCATTCAGCACGATGGCCTGGCTATTTCCCCTTTGCAGTGTCACAGACTGCGAAGCCGTCCTGTGCGCATTTTTGCGGGCTTCCATCTTATATACGCCGGCCGACAACCTACCGGTCCAACTGCCCACTGCCTTTTTTTCATCATTAATCCAGATTTCCGCCGTATTGTCCGCGCAACTCACCTTGGGTTCCGCAAAATTTGCCTCCATCACCAATTCCACGTTCATCGTTTCCCCGTTTCCCTGTAGCACGATCTTCTTGGTGGCAGGCAGATACATATCCTTCACCAGCTGGATTTCATACTCTTTCGGCACCAGTTTGTCGGTGGTAAACGGCGTTTCACCCTGCTGTTCCCCGTCAATGACCACCACCGCCCCACTCTCAGGCTTGGATGTAATTTTGAAATATCCGTAGTTGGGTTGCAACGACAAATTCAATTCCGTTTTTTGAGTAGGCAGAATCTCAAACTCACCCGTTTGGCTGTGATATAGTTTACAATCAACGAGATAGGAATGTTTACCTACCGACAGCATTTTCGACACCACTCCGTTCTTATTCACTTCCAACTTGCCGTCAATCTTCACGGATGCGTTTTTCGGTTCCACTGTCATCACAAAATAATTCTCTTTGTTGGCTTCCTCCACAAAAGTCGTCACCTTGCCCGTGGCAATCTTCATTCGGTAGGTGCAGGCCGCCTCAATGGGAATTTTGTATTCATATCGGTCAGACTGTCCCAATTGGGGATGCTTCAGCCTAATCCAGCGGCTGCCGGGTGCCACATACACCCATACTTCTGCCGTATGGTCATCCTCGGTACGACAGATGCCCAACGCGTCGGTTTCAAAGGCAAAACCCTTTTCCGTCGTGATAATTTTGATTAGCGCACAGGTCTGGTCGTTGTCGTTGGTTACTGAATTTATTCGGGCATCGAGAGCCCCCGCGTCCTTTTCAAATGACAGCACGCTGATTTGCGCTTTCGACGCTACCGTACTCAACAATGCGAAAATGATTAATAGTATTTTATTTTTCATTATATGTGGATTTTAATTTTCATATTTACAAAATCACCGTTCTATTTCAGAATCATCCCTTTTCGTCTTGCAAAGAGATTCCGACTTCGCTACGCTTCGTCGGAATGACGATGCGCAGCGTAGGAATCTCTTTCATAGATTAAACGGATAACCCAGTTCTATTTCAGACGCAAAATTTTGCGTTTTTACAAAATCCTATACCCTGAACGACACAATGTTCCTCATTTCCTCCAGCAGCCATTGGGCTTCCTTCTTATTCAGCCCGACACGTTCTGCCAGAAGCAACAAACTTTCATCCTGGGGCGATATGGAATCATTAAACGATGTCGTATGGTATCCGCCAATTCCATCCGAGGGCAACAAGTCGAATGCCGGTGCGAAACGCCAGTTTCCGTTGTCGCATAAACAGGCAAAATTCTTGGCATGATCATCCTTATTGCCAATCAGGTAATTAAAGCACATCAACCTATACACTTTCCATAATTCGGCCGTATTATGAGTCAATTCGCCTGCCAACTGAAACAGATGCAGATAGTCGATACTGGGCAGACGAAAATCAGCACAAAGAAGTCCCGCGGCACTCACCACATGTATTTTCCGTCCCGATGGCGTACGGTCAAAGCGTTTGGTTCCGAAATATTTTCCTTCAAACAAGCGACACTCCATCATCTCCACTCCGGCTTTTTGCGCCAACCGGGCATAACGTAGTTCCTGTTTTCCAACATTCGCCGGATCTTCTTTAGAGCGGAACTTCACCAACCATTCCGACCCGTCAAATCGCAAGAATATTTTAGGACGCGCCCCGCCCGGCGAACCTCCCCTACGGTACAGCTCTGATATGCCTTGACCTGTATAGTCTCGTTCCTTGAGAATCGCGTGAATGCCGTTCGTCAAAGATTTAAAATCCACGACATCATATAAAGTTTCAATACTGTTGTTCGGGAAGAACTCTAATGCGCCACGGCCACTACTTCCCACCAATGCGAGACGATCCAAAAGATTGAGTTGAAGTGGATTCAATCCTTGCTGTTGCAGATACCTATCTACAATTAAGCGTCCCCAACCATCGGGAAGACAATCGTCAAAAACGCCGAAACCGCCATTAAAGGGCGATGCTTTCGCCGTAAACAAGCCTGCTCTCAATGGCAATTCAAATGGAGAGATTGAAAACCCCGATGCAAGCCAGTCTGACGCATACTCAAATACGCAAATTCCCTCGTGCGTGATGGCCAACTGACCAACCACTCGATCGTGCAATCGCACTTCCAAATTTTTCAAATGCACCATAGTACTATAATTTTTTTCCACGCTTGCGTTCTTTGGCATTCTCTTCGTGAATCACATCTTCAATACTCGCATATTTTTTTTGTGCGAACAATGTATCAAAATCCTCCAGACAGTTCAGCGCAAAGGCAATGCACAACAATTTTTCAAAGGCGATATTGCCAGTTTGTTCAAACTTTCGATAGGTGGGCAGTTTCAGTCCCGCACGCAAGGCCATACCCTCCTGGGTCAGATTAAGTTCCAGCCGCCGCTGCTTCACTCGCGCCGCCACCTCCAGCAGAACATCCCGTTGCGTTTTTACACTAAGTAATATCATTTTATTATTTAATATTGATTTTATAACATTAATAATATTATTGTATTAGTTAACAACATTTTTTCTATATAAAATTTCAAGAATCATCCCTTATCGTCTTGCAAAGAGATTCCGACTTTGCTACGCGTCGTCGGAATGACGATGCGCAGCGCAGGAATCTCTTTCATAGATTAAACGGGATAACCATGTTCCATTTCAGACGCAAAATTTTGCGTCTTTACAAAATCCTATATTTATTCCACAAAGATTCTTCCTGATTTTTCAACGGAGGGAGCATCATCAAACTCAAACAGCATTTTCCAATCTATAGACAAAAAGGCATCAGGGATTTGATACCTGTATAGGCTTTTGCCCGACACATCGATTTTCTGCAACACCGTTCCCACTTCATTACAAATATACAAAGTAATTGTTTCCGCATCCGAATTCCAACGAAATGTGACGCTACGCTTATTGATTTCCACTTCATTAAGCGAAGGGAAAACCATTGTGGCCATATTTTCCTTCCTCACTTCACCGGCGTAGTTTTTCCGCTCTTCGCCAGAATGCAAAATCTGCGGAGACACTTGTTCGTTTTTGTCTTCAGTATTAACAATCTTGGGCGATGCTGGTTCATCCTTTGGGGTTGTTTCTGCCCAATAGGTTTCATCTTCCTCAACATTATTGCCGGCATTCACGAGCGTGGAATCTACACTTTGACGTTCCTGATCGGCCATCAACGGGCCGTCTTCTTTCCTGAAAGCGAAGACTGCCACCAGCACAACGGTTGCCACTGCCGCCGCTCCGGCAACCGCCACCCACCAGCGATGCAGTGCACGATGCTTTCCCCCGACCGCTTTGGTATCATTATGGTGCAATTCCACGGCGGCACATTCATTGAGAAAATCATCCACACGTTCATCCTTCTGGCTCAAATACTCCATCACGGCATCTGCTTCCTCCTGACTGGCTTTGCCGCTCATATATTTGGCTATCAGTTCATCCGATATTTCATATTTACTCATCATTCAATATTTTTCGCTGATTATTTTTCACTCATCAAAAAGACACCTACCATCAAATCCTTCATTAAAGATATTCTCTCTGACACTTTTGGTTTCGTTTAACTTTCTCATTCATTGACATAGTCTCTCAAATGATTCTGTATTAATTTTGCCAAAGCCCTACGTTTGATATTATACAGATTATCTATCGTGACACCGAATCTTTCGGCCACTTCGGCGGGTTCTTCCTCTTTGAGAATCAGGGCTTCCAGCACCTCCTTGTCACGAGGCGGCTTAGCCTTTTTGATTGCGTTTTTAACATCCATCATAATATGATTCAATTGGTTCGTTCCTTTCAAAAAAACGGAATGGTCGTCTATTTCTTCTATAGGAACATTTTGGGTAGAATCTATCATAGAATATGTATAATCCTTGAAAAATCGGTATGAAACCACCGAAAACCAATTGGCAAAAGGATAGTCAGGAGAATATTTCCTTAATTTCTCCCAATCATTCTTGCTGACATAAAGATACAATTCCTGAATCAGGTCCTGTAAATCAACGGTCTTATGGGCAGTCGCCTTCATCGCGTTGAAGCGAAGCATCGTGTCAAAATGCTCATAAAACACGTAGCTGACGACTTTTTCGTCATTTGCCAGCAAGCCATCAAAAATCTGCTGATCCGTATATAAATTCACAATGTATAATTTTATCTTATCTCACTTTCTGCGCTCAATTAATGCTAATAATGCGTTCACCGGCCACTCTTCATATAATCCACAAACTCAACAACAATCAGCGGGCACAGCACACCCAACAGCACCGCCAACAGGTACAGCATTTTGGGATGCGGTGAAACCGGCGTGCCCGAACCCGTTGGGGCTTCCAACACCGACAACGCAGGTTGCAGATTCGCAACCGCAACACACAAGTCAGCCCGTTTCTTCTCCAATTCTGCTTGAACCAACATTTTTGTTTGTCCATCCCGACCATACCGCGCCAGCAATTCAAGCAGCTCATCATCCGACAATGCGGTATCGCCCTGTTCCAAAACGACAATGGCATTATTGAGTTGCTCCATAGACTGTTGCACTTTCCGCAGCTGCTGTTGACGATAATAAGCATTATACACTTCCACCCATACCGTCAACAGACTATCCGCCATATATGTATCAGTCGTCCGGCAACTCAAGCGCAAAACATCAGAATATTTCGAATAACCAACGGATAATTGGCTTCGCATCTCTTCTATTGAAATACCAGGAATTTGACCGGCCAATTCCGTCAAGACCGGCAACGACTGCATTTCCACCACCGTGGGTTCTATCTCATCCTTAAAACCATCAGCCGGCGGTTCGGGCAACGATTCAAGACTGTCAACATCAAACATTTGCGACAAATAGGCCTTAGGACTTAATTTCACCACGCACGTCCGAACATACTGTTTTTCGACAAAACGAAGAGACACGAACACAACGGCCACAAGCACTATGACTGTAGCTAAAATCCAATACTTTAGCCGAAGCGCCAATTTCATCAAATACTTAAAATTATGTATTTCCGCGTTATTTTTCATTTCAGAAGATATATTTTCAGTTTCTGCCATAATTATTATTTTATTCTTGATGATGATTATTTTTCTTATCCAAAACCGCAAATTCAGAATTATTACTGACAAATTCAGGAACAATATTCTTCATTTTAGCCACAATGTCAAAATCCTTATGTGTTTGCAGCGTATTAAAGAGTTCTTTCAGTTCATTATCTACCTCTACCCTATCATATTCACGCACTTTGGCACGCATAATCTTAGGAAAATCAGTCGGAATCGTATTTTCCTTGGTCGCCAACAACTCCTCGTACAATTTCTCGCCAGGTCGGAGTCCCGTAATTTCGATCTGTACATTGGGCATTTTAGACAACAATATCATTTTCTTGGCCAAATCATAGATTTTCACGGGTTCGCCCATATCAAAGACAAAAATATTGCCGTCTTCACCCATTGCCGCGGCTTTGAGCACCAGACTGCACGCTTCCGGAATCGTCATAAAATAGCGAATGATATTTCTGTCGGTCACCGTCAGCGGACCGCCGTGAGCCAACTGTTTCTTAAACAAAGGGATAACGGAACCATTGGAACCCAGCACATTACCGAAACGAGTCGTAATGAATTTGGTTCCTTCCTCACGGCGACTTTGCGTGTAAATTTCCGCGATTCGCTTGGTAGCTCCCATCACATTGGTTGGATTTACCGCCTTATCGGTAGAAATCATCACAAATTTCTCCGCCTTATACTGTATCGCCAAATCCGCCATATTTTTCGTGCCAAAAACATTCACCAAGACCGCTTCGTAAGGGAACTTCTCCATCAAAGGAACATGTTTGTATGCCGCGGCATGATATATATTTTGCGGACGATAATGCGCAAAAATCTCCTCCATACGGGACTTGTCCTTCACGTTGGCTACAACAAACTCAACAGGAACCGTCATAGAGGCAAAAGGTTGCTCATTGCACAACTCAAACTGGAGATCGTACATCGGCGATTCCGCCTGGTCCACCATCACCAAGCGAGCTGGCTTATAATGCATCAACTGGCGACAAATTTCGCTGCCTATAGAGCCGGCCGCCCCTGTCACCATCACCACTTTGCCCTGCACATCCTGCACCACATCCTCCTGACCCAAAATAATGGCGTCACGACCTAACAAATCTTCAATCTTAATATCTTCTATCTGATTAGATGTCAACGAATTATCAATCCAAGTACTCACGTGCGGCACCGACTTCACATTCAAGCCCAAATCCAAACCCTTATTAATTAAAACCTGCTGCTGCTGTTTTGTCAAACTGGGAATGGCGATAATCATCGTCGTGATTTGGTATTTCTCAATGAAATGCTTATTGAGAACCGTTTCCGAGCTACGCACCAACGTGCCGTTAATGGATTTTCCCACTTTCTTTTTTGAGTCATCAATAAAAGAGACGATATTGTACTGGCAGGAAGTGTCTTGTGCCAAAGCGTTTTGCGTAATGGGACCCGCATCTCCCGCACCATAAATGACGACATTCACCGCGGTCCTGTGCGCTCTGAAATACTCATTGTAAACACGGCGGATCAGCAGTCTTGACAATGACAGCAACCCTAACACCAATACAGAAATCGCAAACAATTTGTAGTATGTTGGGAAAAACGACAATGCCTCAATCTGCACCTGCGTCACAATGAATTTCGCCACGAACAGTATCGTTAAAGCCAATAGACACGCCCACAGAATACGCATAATGTCCTTGAAACCGGCATAACGAATCAGTCCCGTATAGGATTTTGTCAGCAAAAACGAAAGCAAAAATGCCAACAAAATAGTGAACGACTGTTCAAACATAGATGACAGCAGCATCGTGCCGGGCAGCGCATACCACTGAATGGCCATGATAATCCAATAGGAAAGCAGGACCATTAAGCAGTCAAAAATCAGAATCCATATTCTCGGGAACGAATAGGATGAAGATTTACCAAATACCACAATCGCTATTTTTTTAATCAAATTTTTCATTTTGCACTTAATTTTGCATACATTTTGAACAATTCCGCGACACACTCGCTTTCGGTCATTTTAGTGCTGAAGCCGTAGGCGGTCATCACAGCACGGTCGTTGTCCTGATGTGACTTTCGGAGTTCCTGAGGCATTGTAACCTCGTCGTACAAATCGGCCAGGCTACTGTCGGGATATTGGGCTCTTGCATCCAGGATGGACTGGGCAGTCTTTTCTATCAAGGCCTTCTGCGCGTCCGTCGGCGTAGGCCACGGAAAGTTGTTATAGACAATGTCTTTAGAATATCGATAATCTGATTTTAATCTTCCGCAAACCGCACGCATCCACGCCATGTGGACGTTGGAGGTCAAAATACCGAAATGGTATAGCGTGGCGTTGGGGATGATCAGATTTGCGTTAGTGGGAATCGTATTTTCATCTAAAAAACCAACAGGAATATATCGTCTTTTTTCTGACGATGTACTTGGAATGACTATAAATGTTTTAGGATTGTTTGTTTCTCTAAATAAATGTGGTGTGTCTGCTTTTCTACGAGTCGTTGCATCAGTACTGGCCAACCTCATTTCTCTAACTTTTTTTATTCTTTCCATTACTAATGGCATTTGTCGCAACTCGTTGGGTGATGCATCAACCAACCATAGACAATACCTGTTTTTGTTATTTATATATTCGTCAGCGCCGAGCAATCTTTTTATATATTTTTCCGCATTGGGTTCCTTTTTTATAAAATCGGCATAATCACTTTCTTCAATAATCAAATTGCCACCATCTGTTGGTTGATTTCCTTTTCTGATTTCGGGCACGCCACAAATTGATTGTTTACGACTATCAATGAACACAGTTGGTGCGTCTAATAAATATGGAGATATATTATGAACTCCTTCGTGTGTTGCCTTTTCTGTGTATAATACTTTCAAACACATATTCTCCCCGTGAGAGAAACCAATAATTACACAATGGACATGTGCTTTCAAAGTGGATTCGCTGTCCCAGCGGAAAGTACGGTAGGCAAAATCAATATGTATGCCAAATTTTTCAAACAATGGTTTCCAAAGTGCAGCAGTCTGTTCACCTTGTGTAACGGAATTTGTAGATACTAATGCCACTCTGGTTCTTGTATCTTTAATTACTTGAGATGCTCTCAAGTACCAACAACTCACATAATCCAAACGACCAACATTCTTCCAATTTTTACCAAAGACGCTCAAAATGTCTTTTTTCTGGTTTTCCGTTGTCATTTGATGTCCTACGAACGGTGGATTGCCCATTATGTAGTTGAATTCCACGTGATACGTTTCCGGTTCTTTCTTTTTGGGGTGAAGATTGATTTCGTCACTATATAAGTCGATATTGCCATATCGCATGGCGGGTTCGTTGACTTCCGCAACCGGTGCCTCACTCAATGGATACACATTGGTCTGTCGCGCAATCACGACTTCCCGCTCGTCCGCTACTTCCCATTCGGTCCAGGAAAGACGCAGCGCGTTGCCTTCCTTGATGTTGTGATAGCTTTTCAGCGGCAGCATATCCAGGTCGAAGTCCACGATGGAGGAGGTTTCCTTCAGCATCTGGCTTTCGGCAATCCACAAAGCAGTTGTTGCTACGGAAACCGCGAAATCATTTATCTCAATGCCATAAAACTGATGAATGGAAACTTTGACGGGACTGGTTTCCTCAAAACCCAGTCGCACCTGTCCCTTGGTCTGGAGGCGTATGGCCTCGTTTTCCAAGCGCCGCAGCGACAAATAGGTTTCAGTCAAGAAGTTGCCGCTACCGCAGGCGGGATCCAGAAATTTTAGTTTTGATAATTTTTCCTGAAAGTCGGCGGCGCGTTTCATCCTCGTCTTTTCCGCCTTTTCCGCCTTGATATCGTCCAATTCCTTTCGCAAGTCGTTGCAGAACAGAGGGTCAATCACCTTGTGAATGTTTTCGATGGAGGTGTAGTGCATTCCTCCCGAACGGCGCGTTTCGGGATTCAGGGTCGATTCGAAAACGGCTCCGAAGATGGTCGGACTGATTTCGCTCCAGTCAAAATCGTCTGAGGCCTTTTCCAAAATCAAGGCACGCAGCTCATCGGTGAAATTCGGAATCTCAATGTGGCAATCGGTAAACAAACCACCATTGACGTATGGAAACGCGGTCAACTCCTCGTCAAGATACGGATCCCGTTCTTCCATTTTTGTGTCGAGGACTTTAAACAGGTCAATAAGCGCATGCCGAAAATCCCTCGGTTCAAAACGAGCCATATAATCGTGAAACATATTGCGTTTCCCGAACACGCCGGCGTCTTCGGCGTATAGGCAGAACACCAAGCGGACGCAAAGCATATTCAGGCTGCGTAGCGTTTCGGCGCTGGCAGGATCTTTGTATTGCGGCAGCAACGCATCGTAAATCTTCCCAACCAGGTCGCCGGCCTTGATACTCACCTCCATCTCTTTTTGCAAATGGGCGTTGCCGGTGTCGGTCAAAAACGAGAGACGGTAGTATTCTCTTTCGAGGTTTTCCAACAGAATCTCAAACGGCTCGCCATTCGGATTTTCCATATCATACACCAAAAACGACCTAAAATTGCACACAACAACCCAACGAGGACGTAAAGAGTATGGAAGCTCGTTGGCATAGCGTTTCGCCTGTTGAAACGGAGTCAACATAGAGCCGTCACTTTGCCTATATCCTTTATGTAAATCCACATCAGCACTTTTTTGTTCGACCAGCACTTTTGTGGATGCAATATACGCATCAATAAAACTTACATGAGTAAGTTGAACACGCTTTTCAAACTCAATAAATTTTTGAGGCTCAGCAATACCGAAGACAAACTGAAGCAGCGATATCCAAAAATGCTGTGTTTCGCTTTTTTCATCGCCACGATTTTTCCATTCTTTCGCAAATTCCCTTGCCCGCACCTGCTGTTCCACCAACATTATTTTGCCCATATTAACTTACTATAAATCAATGTTTTTACATCAAGAACAAAACACTAATGTTCCTATGCAAATATACTACAAAAAAATAAAATTCCTTTAATTTCTTCAGAAAAACAGAAAAAAATTTTCTTCTTTATCAACACCCCAACTTTTGTATTTTTTCACCATCAATTGCAAAAAGTGTCATTATCAGTGCCACAAACACATAACCCATTTGTCGCTCCAGCATTGATTCAAACAGCATACTGACTGCTATCATCGTAATTGTCAATAACATAAAAATGTTTTGGCGGCACCACGCATATACCATCGGGAGCAACATCATTGACATCAAAATCAGCAACCCCACAATTCCCGTCGTCATAAAAGCATCAAGATATTGATTATGAGGATTATAGACAATTCCATCCGGATTATTGGCATAAAGGGGGGTCAAAACATCCATCCGATCTCCCGCACCGACACCCAAAATCGGATTTTCTTGAATGACAGAAATCGCATTGCCCATAATTTCCAGTCTTCCGTCCGAAGCATTTCCACTCAACAGTTCCGACACGGTAGAAGACAAATTCCGGAAATGGTCAGGCAAAACGAAATGCACGGCAAGCACCGACACGACAAGCGCCGTCAACGCGACTATACCCACTACAAACTTTTTCTTTTTCAAGATAATATGAAGCAAGCACATTCCCAGCATCAACAAAAGGCAAAGCAAACCGGCCCTTGAATTAATGCACATCAAGAATAAAACCAGACAACACGCACAAACAATCAACAGCGTTATCATCAATCTTTTTTTCTCACTTTGCTTGACATTCCATATTTCCGAATACAAAAATGCCAAACCCGTCAGCAAGTACACCGACATATAGCTATGATGAATACAGTAAAAATCATTGGCCTGCGTCAGCATATACCAGATAAAAGTGTCATCTTCAGGATGATAGCCGTTGGCCACAACCATAAAACGCCAGATAAACAATCCCGACAATGCCAAAACAAAAAGCCAAAACATCATACGAAGATGTATTCTTTCGATCTGACGGAAATCGGTTAAGGCATAGATGAGCGGAAAAACGGCAAAAGACGACAATGCTCCCACTTCGGCCCAGCCGGCTTCCCGATTCTGTGTCCACAACATACTCAACACATACATCAACCAATAAGCAATCATCAGATACAGATACTTCGGCGTATGATAATGCTGAAAACCCTTATCCTGATGAAGACCGAAAAACGACCATCGCTTCAAAAGTGAATTTTTCGTCACCACGACAAGCAGCCAGAGGCAGGTCAATGCCAATGTCACGCCCGAAGAAAACGGGATGGACACCAACATAGCCGTCAGGCAGAACAATTCAAGGTTTTCTGTCCAATGATTGGTCTTCAAATCTGACAATATCCGCAACATTTTCTATAATTCAAAAAAATTAACATCCATTTTTATTCTTTGATCAGAGACTGAATCGTTTCCACGATATATCGAACATCCTCATCGGTAACGTATGGACCTGACGGCAGGCACAGCCCCTGCGCGAACAGTGATTCTGACACGCCGTTGAGATAGGCAGGGCAATCCCGATAAACCGGCTGTTTGTGCATAGGCTTCCACAACGGGCGCGCCTCTATTCCTCTTTCATCCAAGCCCTTACGCATTGCCTCCACATTGGCATTGGGTTCGCAATCGGTATGCAGCGAACCCGCCGTATGCACGACTCCCGCGGCGCCACCTACCGCAGCGTTGACGGCTTCAGTATAGGCACTCTCCTGCCCTTTTACTTTCAAATCAGGATTTAAAATAATGGAACAGAGCCAGAAATTTGACTCGTATTTACCATTATTAGACTGATGAACCGTGATTCCGTTTATTGGGGACAGTAAATTTTCATACAATTGCTGCACGTGCTGATGATGTCTAATGTGTTCTTCCGCCACCATCATTTGTCCGCGGCCGATGCCCGCACACACATTGCTCATACGGTAATTATAGCCGATTTCCTCGTGCTGATAATAAGGATACGCCTCGCGAGCCTGCGTGGCGAAAAACATAATGCGGTTCTTTGCTTCCTGATTGGGGCAAATCAAGGCCCCGCCGCCGGAAGTGGTAATCATCTTATTTCCATTAAAACTGAGCACGCCATACTGCCCAAAAGTACCCAGCACCTGTCCGTCATACCGTGAACCGAAGCCTTCCGCCGCATCCTCAATCACCGGAATGTCATACTTTTCCGCTATCTTCAAAATCTCATCCACTTGATATGGCATACCATACAGAGCCACCGGAATGATGGCTTTCGGTTTTTTCCCCGTTTTGTTGATTCTGTCTATGATGGCCTTTTCCAACAACTGAGGCTCCATATTCCAACTATCCTTTTCACTATCAATAAAAACGGGTGTCGCTCCCAAATACTTGATTGGATGCGATGAGGCACAGAACGTGAAACTTTGTACGCAAACCTCATCTCCAGGCTGAACACCGCAGGCAATCAACGCCAAATGCACCGCTGAAGTGCCAGAAGAAAGTGCCACGACCCGCTTGGCCAATGAATTTTCAGATTGAACGTCTTTTTCCAATGGAGCCACCGTGTTCACAAAATTTTCCAAATCGGTTTCAAAAGCGTTGACATTGGGTCCCAACGGCACCACCCAGTTGGTGTCGAAAGCCTCTTTGACATATTTTTGTTCGTAACCCGCCTCACTCATGTGGGCCAGGCACAGATAAATGCGTTTTTTCTCAGACATATTTTCTTTTTTAAGCCATCCGCCATACGAGCCAATGACATTATCCTTTTATTAAATGTTACAATTCATCTACTTTCAATGGTTTATCCGAACAATAGATAAAAAAATTCGTACCATAACCATCATTATGAATCAATGGTTTCAATTCCTTGGAAACTTCATTTTTCCAACAGCACCACGATTCATCCTGGCATCTGTCGAACAAGGGTTTCAAATAGGCACTTTGAGTCGTAACAAAATACACTCCCGCGTATTTTTTCTGAAAATTACGAGTATCTATGGGTTGCAATTCGCCCAATGCCGCCTCAATGATCCCCTTCATATACGGATAACCCGTACTCAGCTGGGTTAACGGCCAAGCGATATGGTCGCCTCCAGGACGTGCATTGAACTCTATCAAGTAGATTTTATCATCCACAATCTTGATTTCGGTATGACAAGGTCCGTTATTCACCCCTATCGCCGTCAAGCCCTCCGACAACACCCGTTTCACTTTTTCACGCAGAACATCCGAGATGTCGGCCGGCTGATGATGCCCCAATTCTACGCAATGCGGCGCACCCGAACTCATTTTTTCGGTTATCTGAATGATATAGTGTTGTCCTTGGCAAGACAAACTTTCCACGGAATATTCACAACCGCCTTCAATAAATTCTTCCACAATGACAGGTGCGTTTCCCGAATTTTCCTTGGCAAAATCAAAAGCCAAATGCAAATCTTCTTGGCTTCGGGCCACGGTAATTCCACGCTTTCCGCCCTTTGATGTTGGCTTAAAAATCAACGGAAGAGGTATATTCAAGGCATCCAGTTCTTCCATCGTCATAATCTCGGCAAATGCCGGTTGACACAGGTCTTTTACATTACTACAGACTTGGCGATTACGATATTTGTCGGTCACCACTTCCGCCACCTGGAAAGGGATGCCCACCAAGTGCAACTTTTCGGCCACGTAGGCCGCCACCTTCACCGTTAATTCCGTAGTTGGCACGACACCATCTACGGCCAGGTTCCGACATTCTTCCGCCACTTGATCCATATCCATTATATTAATCAAATGATGTTTGTCAACGGTTTCTTTCGCCACGCAATTGTCATCAAACGAAAACGAATGTGTCTCAACACCCATTTCCCGTGCCTGGCGACCAAAAATCCACGCCATCCTGCCCGAACCTATAATGGCAAGTTTCTTCATAAGCTAAGAATTAATAACATCCACAACGAATTGCATATCTTCCTCCGTGTATCGCTGGTCACAAGGAATCATCAATATCGTATCAAAAATTTCCTTTATCGTATCATTAATTAATATATCCGTTGTCTGAACGGGCCACAAAATAGGGGCATAAATTCTATGCGTGCACAATTTCGCCTGCAATGCCGCCCGATTTTGAACGTAAACCGGAAAATAAAGCGGCACGGTTGTCAATTCAGAAATATCCTGTTTTACCCGACGACAAACAGTTTGGTGTTGCAAATGTTCAAACAAAAACCGATAATTGTCCATTCTTCGTTGCATAAGCAACTTCACATCAGTCTGATTCATTATTTTTTGAGAAGAACCGGACATACAATGAGGGAAAATCTTGCCTGAAATGACAGAATTTGCCTGTTCGACCATTTGTCTCGACCTGTTTTTCACATTTTCATCTCCGTTTTTCAGAAAATCCCCACGCAAACACATAGCTTCGGTCTGCAATTGAACAAACTTATCATTTTCAACCATCTCAGAAGCAGCAATCGGCAAAGCAGAAGCACCATTTTTCAAGAAAGCCCCGTCAGGAATAGGAAACCACTTACGGTAACTTCCCACATAATAATCAAATATTTTATGATAATGTTCAGAAAAAAGAATTTGTGTACGATCTTCCACTAAAACACACGACAAATCCTTCACTTTGCCAAGAGTCTCCAATTCTTCAGCATTCAATTCATTACCGAAATACGGATGAACAACACAAAGCGAAGGGTTCAAACTTTTAGCCAAACGCACTATGGCAGCTTTATCAATACGCAAATCACGATCAACAGGATAAAAAGCGCACTGCCAACCTTCCTGCACAAAAGGAGCGATCACTGTTTGACAGGTATAGGCGGGCAAAAGCACTTTTTTTTCGCGATGTCCCAACTGCTTTGCTATCGTCAACAATGCCTCGCGGCACAATGAAAAGCGAAGAACATCATTGTCGCCACCGTGCTTTGCGGCAATCTGCCGGTCTCGGTCTATAGAAAATATACTACCAATTTCGTGCACCATCATTACAAGACTCCTCCTTGGTCAAAGACATCTTCACTTTCCAAAATGACAGGTTCCACATCCACATCTCTCAAGAATATATAGGGCTTATCATAATGATGATAAGGATCTCTTTGGATACGGTCGGCATTGCCATCTTCCATAATCGTCATCGTATCACTGATTAAGTCAAAACCCACGTGTGCCATCACGCCCGTATAGGCCATGTGACGAATATTGACTTCTGTCACTTTCAAATTTCCATTTTTATCTTCCTTCAAATCGAAACTCAGAATGCCGTGTGCCGGCACTTTCAACTTATCGCAAAGGAATTTGACACAATCGTCACAAAATCTATTGATGGCATCTTCATTCAAGAAACGGGCGAAATGCGTATTTCCGGTCACGTGCGAAGGAGCCGTATTGGCCATCACATATTCCGCACACTCCAAGGCTGCCCCTTTCACATATTCATTATGATAATACAACATTTGATTTGCCAAATGACGACCTGTCAAAAATTCACTGACCGTAAATTCCTGAATATTCCGATTGATAAACAGCCACGATTTATAGCTGTCAAGGTTATCCAAGCGCAAAGAACCCAAACCGCCCGTGCCTTCCGTGGCACGAATCCAGCAAGGGAAACCTATCTCCCGCTCCACCTCCTCAAATTTAGGTTCGTTCTGGGTAACTTTTATCGTTTTAGGGATAAAATCGGTTCCTTCGAGCAATTGCGCCATAATGGACTTGTCGCGCAAAGACTCCGACAATCGCTTACAGCCCATAAACACTTCCACGGGGAAGTGACCGTTTTTGTCGTGATAATCACCCCACTCCACAATTTCAGCTTCCGGCTGAACGAAGGCATAGTCAACCTGTTTGGCATCTACAAGTCGTTCAATGAAAGGAAAATATTCAGGATTATCGCAACGAGGACAGACATAGTATTCATCCACAAGTGGGCGGCCGTTCGTCTTCATAAAGAAACCCATTGACTTTTTATTGGCATCGATGCCAATTAACTTATAATCAGGATATTTCTCACGCAAAATCGCAGCAATGGAACGGGGCGTCAATCCACCGATTCCGGTTATCAAAATTGTTTTTTTCATTATCATTCAGGATAAATTTTCAAAAATTCCGCTTTTTCGAGTCGAGCTTTGTCAATCAAGTCTTGACGACCAGCTGCGGACCATTCTCTTTCTCGATAATCATAAAAGTCGCAGGTGCCACTCGTGGCGACACCAACGCTCTGAACATCAAAAAGTTGTCTAACTGTTCTAAATATCACTTTCATATCAAATACAAAAGAGACATTATTCACATATTCCACATCATAGGCAAGTTTCTTACCCCAGTCAATAGATTTTCTGCCATTTGCCTGCGCCCAGCCCGTAATACCCGGACGGACATCAGCACGATGAGCTTCCTGCTCGTTGAAATAGGGAACATAGACAAACACCAGTGGACGAGGACCAATCAGCGACATATCACCGACGAACACGTTCCATAACTGCGGCAATTCATCCAAAGATGTGGTGCGGATAAACCTGCCAATCTTCGTCAATCTCATCGCATCTGGCAGCAATTCGCCCTTCTCGTCACGCTCGTCAGTCATAGACTTAAACTTATAAATCCTAAAGGGTTTATTGTTTTTTCCGGGTCGAATTTGATAAAAGAACGCCCCTGCCCCCTTATTGGCAAAATGCAACGCAATGGCCAGTAAAATTATCAGCCAGCCAACACAAAGCAGTCCGATTCCCGACACCAAAACATCCAAAACTCGCTTCAAAAAATGCTTATACATCATATATTATAACAATTGATATTCTCGTTCTGCCAATTTGGAATAATCAAAGAGTTCGGCAGTTTCCCTTACGCGACGACACATTGCCTCGTATTCGTCCCGAGGTTGCTCAGCCACTTGCCGGATAGCGGCAGCGAACTCATCGGAAGACATCAAATCACGGGCAACGCCAAGATTATGATTGGTAATCACGTCATCGTAAGCGATATTGATATTGCAGACGATGGGCTTACCCGCTGCCAAGTACAGGAATAATTTGCCCGCACTCACGCCATAACGGCCAAAATATTTCTCGTAATTCATAATATTGACGGTTGCTTGTGAAACCACCCACGCACATTCTGCCAAACTGATTTGCTTTTCTTTGAAGATCACATTGGACAAGCACTTTTCTTTGGCATATTGCTCCAATTCTGTGCGATAAGAACCGTCACCATAAATAAAAAACTTATAATCCGGCGAAATTTTAAATTTTTCAGCAGCATCGACCAGCATTTTCACATTATTGGCACGACTTATCGAACCCAAATAGACAATTTTCTTGATATTTGACTCATTAATATCGGCATCTTGACGCGGATAAGCCAGTTTATCTTTTTCAAATTGGGCAATATTAATGCCATTATTGATATAATGAACGTGATGAAGGTCTATTTTCCCTCCAGATTCAGTCGTCCATCCTTTATTTTTCAGATAATCGATTCCCCCCTCAAACGTAAAAACTATTTCATCCGCGTGGTAATAATACTGTTTTTCAATCTGATACGCCAATTTCAAAAGTGGATTATTCTCTTTGACCAAACCAAAAGTCACGAAATCGGCCGGCCACAAATCCCAAGCTTCAGCAATATACTTGACATTCAGCTTTTTCGCCATTCTAACGATCGGATAATCAAATGGTGGATGAATATTTTGGATAACGACATCCGGTTTTTCAAAATTTCCACTGATTTTCAGCACATTTTGGGCAAAAGTATGCAAGGAGAGCATTCTTTTCATCCCATTTCCCACAAAATCGGGAGCAAAGGTATGGACAAACTTGAATTCGCCATAATTTTTCTCCATATACAAGCCATTGGGAATATCAATTCCTTCCCTTTGGGACGAATTGAACGTGGTCACATCGCAACCTTGACGCATAAAATAGCGAGCCAGTTCGACATAACGCGGATTGGCCACTTTTTCAGGAGATGCCGTTTGGGGATTAACGATCCAGACTTTTTTCATCGTACAGAACTATTCGTTTAAATATTTAAATTCCTTTCCATCAAACAAGCCCTGGTCCGTAATTTTCAACTCGGGAATGACAATCAGCTGCATAAAGCTCAATGCCACGATGGGAGAAGACAAAGTACATTTCAGGCGGCGGGTATAATCTACCAGCCGCCGCTGTTCTGCCGACACAGTAGCGATATCGTCGTTTGCCATTAAACCGGCGATAGGCAATGCCAACGAATGTGTCTCCTTATCATCAGCTACCACGATTCCGCCTTTCAATTCAATCAATTCATTGACGGCTTTCACGATCAATTCATCGCTACTTCCCGTGGCAATAATATGGTGGCTGTCGTGGGCAATACTTTGCGCGATAGCCCCATTCTGAAGATTAAATCCCTTGATATAGCCCACACCGGCCGGTGATTTTTCCGCATATCTGTTGACCACCACAATTTTCCGCACCTGATCAAATTCAGATTTTGGAAGTACCAAATGAGGGGTAAACAATTCGCCATCAAGCACCTGGATAACGTGCAGACTCTCCTTTTCGGACAAATCATCAGCAATATCTTCCATTGTAATGGGCTGGGCCTTAAAATAATTCAGACATTTTGAAGCGGGAGTGAAAGCATCATCGGAAATGCGTTGGCCATTAATATAAGTAGCAACAGGCTTGAAATCGTTTAATGACGGACAAACGATGAAATCTGCAGAATCGCCCTCGCGGAGCAAACCCATTGGAATATGATAATGATTAACGGGATTCACCGAAGCAATTTGCAGCACGTCAAACAAATCGTAACCCAAGGCAACCGCTTTCGCCACCAAACGATTAATGTGTCCGATTTCCAAATCGTAAGCCTTTAAGTCATCGGTACAAAACATCAGCATATCCTTATGCTTGGCGATTAAGGGGTGCAGGGCATTGAAATTCTGTGCCGTACTTCCCTCTCGGATTAGGATTTTCATTCCCAATGCGAGTTTTTCCTCCGCTTCTTCCAACGCCGAAGATTCGTGATCGGTGGAAATACCGGCCGCGACATATTTTCGCAGCGATTCTCCAGTCACCATCGGAGCGTGACCATCGACAGGTTTTCCAAGATTTTTTGCCGCCTGAATTTTGGCCAGGCATTCAGGATCTTCGTTGCAAACACCGGGAAAATTCATCATTTCCGCCAAGGCAAAAGTTCTTGAATCTTTAAGTAACTCTGACACATCCTTGGCATTCAATTCCGCACCGGCCGTACACAATGGCGTGGCGGGAACGCAGGAAGATACTGTAAAGCAAATTTTCATCGGTGTACGATCGGCCTCATCCATCATAAAATAAATGCCATCCGTTCCGCAAACATTCGCAATTTCGTGAGGATCGGACACCATTGCAATCGTCCCGTGCTTCATTGCCGTCCTGGCGAACTCGCAAGGCGTAAGCATTGAACTTTCAATATGATTATGGGCATCCACGAAACCTGGCAGAATATAATTTTGCTCCGGCGTCTCGTGACGGTTAATCGCCACGATTTTTCCGTTTTCAAATTCAACAGAACCGGGAAAAATCTCCCGATTCATCACATCTACAATTTGTCCTTCTACTTTCATCATTATAATATTATAATGTATCTTTAAAATTTCAACTGAAATATCAATATAGCATAAACGTCGCGCCCAACATATCTACACCAATCTCATCGACATTATTTAAACTGATTGATCAACTGTACCACCTCATCTGCCTCTTCCATCGTCATATACGGACTTATGGGAAGACTCAGTTCCTGGACCGCAATCTGTTCAGTAACCGGCAAGTGCATCTCATTCCATTGTTTATAGCACTGCTGCTTGTGCGGCGGAATCGGGTAATGAATCAACGTTCCCACCCCGTGCTTACGCAGAAATTCCTGCAATTCGTCACGGCGCGGACTCAACACCGGAAACAAGTGAAAAACATTACTTTCCATCGGAAGTGTATCGGGCAAATAAACCCAAGGCGACTTGATATGGTCTATATAGTAATGAGCCACCTTTTTTCGGTGGTTGTTATCGTCGTTTAAATACTTCAGTTTCACATTGAGCACCGCCGCCTGAATTTCGTCCAAACGGCTGTTTCTTCCGCAATACTGAAAAACATACTTTTTTGCCGAACCGTAATTGGCCAAAGAACGCACGGTTTCCGCCAATTGCGGATCATTGGTGGTCACTGCGCCGCCATCGCCCAATGCACCGAGATTTTTACCGGGATAGAAACTGTGTCCGGCCGCATCTCCCAAAGAACCGGTCGTACGCATTACCTGGTTGTCATCTTCATCAGTCTTCAGCTGACAACCGTGTGCCTGCGCATTATCTTCAATCAACTTCAGGTGATAGCGCTTGCATAACTCAGCAATTTTAGCCGTATAGGCATTGCGACCATAGAGGTGAACAATACAGAGCGCCTTGGTTTTAGCCGTGATTTTCTCCTCAATCAAATCATCATCCAGTTCCAGCGTATTGATTTTGGGTTCCACGAAAACCGGCACCAACTGGTTTTCCGTCAACGCCAAAATGGTAGCAATATAGGTATTCGCAGGAACGACAACCTCATCTCCCGCTTTCATCACGCCCAACTCAATGTAGGCACGGAAAATCCAAATCAGCGCATCAAGACCATTGGCGCAACCCACAGCATACTTCGTGCCGATAAAGTCGGCATAATTTTTTTCAAAGCGTTCATTTTCTTCACCCTGAAGATACCAACCGCTGCTGACCACACGTTGGACTGCTTCGTGTATTTCTTCACCGTGAAGTCCGGTAACATCTTTTAATGACAGAAAAGGTATCATAATGTTTTATTTTCTTCCTAAAAATTCATCCAAAAATTGTTCATTGGCAGCACACACATTGGAGTATGTCAGAATATTACGGGGTGCTGTCAGAATGGCATAGCCAAACTTGTCCCTGTCGCCATCATCAATATAATCGCCAAATTCCATACCGGCATTCAGTCCGTCATGATTTTCAAACAGCACCTGAATGCGGGAATCCAAGAACTTCGTTATATCGGTGGCTTTGACGGAATGTGAATTTGATGGAATATCGTAGCCGAACCACATAGACGCATTGTCACCATTCAGATAATTTCCCGATGGGATTTTTTCTCCGTGAAGCACGCTGATGTAGTCTGCCAGATAATCGTGGCCCGATGCTTTCCAAACGGCATGGCTGCAAATGAATCCGCTGGAACGAGCCCCCATTTCAACAGGGACGAAAGAACCATCCGCCTTCATAATGATTTCGAGATGACCGAACATACTGTGCAAACCCAAAGCCTTGTAGCATTGGATACCAAAATCAGCGATTTTATTCCACGTTTCGGCATCATATTTGGCGGAATTCCAATGATGGATTACCGTAACGTGATTATCCAAAGCATATTTAGAATGATATTGTATGGAACTTCCATAGCAATTCACATT
>JAZLHE010000007.1:0-3294 GCA_045616665.1 Bacteroidales bacterium | reverse complement strand
TCCAGCAAGTATGCGTTCATACTCATTTTCTTTCTTTTCGTGTGAGAAATATAGTATAAAAGCTATCAAAGCGAATACGAATACAACCGCGATTAATATTGTTACTGTTTTCATTTGTGATGCTGTCATATTGTCTGTTTTAATGATTATTGATTTATGCGCAAGCGGCTATAATTGAACTGATAAAGTTAAAAAAACCGCCACCATTATTTTTGCCACTGTTTTCTTTTTCAGCAATTAAGCGTTCATACTCAGCCTCTTCCTTTTCTCGTGCGTAATATAACACAAAAGCAATCAAAGCAAGTATAAATATCACTCCAATTACTATTAATAATGTTTTGTTTTGTGATGCTGTCATAATGTTTGTTTTTTGTTGTTATGCGTTAAAAAGTTCGTCCCAGTTTGTGTCCGGGGATTGGTTGAGATAGCCGCCAATATTTTTGTTGATAAATTTTGCCGATAACGCCTTGGTCACGATTTCGCCGTTGGCCTTTACTTCAACGTGAGTACCGCTGCAAAGCTTAAAGACTTTCCCGTTTGCCTTGATGCCATACACTCCGTACATTTCCGTGTGCGGGGCAATTTGCACGGGCGTGTTTCCATTTTCAGGCTTTGCCAATATAGGTTCATCCATATTGTTGGTTACCTTGCTTGGAATGGGTGGATTCTTTCTGCTTTCAATTATTAGAAATGACCCACACAATACAATATCTATACCGAAAAACATCAACAGTTTTTGATTTTTAAAATGAATAGCTGCAAGCAGCAACACAAGAAGCAATGCTGTCAGCACATCGATGGCGTAATACCAGTTCAGTTTTTTCATGGACATTGATTTTGTGATTAATAATCTACAATAAACGTAGATTAAACGTGTTTTATTGTTTCCAAATGTGAAGGGTTAAATACCTGCCTTCTTTGTCAGTTTTGGTTTTATATATGGTATAAATTCCGCATCTGCCGTCATAATGAAGACCACCAAGTTTCGTTATTCCGTATTTGTCGCTAAGAAGTTTGATAAGTTCGGCGTTGCTTGAAACTCTTACAGATCCTGAATTTAAAGTTTTTAAGGTCGTATTGTTAAAAAGCTGCTTACTAACGATCTTCACCCCATAAAGTGCATATTTTATTGTTTTCTTTTTAGTCTTTGTCATAATGATGAATGTTTTTTTTGTTGTATAAATTATTTTTGTATTTTTGCAGTGGATTATATAAATCCTATAATCGGTTAGGCCGTAAAGATTTGGGAATTGTCATAAGTCAGTATAGGTTTTAATCCTAAAGCTTCTTCCCGATAGTATTTTCTTTTTGTCATCAACAAACACGACAAATTCAAAAATACCATCGGGATTGTTTTTTTTGAATAATAACGTATTGTCTTTATTCCCTAAAATTACCGTTGTATAGTGATTTACGACGTTCCCTATTTTCTCAATGTCGGAAAAATGAATAGATCTTTGATTTTTTCTGGTCTCGGAAAAATGAGAATTTAAAAAATGAATTAAATAATCACTGTGAATTTCAATTTTATAATTTTTCAGATTAATTTTTAAATCATTCTGAATTTTCCGAATTGTTTTTTCCGTCAAATCACCAACAATCCACCGGGCCTTACATTTATATAAAGCATAAAAAAACAATTCACCTAATTCTTTAGCTTTAAAAATTTTCATAAACAATACATTTGCAGCTTTGTTGTATAAATTATTTTTACTCTAAAACGATACTGCCAGCTTCGATATAGTCGGTTTGGGATTTATAGGTTCGTTTGTCTCCATTTCCCCACCATAATTTTTTTATGGGGATTAAAGAAAGCATCTGGTCCACACCGTCCAATCCGCTCATAACCCTTATTTCCTTTGATGGTGCCACCTTTACCTGTTCCCCTCCCGTGGCATAGCTTTTATAGTCAACGTTACCGCCTTTATCGACACTGTAGATTTGAAGGTAGTCGTGGGCGGAACTGGTCAGGTTGTACTTTCTGAATTTGCGGTTCTTGACGATAAGAAGCACCGCCACGGCCACCACGATCACGGCCGCCAATATGATGATGGTTTTAGTTTTCTTTGTCATTGTTTCTTATAAATAAATAGTCAATAATTACGTTCTCAGACACACCTGATCTCTCACTCATCATGTGTATAACATCAGACATAGCCACACCTGCTGCGCTCGCCCATCCAGGGAGTGGAAAGAACGGATCGATACTGCCAGGTAACACTCTTTCCCAGCTCTCTATACGCCTAAGAATCTCGCCATCAGACACACCTGCCAATTCGCTTATCATGGGAATAATGTCGTCAAATGTCATACCAGTACCTTCCGCCCACTCTAACCACTCCGGGAGTGGGGGTTTATAATCGTCACACCGGAGGCCTCCGGTGTACCTTTTAGGTTCCATTTTGTTCTGGTCAGGTTGTTCTTGCTGAGCTTGCCGTTCTTGACTATATTCTATTATAAGCACCGCCACGGCCACCACGATCACGGCCGCTATGATGATGATGATTTTAGTTTTCTTTGTCATAGTTAAATCAGACTTAATGTGTGCTGCACCAAATGGATTATTGTATTGGATATTTGATATAAATCAATTATCCCGCTGGATCCAGTCTTAAAAACAGGGTCGGTTTCATTGGAATATTTGTCAATACTCGCTCCTCGATCACCTCGAAAATCAAAAATAACGTTAAATTTTGTACTACGATTGCGTGCAATAAGAGTATATTTTCTGTATGGTCTGTTGCAAAAAACACCAATTGTTACATTACCATAGATCGAACCAACATCAAAAAATATAATGTCAGAGTTAAAATCAGACAGTCGAAAAGTCGTATCTTCCGATACTTGAATATTCTCGATCTCATTACATAAATTGATGCGTTCAGACGGATCGAGTGGTGCTGTTTTTTGCTTTGCCGAAACCAACTTCATATTTACATTCTTTTAAGTTCGTTGTATTTTCTTTCAAGTTCAACGTATTTGGCTTCCAGTTC
Source organism: Bacteroidales bacterium (assembly GCA_045616665.1). Taxonomy (GTDB): domain Bacteria; phylum Bacteroidota; class Bacteroidia; order Bacteroidales; family WCHB1-69; genus RUG11690. Next base: position 301 of record JAZLHE010000007.1, on the reverse strand, counting down.
GTTGAACTTCTTATCCAATTTCGTGTTGATGGCCTGGAGCTCGTTGTTGCGTCTTTCTGCCTCCGTCAACTTGGTCATCATGTTTTCAAGCCGCTTGGTCAGGTCGCCGATGAGGATGTCGTAAAACGTTATCCACTCCTTCTCGTTCTGGATCGACTTCGATTCGGCCTGTTCCTCCATATCCTTTGCGCTTGCCGCCTCTTTCCGCCGGGCGAATTTAAGGCAAAGCAACACGCTTAGACCGGAGGTGATTCCCCCGGTCAGGACGTGTGAGAGTATGGTGTTGAAAATCTCCATAACC
>JAZLHE010000006.1:0-9967 GCA_045616665.1 Bacteroidales bacterium | reverse complement strand
AAATTTAGGGAATAGGGAACAGGGAATAGGGAATAGGTGGAGGCGAGGGGTGCTGCCGGGGCTGTGAGACGATATGTGTGGTTTTGTGTTGGCATTTTTGTGTTCGGTGTTTGATTGAGGATGCAAATTTACGGAAAAGTTTTTGAATGTTTATTAGGTTAGATGATTATGGTCCCGGTGCTCTAAATTTATGATTTTTTTTGATACGGTAAATGTACACTTTATCTGTTATTACTGTGTCGAATGTGGGAATTAATGGAATTTCATCTAAATAATCCATAGCATCTTCCGTTTTGGAAAGGCATGGGGAGTAATTTAATGCCTTTAATTCCTTTTGCCACGTGATTATATAGTCAAATTTTTCATAATCAAGTTGTTGTGATAAATGTTTTATGTACTTGAAATCATACCGTTCTAGATCGGCTTCCATATACAGTACTTGTTTAGGAGGACCAACCATAAAGTACACCAGTTTTTCTTCATTGCCAACATAGTAGAACCCAATAAAATCAGAATAATCAGATTCCTCATTTGGCTTGGGAATCTCCATCACATATTCAAAAGCAACATTCCGAGGATGATAATACCAATATTTACCTAAGCGTATCCCAAAATACGCCAATATAAATATTGAAGCACAAATCACAATTACAAGGATAAACTTGTTGTTTTTTATCATTACATACCTCTCCTATAATATAATGGTATGTTATTCGAAGAGTGAGGTTGGGTTAGACGTGGTGGAATATACTCCCATAGCTCATAATGATGTTGTGGTTCAGGCTGTTTGGTGAATAAATTATAACTAACACCGGCAGAAGTTCCTCTTACTGACATAAAATCAAACGTACTTGCAAATGCTTGCATTAATGTTTGTTTCGTTCCTTTAAGGGGGCGTTGAGTTGTACTATTAGAATGGCAACTGTTTATATTCAACTGCGCTTTAGATATATTTCCTAGCGGAATAGGTAAATCTTGAACATTTTTAGCACCTTCCCCTGATTTATTTGTTTTTTCATTTCCTGTTGATGTTATATATTCGGTTCCACCATTGTCCAAATGCAATGCTTGATTTGAACCATGGTAATTCAAATTTACTTCACGAATATCCGAACTTGCCATATTCCCCCAATCTTGAGCGAATTCTTTTTCTGTTGTAACATTGCTAAGTGCTACACTGCCCTTACCATATTTCTTTTCGGCATCTTTGTACATTTTCAAAGATTGCTTCTTAAAGGAATTGGGATCATAGAAAATATATACTTTGACTCTACTATGATCTTTTATTACATTTCCATCAGCATCTACCCACTCTTCCCCATTTGGATCCACCAGCTTTATCGGGTTATTGGCGCAATAAACATACGGACTCAAACCAGGGTATTTCGAGGCTTGCGGGTCAACACTCAACCAAATGCTCAAATCGGAGCTGTAATATCTTGAACCAAAGTAGCTTAAGCCCGTCTCGATGTCGCGTTCTTTCGCTGAGAAGGTGAAACGGGCATTCCAACCAGTACTCCGCTGGTCAACAAAGTCCTCACCCCATGGCATATAGTGCAGGTGTTGCACGGCAGAACCGTCTGAGTAGGTTATCCATGAGGAGGAACCAAGATGGTCGGGGTGATACCAATAACAATCTTTTTCTTCATTAATTTTATTCTTCCAATCGTAAAGGAATTTTAGAGGGAATTCTGACACCTCTACTTGCGTTTCAAGACACTCAATTACCTGATTGAAATGCCATATTGAACGTTGGCAATGTGTGGCAAACATTTCAGGATTGTCGTTCCGGTCAATGTCGTACAATCCTCCGCCGCCAATTTTGCTTACAATGCGCTCGTTCTCGGCATAATAGTGCTTGGTGTAGCCCTTTCGGTTGGTTACCACGTATGGGGAAGCATAAAGGGTTGGTCTATCCATATAGTGGTAGTATTGCCAGTTACCGTTTATGTTCTGGGCGGCCAACTTTCCAGTCAGCTTATATACCCTGTCGCCATTGGCATCGTAAAGGTAGTAAGACAGAAATCTGTCATCCTTAACTCCCTGTAACCGATTCTGATCATCCCAACAGAAGGAACGGTTCAAGGGCTCTTCGTCTCGGTGATGAAAGACGAGGTTGCCTTTCACGTCCCAATTGAAATCCTGAATTGTACCATTGGCTATGTGGGTAAGGGTGTTAGGCTGGATAGGATTGTCATAGTGGTAGTTATTACGATAATGGACGGTGGACTGGTTACTGGAAAAGGGTGTTTGCGTATAGGTATCCGCATCGAGATTTTTTTGTGCAATGCGCCCGTTTGGCATATATCGCATTTCCAGATTGTAACCTACGGGATTGTTTCCGTACCAATTGCCTTTGGCCTGTTCAAGTCTATATAAGTCATCGTACGTGTATATGTTTTGGTATTTTCCTCCCAAGCCGTTGGAAAGCATTCCGGCGGTGTTGTCGATAGAGACGATGTTGCTCACGGCATCGTAGGAATAGTCAATGCTCTGCATCGGCTCTCCCGCAGATGTTTGAGAATACAACCATACAAGTCTTCGCAGAATATCGTACTTATAGGATGTTCTTGTTCCGTTTCCGTAATAAACTTCATCCTTCTGTTCAAACTCATTGTATAGGATGCTGTCAAGGTACTTGTACGACGAGCCGTTTTGGAGTCCCGTAATGCTGTTGAGCATGCCGCCGTGGTCGTATCCATAGCTTACCTTTTCCCCATCGGGATAAATCATATATTGTAGGCGGTTCCAGCTGTCGTATCCAAAATTCATGACAAAGGTATATGGCCAGTTTTCAAATGGCAGTGCAAAAGTACGAATATTTTGCGTAACTTCACCCAATTTGCCGTAAGAAAACGTTTGCCATCCGGAAGCGTCTTCCTGCAAGACCACCTTGCCCACCGCATTGGTATTGGTATCGGCTGCCGTGCCATACTCGTAGTGTACGTTGTTGCCTGGGTAATGGGAGCAAAAAATGTCTGTCAGTTGGTTATAATGATATCGGTAGTTAAGAACTTCTCCCATTTCGTTCAAATGCCTGATTAAATTTCCCGCAGGATCGTACTCATATTTGTCATTCCCCGCATCGGGATGCTTGCGGTGAATCATCTGTCCGAACATATCGTATTCGTAAAAGGTCTCAAACCCGTCAGGGTCAGTGCTTTTTTTCAACTGTCCCAGGCAGTCATACTCAAAAAGGGTTGTCGTGTTATGGGGCGCAACCTGTTTTACCTGCTGTCCGAGGGTGCCTTTCAGCACCTGCAAGCTATTGTTTAGGGCATCCGTGGTAATGGTGGAGAAGTATGTTTTTCCTCCGAAGTTGTCAAAACCGTAATTCGTCGCGGTTACCTCGTTGGTAGGTAACTCAACACGGGTCTGGCGGTCGAGGATGTCGTACTGCGTCAATGTCTTCGTGGAAGAATCATAAAACGCATTATAGCTTGACCTTAAGACCGTATCCTCGGTAAAGGGATGGTACTGTTCCACCGTCCTTCCAAAGCAGTCATAAACGACCTTTCCCGACACGATGCTCCTTTCCAGACCGTTAATCGCTGCGTCCTTCTTGGTCTGTAACAGGCGTCCCCAGCCGTCAGTCATTATCGTGGTGACAATGTTGTCGGTGGGGTGTTGAGGGTCATAATGGTGAGTTATGGCGTAACTTTGGGACGTATTTGTTCCAAAAATATTGACTTTGCTGTAATTTTTGGGGAAATATTGCATTTTTATGGTATAGGGGACGTTGTTGTCCTGCTCGTACGGAGCCGTTATTGTGGAAGTTCTTCCAAGGAAATCGTATGAATACCAAATTTCGTTTCCGTTTACGTCAATGGTCTTAGTGGGCTTGCCAAACCTGAAATCGTAGCTTGCCGTGGAATGGAAGCCGAGCGACAGGTTGTCAACACTGACAGGATAGGTATGGACAACGGTGTCGTACCGATATTCATACTCCAGTCTCTGTCCGTTTTGGTTTTCTGGCAGTAGCACATAGGCCAGGTTTCCATATTGGTCATATTTAAATCTATATTCCGCATTGTATGTGTTGTTGTGGTGTGTGAGCTGTTCCAATTTTCCTGTCGAGGTATATATTGCCGTACGCTTACGCAACAAGTTTCCGGTCTGATCGGTCACCTCTATCTGTATGGGTAGTGCGACAAGGTTGTGCGGCATACCCTGTGCATAATTTATTTCGGCCTTGAAATACTCGTCGTGACGGGTAGTGTCTCCGAAATGGGTGTATTGCGTGATGTTACGTTTGTTGTCATAAATGTATCCAACTCTTGATGTTATTCGTGGGGCGTTTTGTCCCTCGTAGTAATTGGTCAGTGTTGCCTCGTTGGCCACGTACACGTCTGCTCTGGCACAGCTGTCGTCCGAAATGACGCTTCCGGCGAAATCGTACACAATCGCTTCATACAAATGCTCCACATAGGGTCTTCCTGCCGCATCATATACACAGTCGCGAGTCTTCCGGCCTCTCTTGTTGAAAATGCGGTTCTCGTATTCTTCCACTGTATAACGGTACAGTGTGTCGCCGCCATCAGTGTCGTACTGTTTGGTGGTGACTTTTCTGTATCCATAGTCCATACGCTCATTGCGGTCGTAATGAGGATACTCATACGTGAATTCCGTATGGGAGACATTTCCTGTCAAAGGAGAACTGCTGTCCGCCACCATCACGCTTGACAGAGTCCACGCACGCTGGGGTTTCTCGAAAGATGACTGCGACATGGCATAATCCATATCTATGGTACTGCCCGTGAAATTGGCAACTCTCCTGAGGAGATTTGTCTTGCCCGTCTGGTTATACCGTACGGTCATGTTACCCTCGCTATCGGAAGTCACATAATCAATGTAACCATCACCGTTGATGTCGGTAAGCTGTACCCTGTCCTTGCTGAATGTGCGGTTGTACGGTGCGACCTGGACTCCCACATTGACCTTGAAGAAACCGCAGAAAGTGAAGCCCAAGGTGACTCCGGCGTTGACAGACTCGCTGTATGATGTGCCGTATGACATGTCGGACAATCCCGATACGGTTTCCCAAGGAGACCATTGTCCATTGCCGTAATTGTAGCTGACTTTCAAGGCACTCCCGACTTTTGACACCATGTCAGGCAGGCCGTCACCATTGAAGTCCATCAGCATGTCTTCAGTCCTGTTCTCCGAACTGTTCAACCCCACACCACCGCTGATGCTGGCCTGGGCAATGTTGACGCTTCCCAAGCCGATACTCAAACCCTCGTTCGTGCTTTTCCCTTTGCGTATGTAATCACTGTTCCAGTTTTCATACGGCAGGAACGAATAGCCGATGTTCAAAGCCACACCGCCACTGTTGGTCACCTTGTCAGGCAGACCATCCCCGTTCACATCCATGAAAGTATAATCGGTGTTATCGCTTCCGTTTCCTATGGTTGCGCTAAGACTGCCCTGGCCGTCAAAACTGATTTTTGAGGTTTTGGGATTGTTCGATGTACCTCGGGTCGGCATGCTGTAGCTTGCGCCAAAAGTGGTTCCTCCCGAATGGGTTCCAGAACCTGACACACCTGTCACATGCGGCGAAAGAGACTGTAATGTTCCGATACCACCCCAAGGCATGGAGTATTGCACATTCACCTCCCCGACAAAATCAGGATAGCGGTCACCGTTCAAATCCATATAGTCCGTCAGTATCACGTTCTCACCATTGGAATTTGAGGAACCTGTGGAAATGGGTACAACGGGAACCGTAAGATTCAGGGACAAATTGCGCAACTTTGATACATTCTGCTTGCGCACTGTCTTTGGTAGGATAAGAGCCCTGTTGCCCGTTTCTGTCGGCTGGGGAACAGGATGGTCATATTCGGGAATATCCGATGTCTCAGGTGCACTGGCCAAGCCTGGCAAACGGGTATTGGTCACCGTGTCGCGCATCATATAATTGATGTTACCGTAACCCACCCATGCCCAATAACGGCTCTCGGCTTGCATCTCTATCCACCTTGTGGAGTTCGACAGCGGATTGTACATGTGCTGCGCGTCATAATCAGCCGTAGCCTCCTCTTGTGTGGAGTTGGAATCCACATTGGGCGAGCTGTATATGTTGGCTGAATCACTGGGATTGTTCGACAAAAGGATGGGGTCTATAATCAATGCGGATATGTCTATCGAGTCCGTAATGACAGAGTTGGTGTCATTGTTGTTGTACGCAAACTGTCCCCAACCACGATACAGAGGACCAAAAAGTTTATGTTCCAAGGAGTCAATTTCGGTTCTCTTGTAATTGTTGAAATCAATATTAACAGGAGGATAATAGTCCAATGTGTCATAAATGGTGTTGCCCGAGGAGGAATCCCAATAGGCGTACTCTATATGCGGACGTATCTCCACTGCACCCCAATTTGTTCCCCCTGTGGAATTGGCAAGAAAACGGACTACGTCATTCTCGTAAAGATATGGAATAGTGATTTCAAAGACATCATCTTGGCCGGGATAAATAGGATACACTTCAGGATTCGGCGTATATGATGATGGCAGCCACACCTCCAGGGAAGCGTCATTTCCGAGCGTGTCAGCAGCTTTGATATGAATCTGTATCTGGGCAGAACTGCCTGTCATGTGCGCCTGGAAATAATGCTGTCCGGATACGGTGAAATCTCCCGATGAGGAATAGCGGTTCGTATCCAATCCATACTGGTCCGTTCCAGGGTTTGCTCCCAGGTATCGGATATTCCGCTGCCAGTCCGCCACATCAAACGAGCGGTTCCCCTGCGACTGCAACCTGAAAAACAACAGGTCTCCCTCTTTCACAGATATGGTGTCCATGTACGGATGCGGATCGTAGTCACTCTTGGCGATGGCTTCGGAAATCAGTTCCACAGCACTGGTGGAATGCAATGTGTCGTTCACCACATACGGGGCACTGTTATGCTGGATAGTATATCTCACCCCATCCACCAGCCTTGACTGGATTCGGCTCTCTGAAGAGTCTTCCAATAGTCTGAACTCCGAGGAGATTTCTATTTGGCCTGCTTTGGGAGCAACCCAAACCTTCACCGCATCCACATCAGGATCTAACGGCAAGGAATTGCAACGTATGGCTTTGGTGTATAACCAGAATTTCACCGGATGGTAGCACTCGGGCTGATAACTGGCACTGTCCATCTCTTCATAAGCATAGCTTACAACATACTCCCCTGTGTTGAGAAGACTGTCAAAAAGAACACGCAAAGGCTCATATTGTTCCGGGTGACATGATTTTATCTCATAATAGCTGTCGAATTTCCAATACTCCCCGCAGGCAATGCTGTCATTGACTGCCCCATCAAAAATAAACTGCTCGCAAGGAAGGGCGGAATTCACTGTGATTGGTTCATTGTCATCGAAATTCGTCTGTTCCCCCAATATCTGGCTATATGGTTTGAATGTGACAGAACCTCCAGGCTGTGTGGTATTGAATAGCACCCCACCCTCCGTAATCAAATCAGGAAGACCGTCAGCGTTCACATCCGCAAAATAGGTGGTAGTCGTGGATGTGGTCGTCGGCCAGCCAGCGCTGAATGAGACAATCGCGGATGCCTGCAGTCCCCAGGTAGTAGAGCTGCTGCTTTCCTTCAGAAAATCACTCACACCAGCAATCTCCTGTTTGGGGCCATAAGCGATGCTTTCATTTGCAGTCTGCAGTCTTTTACGATAACAGACCTTGTTGCCATCTTTGAACACCTTGTCAGCCAGACCGTCCCCGTCAAGGTCTATCAGTGTCAGCATCCCTTCGCTTGCCGAGCGGCTATAGTCAAAATTACCTCCGACACTGACTGTTGTCATGCATACATTGAAACCCACTCCCACTGATGCGGTCCCACCAAGACTCCAGTTTTTGCCTTTGGTGCTGCCTAACGCTGTGGATTTCCCTTCGCTATTGTTGAATGGTTGGGTGATAAATATGGCTTTGATGTCATCATTGTCCAAGTTATTTGATTGAGGCGAGGCAAATATGGAGTTCCCCGAAGGCGCATCAAAATAATCAAAGTGGGTGCGGGTACCTGAAAAATTCCATTTGTTTATATCACCCCATGTCATGTCACAACCTGTAAAGTCCCATATATCGTCAATCCTGACGACATCCGTCAGACGGGTCTTGTACTGTGACTCCCTCTCGTTTTCTGTGCAAAACAAGTATCGTCGGATGACAGTACTGTCGAATTTAATCTCCACATAGCAAAGTATATCTGCTGTCACCTCCTTAAAACCCCTGTTGGCTGCAATGATCACATCATTCCTTCCTGTTTTTCTCACGAAGGAGACACTGTAATGTGAAGGAGCATCCGGATGATTTGTGTAACGTATATTGTTTAGATATATCTGCTTGCCCTCGATATTACTGCCACTAATTCCAGCATTATACTCAATATCATAGTAATATCTCACACTGTTCCCGAACGGGTCGACACTCTCCGCCAATGCCCAGTGGGCGATGGCACCAGAGGTATTGTTATCTCCTGTACGCAACACACAGTTGTTATTCATGCTACTATCTGAGGCATACCCGCCATAATAGTCCGTCACCCCGTTCTTATGGGTAACGCTCCACCAGTAATTGCTGGGACCATTTCCATGACGTACTATGCTGTCAAAGGCCTCGTTCTTGCGGGGATAGAACTGCTCGTATCCATCATGGTCAAGATCGTACCTGCTTGTCCACTGGTTAGTACGGTGAGGCAGTTTACGGTAATCTCCAACTGTGCTGTCGTACGTCACCAACTGTTCACCCCCATACACATACACCTCACTTTCCATTTGGCTATCATACCTCGGCACACCCCAGCGGGTTTCCACCGTGATGGAGGGGATGGAGATGTCCCAGCCCACACCGAGCCATCCGTTGCCGCCACCGCTGCTATAGGTCAACGCCAGATTGGGCTGCATGCCCTGCCGCCCGGCGGGTATCTCAATGGGATAGCTCATATTCGCCGTGCCGCTATTGTTGGCAGTGGGTGGCTGCATCAGGGTCAGACCCTCCAACGGGTCGGCTGCCTTCAGCTCCTTGATGCTTGTCGGCGTATAGGCCGATGTTTCCGGCATCTCGGGCGTTTTCAGCACGGCGTTGACAAAGTCCAGCGGGGAGTCTCCGCCGCCATCGCCCTGTGGGGCAAACGACATCATGTCCTGCACCTGAGCAAGCGCGTCCTGCGGGTTGCTCAGGTCATTCTGAGTGTGGGGCAGGCCTTTCTCCCACGGCCTGTACCGTGAGCAGACCAGCAATTCCTCCATGTTCACGGAATCTCGCTGTATGGCCACCCAGCGATGGTACTGCTTATCATAGACGTATGTCTGAATGTCGTCCTCGGTGAAACCCTGCGGGAGTAGCGAGGGGTCATAAGGCACGTTGATGACGAACTCGTCGGGATGGGTGTCAACGTGATACCCGGCCGTATGTGAGTCCACATTGTTCCTGCCTCCCGTCACGTTCACCATGCCCGCGTCCAGCGGCGGCAGCTGCGACGGTTCCACCTCCGACATCATCTCCATGGACATCAACGGCAGCGGCAGGGTTGCTGCTTCGTCAAGTTCAGTTCCTTCAGCCGACGTCGTCGGCATTCCTGTATGTTCGGGTTCCTGTTCGGGAGACTCTCCGATGGCGTGAAACGTTTCGGGAACGATATGCCGTTTCGGGAGACTTCGATTTTCATATTCGTGGGTGAGGCCGTGTGTGGCGATATTCACGGACAACATTGCGGCAATCAGGGCAGTCAGTGCCGCAATGACCATCAGCAGGTACTGTTTCATGACTAAAATTTATGCGTATAATATTTTTTCTTTCCTAATGTATCTTACGGAAATTAGCGGTTTACCACCATTTTCAGGGTCTTGCGCTCCAGCTCGGACACGATGTCTATCAAGTAGTGTCCGGAAGTCTCCGCCCATCCCTCCAAACGGTATTGGCGTTGTCCCTTCCCGTTCATGTCCAGAACCTTTTTCCCGTCCGCCGCAT
>JAZLHE010000005.1:0-21068 GCA_045616665.1 Bacteroidales bacterium | reverse complement strand
GCCCACCGGGTAGAAATAGTAGCTGTACCACACCACGTCGCCCTCTATCACGTCCGAATGGCCGCCCTGGCTTGTCACCGTCGAAACGGCTATCCGGTACGACGGCGTAAAGCCGCTGTACTGGGTGGTATAGGACGACGGAGCCGTCGTCACCTTGTGAAACAGTCCGCCCCTCGTGCCGCTGCCGCCACCGCCGCCCGGTAGCCCGTCTATCTGTGCCGCCTTTACCTGCATGACTACTCGTATTGACGTGGATCTCCCTTGATGTAATCGCAGGTGACAATGTCACCGGATGTCGGATCGTACGCCAAGCTGCTCATCGTCACCTCCGTATGGTACACATCCGTCTGGGTGCCTGCCTTCTTCGACAGCGTGAAGTCCGTTCCCTTCTTCTGTCTCACGCCGTTGATATACAGTGCGAAATGGTTTGGATTCGCCAAATGGGCGGTGACCATGCTGGACCCCGGCGCCAGCGACTCTTCCGTAACAATATCCGTCAGCTTCATATCGCCAGAATCACCCTTGGTCACCGTAATCACGCCGGTTGTCGGATTGATGCTTATTCCGGTCACCACGCTGCCAGAGCCGGAAGTCGTCACCGTCGGGAAGTTCACCGTCAGGACCACCTTCCCCTCATTGGATCCCGTGCCCGCCGCAATCGACAGAGCGTTGGCATTGCCCGAAACAAGTTTCGACAGCATCATATCCTTGAGGTTCGCCTCCGTAACCGCACCCGTGATGTTCACGTTCACGATAGTCCAGTGTTCCGGGTTGGAAACCGACGCGCTGTCGCGGTTGGCAATGAGCAAGTCGCCCGGTTCGAGCGTGATGGCCGCGGAACCCGTGCCTATGCTGCCTTTGGAGCTGCCCGCGTACACATACACGTAGCCCTTCTTGATCGTGTCGGTGGCCGCCGTTGACCACGCGCCCCTGTAGAGCATCGCCCCCGCCACGCCGGCCACTTCCGACTGTATCTTGCTCGCAATCGCCGCCGCCGATGCCGTCAGGGTATCGCTACCCCAGTTCACGCTGGACAACGCCTGGATAAACTCCTCGATCCTAATCTGGTCTTTTCTGATTTTTGTTGCCATAATTCAAATTATTAATGATTATTTGTATTGATGCCGTTATCTCACGGCTGCCGTAAACACTAAACTGTCCGACGACACGGGTGTGCGGGTCAGCATGACAAAACCGGCATTTTCTTCAATGTAGTCCGTGCCGAGCACCAGTCGCTGGCCGTTCAGGAACAGGTGGGATGTTCCGAGAATGTATGCCTTGCCAACGCCGAATCTGACATTTTCCCCGTCCTGGTCGCCGCTCACCTCCAACAGGGAGAGCTGCGACTGAACGGACTTCCCAATCGTCTCGATGCTGATCGTCCTCAACGCCACGTTGTTGCTCAATGTCGATATTTTCACTTTGCGCAGGCCGTCTCCCGTCACGACCGTGATATAGTCATCATCAGACATGTTCTTCACCTCCTTTATGTCCTCCAGCATCATTTCCGAATACTGGGACTTCACGCTTTCGACGGCCTGGTCCACCACGTCTTCTATGATGGCGTTCTTGGCATTCTGCAACGCGGCGTTCACGTTCTGCAACAACTCGGTGTATCCGCTGATGCTGCTCAGCGACAATTCCGAATAGTCCACTTCCCCGGCAGCACCCTTGAGCGAGTCGAGGAAGGCATCCTCGTCGCCCTCGTTGCCTTGGGCAAGCCAAATGTCGTAGGCGCTTATGCTGATGCGGATGGCCGGACTCCAGGCGGCGCTTCCCGCCTTCACGCGCAGATAAACGTCCCCTGACGCATAGCCCTCGTGCCAGCTGTCCCCGTTTGACGAATACTGCACTTGCAGCGTCGGCACCGCCACATTGGCGGCAATCGAACTCGCAAGGTCATCCTTGCCGATGCGGATATAGTTGCCGTCGGCATCGTAGCCAACCAGGTAATCCGTACCGGTCAGCAGGTGTTTCAATAAAAAATCCCTGAATTTCATATCATTTATATTTTTACTCGGTTATCGGTAATCCTGTCTCCGTGGTTACGGCATCGCTTTCGTCATCATTCGTCAGCACGTCAGGCACGTCGTCGCTTGCGCACGCCGGACTCGCGGAATGGACACGCATATACTCCACCGTGCGTCTCGCTACCACGTCCTCGTCCTTCAGTTCCGAATGGGCAACTTCAGAGGATGCCTCGACGTCGTTGTGACACACAACCGCGAAAAGGCTGTCGGCATCCCCGCAGTGCTCCACCGCCACGTCGGCCACCGTCTGTCTGTCCCTCACCATCATAACAGCACCTCCGAATTGACAATTACTACTTGAGACATAGCATAAGTCTGTATTCCTGAATCAAAAGCTTGTGCGTAGCCCTGCCCCATACGCAATGTTATGGTTCCATCCGAAAGGAAAGCCCCTATTGAATACCAGCCGCCGTTAATGAATGCAATCGCGTTGAGTGGATAAGTTCCTGATGGAGCAAAAGGAATAGACAGCCCCGACCACACTGTATTTGAATTGACAGCCTGTCCTAAGTAGTTTGAGGAGTTGAATGTTCTTTGTAATTTCAGCTTCATCCTCAGCTTGTTCTCGTTCATTCGGAGAATGTTTCCGTACCCCTCGTCAAGCGAAACGTTCGTATTGGCAATCTGTGTGCGGAAATCCGGCAGCAGGTCCTTGTAGATGGCGGGTTCCAGCACGTCCTTGAGACGGTAAAACGTCCACCGCTCCGAAGCGCTGTCGGCCTGTTCAATCACCGCTCGCTCCTCTCTGTACACGCCGGGAATGGCGTTGTCATTGTTGTCGTGAACGTCTTTCTCCGTTTCCGTGATGGTAACCTTTGCCGATGAAAGGTCCAACATCGACACGCCCGCACCGGTCGTGTAGCGTACCAGTCTGGAATTGACGCCAATGTTACCATACCCTGTCACGACATACAGGTATCTGTATCCATTAGATGCTTCAGTACCGCTGTAGGCACCCATAATGACAGCCGTTTTGTTGGGCAGTTCCAGCCCGGCCAACAGCACGTTCACCGCACGGGCGTTGTCGTACAGCACCTGCAGTGTCTCGGCGCACAGCGGGTAACCTCCCTGCCTGCCTATGTTCAATAGTTTGTCCATGATTATCCTCCTTTTTAATAATATACGATTGTGTAATTGGTCCCCGACAGCCTGTATTGCCTTACCAGGGCATTCACGGCATTCCGCAGGTCGGCGTCATCCTCGAAATCGTCCGGAATTTGCACCACGAAGGGCACCGACCCCCAGGCCGTGTGCGAAGTCAGCATCACGCAGCCCAGCATCAGAGGGTCGTGTTCCGCCTCCGGGAACACCATCAGCGAAGCCACCGACAAGCCATCGTCAATCAGAATGTCCCTCGCGGGACTGACACTGGCAAGGATGTCGGCGAACCTGTCGTTCAGCATCGCCTGCATGCTTCCCACGCATGCGCAGTACTTCATTTTCCACAGGCTTCTGCCGCGAAAATCCGAAAAACGGTGGTGCAGCACCCTTGCCGGATGCGTCAGCACACGCAGCAGCTCCCTCGTGTCGCCGCGAAGCGAAAACGGAAGAAGTTCCGTTGCGAATTTCCTCAAGTCAACACCATACTTAGACATTGGCAATCATTGTTATTTCGTTTTCTTCGTCATCGGCCAGCACCATATAGCCGGCTTCGGGCGTGTGTCTCGCGTTGTTTTCAATTCCGGCGTAGCCGTAGCCCGCGTACCGTGCTTCCACCGAATCCACCTCGATGATGTCGAGTCCCGGCGCGGCCTGCAGACGGTCAACCATATCCATCGTCACGAACTCTCCGTTGAAGTCGATGCTGGTCAGATACCCCCTTATCACCTCCTTCACCCTGCCAAGGGCATTTGATTCCGTGTATATGGTCGGGTCGTAGTAAACCGTCATCTTCAGCCTCAGCGTGTCGGCATCGCGGCTTATCACCGTCACGGGAACGCCGGCGGGCTTAAGACGACTGATATAGTATTCGAATGCCGTCTTTTCATCGTCGGACAATGGCGACAGACTGCCGTTGTCACCCTTGGCAACCTTCAGCCTGATGCCGAAGCCCGCGTCCTCGCAACTCGCGTGTCTGATGATCCTGTGTTCGTCATCCACGATTCCATACTCACCAGTTGCCTCGTTTAGCTGGAAGTCCGTCCCGTCCTCGTACTGGAAGTTCTTGGCCAGGTTCTCGTACCAGCCCGCGTGTCCGTACCGCTCCCGGCTGATGGCCGCGTCAATGTCCGACGACAGCCAGTCCATCATGTTCTCCAGCAGCGCCATGCACGTGGCCACCACGTAGATGAGGCAGGTCTCCACGCTCACCGCGCTGAAATTGCTGTCGTAATATGCCGCCAGCTCCGTCTCGTCCGAAGCCGCGTTGTAACCGCTCAGGCCAAAGGCGTCGCGCAGCGCCTCGCTGCGCACGAACTCAACCTTCATCCCGTTGGCTATCTCGTTAATCTTCCTTGCCATATTTACTGATTTTTGATTTCCACTTCAATGCCGCCGTCCACCACGCGTATCTTTTCCGCCTCGACGAGGCACTCCTTCAACTGGCTCTTCACATTGCCCGCCCAGAACGGATCGGGCGTGCCCGAAATCATCCTGCGCACGTTGCCTCCCAGCATCGGGGCGTGCTTGTATTCGCCCGTGAATGCCGACACGAGATGCCGCGTCACCTGCGTGCGGTTGTCGCCAATCAACAGATGTCCGCCTCGCGTCATCAAATTCCCGTTATCGTCAACCAATATTCCCTTCATCAGTGCGTTATTTTTGTGTCTTCGTAATCGGAAATTTGTGTCATTTGCAATTGTCCGGATGCCCAAGTCGCAGCTGCGGCTTTCAGTGCCGCACCGCCGTCTTGCGTCACCGGAACCCAACCGGAGAATATGCCTTTCAGCATATTGATGTCCTGTTCTATCGCATTCAGCTTCTCCGTCAGTTTGTCAATCTTCACCAGCCCCTTGTTGTCGCTCCCGTTGATGACGATTTTGTCGGCGCAATCGATCTCTATCCTATCCACCTCGCTGTAACCGATTACCGCCATACCGCATTTGTCACCATTCATATCGGCCACCGTCACGTTGCTTCCAACTTTAGGAGTAACCAGTATCTTGCTGTTTTCATTGTTCACGACTGCGCGAAGGCGTACGTCATTTAGCACCAGCCCGTCCAGGTCTATGGAACAGGTCTCGCCATCCACAGACTTCACCTGCGCGGTGAAGATTGAAACGACACCTTTGGGAGATGCTATTTTTCTGATATTTTCCTTTATTTCGCTAAGCGGTTCCATTTTTTTATATCTTTGCAGAAAATTTATCCAATATGAAGAAACTTCTGTTTGTTTTCTTGTTTTCTTTATTATTTTTTACCGTTAGTGCACAGCAAACAGTAATAAACGGTTGCTATGTCACTCACTATTCCTATGACAAATCAAGCTCTCATTCATTTGAAGTTTATGGAAATGTCTATGTGGAGAAAGACCCCAGGAAACCTGTTGATATGCGAGTAAAAATTGTCTCTTCAGAGAAAGAAGCGACATACAATATTTATAAAACATCCGACACTCCAAAGAAGTGTGGCGAGTGGCGTTTCGTTGCCAACCGCAAAGATGCAAGATTCGTCATTCATTATGTCAAAGATCTGGAAGACTGTTCCATCTATTTTGTAGAAGATAGAAACAAAGCTGGATTCTAAGCCAATCTTCTTCCCAGTGTAACCTTTCTTTTTGCTCCGTTCTGACCGAATTCAATCTCTACGCCGGTGACGTAGTATTTCCCCTCTGGTCTTTCCTTGTCCCGCAGGCGTACACTTCCTCCTGCCTTTGCACGTGGAATCAGCCATCCCGTCAAACTTCCCTCAAATCCGCTGTAGTTCCACAAATTGTATTCGTTTTCGGCAGCTGATTTCATTGAATTGGCATCACTGCCATTAACATATTTCACCAATTTTTCTCCGCCAGGGTTTCCATACGATTCTTGCTTCTTATCTCCATTGGGAAGTGTGAATCTTACTTCCACCTGCACTTTTCTGTCGCTCTTGTCTATCCACTTCAGTTCGTTGCTCTGCACATTCACCTCTGTGTCATAGATTACCGGAACATCTCCATTCTGCTGCTGATATACCGGATGTATGTGCAGCACCTTGTCCTCGAACCAGATATTGGCCTTGGTGTCTTCCTGCACCTTCTTCAGCACGTCCAACGCGGTTGATTTGAATGCCACGAACTTGTCGTAGGTGAAATCGTAGTCGCAACTGATGCTTATGCCACTGTCAACCTGACTTATGATGTCAGTGAGCAAAGTCTTTGCATTCACCTGCTTGTATTCCTTGTCGGCAACACTCTTGTTAAGCAGGTAAAGAGCGTCTTCGCACTCAAGCAACAGCGAGTTGTTGTCCCTTGAAATGCGCTTCAAATAGCCGTTAAACTCCGTTTCAAGGTCATTGTCATAACCCAATTTGATGCACACGGCATCACCCACGTGGATTTTGTCCTCGATTTTCTTCCAGGTACGCAGATACTGACCCGGCATCTCGATGGAGGCCGTGTCGGAAAGGTTGAGCACCGAAGTGGTGATTTTCACACCCTTCAAGGTCTTCACCTTGTAGTTCCCAATCGCAATATCCCAAGTCAGCAGATACATATCGTCATTTTTTTATTCCCATCCTTTCAAGGAGGGGTGGCCGAAGGCCGGGGTGGTTAATTTTCAATCAACAAGTCATAATCATAATCGCTCAACGCCTGTATTTCGAACACCTGACGGTTCAGATGGGTGTCCTGGCGTACCGAATAACTTTTCACGATGATGCCGAAGTTTCCTCCATCCAGGTCGAACACTTTCAGAAAGTCACTCACGATGTCCAGACGCACGGGCTCGTCAAGCATCTTTCGCAGACGCTCCACACCGTTGTACGGGTAGGCATCGTACTGCTTCACGGAATTTTCATCGAAGTCGCCCTGCTCGGTGGTACTCACAACGGCCAACGAAATGGACAGTTCCAAATCTCCGTCCGTGATCATCTCCTTCACCGTACCTTTCCCGTTCAGCACCGGCGTTGCCACGATGTTGCGGCTTCGGCTCACGTTCACCACGGCTTCCGGGAAATACATCATGTCGTTCCTGCTCCTGATGCACATCGTCACCAGGAGATCTTCGCCGTACAGGTCGGTATTTGACACCAGCGGAAAAGAACCTACAAGCGATGTGTTGTCAACGGCAGCGTCCTCAAGATTCCCCTGCCGGTCTTTCGACAGCACGGTAACGCGAAGACCAGACGCGAGGTATTTCACCTGCGCGGCCACCGTTCCGGGTATCAGTCTCGGATTCAATATGGGTACAAGTTCACTCATTGCTCATCGTATTACATTGCCGTTGATGCCATTCCCAATATGCGTGCCATCCCTTCCATCAGTATGGATTCAATGTCATGCGCATTCTCACGCAATCCGCCGTTAAAATTCATAGTTCCAACCATATTCTCCAGCTTGATGGTGATTTGCTGTGCCTTGCCGGCACTCACGCCGGCCGACTTGCCCATTTCACCTCCATTTAACGCGGTGGCATTGCTGGACGAGTTTGCACTTTCAGGGGTGAGGACACTTTGATCGGAAGCAAGCACGCTTGAACCCTTTGCCTTTTCAACAGGTGCGACATACGTCTTTTTATCCAGGCTGTCTCGCATCGACTGAATCCAGTCCGCTCCCTTCCCGGCGAGTTTTTCAAGTCCCGGTATCTTCGCTATTAATTCCAAAAGAGCCTGTATGGGTTTCAGTAGAGCATCTATCAGAACGAAGCCTATTCGCTTCAGACCCGACAGTATTCCTCCATCGGTGAATGCCGTCTTAACACTTTCCCAATGCTTTATCAATGACGTTATAATGTTGATGACAAGACCCAGTCCGGGAATAAGCCCTAAAATGGCCGAGCCAATCCCGTCGAACCATCCTCTCACGCTTTCAAACTGCGAATACAGCCACGCCACGAATGCGCCAATGGCCGTCACGCCAATGGCAATCCATCCCACAACAGGGATGCTGCCAATGGCAACGCTTACCGCCTTGCAGGCAGCCTTGGCAGACAATGAGAACTTGGCAAAAGATGCCGAAGCAATGGTCGAGAAAGTCTTCGATGCGGCACCTCCGGTAACAAGCGACAATATGTATGCACCCATTCCCTTCAAGGCATTGAACAGCCCTACCGTGGCAAATCTTCCAACGGCCATGGCAGCCCTTATCGTGTTGCGGATGAATCCGAGGTTGGCCATGTTGCACGTGGCAATGTCCTTGCGCATAAACGCCAGACTGATGCGCGCTCCTTCTATCGAGTGCTTCCACTTCGACATCATCCCCGCAAAGTTCAAGTCTTTAACTTTCTTTATAATTGAATTAAGACCGGATATTAACGGCAAAATTTGAGCGATTGGTACCGCCACATTGCCCATTTCCGCAATCCAGGCAGTCGCTCCACCTGTCGTCTCGAACAACTTTATCTTCAAATCGTCGATGGTCTTGTTCATCTTGGCAATCTTGCCGGCAGTGGTTTCAGATGCTGCCGACGCGCCGTTGTAGAATCTTCCGCCCTCCTCAGTGGCCCATTCAAACGCCTGCGCAACCATTTCGGCTGAAATCGCACCCTTGCCCATCTCTT
Organism: Bacteroidales bacterium; assembly: GCA_045616665.1. GTDB lineage: Bacteria > Bacteroidota > Bacteroidia > Bacteroidales > WCHB1-69 > RUG11690. The sequence continues at coordinate 12,403 of JAZLHE010000005.1, read as the reverse complement.
CCTTCAACTCTCCGATGCTCTTGCCCGTCTTCTGGCTGATGACTTCCAGCGGGTTGAACCCGGCATTAATCATCTGCAAAAGGTCCTGTCCCATCAGCTTTCCCGTGCTGCTCATTTGACTGAACGCCAATGCGAGCGAATCCATCTTCTGCCGGTCTCCCATGGCAATATCTCCGATATTCTTCAACTTGCCAAAAGCGTATTCCGCATCCAGTCCGAAAGCCATCATCGTCTTCTGGGCATCCACCAGTCCGCTTGTGTCGTAGGTGGTGGCCTTGCTGTATTCCTTGATTTGTCCTACAAGTTTAGAAGTTGCTTCCGCATCACCATTCAGCAGCGTCTTCAAATTCGCCTGCTGCTGCTCAAACTCCAACGACGAACCCACTAATGAGGAAAAAGCTTGTGATACATTAGATACGATATTAGTGATGGAATCCAAACTCATTAATTCTTTGAATGAATTAATAAATGATTTACTCATCTGTTGCGCATCAACCATCACGTTTTTGAAGGCATCGTCTAATTGCACAATCCCTTTATATGCGTTTCCGTCAACATTAATTGTGAAATTTACTACGTTGCTATTCATTGTAATTTTTTTTTGTATCTTTGCGGCATCAAAATATGATACTATGACAATTGCTGGAATAATTTATGTGCTTTTTGTTGTTTTAGGAGTGTACGGTTTTATTGATTCTTTACGTAATCCTGGCAAATACAAATAGTAGAAAAAATTGCACATTTAACCTTTCTTTTTTCCTCCGAACATCGCCACCAGCATTTCCGCCTGGTTCCTTAGCCTGAAACTTTCAATCCACACCGCCTTGCAATAGGCTTCGGCAAATTGTGTTTCGGTCATTCCGTCGATGTCCATTCCGAGGTTCGATTGTATCAAGGCATCCATCCTCATCAGTTCCGACCCGTTGTCGTCACCGATGGTGAATGCCTCTATGAGTTTTTTAGCTCAGCCGTCACGCCCTTGCTAAGTTCTCCCATCTGACCCACTGCGGCCAGCATAAGATAGGCATCGTCCTGGATTTCCATATCGCCGCTCACCCAGCAGCTCTTCAGCAGTTCCTGGCCGGCAAGCACTTCGTCGGCCTTGCTCAATTTGTTAACGCGGCTGAGAGTGGCCACGTCCGGACGGTGAACCCTGCAACTGTATTCCTGTTCGCCATCTCTTACTGTGATTTCAATTTCTTTTTGCATCGTTTCAAATTTTTTTGATAAACGGGGCGCATTTCAACGCCCCTTAAATGATGTTTTAATGAGCCCATTCAATATGTCCCACAACAAGGTCAAGATCCACTTTTATGGAAGTGTCCCCCTCGCTCACGCTTCTTTTGTTGGCCGTGAACTGGCAATTTCTGATCTTGTCTGTCATCACCATTCCGCTCTCCTCAGGTATGTATGACACTATAATGTCAAACGCGCCCAAATCCTGCAGACGTCCGTTTGCGGTCTTTTTCTGCAACGCGGCCACCTCGGAAGCGTAAAGCGTAATCTTTGCGCTTGGAGTGATACGTCCCTTGCTGCGGCTCACGGGATGTCTTCCCGCGCCATAGTTGTTGACCACTTCCTGTTCTTCACCATACTCAATCGCAGTGATTCCTGTAACGGGCACTCCCGCGATGGTGGCAACCACGTCGGCCCAGCCGTATTCAATTCCGTTGATCAAAGGTATTCCGTTCATAAAGCCTCCTTTTTATAATTTAGTTGCAAAACCTATTTTCACGTTCACCTTGCGCATCACGCCCTTGGGCACGTTCTTCACCACCACTTCAACGGTGGAAGTGCCCAGCACGTTCTGGTTCGGATCGATTTCGGCACTGTAGCCGCTCAGTTCACCGGCCTTTTCCATATCCTCCAACGCCTTTCCGGCAACGGTTTCCAAAAATGCGACCATGGGAGCGTCAAGCTTGCCGGTTGCGGCGTCCACCTGCAACGGACTGTTAAGGTAGGGAAGCATGTTGCCGCGGATTCCGCGGCAGGCCTTGTCGATGGTGCGCACGTTCTCGATGTAGGCGTAGTCGCTTGTCGTCAGGTCGAGCGTGTGGCTGTCGTTGAAATAGCAGTCGGCATTGCCCACGTAGGTGCGGACAAAGATATAGTTGTTGTTCAGCAGCTCCTGGTTGGCGGTGCTCACGTTCTTAATGAGGTTGCCGTTGAAAAGGGCGGGAAAATCAAAGCCCAGCGGGAATTTCTCCACCCAGGCGATGCTTTCGTGCACCGCCGCCTTGCTGACGGCGCCGATGCAGGCGCCGATGCAGCCGTAGTAGGCGTAATCGCCGAGTTCGTTGCTCAGCGCGGGACTGAAGTCGCAACCCACGAGAACGGAAATGTTGCACTGTCCATCCGTCTTCAGTTCAGCTCCCGTCAAAGTGGCAAGCGCCACGTTCTTTCCGCTGTAGGTCACCACCGCGCTCAGCGGCTTGTATTCGGCTTCCAGTGCGCCGAGAGCGGACTGCAGGGTGGATGCCGTCAACAGCGTCGCGGAAAAGATGCCCATCTGGCGGATTTCTCCGTTGGCGTAGTTCTGCAGGTCGGCCACGTCGGTCGCCGCGGCGGCCCTGCCGCCCGCCTTGACCATCACGTACAGCGTGCCGTTGGGATTCATCCGGAAGAACTCCGTCACGTGGTAGTGGATGGTGTTCATCGCCTTTTCGGTTGCCGACAATGCCGTGCCGGCATATTCGGTGTGGACGATGCCGCAGTCCTCCAGCTGTTCGGGGAAGTCGAACTTCCTGGCGTACGACGTCACCGAACCGCCCGATTCGGCCACCGTGTCGAAACCGCTCACGTTGCCGCCCGTCCCGAAACGCAAATTGTCGGTTATGGAACTGCCGCTGCCGCTTGTCCCGAACCCGTCGAAGATGAGACCGGAAACGTGGTCCCTGCCTTCGGCGGTACGGGCCATTCCCCCGTTTGTCTTGGTAAATCTGATTTCGTTCAGTTTCATTATTCGTTGTTTTTGATTTGATTAATACTTTCCTCGTGCAGGCGGGCGAAATACATGTCGCTGTACTCCTCGCCGTCGGAGCACACGTAGCGGCCGTCAACGGCCACCGGGTACTGCACTTCCTCGTTTTTCTTCTTTGCCATACTATTCTGGTTTTACGCTCGTGTTGACACTGTCAACCACGAGTATGTACTTCCTTTCCTGCGGCATGGAGATAGACCCCTTGTTGTAGCGTCCGTAAACCACGTTCCTGCTCTTGTCGGTAACCCAGAGCTGCACGTCCATCAGCTGCATCCTGCGGGCAAGCAGGCTGTCGATCACCGTTGACTGTTCAGTCACCCGGCTTTCGAGCGACGCGCAATGCCTGCGCTCCTGGTGCAGCAGCAACGACAGCGTACCGACTGCCGCGGTCATTGCCATTACAATGCCTAACTTGACCAAGTTGTACCAGTTCATTGTGCGTTATCTCCTTCCGTATTGTCTTCCCTGTGCAGTTCCCTGTCAACCGGACATTCGTCGGCATATCGGCAGGACGGTATCTTTTCCACCGCCTTGCGGAAGCGGGTAAGTTCGCGTCTGAGGTTCTTCATCTCGTCGCGCAGCGGGGTCACCACGTAGTCAACGAGCGTCTGCGCCGCCTTCGTGTCGTTGTCGATTTCCGCGCCCTTCGCCTGTTCCTGCCCAATCTTCCTGGTGCTGCGCAGGGTCACCACCGTGACCAGCAGGCCGCCGCCGAGCACGGCGTTAAGCACCAGCGACAAAACATCATACCATTCCATCATCCCCTGATTTTAGACTGCAACCTGAATCCGGCTTCCACGTCTGCCATATTGGCAGGCACGCCGTTCTCACAGCGGCTCATGGCGGCAACTATCTTGCGGTAGTCGCCGCCGCTGTTGGCCGTCAGCACCTTGTTCCTGTCAACGCCGCTGTATTGTTCCACGTGGGCAATGTAGCCCATCGTATTGTTCTCCGCAGGCGGTGCCCACGACCTGACGATCTTCGCAATGGTGTTCTTGCCCTGAGCAAGATAAGTTCCCAGCACCACGAAGGCGGCACGGTAACCCAATGCCATGGTTGAAAACTGCTTGAAAGCGGGGTCTGTACCTGGGCGCACTTCACCCTGAAACAATTCGCTGTTCTTGCGGATGTTCAGCGGGTTGTTGTTACGCAAGCCTCTCGTCATATTATCCACGTCGCAAAAAGGTTTTTACATTGTTATTTCAATACTAGGATGCGTGATATTCCTGAATCAATCCAAGAACACCCTTTCCATCACCACGTCTCGCACGTCCGCCAAGGCGTTGCAGGAAGCTGTAGATGTCACCGTAATAGGTGGGATTGCCGGTATCTTCGAACATATCGGTCTGACCTACGGCACGGGCAACGCAAGACTTGCTCCAGAAAATACCATAGACGCAGTCGCTTGTACCCGCGTTCTTGCTTCCGTCAACGATTGATGCGTAATCTTCAACCGAATAAGTAAGGTCAGAGCTTGTCCATTTGAAATATTGGGTTCCGGAAACGGCAGAAAGCGTCGAGTTGGATGCCAACAAAACGGTAGATCTGTGGAAGATGGTGAAGCCTTCAAGTTTTCTCAATTCGCCGGTAACGTTGTCATAAATGGCACTCAGGTTGTCGTTTTCAGAATTCCGTACATCATTGCAAAGCTGGTCATACATTTCCTCGCACAAAATCACATAGCGGTCGGCAACAGGAATATTCCACTTGTTGAAAATGGTTTTTGCCTTGGAAAAATCGCTTACCTGAACACCGGTTCTCAAGTTGGATCCGTGAACCAGATAGTCTGCGCTCTTGGTCTTGCTTGCCTTGATGAAATAAGTCGGTTTCCAGTTGTACAACATTGCCTCAGCGGTCAGCTGGTGAAGGCTCATCATGTCTTCGGTCATGCAGCTTTCCATCTTGTCGTAGCTTAATTCTGCCTTGTCTGCATTGGGAATGAATCTCGGATCGGTAGTAAACTCGTCCAATGCGTAGGTTACGTCAACATCCTTGCGATGGGTGATAGTGGCAGGCAGCTGCTTTCTGTTGCGTTGCACGCCGCTTGGGGCACCGGCTTGCGGGATGTGCACCACGGTTCCGCCAACGACATATTGTGATTCATCGATTGAATTCAAAATGAATTCGTTGTTCTTGAAAAGGTTTCCGATGATATAGTCGGTCCAGATTTCGGGAGTCACGGCCATGCCGAGAGAACCTTGTGGAACCTTAATCATCGTTGATGCGACAAAACTGGCGGCACCTACTGCAGGCGTGAATGCCACAGACATTGCGACAGCAAAGACAAATGCTGCCATAAGACTTAAAATAAAATTTAATCTTTTCATTTCTTCTGATTGATTTTGATTATTGATATTAATTATAGCCTAACCTACGATAAGCCAGGATGAACCTGTCCAGATCACTTCTTTGGTAACGGTGGTTGATGCGACTCCGACACCGGTGCCGACGGTGGTGCTTGAATCCTGCTTGATGGTAACATCATACTTCGTGCCGCCGTTTTTCCATTTTACGTAAACCTTTGCGCCGATGGGCAAATTGCTGTCCGGCTTGAGCGTCAATGTGGCCGCGGCTGCCAGATTGTCACCGCCAAGGTCAACGATGGTAATCGTTCTTTTCACAGTGACTTCAGCCGCATTGCTTGAGAGTGTCACATCCTTCTTTTCAGAGGTTGGGAATACTTCTTCAACCTTCTTGTTTTCGTCTTCCGAAATGTTCGGGGCAACGAAATTGTAACTTGCGTTGTTTTCTTTGTTCAAATACATAGGTCTTAGTTTTTTGGATCGCAACCGAACTTTGCCTTATAGAGTTCGGCATAGCGTTCCGGGTTATTCGTTTTCAAGTTTTCAAGACGACCGGATTTGTGGTACTTGTCAAAGTCCCAGTCCTTTTCGGTATCCGGTATTGCGGGATTGCCAAGGTTTTGGGCAATGCGTTCCACGGGCTTCATTCTGTTGAGGACCTGTTCTGTGGTTTCGTAGTCCTTTTCGGCAAGTTTCGTGTAGCTTTCACGGTCATCCTCGCCGATTTTCTTGGCGGCGATTGCCGAATCGATCAGGGATTTCACCTTGCCTTGCTCGTACGCTTTCATACGGTTCTCAAGGTCTGCGTTCTTGGCTTTTTCGGCTTCGAGTTGGTCGCGCAAACCCTGACGTTCGTTCACAACGGTCTTCACGCTGTTCAGAACGGTCTGTTCGTCTTCGGTCTCTGCGATTCCGAGAGCTGATGCGAATGCTTTAGCGTTTTCCATTTTTTTCTCTTTTTGTTTTAAATTTATGATTTGGTTGTTGTAAAAATTGAAGGCATCACGGGCATTCGTGATATGCTTCAACTCTTTCATCTGTTTCCCGTCATTGATGATTTCGTCACACAGTCCCGCCTTCACGGCCTGTTCGGCACTGAGCCAATGGTCCGTGCCGTCGAAATACTTTGAACGCGTATCTTCCACGCTGAGTTTGAGTCTCTGAGCCATCATCTCGATAAGCGTACTTTCGAAACTGTCAATCATATCGGCACCGGCTCTTACTTCCTCGCTGTTACCATATACATATCCGCTGACGCGGTGGTACATGAACTTGGCGTGTCTGGCCGCCTTGACCGTATGCTTCGGATTGGTGATGAGCACGGCCATCATGCTGGCGGCAATGCCGTCAACCACCCACGTCACGTTCACATCTGTACGATCCAGATAATTGAATATGGAACTTCCCTGGGCAACCTCACCTCCGTCACTATTGACATAGAATACGAAATCGCTGATTCCGTTCTTCCTCTTGTCTTCTATTTCCTTGACAATTTCAATTGCGTCAATGTCAAGTCCACGGCCTATGAGACCATACATGTACATTTCGCAGCAAGCCTTCTTCTTCATCTTTTCAGCATTAAAAACCGTGCAAAAATACAACCCCGAACAACACCTAAAATATTTTGTATCTATCTATATAACAACCATGTCCACAATGATACAATTCATATTCTGATTCATTTGCGAGCACTATTTTTGCACCGTTAATCAATCAGAAAAATCATGGCCGAACTGACAAGGGAACAGAAAAAGGACTACGCAAAACAACTCTACCTGAACGATTCAAGCATCACGCAGGCAGAGATTGCCGAACGCGTCGGCGTAAGCAAGGTGACCGTTTGCAAATGGGTAAAGGAAGGTAAATGGGAAGACATGCAGGTGTCGCTCCTGGTGGAAAAAGACGTGCAGCTCGCAAGACTTTACAAGCAGCTCAAGATGTGGAACGACATGGTCGAAAAGAGACCCGACGGAGAGCAGTTTCTCGTATCCAAGGAAGCAGATGCGGTGGTAAAGATCACGGCATCCATCAAGAACCTCGAAACCGAAACAAACATCGCCGAGAAAATGGCCACCGGAAAGGAGTTCCTTTCATTCGTCCGAAAGACTTCGGGATTTGAATTCAGCAAGGAAGTGGCCAGGATTTTCAACGCGTATATCAAATCCTGTATGTAATGGCAAAAATCAGAAAACCGACGGACAAGCAGCTGCTCAAGGACTGGGAGGAATACTACAGCCAGTTCATTTCAGACGTTGAAGTGGATTCCACCGAAACCGAACTCGACAAGGTGAACAGGATCCGTGACCTGGAAGGCAAGCCTGAAGAATGGTTCAAATACTATTTTCCGAAATACTGTTCGGCAGAACCCGCGCCTTTCCACATCGCTGCGACAAAACGCCTTTTCTCACACCGTCGTTGGTACGAAGTGCGTGCCTGGAGCCGCGAGCTCGCAAAATCCGCACGCTCGATGTTCGAGGTGTTGTACCTCGCGCTCACCGGTAACATACGAAACTTTCTTATCGTAAGCAACAGCTACGACAACGCCTGCCGTCTGCTGCTGCCGTTTCAGATACAGCTTGAAAAGAACCTGCGCATCATCAACGACTACGGAGAACAGTTCAACGCGGGAAAATGGGAAACCGGAGAGTTCATTGCCAAATGCGGATGCTCGTTCAGGGCGCTTGGCGCGGGACAGTCTCCTCGTGGCACGCGCAACGAGGCGGCACGTCCAGACTTCATACTTGTAGATGACATTGACACTGACGAGGAATGCCGCAACCCGGACCGTATCAGGCAGAAATGGGACTGGATCGAACAGGCGCTCATACCAACCATATCCGTCAGCGGTGACGCGAGGATACTCTTCAACGGCAACGTCATTGCCAAGGACTGCTGTATATCACGTGCGGGCAAAGTGGCCGACAAGTTCGACATCATCAACATCCGTGACAAGAACGGAGTGTCTTCCTGGGCAAAAAACACCGAAGAGGACATTGACTTCATATTGTCAAAGATCAGCACCAAATCGGCACAGCAGGAATATTTCAACAACCCGCTGTCCGAAGGTGACGTGTTCAAGGAAATAACCTGGGGAAAAATTCCGCCGGTCAACAAATTCAGGAACATCATCGTCTATGGCGACCCTTCGCCGTCCAACTCGAAGAACAAGGCCGGATCAATGAAATCCGTGTGCGCCATCGGCCTGCTTGACAACAAATATTACCTCCTGAACTGCCGACTTGACCACGCCACCAATTCGGAATTCGTTGACTGGTTCTACGAAATCAACGAATCCGTAAAGTCAACCTCCGTACAGCTTTACAATTTCGTCGAAAACAACAAGCTCCAGGACCCTTTCTACGAGCAGGTCTTCAAGCCGCTGTTCGCGCAGAAAGCCAAGGAGAAAGGCCACTATCTGAACATCGCACCTGACACGCGGTCCAAACCGGACAAGTTCAGCCGCATCGAGGGCAACCTCGAACCTATAAACCGAAGCGGCCGCCTGGTGTTCAACGAGGCGGAAAAGGGAAATCCGCACTTCGAACGAATGGCAGAGCAGTTCCTTCTGATAACCCCGCAACTCAAAGCCCCGGCAGACGGACCCGACTGCGTGGAAGGAGGCGTATGGATTGCCACGCAGAAGAACCGCGAATACTCATCACAAGTACTCACAATGGTCAAGAGACCACGAAATAAAAGACGCGTTTAACCACGCTTTCATCAACATTTAAAGTTTAATTAAAATGAATGAATTATGCAAACGATTAATGAGGTATCTCAAGGTACGAAGTGCAATCCGTCATGCCGACAGGATGGCAAGGCTAACAGGCAAACGACACTATGTCATACAAGTTTTCAACAAAATAAGGGTGTACGACCGGCTACATATCAACCTTCTTATCGCCCGTGGCGTGCTTCATCCAAGATTGAGGGATAGCATCGAACTCACCAAGGTGTGCATTTACTACACGGCAAACAAAAACAGGAAGTAAAGATGTACTTGAATTTAGAAGACTTGAAAAAAGGCATGTACGGCGAGATACTGAACGTCATCACCAGAAATGCCGACAACGCCAACCAGGCGATCTCCGATGCCATGGCCGAAGCGGAAAGCTACCTGTGCGCGCGTTACGATATGAAGACGGAATTTTCCAAGACCGGAGACCAGCGATCTGCAATGGTGGTGAAGATCGTAAGGGACATTGCCCTTTACAACTGCTACAACATCTCAAACCCGGTCAATATGCCGGAAAGCAGAAGAAACACCTACAAGGATTCCATCGCCTATCTTAAGGAAGTGCAGGCCGAAAGAGCATCCATTGAAGGGCTCGTCAGACTTGCCGGGACTTCCGGAACGTCATCATACGTGGTGTTCGGAGGAAACAAAAAACGAAAAAACCAGTATTAGCCATGACCGTAAGAAAGACAAAGGGCAAAAACCCCGACAACATTATAGTTCAGAACATTCAAATCCACAATGCGAGCCACAACACCCAGGACATCCAGAACTGGAAAAGCGCCATCCGCGCCTTCGAGAACATCAACTGTCCCGTCAGATCCCAACTCTACGACCTGTACGAAGACATCACCCTCGACGGGCAGATTGAAGCCACTTGGGGCAAAAGACGCGACGCCGTCCTCAACCGCGAACTCGTATATCTAATCGATGGAACCGAAGACGAAAACATCTGTCGGCTTCTCAACTCGCCTGACATGCGCCTGGTGATTTCCCACATGCTCGACAGCGTGGCCTGGGGTTACACCCTCATCCAGTTCAACGCCATCACCTGGGACGACGACCAGGAATGCTACAAAATAGACTTCGACCTGATTCCTCGAAAACACGTCCATCCAGAAAAAGAATTCGAGTGCGTCAGCATACAGCAGGGAACCCCTACGAAAGACTGGATGTACAAGGAACTCCCGTTGGCAAACTATATGATGTGGGTCGGCGATCCTACCGACAAGGGTCTCTTTGCCAAGGCGGCGCAATACGTCATCTACAAGCGCGGCGGATTCGGCGACTGGAGCCAGTTTGCCGAAATGTTCGGTATGCCTTTCCGGGAAATGATCTATGACGACTACGACGAGGCTACCCGTGCCGACATCGAGCGCGGCTTGCAGGAATGGGGAACTTCCGGCTACAGCATCCACCCGAGAAGCACCGAACTCAAAATTCACGAAACTGGAGGAAGCACAGGGAGCAACGAAGTGTACGACGCGCTCGTGAAAGCCTGCGACGCCTCCATCAGCAAGGTCATACTCGGAAACACCCTTACCACAGAGCAGGGCGAAAACGGTGCCCGTTCACTGGGAGAGGTGCACCAGGATATGGAAGAAGCAAAGAACCAAAGCGACAGGAACCTCATTCTGTCAGTCCTCAACACACAGTTCCGCGCCATACTCAAACGATTCGGAATCAACGCCGCCGGAGGTTTCTTCTGCTTCAAGGAAGATGCCAAGGACTGGAACAGCCTCCAAAGCAAGTGGAACGTCATCAACTCCATCGCCGACCGCGTGCCCGTTGACGACGACTTCATCTACGAGGAATTCGACATACCGAAACCCGAAAACTACGAGGAACTCAAGGAAGAAATGCGCATTCAGCACAGTTTCAACCCCTTTGAAACGCAGTTGCAAAACCCTTTGAACAACGACAAGGGTAACGGAACTCCCAAGAACAAGCGGGAAAACACGCTGCTCAACCGACTGAAGAATTTTTTCGTATAGGGACAGGCAAAGACCTGTCCACCAGCAGAGCGCTTGCCGCGCTCGACGAACTCTACTTCAACGGCAACACGCCTGAAGTATGGAATGCGCTCGAACCATTCCCGTTGGTTTACAACCTGTCGAAAAGGGAAATGTACGACAAGGTCATCCAGGATGTCATCGACGGGAAAACCGGAGAAATCCACCCCGATGTATATCGGGCCTATTCAGAAAACCTGCGCAAGGCCGTTGGCGGCGTGCTGTCATCCGGACAGTATGGAGACAAATACTTCGACCTCCAGGCGCAGCTGCAGGCGAATGTCAGCCGTTTCGCGGCATACAAGGCCTACCACCTCACGCAGCAACTCAATGACAAGCGGAACGAATGGAGCAACGACGATGACTTCCGCAAGGTGGCAAAAGCGATGCTCAACACCTTCAACCGCTACCAGGCGGCCGAATACAACACCGCCACCGCCCGGGCACGCACCGCCAAGCAGTGGACCGACTTCAACGCAGACCCCATCAGCAACGAACTTTATCCCAACCTCAAGTGGCTGCCGTCACGCAGCGCGACACCACGGGAAGAGCACATCCCGTTCTACGGACTCGTGCTTCCGAAGACCGACCCGTTCTGGCAGCACAACCAGCCCGGCAACCTCTGGAACTGCAAGTGCGACTGGGAAGAAACCGACGAACCCGCGGCAACAGGACGTCCACATACCATCTGCGCCAAGGGCCTCGAAGGAAACCCCGCCGAAACAGGTGAGGTGTTTACCAAGGAGTGTACGTACTTCAAACAGGCGGGAAAGAATGTCCCCACGTTGATAATTAGAACAGAACGTGAATTGTTCCGTGAAAATCACAAAAACGACACACTGAATCTTAACACCAGCATAGGGAATATTTTAGTTGACAAGATAACCATACAAGAAATCAGTAAGGGAGCAAAAACAGACAAGTCCTATTTCTACAAACAGGAAATAGCACTTCATTTTGATAAATACACTCCGATGCTTGAATTTCAATATGACGAAGCTATTGATTTAACACATAATAACCACAACAATATTTTCTATCGTAGGAAATCTCAATTCACAAAAATGAAAGTGTATAAATTGCAAATACACAATTATACATTTCAAATAAAACTTGGTGAATACAATGATAGTAAACTGAATCTGTATGTTATCACAGAACCATAAAAAAAGAGCCGCAGGGTAAATAGAGAATTACCACACACTCGACTCACACTGCAAAAATACAAATATTTTTTAATACAAACACATTAAACAAAAAAAATTATGAAAAAATTTCTGAAGAAAATAAAACACGCCATCATTTACATTATAGTGGCACCTGCGGCAGCCATACACATCGCTTACCAGGTATGGTATTTCAGAGAATTTTG
>JAZLHE010000004.1:0-4006 GCA_045616665.1 Bacteroidales bacterium | reverse complement strand
CGGCAAACTCAGTTTACGTCTTCGAATTTAAACTGAACGGAAACGCCTCCGCCGAAGATGCCCTAAAGCAGATTGACGAAAAGGGCTACCTAATCCCCTATTCTGCGACGCTCGCAGCCGACGGCACCCCGAAAAAGTTGTACAAAATCGGCGTCAGCTTCGACGAGGAAAAACGCACCATCGGCAAATGGATTTGTAAAACATTTTAAACACAACGTTGTTTGTGTTTTTTTTTAAATAAAGTTAACTTATTTGGACTTTACAAAATACTTACGCTTGTTTATATTTGTCGCTAAATGTCGACTCATGGGTTCATAGATAATAACGAAAAGGGAAACGTCCGCCAGGACTTGTCTTTACCCCCCCCTATGTAACCAAACATTTACAAAAATTGCAGACGGTGGATTTCGCGCGTATTCGTGCGCTATTCCGCGTTCGTCCAGGAATTTACGCCACGACGGCCTTGCCGCCGCGGCTTTTTTGCATTTAGATAAAAAGGAACAAAGATGAAATCGTCTATTTTGAAGAATATGCAGGTGGCTCTCGCCATTTCCCTCGTGCTGATTTTCTCCGGCATGAGCTTCGCCATGAGCGGAAGCGGAACGGAAAGCTCTCCTTACCTGATTGGCACTGCGTCTGACCTCAAGGAATTCGCAAAAAAAGTGAATGATGGTGAAAATAGTGCCTGGGCCAAGCTGACCGCGGATATTGAGCTGAACGCTGGCAAGACGGTACTGAATTCCGATGGAACATTGTACAATAACGGGAGTGGCCTTGAACAATGGACTCCGATAGGAACTACCAAGAATCCTTTCAAAGGGACTTTTGATGGAATGGGCTATAAAATCAGCAAATTGTATGTCAGTGTAGGAGATTCCGTTGGTCTGTTCGGTGTTGTTGGCTCTAGTGGCAAGGTGATGAATGTCGGTGTAAAAGATTCGTATATCGAAGGCCGAGATTATATTGGCGGCGTTGTCGGGTATAATGAAGGCTCCGTCAGCGACGTGTACAACACGGGCTCCGTTAGCGGCCAATATGATGTCGGTGGCGTTGTTGGGCGCAATGATGGTGCCGTCGGCAAAGTTTACAACATGGGTTCTGTGAGAGGATCTGCTACTGTCGGCGGCGTTGTCGGGTCTAATGGTTATGGCACTGTCAGCGACGTGTACAACACGGGTTTCGTGACAGGCTATAGTAATGTCGGTGGTGTTGTCGGGTCAAGCGATGGCTCCGTCAGTGCTGTATACAACACGGGGGTGGTGAGTGGGACTGAATTTGTCGGCGGCATTGTTGGGAATGGTTCCGTTAGCGATGCGTACTACAATATTGAAATGTCTTGCACGAATTGTCGTGATTCCTATGGTATGGGTATAGGCAAGACAACCATGGAATTGGCGACAACATTGCCTGAGGGGTTCTCCACTAATATTTGGGTTGCAGGTAGTGTTATATCTAGTCTTGACAATGGAAAAAAGGTGGTTCGGCTCCCCGGTCTCAAGAATGTAAGTTTTCAACCTGAAAAGATTTGTGATGATGTTAGACGAAATAACGATGGTGTGTATGAAATCAGTACTGTTCTGCAACTCAAATGGTTCGCTGAATTTGTTAATAGTGGACATTCTTCAATCATGGGTAAACTCATTGCGGATATTAAGCTGAACGCAGGTAAGACGGTGTTGAATTCCGATGGATCATTGTACAATAACGGAAGTGGTCTTGAACAATGGACACCGATAGGAACGTTCAAGAACCCCTTCTTCGGGACCTTCGATGGGAATGAACATCTTATCAGTGGGTTGTACATCAACGATGCGACGAAAGATTCCGTCGGCCTTTTCGGCAAAGTGGGCTCTAGCGGCAAGGTGATGGATGTCGGCGTTGAGAATTCGTATATCAAAGGACGAAATTGTGTTGGCGGCGTTGTCGGGCGTAATGAAGGCTATGTCAGCAACGTGTACAACACGGGCTCCGTGAGCGGGGATGAGTATGTCGGTGGCGTTATTGGGTTGAATACAAAATCTGTCAGCGAAGTCTACAATTCCGGCATGGTGAGCGGAACAGGACAAGTCGGTGGCGTTGTCGGGCGTAATGAAGGCTATGTCAGCAACGTGTACAACACGGGCTCCGTGAGCGGGGATGAGTATGTCGGTGGCGTTGTCGGGTATAATTATTATGGCTCTGTCAGCGACGTGTACAACACGGGTTCCGTGAGCGGTGATAAGTATGTCGGCGGTGTTGTCGGGTATGACGGAGGTTCCATCAGCAATGCGTATTATAATATGGAAATGCCTTGCACGAATTGCAGTGGTTACTATGGTACAGGCATGACAACTCTGGAGTTGGCGACTTTGCCAGCTGGCTTCTCTAGTGATATTTGGGTTGCTGGTTCCGTTAAATCTGATCAGGGCAACAGAAAAATGATTGCTTTGCTTCCGGGCCTCAAGAACGTTGGCTCTCAGCCCGAAAAGGAATGTGCTGGGTTTGCGCGTAATGCCAATGGTGTTTTTGAAATCAGTACTGTTCAGCAACTCAAATTGTTCGCTGAATTTGTAAATAAAGGAAGCATTTCGATTAATGGTAAACTCACTGCGAATATTAAGCTGAATGAAGGCAGGACGGTGCTGAAATCCGATGGATCATTGTACAATAACGGAAGTGGACTTGAACAATGGACACCGATGGGAACATCAGGGGGGAAGGGATTCAATGGGTCCTTCGATGGTCAAGGTCATACCGTCAGCGGATTGTTTTTCAACAATGAAAATGTGGATTATGTCGGCCTGTTCGGTGCTGTTGGCTCTAGTGGCAAGGTGATGAATGTCGGCATAAAGGACTCGTATATCAAAGGTCGAAAATATGTCGGTGGCGTTGTCGGGGATAATGGTTATGGCTCTGTCAGCGACGTGTACAACATGGGTTCCGTGAGCGGAACAGAACGAGTCGGCGGCGTTGTCGGGGATAATGATGGCTCTGTCAGCGACGTGTACAACACGGGCTCCGTGAGCGGAGTTTCTTCTGTCGGTGGCGTTGTCGGGTATAATGGTGGTGGCACTGTCAGGGACGTGTACAACACGGGTGCCGTGAGTGGAAGCTCTAATGTCGGTGGCGTTATTGGGGCGAATACAAAATCTGTCAGCGAAGTCTACAATTCCGGCATGGTGAGTGGAACAGAACGAGTCGGCGGCGTTGTCGGGTATGGATCCGTCTACGATGCATACAATACGGGTTCCGTGAGAGGCGAAAAAGATATCGGTGGCGTTGTCGGTAGTGGTTCAGCTAGTCATGCGTACTACAATATTGAAATGCCTTGTGCGAAATGTGATAATTCCTATGGTACTGGCATAACGACTTTGGATTTGGCGACTTCAACGTTGTATGAACTCTTCTCCTCCAGTGATAATTGGATTGCTGGTTCTGTTAAATCATATTTAGACAATGGAAAAGTAGTTGTTTTGCTTCCTGGTCTCAAGAATGTAAGCTCCCAGCTTGAAAGGGAATGTAATGGGTTTATGCCAAATGATGATGGTGTGTACGAAATCAGCACGGCTCAAAAGCTCAAATGGTTTGCAGAATTTGTGAATAATGGAAAAACTTCAATCAAGGGTAAGCTTACCGCAGATATCGTGCTGAACTCCGGTAAGACGGTGCTGAAATCCGATGGATCATTGTATAATAACGGAAGTGGTCTTGAAAACTGGACTCCGATAGGAACGTTCGAGAAGCCCTTCAAGGGGGCTTTTGACGGCGATGGTCATGCTATCAGCGGGCTGTATTTCAATGATGCCGATGAGGATGGTGTTGGTCTGTTCGGTGTTGTTGGCTCTGACGGCGAGGTGATGAATGTCGGTGTAAAGAATTCGTATGTTGAAGGCCAACTCGCTGTCGGTGGCGTTGTTGGAATCAATGAAGGTTCCGTCAGTGGTGTATACAATACAGGTGTAGTATTAGGCGAACTCGCTGTCGGTGGCGTTGTTGCGAGTAATAGTGGTTCGGTCAATAATGCGTA
>JAZLHE010000003.1:0-3137 GCA_045616665.1 Bacteroidales bacterium | reverse complement strand
CCAGTTCCTAAACCTTTCGGATATGCCGGGCTGCCAGTTTGCAAAATTACACAAATTAATGTAAAAAAACGCCACCTTCGGAGATAAAATTTCGTTGTCCTCGTTTTTTACGAAGCAGGCGTGAAACACCTTTGTGTCATTTTTGATGACTTTTCGCACAAAAATGTTCACTTTTTGATAGTGGGGTTTTTTACCGAAATTTTTATTGCTCCGAAATTTGGAAGTTTTGGTGAATTTTTTCAAAGATTTGAGTATTTTTGCAAACGATAAAACTTTAAAAAGGCAAAATATGTTTTGTCTTTCCCTTTTTGAAATGAAAATATGTTAAACCTAAATATTACATTTATGAAATCAGTCTGTTCAAAATTAATGATGATTCTTTTGGCTGTTGCTTGTTGTACTTTAGTTTCTTGTAACAAGGAAAAAGTAGAAAAAGATAACACCAGTACACCCACAGAGGAACCCACCCCTACTCCCACCCCTACCCCAGGTTCTGCTTTCATCGGAACATACAACTTAGAGGTTGTTACCGACAGTGTGGGTGTGGACGATGGAGAGGATGTCAATTGGTATTCTCGAGAATATTATGAAGAAATGACGGGGAAATCGGAACCTACCAGATATGGCACGCTTACGATCACCCAAGGAAGTTCTGAAAATACATTTCACGTGGTAGGTGTTGTGTTGGTGGGCTCTAACAATGTCGAATACTACAATACTACAGCAACTTTGGATTCCGATGGCAGTTTGGTTTTAGAACCCAGTTGCGTGGGCGGTGATCCGATAGACAGATTCACATACGGAAAAATTATTGATCAGCAACCATTGGTTTTCCGTACCGAACGTCATTATATGTTTTATAATCTGGATTGCGGTTATATTTTTACCAATACCGCCACTAAACGATAATAACTTAATTGTGAACAAATATGCTTCAATTTACGTCTGAAGATATTCAGTTTATGCAAGCACGCGGCAGCAGGCCGGAAGAGGTGCAGCAACAATTTTCTTTTTTTGAAAAAGGATTTGATTTTATTTGTCTTGATCGTCCGGCTACGATTGATGACGGAATCGTGCAATTGGAAGATGAGCAGGTAGAAGAGTTGGTGAGCGATTATGAAAATCTGATTAAAGATAAAACCATTACCAAGTTTGTGCCCGCTTCGGGTGCGGCTTCCCGTATGTTTAAGGAATTGTATTCCTATCTCGAAAATGACAGTGAGGAAATCGTTGCCAAAGCCCAAAACTTTCTTTTGAAGCTTGAAAAGTTTGCCTTTTACGACGATTTGCGTCAGGCCTTGAAAAAAGATGGTTATTTTTTAGAACAAGAAATTGAAAATCAGAATTATAAGTTGATTATCCGTTATATTCTTAATTCGGAAGGTCTGAATTATGGAAATCAACCGAAAGGGCTGCTCAAATTTCATCGTTATGATGATGATTGCCGCACTGCCGTTGAAGAACATTTGGTGGAAGCCGCTCAATACGCACAGGATGCCAATCACGTGTGCCGATTGCATTTTACGGTTTCTCCTCAGCATCAAAGCGGTTTTGAAGCATTATTGTCCCGAGTGCTGCCTGCTTACGAACAACGCTTCGGCGTGAAATACGAAATTTCATTTTCCATTCAGAACCCATCTACCGACACATTGGCCGCCGAACTTGACAATCAGCCGTTTAGAGATGAAAAAGGTCACCTTTTGTTCCGCCCGGGAGGTCACGGCGCCTTGATTGGCAACCTAAATGACTTGCGTTCAGACCTGGTTTTCGTCAAAAACATCGACAATGTTACGACGGAAGATAAAGCAGAAACTACGTTTTTATACAAAAAAGCCATCGCCTCTTATTTGATAGAATTGCAAAAGAAGACTTTTCGTTATTTGAAAAAGATTGAAAATCAGGATTTTGACGAAATGGATTTGTGCGAAATGCTGGATTTTGCTTCTACTGAGTTGATGATTAATGTGGATGACGATCCTTCTGCGGAAGCCTTGTTCGACAAGTTGAACCGACCGATTCGTATTTGCGGAATGGTGAAAAACGAGGGCGAACCGGGTGGAGGACCGTTCTGGGTTGTGAATGAAGAAGGGGAAGAAAGTCTGCAAATTGTCGAATCTTCGCAAATGGATAAGAATGATGCGGAGCAAATGGCCATTGTCAAGGAAGCTACCCATTTCAATCCCGTGGATATGGTTTGCTCGTTTAAGACTTATAAAGGCGAATATTTTAATCTTTTCGATTATATAGACGAAAACACAGGTTTTATTTCATCTAAATCTTACGGAGACAGAACGCTGAAGGCAATGGAATTGCCCGGTTTGTGGAATGGTGCTATGGCTCAGTGGATTACTGTTTTTGTGGAAGTGCCCTTGGCAACGTTCAATCCGGTGAAGACCGTTTTTGACTTGGTTAAAAGATAAAACGAGGGAAACGAATATGTGTGATAAATTAACGCATCAGCTATTATCCACATTCAAAACAAGAAAGATATGCCAGAAATAAGTCGTTTCTATGGAATAATCATTTATATGTATATGAATGAGCATCAGCCTCCACATTTTCATGTATGGTACAATGATTATAAAGCAATAATTACGATCGAAGACGGAGTCGTTACAGGAAGCCTTCCGCGAAGAGCTTTGAAATTGGTGTATGAATGGTTGGATTTGCACAAAGTTGAGTTAATGGACAATTGGAAACGAATGGAGCAAAAGAACGAATTGTTGAATATTGAACCTCTAATGTGATAAAAATGAACGATATATTGACTATTACGGCAGCAGAATATCTGCACGACTATAAGCTTCGTTTAACGTTCAGTAACGGAGAAGTTAAAATTTGTGATTTTCTGCCTTTATCCAAAGAGGGAATTTGCAGAAAATTGACTTCTTTGGATTATTTTCGCAATTTCAAACTCGACCCCTTCACCGTTGACTGGAATAACGAAATCGGCTTCGCACCAGAATATTTATATCAAATAGGAGATAATAGTGATTGAACAACTGCTGACTTTAGAAAAACATTCACAAAATAAACAGTTAGAATTTTAACATTAAATAACTTATAATACAAACAAGAAAAAAGAAAGAAATTAAAATAACATATTATAAATTAACGCATTAGCTATTAAAACAGAT
>JAZLHE010000002.1:0-4952 GCA_045616665.1 Bacteroidales bacterium | reverse complement strand
TCCCTCCTGAGCCCCGTTCTCGCCGTGAAGACATCCTCGTAGTCGTCCACGTCATACTCGTCGCGCTCGCCCATCACCACTCGCTCGCCCGAAGTGGTCAACTCCCGCTTCCCGCCCGAAACCCACAGCGAATCGTACAGGTTTACGGCGTTCTTGACAAAAAACGAACGGCAGTTGAACGGCCTTGGAACCACGATATAGGTCCTGCGCAGCGTGCCGATGGCCACCTCGTACCTTGAAACGCCGGCAGCCGTCAAGCCCAGCACCCCAAAAGCCGCCAAGTCGGTTCTCAGCCTCACCAGCGACTTCGCCGGAATGCTCGGATTGGAAAACCACACCTGGTCCGCGCCCCTCAAGACCTCGGTCGTGCCGTCCTTGTGATAAAGCGTCACCACCGTGGTCGGCGTGGCGGCCGTGGAACCGTAGTTGCGCAGATACACATACTGCTCGCAGTCAACCGGGGTTCGCACCACGGCTCCCTGATCCTGACCGAAAAAGTCAATCCCCGCACGGTCCTCAAACTTGGCATCGGCCAAATTCGCCTCCCAGTCCGGAAAATTGTTCACCCACCGGTACGGCCTAACATACCCGTTGCACAGCTGGTACTGTGCGCCATTGTGCCAACCCTGTCCATCGCCGTTTACCACTTCGGCAAACTCAATGCGGTAGGCAATCGCGTTGTTGTCGATCACCCTCGACACGAACACGTCGTCATAATTGGGAATTTCCGCGTCGCGAAAATAACTCCTCAAAATCAGCGTGCCCGCCTCCACGCGCCCGCCGGCGTCAAAATCGTAAGTCATCACCGGCGTATGGGCACTGCCGCCGTCCGCATAGAAAATGCCGAACCGCACGGCCAGTTTGCGCCCGGTCAGATCCGAAGCCGTGTTCTGAATCACGAACAACGGATTGTTTTCCGCGAAATCGAATTTGAAAGGATGAGAAACGACATAAACACTCATAACCGCGCCATATTTTTAATTTCAGCCTCCTGTCTGTCAAACTCCAGCTGCATCTTCCTGCTGATCACCGCCTGCCGGTTCTTCGGGTCTTTCAGAAAACTGTTCATCCTCTTCAGTTCCGCCAGCAGCTCCCCGTTGTCCGTAGTCGTATGGTTGGTCATCGTGTTGTTCGAGTTGGTATAGTAATTGTTGACAGAAGGACTGGTTGCAAATGTACGTGAAATTTCTTTACCCGCCTGGGACAACTTTTCCCAGTTCGGCGTGCTCATCGGAAGCATGTCCAAAGCCCTCTGGTTTCCGTTCTGGTATTCCTGCAGCGCCGCAATCACCGGAGCCGTCCTTTTGTCCCTCAGCAGGCGGTTCGACGCCACCCACTCGTCGCCCGCCTCACCCGCCAGAATCACCTGCGCGCCGTTCACATAACCGCCGCGGGCGTACGGATTCACCTGCGAAGCGATGACCCCTATCTGTGCCGCCGTGGTCGCAACCGACAACGCCATCGGAATAAGTCCCCACGGGAAACCGCCACCGTTCAGAAACGACTGCATCGCCGCCATAATGCCCGTAATCGTCGCCTTCACGATGTCGGCACGCTTCTCCCTCTCAAACTGCTCGTGGTTCAGCGCCTTTTCACGTTCGTCACGCTCCTCGTCCATCTTCGCCATCTGCTTGTCGTATTCCTCCTGACTTACCAGGCCTTTGTCCAGACGCTCCTTCAGCTTCCGCGCCTTTTCGTCCTGCATCGACACAAACTCGTTGAACTCCGCCCTCTCACGGTTGCTCTGCGCCTGATTGATGGAATCGAACACCGACAGCGCCGCGCTCGAAAAATCCTGAAGGGCATTCGTCATAAGCTGTATGCCGTTCTGCCAGTTTTCGCTCAGGTTGGACCAGTCGAAATTCGCCAGCTGTTCCCACACGCTGTTTCCTCCGGTACGTCCGCCGCCAAGACTGGAAATGTCGGCATTCTTCAGTTCGGCAAGTTTTTTTATGACGGCATCCAGGTCATCGATTTGTTTTTGCAGGTCTTCATTGTCTGTACCGTCTTGGTTTTGAAGCTGTTTCAGCGTTTCAATCTCCTTCCGTTTGGCTTCGATCTTCTTGTCGTAAAGCGCATTGATTTCGTCGATTTGCCTTTCCTGGTCGCTCATGCGCGCGCGTCTCAGTTCCGTCTCCTTGTCTTCAATGAATTTGGATTCGCTGTCAACGTTCTGCCTGATCACGTTGGTGATGGCCTCCATCTTTTCCTTGGTAAGTTCGAGTTGCGTTGAAATTGCCTTGGCAATGCCGTCTTCAAAAACCTTTCGCTGGTCGGCATCGAGCTTGTTCGGGTCATTGCCGGCAAGTTTGTCGTCGTCGTCAAGAATTTTCTGAATGGCGTCGTAATTATCGCTTACGAGCTTTATTTTTTCATCCCATTGTTCCTGAGTTCCGGCAACGGCTTCGAGAATCTTGTTTCCTTCACCGTTTTTTGACGACGAAGCCAGCATCTTCTTGGCTTCGTTGCTTATTTTTTCAAAGGAAACGACAGCCTCTTGCACATACTTCTCACCGGCGGCGGCAATGGCACTGTCTTTCTCTTGGGTCAACTGTTCGGCAACGTCATTCTTGCCCAGGCGGTTCGCCTCGTCAATCATCTCCTGGTACGAATCGATGATACCCTGCTTCGTCTTCGCCCATCCGTCCAGCGACGCCCGCTGCTGACGCTCCCTGAAATCCTTCAGCTTTTTCTCAAAACTTTCTATTGATTTGTTTAGATTGTTCGCATCGTTGAAATTGGTGGTTGTTTCTTCATCTTCTTCATCTTCTTCATCTTTTTCCTCTGGTTTTATTACTGTTTTATTTGTATAGACACTGTATTTTTTATCTATATTGTCTATATCTTTCCGCATCTTTTCATAAGCCTTGACGTATTTTTCGAGAGCCTCGAATCTGTCATCCTTTACTGAATTCCCCATGAAATCTGTAAAAAAATAAGATATTCCCAATGCGGAACCTATTTCTTCGGCAGTCTTTCCCTGCTCGGCCATTTCGCGGATAACTTTACGCTGCTCCTCTCTGAAACCGGCCAATGCTTGATTTTGTTTGTTTATTGATTTCCGGAGAATTTCGCTTCGTTCTTCCTGCGACATCTCCAGTGCGATTTTCTGTTCCAGAAAATCGCATACGTCTTTTAGGGCAGCGGCCTGGTCAACAAGCAGCCCGTTTTCATCCTTATGGCTTTTTATTATGTCAGGATACAGTTTTTCGATTTCATCCAGCTTGGCCCTATATTCTTCACTCCCTTCCGTGGTTTTCGACAATTGGTCGAACAGGAGTCTTGCTTCAGTGGTGGCGGTATCGGCTGAATTTTTGAATTTATTCAACCCTTCTGATGCCTCTTTCTGATTTGCCACCAGGTTGTACATGGCAACTCCGATGGCTGTCAAGGCAGTCAGTATGGCTCCCCACGGAGTGGATGCGAACGCCGCCTTGAGCATTTTTTGTGCCGCCGCAGCCCTCGTGGTGTTGTTTGTCAGTGTATTCTTTGCCACGGCAAGAGACAGCACAACCGTCTTGTGCGTTGACAGCAGTGCGGTTCTCGTGGCCGTAAATGCCGCAATCGCCTTGTCCTTGATGAACTGGGCATTCCTTACGGCGTACAGCGCCGTATATGCCGCCGCCAATCCAATCAGCAGCTTCGGATGACTCAGCATGAACTTGGTAAACTCGGCCGCAATCCTCAATCCACCTGCCGAAACCTCCGTCACTTTCGTTATCACCGGCATAAGCTCTTCGCCCAATGCCGCCTTGGCGTCCTGCACCGATTTTTTTGCCTTCTCAAGTCCTGCCGCCGCA
The DNA here is from genome assembly GCA_045616665.1 of Bacteroidales bacterium. Lineage (GTDB taxonomy): Bacteria > Bacteroidota > Bacteroidia > Bacteroidales > WCHB1-69 > RUG11690. Next base: position 1,152 of record JAZLHE010000002.1, on the reverse strand, counting down.
TTCCCGTTCACTGCTTCAGCCTCTTTTATCACGGAATTGCCATCGCTATACGCCTGAGTTGCCAACATCTGTGCTTCCCTAAGCCGATCCGTATTATTGGCCAGTGACATTAACGTCTCCTGGACACCCGCACCTGTCAATTTAAGATTCGACAAGGTTTCGGCCAAGGCAGAACCTCCCTGTGAAGATATGCGGTTAAGAGCATCAAGAACTGAAAGAAAAGCCGCATTCATATCACTGTCAACGAGTTTTTTAAACTCTTCCGATGTCATTCCAACGAGTTCGGCGTATTTGCCCGTCTTGCTCATCATATCCATCATCACCTTCTGCACTGCCGTTGCCGACTTTTCAACCTGACCCATATTCTGGTCCATGGTCGAAGCAATGCCCATAATATTGGCCTGCGTGATTCCGGCGGTGTTGGCAACACCCGCAAGTCTTGATGCAAACTCCACAATGTACGGTTCTGACGCGGACGACGACTGACCGAGAGAGTTGACTGCGGAAGCCGTGGCAATCATGGCTCCGCGAAGACCCATGGTTTCACTTTCACCAAACACCTGCGCCATTTTGCCAATATTCTTCACGGCATCCTCTCCGAGGTCCTCTCCCAATGCCGTATTGATAATGTCGGCTGCTTCAACAAAATCCTTGACAGCTTCCTTGGATGTAATACCAAGCCTTCCCGCATCAGCTGCCAGGGCATTCAGCTTTTCGGTCGGAGTTCTGGTGTCAATCTTCTTAAATTCCTCATTCAGCTGCTTTACTTCTTCTCGCGTAAGCCCCGTGTATTTGCTAACATTGGTCATCGCGTCGTCAATCGTGGCGTAGGCTTCAATATACTGCTGGGTTTTTGAAAAAAACTTTTGGAGAGCAATTGATAATCCAGATATGGCAGAACCATAAGCACCCCATTTAATAGTGCTTGCATTTACAGAATCATTTACCTCTTCTATTTTTTTATTAGTTATAGACAGCTCTTGATTGTATTCTTTATAAATCTGCTTTAGAGTCAATAAATCCTTCGACTTCTTATAGTACTCATCCGTACCAACAGTCATTTTACTTAACTCGTTGGTTACTTTTGTTATTGCGGATTTAATTGATTTCAGGTTGTTTTCAACCTCTTTGCCATTGACAACTATGTCAATC
>JAZLHE010000001.1:0-12964 GCA_045616665.1 Bacteroidales bacterium | reverse complement strand
CGAAGCCTTGGCGAAACCGGCCTGCCTCAAGCTGTTTTCCGATCTGGGAATCGGCATCACGCAGGTTTACAACGGTCCCCGAAAGGGAAAGTATTTCTGCAACGAAATGGAAATAGACGTGATCTTGTGCAACACCACCGTGGCCGTGGCGGTTGAGGTCAAGACCACCTGCAAAAAGGAATACATCGACCACTTTCTCCAACAGATGGAGCACTTTAAGGAGACGTTTCACCCTTTCGCCAACTACACGGTCTATCCCGCCGTGGCCGCCCTCAAGTATGACGAGGGTTCCGATGTCTATGCCAGCAGGAAGGGGATGTTCGTGCTGCACGCCAACGGCGAGGATATGTTCGACCTGGTGGAGCCGACAGTGAGGAAGGAATACTAAATATTTTATAACGGGAACTGTAAAGAAAAAGCCAAGTTTTATACGAAATAAAAAAGAAAACCATTATGAAAGACAAATCAGATCAAGAAGAATGCACTGACATTGGAAAAACGCCTACCGTTGCCGAGCTCATTGAACTGTCCCACCAAAACTACCTTGAAATTCTTGAGATGAGGAAGCATTCCCAAGAACAGGCGGCGGAAATCAGGGAACAGATGAAGGAAACAGACCGAAGAATGAAGCAACTGCAGGACTTGTTCACCACGCAATGGGGAAAGCTCGTCGAGGCATTGGCGCGGCCGGCCTGCCTCAAGCTGTTTTCCGATCTGGGAATAGGCATCACGCAGGTTTACAACGGTCCCCGAAAGGGAAAGTATTTCTGCAACGAAATGGAAATAGACGTGATTTTGTGCAACACCACCGTCGCCGTGGCTGTTGAGGTCAAGACCACCTGCAAAATTGAACATATCGACCACTTTCTCCAACAGATGGAACACTTTAAGGAGACCTTTCACCCTTTCGCCAACTACACCGTCTATCCCGCGGTGGCGGCCCTCAAGTATGACGAGGGTTCAGATGTCTATGCAAGTAAGAAGGGGATGTTTGTGCTGCATGCCAACGGTGAGGATATGTTCGACCTGGTAGAGCCGAAAGTGAGGAAGGAGTACTAAGTAATTCTCCAATATTTAACTCCAATTGGGACACATTTTTTAATGCGTCCCAATTTTTTTGAAATTATCCCGATTAATCTTGTTGAGATTCCGGAGTTCCCTCCTTACGCCGGAAACATCGGAATGGCGAGGACAGTGCGAATTGAAAACAATGGGCGTTTTTTGCCGTTCTCGCTGTAGAGACGTGGCGCGCCGCGTCTCTACACCTTCGTGCGCCGTCCATTATGTTTTTGTCCAGGCAGCCGTCTCCATTCCGACGAAGCGTATTATAGGTTAAAAACAAGTCTTTTTTCAAAAAGTTATCAACAATCAAAATCAAGCGCGGTATTTCATAGTATTCACGTATGGTGTTCCTCTTTTCACTACGGCAAATGCCCTTGTTATAAGCTTGAACTTGACAGCATTCAGCACGCATCCATAGGATTTTCCTTCCTTGCGTTTTCTTTCATTATAAGCTTTTAACTCTGGATCATAGTTGATTGCAGCCTTAGCCGCCTGAGAAAGGTCAGCCTTCAGCATTTTGTTGGCCAACCGTGAGACGTGGGTCCCCCGGTTGACGCTTGTCCCCGAAGAGTATTCAAAGGGGGCCACTCCACTGTAGGAAGCAAATTTCCTGCTGTCATTGAAGAACTCGAAGTTCCCGGTGAAGACGATCAGATTAACGGCGTTTACCATGCTGATGCCAGGAAGGCTGTTCAGAAGTCTGTAATTTCTTGACAGCTTCTCGTCATTTCCAATCAGTTCTTTTATTTCCTTTTCTATTGCAGCAATCTGTTTTTTGTATTCGGCAACCATTTTCTCGGCTCTCTTGTATCTGGAGGAGGTCTTTTTGCCTTTGTATTCCGTCATGATGGTCTTGTATGCGGATGCGTGCTTGACGGCAAGTTTCCTGTCATTCATGAGGTCTCTCAGCTCCATTACTTTGTCATCTTTCAGATTCGTCGGTACGAGTTCCTCCCGGCAACGGTAGCCGTATGTGGCGATGCGTACAGAATCCACCTTGTCGCTCTTTCCCCGCGCTCCGGCAAAGAAGCCTTTGATTTTCAGTGCCGGAATCAGCACAAAGTCCACCGCCTTCCTGTCGAGTAGCTGGGCAAAATCGTAGGAATATCGTCCAGTGAATTCCATGCAGACGATGGCTTCATTCTTGGCAATTTTGTGCTCTTTCATCCATTTAACCAGTTCCTTGCAGCCTTCGCTGTCATTGGAAATCTTGATGTGGGTTGATCTCATCTTTTCCATACTGGCGTCGTAAAGTACGCAGTCGAGTGTTTTCTTGGACACATCTGCTCCGATAAAGAATTTTTTCATAATTTTGCGAACCTTTAATTAAACAATCGAATTAACCTGACGGCTGTTAATCTATTACCTTTAAATTGACCCTGAAGTCTGGTATTATAGCTGGATCTGGCAGCCAAACGGACGGAAGGACTGATACGCTTCATAAAGCTTTCCTTTAGCAGCGGAGATAGTTCACCTTCCGCCCGTGGTTAATTTGTAAACTTAAAGCTGTGCCACAAAGGTACATTTTTCAACAATAATTTTATCCCATTTTTTCAAGGTGCAAAACTAAAGGTGGCGAAGGCGGAATCTCTTTACAAGACGAAAAGGGACAATTCCTTTTTTTTAAAAACTTATCAACAATTCATTGTTCATCAAAATTAATTTGTATCTTTGCAAAATGTATTATGCTAAACTATTGATATCTTGTAGTCTCTTTATTTTCTAACGTTCTATCAAAATTCAGAAAACAAAAAAAAACAAACAATTCACCTAATATTAACCAAATTAAAAAATTATGAAAAAGCTTCTATTAATTTTGCTGACGGCTTTGCTGATGCTGCCGGCAGCGATGCGAGCGCAAGGTTTGGAGGTCTATACCTTTTCCACCGGTACGGATGCCTCAAAATGGATTACGCTGTCTTCACCGCAAAATCTTATTACTTCTACGGGAGACTATGCTGTTTCTTCGGTCTGTAATTTAGGTTTCGATTTTACGTTGGGCGAGGATACGTATTCTCAATTTTCCGTTAATGCAGATGGTAATCTTCGTTTCGGTCCAAATGTGACGACAACTTCGCATTATTCATCTCCATTTGGAACTTCTAACCTAAGCTACGACTTGCCCAAAATTAACTTTATGGGTTGTGATGGTTACTTAACAGATAGTGGATATGTTCATTATGAACTTATCGGAACAGCTCCGAATAGAGTAGGTGTGATTGAATTTGCGACATCTACTTTTACAACGAGTTCAAGAAATTCTTTGCTTCGTTGGCAAGTGCAACTTTTTGAGGGTTCTAATGACATCCAAATTGTATATTATTCTTCTCGCCCACCTATTTTACCTGCTACTTCACGTCAACAAGGTATTGCTATTAGTGTAAATGATTTAATAATGGTTGATAACAGCCATCATTCGGCACACTATACTTCAGGACAGTCGGCGACGATTAGTTCAGGAAACTGGCCAGATGTGAACAGATTCTACTTGTTCTCAGCTCCTAACATTACTTGCCCTAATGTAAAGAATGTTACCGCTTCCAATATTACCGACAATTCAGCTGAAATTAAATGGATGGCTAATGAAGAAGTTTTTTCGTATGAAGTTTATTATACTCCTAGTGTTTTGGATATTCCTGATTCTACAACTATACCTATGATGACGGTAATGGATACGTCTGCTATCTTGTCTAACTTAAATGGCAATACTATTTATTATGCCTACGTTCGTGCCAATTGTGGTGAAACGGATGGCGTTAGCAATTGGAAAGCCACTACATTTAGAACGCTTTGTAGTCCTGCCAACCTGCCTTATACTGAAAAATTTGATGTTTATGGCGGTACGGGAAGTGGCGTATTCCCTCCTTGCTGGTCCAAAGTGTCTGGTACCGCTTATATCAATTCTACTGCTTATTCTGAACCGGGTGCCCTTTATCTGTCCGGTTCTTCAACTACTCCTGCCATAGCAGCTTCTCAAGCTATTGCTACGGAAATTACAAGCACAATGGTTTCCTTTAGAGCCAAAGCATCTTCTTCTTCCTATAAATTGATTGTAGGTGTTATCAGCGATCCTGCAGATGCTTCTACTTTTGTACCTGTAGATACCATTATTCCAATCAATACAAATTGGACACAATATGACATTCCTTTGACAGAATCTACCCTTGGAGGTTCTGATATTTCTGTGGCATTTAAAACCACGGGCACTTATTACGTTGACGATGTGGTTGTTGACGAAGCGGCTTGTCCAAGACCTACTGCTGTTCAGTTTTCTGACATAGAAGGCAATCAGGTGAAGTTATCTTGGCAAACCTACGCTGATGTGGATTCTTGGGTGGTAAAATATGAGGCAGGTGAAGAATCTTCCACTGTTCCCGCTTCCGAAAATCCTTTTATTTTGTCAGGACTTCAATCACAAACTGAATATAAGGTATATGTTGCTTCCGTTTGTGGTGGCATTCAGGGCGAATTTTCTGCCGACGCTGTCACATTCACAACCACCCAGGTTTTGGCCACCTTGCCTTATACTTGTACTTTTGACGAAGAATTGGAACAATCCGAATGGTCTTTCGTCAATGGTAGTTGTACCAACCGTTGGATGATTGGCGAAGGTGCCAATTATGGTGATGGTTCTAACGCGCTTTATATTTCCAACAACAATGCGGATAATGAATATGATATAAACGCATCTTCTGTCGTTTGGGCTTATCGTGACATTAAATTTGATGTTCCTGGCCTTTTCTATGATTTTGCTTTTGATTGGAAGTGCGAAGGTCAAAATGGCGAAGCCGGTAAAATCGACTATTTCGCTTGTTATGTTGGACCTATTAGTAATGTTTCTTTTAGTAGAGATTATGTCTTGACACCTCCAACCAATGCCATTAAATTGCTCGAAGGCAACGCACAAAGCGATTGGCAGCATTTCGAAATGACTTCCACGCTTTCTCAAGCTACGACTTTGAGAAATTATGGTGCCGTAAGATTGTATTTTGTATGGGCCAACAATAGTTCTAAGGGTACGCAGCCTGCTGTCGCCATCGACAATATTGCCGTTACTCCTAATAATTGTGGAACGCCTACTACCATTACGGTGAATAACATTACGGAAAATTCAGCCACCGTTAATTGGGTTGCTTATGAATCAGATAATATGGCTTGGGAAGTGGCATACGCTACTTCTGCTTCCGAATTGGCAACGGTAGAACCTATTTATGTTGAAGATACTACTTTGAATTTGGAAAATTTAATGTCTGCTACCACTTATTATTTGCGTGTTAGAACTATTTGTGGCGGCACGGATACTACCGAATGGTCTTCCAATATGACTTTCAAGACCGAATGTTCTTCTTATGAAGCCCCGTTTACCCATTCTTTCACATCATCTACAGCACCTGCTTGTTGGAGTAGAAAGCAGGGTCTGGCAGCTGATATTTTCGCAGGTGAAGACTTTAGCACAGGCACAAGTACCAATTGGAGCTTTTCTAATGGTTATGCTGAAATTAATATTTATGGTACTTCGCGTAAGGATTGGCTGATTACTCCTATGATTGATTTATCTACAGTTAATAATCCGGAATTGACTTTTGAAGTATGGATCAGATCCTATTATAATGAAAATTCTGCTCCTGATGACAAATTTATGGTGGTTATTTCGGAAGACGGTGGCGCAACCTGGTTACAAGGCAATGCTAGCATTTGGAGTAATGATGGATCGGGAGACTATGTTTACGATAGTATCACTACCACTCATCGTACCTATACAATATCATTGAGTGATTATACAGCTTCCCCTGTTATGATTGCTTTTTATGGAGAATCAACTGTGTCAAATGGTGACCGTTATTTGGATATTAATAATATTAAGGTTGGTGTTCCTGAAGGTTGTGATATGCCGGAGAATGTTACGGTCAGCAACATTACGACTTCGTCAGCTACTATTACTTGGAATAACATCGAAAACGTAAGTTGGGAAGTTGCATACGCTGCTTCTATGGAAGAATTGGCAACGGCAGAACCTCAACCAGTTACCGATACTGTTGTTGAATTAACAGACTTAACTGCTGCGACAACTTATTATGTACACGTAAGAACTGTTTGCGAAGGAGGTCTTTACACGGCTTGGTCTTCCACTAAAACTTTCCAAACTGATTGTGGTGCTTTCTCGGCTCCTTTCACCCATTCATTCACATCATCTACAGCACCTGCTTGTTGGAGTAGAAAGCAGGGTCTGGCAGCTGATATTTTTGCAGGTGGAGACTTTAGCACTGGCACAAGTACCAATTGGAGCTTTTCTAATGGTTATGCTGAAATTAATATTTATGGAGAAGAAAGCTATGGTCGTAAGGATTGGCTGATTACTCCTATGATTGATTTATCTACAGTTAATAATCCGGAATTGACTTTTGAAGTATGGATCAGATACTATTATAATGAAAATTCTGCTCCTGATGACAAATTTATGGTGGTTATTTCAGAAGATGGTGGCGCAACCTGGTTACAAAGCAATGCTACCATTTGGAGTAATGATGGAACGGGAGACTATGTCTATGATAGTATCACTACTACTCATCGTACCTATGCAATACCATTGAGTGATTATACAGCTTCCCCTGTTATGATTGCTTTTTATGGAGAATCAACTGTGTCAAATGGTGACCGTTATTTGGATATTAATAACATCGCTATCGCTTCTTGTGCTGCTCCAACCGATGTTGCCGCAAGCGATGTTGCCGAAACTGAAGCTACCATTTCCTGGACGGGAACTGCCGAAAGTTACAATTTGAGATACAAAACCGCTACGGATGAAGAATGGATTGAAGAATTGTCTGGCGTTACTTCTCCATACCCTTTAACCGGTTTGACGGAAGCTACTCCATATATGTTCGAGGTTCAGGCAGTTTGTGGTGCTGAAGACCTGAGTGCTTGGGTTGGTGGCGTTTTCACTACCACCGGCGGCGTTGTTCCTCAGACTTGCGATTTGACATTCCGTTTATATGACTCTTTTGGTGACGGTTGGAATGGTGCTCAATTGAATTTTTATGTCAATGATACTTATATTGGATATTTGACTTTTAATGAAGGTTATGCCGCTCAAGCTAATTTCTCTGTGGAAAATGGCGACGTTTTAGAAGTGGAATTTGAAGATTATAATTATTATGAAGAAGAATCTTATGAGATTTATTTAGGTTCAACCCTTTTGTTCTCAGGAGATTATGATTCAGATGTTTTCACCTATACCTGCAACACTTCTTCTTGTGCAAACACGGTAGAAAATTTACATACTACTGATATTACAACTACTTCTATCAGTATTGCCTGGGATGACGAAGAAGCTGCTGCCTGGGTTGTTGAATATGCACCAGTTGGTGCTGCGGAACCCGTAGTCGTACCAGTTTATACTACTTCTTATGATATTGAAAATTTGGAAGTGGCTACCGATTATGTCATCAAGGTTAAAGCAGATTGTGGTGACGAACAAAGTGCTCCTACAACTTTGAATGTTAAAACCGATTGCGAATTGACAGCTATTCCATACGCGGAAGATTTTGAAGAATATAGTGCCGTTACTTACAGTTCAACTGGTAAACTTCCAAATTGTTGGGATGCCTATGCTTCTTCAACTACCGCTTCTTATAAAGCTAAGATTACCACATCTGGCACATACGCGTTTGCTCAAAGTGGTAATAAGTCTATGACATTCTACACTTCCGGTAACGCTTCCGCTGTTCTTCCGGCTATGACCGAAGCTTTGAATACCCTTGAATTGGGTTTCTGGTACAAGAACTATAGTTCATCCACCGGTAAGTTAATCGTGGGTTATGTTACAGAAGCCGATAGTGCTTTGAATACATTCACCGCTATTGATACGCTGGATAATACGACTACTGGTCAACAAGTGTATTATACCCTTGACAATTTGACAGATGATGCTTATCGGATCGCTTTCAAATATACGACTACAAGTACTTCTTATACTGCTTCTGTTGACGATATTACCTTGAATTATATTCCTGCTTGTGCTGCACCAAGCAACATCGCTACGGCTCCGGCTTCCAACAGCATTACCATTAGCGTGGAAGATGGCGCCGACTTGTATGAAGTGGTTTATAGCACGGTTGCTGATTTTGATCCGGATCTTGCTACAGTTCAACAAATCAACAATCCTGGCGATATCTACAACCTCGAACCTGAAACCCGTTACTATATGTATCTGAGAACAGTTTGCGGTGATAGCCACTCTCGTTGGTCAGATATCTTCAACGATATGACCGCATCAGCCAACATCGCCGAAGTTCCTTATACTTGTGATTTCGAAGATGAAACTGAAAATGAGGGCTGGACCTTGTTAAACGGTACTGCCGTTAACAGATGGTTTATTGGCGATGCCACGGGCAATCCTGACAATTCTTTGTACATTTCCAACGACGGTGGCACAACCAACGCTTATACCAATACGGCTCCTACCAATGTTTGGGCTTATCGTGACGTTAGATTCCCCGCTTCAACGGGTTATCCTTATACTTTGAGCTTCGATTGGAAGAGTAAAGGCGAAACTTCTGCCAATGATTATGTGAAGGTGTTCATCGGAAATTTGGCAACCGTTACTCCTAACACTTCATCAACAGCTGCTTCCGCTCCTCAAGGCGCAACTTTGGTTGGTACATTCTATAATAATGATACTTGGCAACACGTGGAATTTGATTTGAGCGATGCCGCTTATTCTAATACCACAAAACGTATCTATATTTTATGGAGAAACAATACTTCTGCAGGTGTTGATCCTTCTGGCGCTATTGATAATATCGCTATTAATTACAATACTTGTCCTATGCCAACGGCATTGCGCACTACCTACGTTGGCGGTGAAATGGTTACCATTGCATGGAATCAAGAAGCTGCTGACCAGTCTAATTGGGAAGTTCAATGGAAATTGGCAAGCGATTCTGTTTGGAATGAACCAGAACAAGTTTCAGATGCCAATACTTACACTATCACCGGTTTGACGGGAACAACTGCTTATCAGGCAAGAGTTCGTGCAATTTGTGATGGCGAAACCACCGAAAGCAGTTGGACCGAATCTCTGAACTTTACTACAGATTGTGTTCCTGTTGTGGCTCCTTGGACTGAATCTTTCGATTCTACATCAACTTTGCCTCAATGCTGGAAGATTTACTCTGGTTTAGCCTCAGATGTATTTAATGGTACAGCCGACTTAACTCCTACCACTGGTTATTGGAATACCAATACCAATGCCGTATTGACTGGCAGACACATGAAAATCAATATCTATGGTACAAGTGTTAAGTATTGGATGGTAACTCCAACGATTGATATGTCCCAATTGTCACATCCAATACTGACTTTCGATTTGGCTTTGACAAAATATAACACTACTGATCCTATTGCTGATCCTACAGCTCAAGTTGACGATCGGTTCATCGTGGCTGTTTCTACCGATAATGGCGCCACTTGGAGTAGAGCCAATGCAACCGAATGGAATAATGACGGTACGGGTGCTTATTCATTCAACAATATTGCTACCACAGGTGAAACCATTTTGGTTGATTTGGCACAATATGAAGGTCAAGAAATCAAGATTGCCTTCTACGGTGAATCTACTGTTAGTGGTGGTGATAATGATTTGCATATCGATAATGTAACAGTTGACGAAGCTCCAAGTTGTATGTGGCCCATCGCTTTGAATAGTACTGTTACTGCCAATACGGCAACGGTGTCATGGAATGTTATCGGTGAAGCTTCTGAATGGGAAGTGCAGTATATGTTGGCTTCCGATACCAATTGGTCTTTAGCAACTCCTGTTCCTGTTACAGATGAGCCTTCTGTTTTGTTGGATGGTTTATCAGTTGCCACTATATATCAGTTTAGAGTGAAAACGATCTGTACTGATGGTGAAAGTGAATGGTCTTCTATTGCATACTTTACAACTGAATGCGACGTTTTCACTGCCCCATTTGTTGAAAACTTCGAAAATATTACTGCAGGAATTCCTCTTTGTTGGGATAACAGTCAAGGAACGACAAGTGATGATTCTTACAAATGGAATGCCTACACCGATAATGGTCGAAAGTGCGTGAGATTTAATTCCTATAGCAATTCGACTGGAAAAACCAACTTCTTAATGACTCCGCAAATTACTCTGTTGGCTGATATGGCTTTAACCTTCAACTACAAGAATCCTACTGGTGGTGATTTTTCAGTGTATATTTCAACAGACAATGGAGCAACTTCTACCTTATTACAGGGTGGTCTTACCGGACAGAGTTCTTGGGAAGAAGTATTCATTGATTTGACAGAATATGCTGATGAAACCGTGAATATTATATTCAAAGGTACAAGTAACTACGGTACTGGTGATGCATATATTTACTTGGATGATGTGAATATTGATGCTATCCCAACGTGTTGGAAACCTACCAACCTAACAGCTTCCAATGTCACTACCACAACCGTTACTTTGGCCTGGACTGAAAACGGAGATGCTAACAACTGGAATATCGAATATGGTCCTGCCGGTTTCACACAAGGTCAGGGTACCCCGGCGCCAGCCACTACCAATCCGTTCACATTGACAGGTTTGGATGCTGCAACTCAATATGATTTCTATGTACAGGCAGATTGTGGCGGTGGTGATTTAAGTGCTTGGTCAGCAAGAGCTTCCTTCGCTACTGAATGTGATGCTATAGCACTGCCTTACGTCCAAAACTTTGATTCTTACAATGGCACTGCTTACGATAATGAGGGTGTTGTTCCTGGTTGCTGGCTATCTACGACCAATAGTTCGTCTTATCCAGCTCCTCACATTACGAACGGCGGTTTATACTCTTATCCTCATTCAAATCCCAATGCTTTGACTTTCACTGGTAGTTCTCCATCAACTGATGCTTACGTTGTACTTCCTGAATTTACCAATGACTTGACTACGATGGAATTGGCATTCGCCTATAGAATGGAAAATATAAGTTATGGCACATTGACGGTGGGTTATGTTACAGATGTTGATAATATTTCCACTTCATTCCAAACAGTTGCCACACTTACTAGTGTTACGTCTATCTCATTAGATACCGTAAGCTTTGCAGAAGTTCCAGCTGGAACAACCGGTCGTCTGGCATTCCATTGGAATTATGTAGGATCTTCATACTATTCTTGTGCTATCGATGATATCTCAGTTTATGAATCATCTCCTGTTGGTACTTGCGATGTTCCAACGAACTTGTCATCCAACAACGTATTGTACAACTCTGCCAACATCACCTGGACCGCGGGTGGAAGCGAAAGTGCCTGGAACCTCCAGTGGAGAGCCCAAGGCGGCACCTGGACACCTGTCAACAACCTGACAGCTGCCAACTACGGTTTGAGTGGCTTGACCGCCCAAACCACCTACGAAGTACAGGTACAGGCCGTATGCGATGAAGGTGCAACCAGTGAATGGACAGCCATCCACAGTTTCACTACTCCTGCTGCTCCTGCCGAACCTTGCGACGCTCCAACGAACCTGCAAATCGCCAGCATCACGACCAACTCAGCTGTTGCCTCTTGGAACGCCGGCGGTAGCGAAACTTCCTGGAAGGTGGGCTACAAGCTCCAGAGCGCGGGTCAATGGCAGGAAGCCACCGTTTCGACGACGACCTACAACATCGAAGGCCTGACTGCCAACAGCACATACGACTTCCGCGTGAAGGCCGTTTGTTCAGCCGACAACCAGAGCGATTTCGTGACGACGAGCTTCACTACAAGCGGTGTTGGTATCGACAACGTTGAATTGGCCAACAGCGTAAGCTTGATGCCTAACCCGGCCGACAACTACATTGAAATGACCGTCAACGGCAACGTCAATGTGAAGGAAGCCGCTATTTACAATGCGTTTGGCCAGATGATCCAGATGGTTCAGTTGACCGACAACCACGCACGCATCAATTTGGACAACTATGCTTCAGGAATGTATTTCGTACGCGTATCCGGCGACAATGCAGTGGCCACGAAGAAGTTCATCAAGAAGTAGAGGTGCGGCGTGCCACGCCTCCACAGGCAGGGGAAGACATCTTACCCTTGTCAATATCCCAACGGGACTGCTTTGAAGGCAGTCCCGTTTTTTATTATCAAAAAACAGTGTCTGGTAAGAGTTTGTTTTTGCAGGAATCTTAGTTCTTTTAGCAGTACAAGCATAGACAAAATAGGACTGGAGGGAAACGCTCCTTCTTCGCTGTCAATGGGTTATTGTACTATCCCGATACTTGTTTTGATGTGGCATCTCTCCGAGATGCTGGTGCGTGTACGCCACGTCGCAGATGGCTTCACGCATATCACAGCCTCAGATTACGCTATCGCTAATCTGAGGTTATGGAGATGTGACCTCTTCGAGGTCAAGCGGCATCTTATGCATGCTACCAACATCACACATCCACCGTTCTCGAAGAGAACACACCTCAATAATCCCACATCACGACGAGCGAAGCGAGGACGGGATGTGGGGAACTTGACAATACGCGTGGCCGCCGCCGTTCTCGAAGAGAACGCACCTCAATCACCCCACATCAGGACGAACGCAGTGAGGCCGAGATGTGGGGACCAGACCGACACTCAGTACGGCAACCCCGTTCTCGGAGAGAACGCACCTCAATAACCCCGCATCCTGACGAACGCAGTGAGGCCGAGATGTGGGGACCAGACCGACACTCAGTACGGCAACCCCGTTCTCGAAGAGAACACACCTCAATCACCCTACATCAGGACGAACGCGGTGAGGAGGAAATGTGTGGACAAGGCGATATTTATTTCTAAAAATAGTAATAGATAATTTGTATTATTTATAATATTTTTGAATTATTTTGAAAATAATTACTATTGTAATGAAATTTATTTGTATCTTTGCAGCGGAAAA